>NZ_LLXX01000130.1:18608-61686 GCF_001440405.1 Bradyrhizobium valentinum
GCGCTGCTGTTCCTGACCGGGGGCCTGCAGAATCCATTTTCATTTCTGTTCCTCGGCCCGGTCCTGATCTCGGCGACGGTGCTGCCGATCCGGATGACGGTCGGACTCGGCCTGCTCGCGGTCGCCTGCGCCTCGGCGCTGGTGTTCTTCCATCTGCCTCTGCCCTGGGACAGCGAAGACCCGCTGGTGCTGCCGCCGATCTATCTGTTCGGCGTCTGGCTCTCGATCGTGCTCGCGATCGGCGTCACCAGCCTCTATGCGTTCCAGGCGACCGAGGAGGCGCGGAAGCTTTCCGATGCGCTGGCCGCGACGGAACTGGTGCTGACGCGCGAGCAGCATCTGACCCAGATCGACGGACTTGCGGCGGCCGCCGCGCATGAACTCGGCACGCCGCTGTCGACGATTTTCCTGATTTCACGGGAATTGGAAAAGACCGTCGACGACAACGACCCCTTGGCCTCCGATCTGAAGACCCTACGCGAGCAGGCGCAGCGCTGCCGCGACATCCTGGCCAAGCTCACCCAGCTTTCTTCGTCCGGCGCGCCGTTCGACCGCATGCCGTTGTCGACGCTGATCGAGGAAGCGGTGGCACCGCATCGCGATTTCGGCGTCGCGATCAAGGTGCGGCTTGCTGTCGCAGCCACGCGGGAACCGGTCGGCGCGCGGAACCCGGCGATTCTCTACGGCGTCGGCAATATACTGGAGAATGCCGTCGACTTCGCGCGGACGACGGTCGAGGTGAACGCGTGGTGGAACGCGGATACGGTCGCAATCATCATTTCGGACGATGGTCCGGGCATTGCGCCGGATATGCTGAAACGGATCGGCGAACCCTATTTATCAAGGCGCCGCAGCGCCGATGAGGCCCATCGCGAACGCGCCGGCCTCGGCCTTGGCGTGTTCATTGCCCGCACGCTGCTGGAGCGTACCGGCGCCCGGGTTTCCTTTTCCAACCGGACCTTTCCCGATCACGGCGCCGTGGTGCAGATCGCCTGGCCCCGCGTCCGCTTCGAAACCGAGGAAAGTGCTGCCGGGCCAGCGGATTAGGACCGCCCCAGGCCTTGGGGAAAGGGAACCGATCGGCCCAGGGGGCCTTGGCAGCGCAAAATTGCCACGCCATATCCTTTATATCCGCAACCGGGGGATAGCCGACTTGAACGCCATCGCCGAACTAAACGATCTCGCCGACCGCTCGCTGCTGATCGTCGAGGACGACAAGCCGTTTCTGGAGCGCCTGTCGCGCGCGATGGAAACCCGCGGCTTCGCGGTAACATCGTGCGACACCGTGTCCGACGGGTTGGCGCAGATCAACAAGGCCGCACCGGCCTTCGCCGTGGTGGATCTGCGGCTCGGCGACGGTAACGGGCTCGACGTGGTGTCGGCGCTGAAGCGCAAGCGCCCCGATGCGCGCACCATCGTGCTGACCGGCTACGGCAACATCGCCACCGCCGTCACCGCGGTGAAGATGGGCGCGGTGGATTATCTCTCGAAACCGGCCGACGCCGACGACGTGGTCGCCGCGCTGCTCGCCAGCGGCACCGAGAAATCCGAACTGCCGTCCAATCCGATGTCGGCGGATCGCGTGCGCTGGGAACACATCCAGCGCATCTACGAAATGTGCAACCGCAACGTCTCCGAAACCGCACGGCGATTGAACATGCACCGCCGCACCTTGCAGCGCATTCTGGCCAAGCGCGCGCCGCGGTAGCACCCGGTCATTGCCGGGCTTGACCCGGCAATCCATCTCCAACGACCTTTGTTGCGAAGATCGATGGATGCCCGGATCAAGTCCGGGCATGACGAGTGTGTTTGAATCTCGGCCGGGCTTGGGAGTGACCGGCAATGAAGCACTCGATCCGCTGGCTGCCAGGTCTGGGCACCCTCCGTCGATATGAAGCGGCGTGGCTCAGGCATGATGTCCTCGCCGGGCTCGTGCTGTCGGCCATGCTGATCCCGGTTGGCATTGCCTACGCGGAGGCCTCGGGCTTGCCCGGCATCTACGGTCTGTACGCAACGATCATACCACTCTTTGTCTACGCATTGTTCGGGCCAAGCCGCATCCTCGTCCTGGGACCGGACTCGGCTCTTGCCGCCATCATCCTTGGCGTTGTCGTTCCGTTGTCGGGCGGCGATCCCGTCCGCGCTGCAACCTTGGCCGCCATGATGGCAATCGTTTCCGGGACGGTTTGCATTCTGGCAGGCATCGCGCGCCTGGGCTTTGTGACCGAGCTTCTCTCCAAGCCGATACGCTACGGCTACATGAACGGAATTGCATTGACCGTATTGATCAGCCAGTTGCCAAAGCTGTTCGGTTTCTCGATCGAAAGCGAAGGCTCTTTGCGGAGCTTGTGGACGATCGCCGGCGCAATCCTTGAAGGGAAGACCAACTGGATAGCCTTCGGGATTGGGCTCGGCACGTTGACGGTTATCCTGCTGCTCCAGCAATATAAACGGCTGCCTGGCATTCTGATTGCAGTGGTCGGGGCAACGGCCGCCGTCGCTGCGCTGGATCTTGCGGCGCGTTACGGCGTAACAGTTCTGGGTCCCCTTGCGCAGGGTCTGCCGGGTTTCACCGTTCCCTGGATCGGCGCCGCCGATATAGTCCCGGTGCTGATCGGCGGCTGCGCGATCGCGATGGTATCTTTTGCTGATACCAGCGTGCTTTCGCGAGCCTATGCCGCACGATTGGGCGATCACGTTGATCCCAACCAGGAAATGGTGGCGCTCGGCGCCGCCAATCTGGCAACCGGCTTTTTTCAGGGTTTCCCGATCAGCAGTAGCGGTTCGCGCACGCCTGTTGCAGAGGCCGCCGGCGCCCGCACTCAACTGACCTGCATCGTTGGCGCGCTTGCCATCGCTTTCCTTCTGCTGGTGGCACCCAACCTCCTTCAGTATTTGCCCAACGCTGCGCTCGCCGCCGTCGTCATCGCTGCGGCGATCAGCTTGATTGAGATCACCGACCTCAAGCGGATATTCCGGATTCAGCCATGGGAGTTCTGGCTATCGGTCGTCTGCTTTGCCGGCGTCGTCGCGCTCGGCGTGATTCCGGGAATAGGTCTGGCAATCGCTATCGCCATTGCCGAGTTTCTATGGGACGCCTGGCGCCCTCACTCCGCCGTACTCGGCCGCGCCGACGGCGTGAAAGGTTATCACGACATCACGAGATATCCGGATGCACGCCAGATCCCCGGGCTGGTTCTGTTCCGGTGGGATGCGCCTCTGTTCTTCGCCAACGCTGAATTCTTCAAGGAGCGCGCTTTGGCCGCGGTTGCGAAATCGCCGACGCCCGTACGCTGGCTGGTCGTTGCGGCGGAGCCGGTCACCAATGTGGATGTCACCGCCGGCGATACGCTCGTCGAATTGGACGAGGCGTTGCACGCACAGGGTATCGAGCTTTGTTTTGCCGAACTCAAGGATCCCGTAAAGGACAGGCTGAAGAAATTCGGATTATTGGCGCAGCTTGGCGAGAATTGCTTTTTCCCAACCATCGGCGCAGCCGTTTCCGGCTACCTGGAAGTCCATGATGTAGAGTGGGAGGACTGGGAGGACCGAGCCAAACGTTAGGGATGACGTGCTGGACACACGCTGATCGTGTGCGGAGAGGGCAGCTTACCGGCCAGATGCCGTCGTGGAGTTTCGCGGCGGGCCTAGCCCTATCCCCGTCATCCTGAGGAGCGCGCTCTTGCGCGCGTCTCGAAGGACGACGGGCACGAGCCGGGCCGCACATCCTTCGAGACGCGCGTTCCGCGCTCTCAGGATGAGGGTCGACCACCGAAACTCCCGAGCTAAAACTCCCCATGCCCTTGCGGATCGACCAGGCGATTGATGCGCAGGGCGGCGGCCATGGCAAAACGCACCGTCATCGATTTACGCGTAGCCGCCGGCAGGCGATGCTCGGGCGCTTCGCAATGCAGGTGGGCGCCATAGGCGTCGGCAATGATCAGGCCGGTATCCTCCGGGAATATCTCGCAAGGAAGATCCTGCGTGAAGGCAAAGAACAGCCGGTCGCAATGCATCCGGTAATCCTGCCATTTCTGGTCGGCGCGCAGATCCTCCACGGATGACTTGATCTCGACGATCCAGATTTCGCCGCGCTCATTCAACGCCACCAGGTCGGCACGCCGGCCCGACGGCAGCGGCAGCTCCCTGACGCAGGAAAACCCCAGCGATCGTAACAGCCGCGCCGTACCGCGCGCGATCGCCAGCGCTGCCTCCGACTGGCGGCGGTCCGCTGGGGGTACGAGGCTGATCTGGCGGGCGGGTGATTCCATGCTCGAACTTTAACCGATTTCGGACCGTCCAACAGACGCCCCGTCGCCGAGCCGGCCGCAAATTTGTCAATGGCCCGCCTTGGTTTGGACTTCAGCGCACCGCGAAGCCAAGGGAACCTTGGTTCCGAGGGACAAAACACTGGAGGAGATCCGACGATGCACCGCATCGCTGCCCCTGCTTTTGCCTTCGCTCTCGCCACCCTTCCCCTCTCTGCCGGCCTTTCATCCGCCATCGCAAAACCCGCCGTCGAAGTCGCGTTCGTGCTCGACACCACGGGCTCGATGGGCGGCCTCATCGAAGGAGCCAAGCGCAAGATCTGGTCGATCGCAACCGCGATCGTCGATTCCAATCCCGACGCCGACATCCGCATGGGTCTCGTCGCCTACCGCGACATCGGCGACGACTACGTGACCAGGAAGATTGAACTCACCACCGACATCCAGGATCTCTACGCCCACCTCCTGGAGGTGAAAGCCCGCGGCGGCGGCGACTGGCCGGAAAGCGTCAACGAGGCGCTCGACGTCGCCGTCAACAAGCTGCAATGGACCAGCGGCGGCGACACCAGGCGGATCGTATTCCTGGTCGGCGACGCACCGCCGCACATGGACTACGCGCAGGACACCAAATATCCGGTGACGCTGTCGGTCGCCAAGCAGAAGGACATCATCGTCAATGCGGTGCTGGCCGGCAACGCGCAGGATACCGCGCGGATCTGGCGCGATATCGCCCAGAACGGCAATGGCCGCTTCATTCCGATCCCGCAGGACGGCGGAGAGGTGGTCTTGATCGAGACGCCGTTCGACGAGGAGATCATCATCCTGCAGCGGGAGATCAACGGCACCGTGATCCCTTATGGGCCGAAATACCTGCAGAAGCGTACCGAGGGTAAGACCAAGCAATTGTCCGACCTGCGCGCCAAGGCGACGCCGAAAGCGTCCTCGTTCGACCGCGTCGTCGAGGATACGCTGAAGGCGCAGATCAAGCGGTGAGTTGTTCACGTACCAAACTCTCTCAACGAGTCGTCCCCGCGAACGCGGGGACCCATAACCACCGATCTGAGTTGTTGCGCCAAGCTGAAGCTCCAGCTTCGTGCAACAATACACGCCGTGGTTATGGGTCCCGGCTCGCGCTTCGCTTGGCCGGGACGACGGGAGTTTGTTGCCCGAATGACGACAGAGCTCAGGGATGCCGGCCCATGGCGAGCTGATAGATTGTCACCAGAACCTCGAACAGGATCAGGAGCACGATAATCACCTCGAGCCGCAGCGAGCGCCGCGTGTCGATGATGTCAGTCAACACCTGCGCGCTCTCGGCGATCACGGCTAGCTTGCCGTTCAGCGATTCCGCGCGCTCCTTGAGTTCGTACTCGTCCTCCAGCCGGGCATACAGTCGCTCCAGATGCGGCTTGTCCCAGAGCACGTCGGGTTTCTCTTCCACTTCGACCGGCCCGGACACCCGATGCCGTACCAGAAGCGCGCCGCCGATGTTTTTCAGGATCGAACGACGGCTGCCGCGCATACGCCCGCTCTGCGCCAGCTCCCGCGCGACCGGTTCGGTCGTATCAAAGACGCTGGCAACCTCGCGTTCATGCCGGGCCAGGACGACGCTCTTCGCCAGCGCCTCGCAAATTAGGATCAGCCGGTCAGGCGACAGGCTTTGCAGGCAGATCGGCCCGCCGGGTGGAATCTGGTCCTCCTTTTCCGGGGAGAGCTCGATGATTGCGATTTCCTCGTCGCGTCGCGCAAACTTCCCGGTCATGCGGTGATCCAGGCCGCGAAGGAATTCCTCCTCTTCCAGCGCGTTCAGCCCGATCAGGACCACCACGCCATAGCGAAACAGGACCGCGACACCGTTTTCATTGACGCGAAATGCCAGCGGCGTCGTTGCCAGCACGTCGCCGCGCTCGAGGCCCGACGTATTGAGGCGATCGCTGACAAAAAACGCCCGCGCCGTCGTTCGGGCCCCGCCGAGCGGCGATTTGGAGGCTTGGTTCATGACCTGCGCATCCCGGCCGAAATCACGGTCCGCGCCGATGCGATTTCCGTCTTTCGTCACTAAATATCCTTCCGTGCAAACCCTATCACGGACTGGAACGGATCCCATATCGGTTCCCGCCCGTGTTGACCCCTCTTCAAGGTAGAATATGGTGCCTGCCATGGATGATAAAACCGACACCCAGGCGAAGGCCGGCGCGATGATCGTGCCGGTGACGCTGTTCGAGCAGAACTGCACCATCATCTGGCACGAGCCTTCCAAGAAGGCCGTCGTGATCGACCCCGGCGGGGACGTTCCCAAAATTCTGGAAGCGATCAAGCAGACCGGCGTGTCAGTCGAAAAGATCTGGCTGACGCATGGCCATATCGACCATGTCGGCGGCGCGGCCGACCTGCGCGATGCGCTGCAGGTCAAGATCGAAGGCCCGCATATCGCCGACAAATACCTGCTCGACAATGTCGTAAGCAGCGGCGAGCGCTTCGGCATGACGGGGGTACGCAATTTCGGGCCAGACCGCTGGCTCGATGAAGGCGATCAGGTCTCGATCGGTGATCTCACCTTCGACATCCTGCATTGCCCCGGCCATTCACCGGGCAGCGTCGTATTCTTCAACAAGCAATTGCGCTTCGCCCATGTCGGCGACGTCCTGTTCAACGGCTCGGTCGGGCGCACCGACCTGCCCGGCGGCAGCCATGCCACGCTGATCAACTCGATCAAGGAAAAGCTGCTGCCGCTCGGCGACGATGTCGGCTTTATCTGCGGCCATGGCGCGGGCTCCAGCATCGGCCAGGAACGCCTGACCAATCCGTTCCTGACCGGCGAGATCGGAATTTAATTTCGCTGGGCTGAAGGCGGGAGTGGCTATTTCATCAGCCCCGCAGCCGTCAGCGCACGGCTGATGACGGCCCCGACATCGATGCCCCGGCGCTTCGGTTCGCGCGGCACCGGCTTGGTTTGGCGAACCGGCTTGTTGGCCCGCGACCAGAGCGTGGCAGCGAGATCGGACGACTGCAGGGATGCCGTTGCAGCCGACGGAGTGACCGGCGCCTTGACGACTGGCTTTGCAGCCTCGCTGACGCGCTCGGTCAGGCCGAAGAAATCAGCGATGTGGTAGGACGAGGAAATTCCCGCCTCGATCAGGAACGCGCCTTCCGCGCCATAGGGCTCATCATTGCCGGCGAGCCCCAACGGCGTGCCATGGGCCATGTCCGTGATGGTGTAGGATTCGACGATGGTCTCGCCGTCTTCATTCCACCAGACTTCGCGCGGATGGCCGTCGACATCCCCCGCCGACATCGGCGCTGCCGGCAGGCCGTGAACGTCGAGCCATTGCTTGACGATCTCATTGGCGTTGGCGGGGTTGACGGTGCGGTCGGCGCTGCCATGCCACACCGACACTTTCGGCCACGGTCCCTTGTGCTTCGACGCCTTGCGCACGAGATCGCCCAGCTTGCCGGCGGGGCGCGACGTCGACTGCATCATGCCGCCGAGCGCTTCCCGGACATTGCTGGCAATGCCGTACGGCAGGCCGGCGATGATGGCGCCGCCCGCGAACACTTCCGGATAGGCCGCCAGCATCACCGATGTCATCGCGCCGCCGGCGGAAAGCCCGGTCACATAGATCCGGCGCGAATCGATTTTGTGATCGGCGACCATCCGCGCGACCATCTGCCGGATCGACGCGGCCTCGCCGCGGCCGCGCGCGATGTCACCCGGGGTGAACCAGTTGAAACAGGTGTTGGCGTTGTTCGCGGCCTGCTGCTCGGGCATCAGCAATGCAAAGCCGTAGCGCTTTGCAAGCGTCGACCAGCCGGTGCCGAAATCATATCCTGCCGCGGTCTGGCCGCAGCCGTGCAGCACGACGACGAGCGCGGACGCGCGCGGCAACTGCTCCGGCACATAGGCGAACATCTTGAGCGCGCCGGGATTGGTGCCGAATCCTGAGATTTCGACGAGCGGAGTCCGTCCCGACGGAGGAGCGGTTCGGCCATAGATTCCCAAGCCATTGAACCCGTTCAGCTTCGGGAAATGGCGCAAGAATTCGACGTTCTTCGCGAGCGACAACTATGGCTCCTGGGCGATTGTGTTTGGCGATTGTTCTTAACGCTACCGTGCACAGATAGTTGCTGCACTGCAAAATAGAAAGACCGTGCACTGTCATTCCCCACAATCAAATTTTGGCAATTGACGTTAATTTGTCATCCCGTGATCCGACGCATCCATGTCAGGAATGCGGCGCAGGCGATAATCGACAACGCAAACAGCGCGCACGCGGCAAGCAGCGCCAGCCGATTCGACTGGGTAGCTTCGATTGCGAAGAACACCGCGCCGATCGCCGCCACGCCGGCCGCGTTGGCGATTTGCGCTGTCGTGCCGTACATGCCGGAGCCCGCGCCGGCGCTTGCCGGCTTCACGGTCGAGAGCACGGCGCTCGACAATGGCGCCATCACGAGCCCCTGGCCGTAACCGAAGATCGTGAGCACCAGCGAAAGCATCATTGCAGATGGCGCCTCGATCGATTCGATGACGGCTACCAGCGCCGCAAGGCCCACAACCTGCACCGCGCAGCCCTCGATCAGCACCAGCGTGCCGCGATGTTTGGCGCGCATTCCGCTATGCCGCGAAGCGATCATGAAGGTCAGCGCCAACGGCAGGAAGACGAGACCAGCCTGCAGCGGCGGAATCTGCAGTCCCTTCTGCATGTACATTGTCATGACGAGATAGAACGACAAATTGGCGAAGAAGAAAAAGAACACGGCAACAAGGCCGCGCATGAACGCCTTGTCCGACAGCAGCAAGAGATCGATCAGCGGCATGCCACCGCGGCGAGCGACCGCGCGCTCCAGCCGCAGGAAGCCGGCGACGATGGCTGCGCCCACCGCCATCACCAGCCAGACCGAGGGCGACCAGTGCAGATCATGGCCGAACAGCAGCGGGCCGATCAGACATAGCAGGCCGAGAAACAGCACGATGGCGCCGGGAATATCGAGCCGCGTGGCGGCGCGCCGAGGCACCATCGGCATAGTCTTCCAGGCTGCGGCGATAATGATCGCACCAAAGGGCACGTTGACGAAAAACACCGCGCGCCAACCGAGCCCCGCGAGATCGAGCGTGACCAGGAGGCCGCCGAGCAGGAAACCGGCCGCACCGGCAAGCCCGAGCACGATGCCATAGATGCCGAAGGCGCGGGCACGCGAGCCATCCGCGAACAGCAAGTGAATGGTGGCAAGCACCTGCGGCACCATCAACGCCGCGGTCGCGCCCTGCGCCAGCCGTGCTGCGATCAATTCAGGGCCGGATTGCGCCAGCGCGCACCACAGCGAGGTGACGGTGAAGCCCGCCACGCCCGCGATGAACACGTTGCGCGTGCCGTAGATATCACCGAGCCGCCCGCCGGTGACGACCAGTGTGGCATAGGCGATCAGGTAGATCGCGATGACGGCCTCGATCTGCGCCGCGCTCGCGTGCAGCTCGGCCGCAATGGTCGGGATCGCGACGTTGACGATGAAGGCGTCGACCCCGAACATGAATTGCGCCGCGACGACGGTCGCAAGCACCCACCAGCGGCGCGAAGTATCGACGGGATGCGAGACGATCTGATGCATGAGAACGGGCCTTGTCCGGGAAGCTTTGCGCCGGATGATCTCAGGCTTCGGTCATCTCAGCGATTACTCGGGAGGTAAGCGATCTTTCCTGCCCAGCCTTGGCTGGAGGTCCGCCTGTGGCATCCATTCCGCCCCGGCGCGGAATTCCGGGCGACGGCAAGTCGGCGAACGCTGCGCGACCACCATGCGCTGGCCGCGGGGTGCTAGGATTGCCTTGCCGCGGCCCACCTCGTAACTTGGTCCCGAGCAATGCAGAAGAACAATAAATCCGGAGAGAAAACCCCATGGCGCGTCTCAAATTCGGAGCCTTCCTTGCCCCGCATCATCCGATCGGCGAAAATCCGCTGCTGCAGTTCCGCCGCGATCTCGATTTCGTCGAGCAGATCGACGCGCTCGGCTTCGACGAGTTCTGGTGCGGCGAGCATCATTCCTCGGGCTGGGAAATGATCGCCTCGCCGGAAATGTTTCTGGCGGCTGCCGGCGAGCGCACCAAGCGCATCAAGCTCGGCACCGGCGTGATCTCGCTGCCCTATCACCACCCCTACAACGTCGCGCAGCGCATGGTGCAGCTCGACTGGATGACCGGCGGCCGCGCGATCTTCGGCTCCGGCCCGGGCGCGCTGGCCTCCGATGCGCACACGCTCGGCATCGACCCGATGACGCAGCGCGACCGTCAGGACGAGGCGATCGCGATCATCCGCCGCCTGTTCAAGGGCGAGCGCGTCACCGCCAGGAGCGACTGGTTCACGATGAACGACGCCGCGCTGCAGTTGCTGCCGCTGCAGGAAGACATGCCGTTTGTGGTGGCCTCCCAGATCTCGCCATCGGGCATGACGCTCGCCGGCAAATACGGCATTGGCATCATCTCGCTCGGCTCGATGTCGACGCAGGGCCTGATGGCGCTCCCGACGCAGTGGGGTTTTGCCGAGGATGCCGCCAAGAAGGCCGGCACCACCGTGAGCCGTTCCGACTGGCGCGTGCTGCTTTCCTGGCACATCGCCGAGACGCGCGAACAGGCGCAGCGCGAGGCCGGCCCTGGCCTGATGCGCTGGCACAACGAATATAACGTCCGCACGCTGCAGCGGCCGGGCCTCGAGCCATTCACCTCGCCGGAGGATGCGATCGAGAAGACCGCGGGCGGCGAAAACGCCGCCTCCACCATCGGCACGCCGGACGATCTGGTCAAAACCATCAAGAACCTGATGCAGGTCTCGGGCGGCGTCGGCAGCATCATCGGCTTCGTGCACGACTGGGCCAATCCGGAGAACACGCGCCGGAGCTGGGACATGGTGGCCCGCTACGTCATCCCCGAAATCAACGGCTATGTCGCCAAGCTGCGGGAGTCGCAGAAATTCGTGATCGAGAACCGCGCGGTGTTCGAGCGGGCGGGCCAGGCCGTGATGGCGAAAATCATGGAAAACGAAAAGGCCGCAGCAGCCCTTGCCCATACCGGTCCCGGCCGCGTCGCGATCCCGACCATCAACGCGCCCGACCTGCAGAAGGAAGCGGCGAAGCGCAAGGCGTGATTGCAAAGCGTTAGGAGCCGCCGGCCCATCACCGTCATTGCGACCGAAGCGAAGCAATCCATAGCGCAGCACGTGGAGGCACGGATTGCTTCGTCGCTTACGCTCCTCGCAATGACGGAGCTGGCAGTCTTCCCGAAATATTCCTGCACGGTTTCCTGCGCTGCGAATTGGATTGCGGCATTGTGAACCATCGCACTTGTGGCGACGAAACAAAGGGGTATTTACCTAGGTGCGTCACCGGCGCGCGCCAACATTTAAGGCCGCGACAAAGCCGCCAACAGAGTGGATAATATTTGCGATTTGCGAGGCTCAACCGGAGCAATTGCCATGTCGATGCAGAGTGTGGCTTCCCCCGTCAATATCCCGGTGCCGCCGAACCCCAAGGCGTTGCGGCACATTCCCGGTGACGAGGGCTGGCCGTTCATCGGCAACACGCTGGCGGTGCTGGCCGACCCCAAAGGACAGATTGAGAAGTCGGCCGCCAAATACGGTCTGATCTACCGCACCCATCTGTTCGGCGAGACCAGCGTGACGATGCTCGGGCCCGAGGCCAACGAGCTCGTGCTGTTCGACCAGGCACGCCTGTTCTCCTCCACCCACGGCTGGGGACGGATCCTCGGCCAGTTGTTTCCACGCGGGCTGATGCTGCTGGATTTTGAAGAGCACCGCCTGCACCGCCGCGCGCTGTCGGTCGCGTTCAAGTCGGGGCCGATGAAGTCCTACCTCGTCGATCTCGACCGCGGCATTGCCGCGCGGGTCAAGCAGTGGAAGGCGCAACCGGGCGAGATGCTGGTGTATCCGGCGATGAAGCAGCTCACGCTCGATCTGGCGGCGACGTCGTTCCTCGGCGCCGACATCGGGCCTGAGGTCGACGAGATCACCCGCGCCTTCATCGACATGGTGGCCGCAGCCGTGGCGCCGATCCGGCGGCCGCTGCCGTTCACGCAGATGGGCCGCGGCGTTGCAGGCCGCAGGCGGATCGTTGCCTACTTCGCCGAGCAGATTCCGATCCGCCGTGCGCGGGGCGGCGGCGATGACCTATTCTCGCAACTGTGCCAGGCAACGCACGAGGACGGCGCGCTGCTGTCGACCCAAGACATCATCGACCACATGAGTTTTCTGATGATGGCGGCGCATGACACGCTGACATCGTCGCTGACCTCCTTTGTCGGCGAGCTTGCCGCCCACCCCGAATGGCAGCAGCAATTGCGCGAGGAAGTCAAAGGCCTCGGCATCGAGGCCAACGATCCCTCCAGCATCGACAATCTCGAGAAGATGCCGCTGTCGGAAATGGCGTTCAAGGAAGCGCTGCGAATGAAGCCGCCGGTGCCGTCGATGCCGCGCCGCGCGGTGCGCGACTTTTCGTTTAGGGGGTACGACGTTCCCGCCGGCACGCTGGTTGGCGTCAACCCGCTGTTCACGCACCATATGCCGGATATCTGGCTAGAGCCGGATAAGTTCGATCCGCTGCGTTTCTCTGACCAAGCGCAGCGCACCCGCCACCGCTTCGCCTGGGTGCCGTTCGGCGGCGGCGCGCATATGTGCCTCGGCCTGCACTTCGCCTATATGCAGGCGAAGACTTTTGCGCGGCACTTCCTGCAGAATCTGGAAGTGTCCGTGGAGCCCGGCTACAAGGCGGACTGGCAGATGTGGCCGATCCCGAAGCCGCGGGATGGGCTGCGGGTGGTGGTGAAGGCGGTGTGAGGTCGAGCGCCGCGCGACGCTCAACTCAACCCTCATGGTGAGGAGGCGCATACCGTCGTCTCGAACCATGAGGCCCGCATGTGGCCTGCATCCTTCGAGACGCGCGAAGACGTCCTCCTCAGAGGATGAGGTCTGACGCCTTCAATCCACAAACGTCGTCAACTGCGCGCCCTCATCGGCCACGAACACCGCGATCAATTCCGCCGGCTCGGTGTTGCTGGCATTGGCCGAGACCAGATGCACGGCGCCCGGCGGCTCGAAGAACGACTGGCCGACCCCAAACGTCTCAATCGGACCGCCGGCCAATTGCGAGCGGATTTCACCCTTGGTCACATAGGCGGTGACCGAGCCGGCATGCCGGTGCGCGCGGGTGAAGCCGCCGGGGCCGTAGAACACGCGCACGATGGTCACGCGCTTGCCGGGCACGTTTGGCAGCGCGTGCGAGGAGATCGGCTCGACCACATCCTGCGCGGAGCCCGACGAAACGCTGTTCGCGCAAAGCGGTTCGATGATCGCCGAGACCGCGTCCATGGTCGACGGCAACGTCTTGCCGATGACGAAGGCGCAGGCGAGGCCGGCGACGATGGCGAGGTAGAATGGACGGCCTTCCGATATCGGTGACAAGCGGCATGTTGCAGACATTTGCGTCTCTCCCTTGCAATTTCCCGCCGTGTCATTGCGAGGACCGAAAGCGACGAACCAATCCAGCTTTCTTGCTCGCGGATAGATGGATTGCTTCGCTTTGCTCGCAATGACGGGTAAGGGCGGATTACCCCGCGCCCTGATCGAACGCCTTCTTCAGCGTGACATAGCCCTGCTGCTGCTGGCTCCAGTTGCGGCCGCCGATCATGGCGCCATCGACCACCAGATCGTGGCCGTTGATGAAGGAGGATTCGTCGCTCGCCAGGAAAAGCGCGGCCTGCGCAATATCCTCCGGCAAGCCGGCGCGCGGGATCGGCTGCGCCGATTTGTAGACCTCGCGCATCACGGCCGGCGTCTTTTCGGCGGCCTCCACCGACAAGCCCAGCGCCTTGCCGAAAATGCCGGTCGCGATCGCGCCGGGAGAAATCGAATTCACGCGAATGTTGGATTCGCCTAGTTCCATCGCCACGCATCTGGTGAGGTGGATGACAGCGGCCTTCGCCGCGCTGTAGACCATCGAAGACGAATAGCCGGCGAGATTGCCGGCGATGCTGCCGTTGTTGATGATGCTGCCGGAACCCTGCCTCCGCATATGCGGGGCCGCGTGTTTCATGCCGAGCATCACGCTGCGCACCAGCGTCGCCATCGCGGCGTCGAACCGCTCGACCTCGAGGCCTTCGATGCCGCCGGTCTGCGCCGGACCGCCGGCATTGTTGAACAGGCAATCGATACGACCGAATTTTTCCACCGAAAGGGCGATCAGCGCCTTCATCTGCTCTTCCACCGTGACGTCGGTCTGGCGAAAGATGCAATTGGCGCCGAGCTTTTTTGCCAATGCCTCGCCCTCCGGCGCGCGGCGCCCGGCGACCACGACTTTTGCGCCTTCGGCGACGAATAGCTCCGCGGTGTGCAATCCAATGCCGCTCGTCGCACCGGTAACCACCGCAACCTTGCCGTCCAGCCGTCCCATCTCGTTACCCCCATCGATATCCGTTGACGCCAATATTCCCGTCCCACGCCGACAAGGCAAGCTGACTTGTTCCACAGCGATCACCGACGTTCGGCCCGCTTTGCCGCCAACGGCGGCTCAGAAATCCCCCACTTTCGCTATGATCGGCCTTATTTTGGATTCGCTGATCACGTGAAGTGACAACTCCGATGAAGAAATTGATCGACGAATTCAGGCGCGGGTGGCAGGGAATCGCCCAGCCCTCGCTGGTTTTCAGTACGGCCTTCGTGGCCGGCTGTCTCGCCGCGTCGACAATCGCCCGGTGGGGGATAGCCCAAATCCGTCCCGACGTATTCTTTACGCCCTATTTCCCGGCCGTGTTCCTGGCCGCCGCCGTCGGTGGTGCCCGGCTCGGGATCGCTACGGCCATCGCGGGAGGCGCGCTCGGCGTTACCGTCAATTTCAGCAGCGCGGCCGCCGATTCCGCACGGTTTGCGCTGCTGCTGATGTTCTGGGCGGTTTGCGGTGTCGCCATCTGGGGGGTCGAACATTACCGGACGATCGTGGCTCAACAACGGGAAGTCTCGAAACGTCTGATCCAGGAAGAGGAATACCGCAAGCTGCTGGTCGAGGAATTGCAGCACCGCCTCAAGAACAAGACCTCGACGATCCACGCCGTGCTGCACCAGGTCCTGCAGGATCAGCCGCAGATCTGGGGCAGCATCGATCGCCGCCTCCGCGCGCTGTCGGCGACCGACGATTTGATCGCGCGGCTGGACGGCAGCGGCTGCGACATCAAGGATATGCTGCATTCCGAACTCGGGCCATATGGCCATGTCCGGTTCAATCTGAACGGCGATCCGCTGTTCCTGCCGGCCAAGCTGGCGGTCAGCCTGGCGCTGATCTTTCATGAACTGGCCACCAATGCGGGCAAGTACGGCGCGTTTTCTTCGGCCCGCGGGCTGTTGCAGGTGTCGTGGTCGATGTCGGAGGATCGCCTCAACGTCACCTGGGATGAAACCGAAGGTCCCGTGATCGAAAACGTCGGTCCCCCGGGCTTCGGCACCAAGCTGTTGCAATCGGCGCTTCGCGCGTTCGACGGCAAGACGGAAGTACGCTTCCTGAAGACCGGCGTGCATTGCACGATGCAATGCCGGGTTCCTGCGAGTTGAGCGTTTCCCGGTTTGCCGCACCTTGCCCCGATGCAAAATGTCCGTCGTGCGCCCAAAGCGCGCAATGGAAATTCGTCTTAGCTGTCTCTCGTTCGGCGTTGACACTCTGTTAATGACGATCAAGTCCAACGCCGCTAGAAATCGCTGACTTCTACGGTTGTTACGGTTTTTCGGAGTTCCGCTTAACCAATGCTACAAGGGACTTTGCCAGTCTCCGTGCATGCATAGTCCCAACAAGCACGACTTTCACGCAGCGGCGACGCAGGCCAGCGATGAAAGCATATTTGAATCCGAACTGAACATCCTGCGGGATGTCTTCAGGTTGCTTCCGGCCGGCGTGACGGTTCAGGACGAGCACGGCGAGTTCGTTCTGATGAACGATGCCGCGACCGCCATCCTGGAGGCGGCCGCCGCGGCGCCGTCGGCCTCGCAACTGAGCGATCGCCGTGAAACCTGTCTCGAATTGCTGCGCACGGGCCGCCCGGCCGTGGTGGAAGAAGCCATTGCCGGCGGTCCGGGCAAACAGGTGTTTCTGACCTCGCATCGGCCCATCCAGGTCGCAGGGCGCAATTTGCTGATCTCAAGTTCGACCGACATCACCGAACAGAAGGCGTTCGAGGATCACCTGTTCCGCTCCGCCTATTATGACGAGCTGACCGGCTTGCCGACGCGGCGCGTGATCGAGCATCGCGTCAACAGTCTCCTGAAGTACGACAACGGACAGGGCCGTTTCGCGCTGGCGTTTCTCGACATCGACAATTTCAAGCACATCAACGACTATTACGGACACCCGGTCGGCGACGCGCTGCTGGTGGAGATGGCCAAGCGGCTGGGGCTGGACCTGCGCGAATCCGATATCCTGTCGCGGATCAGCGGTGATGAGTTCGTGCTGGTGCTCAACCCGATCCAGAGTGACGCCGAGGTCGAAGAGTACATTCACTTCATCCTGCAACGGCTGAAGGCGCCGTTCTTCATCGACCAATCCGAGATATTCGCCTCGACCTCGATTGGCGTCAGCCTCTATCCCGAGCACGGACGCAGCTATGAAGTGCTGCGGCAGAACGCCGACATCGCGATGTATCGCGTCAAGAACGGCAGCAAGGGCGCCGCGGCGTTCTTCGACGGCAGCATGGAGCGCGAGGCGCTGGCGCGGATGAAGATCGAGCAATCGCTGCGGCTGGCGATCCTGGAAAAGCGCTTTTGCTGCGCCTTCCAGCCCAAGGTCAATATCCGGACCCAGGAGGTTACGGGCGTCGAGGCGCTGGTGCGCCTGCGCGACGACGAGGGGCTGATTCAGGCCCCCAGCACCTTCATCAATCTTGCCACCGAACTGGGCCTGATCGACGAACTGACCCACCTGGTGCTGGCCGAGATCGTCAAATCGATCGACCTGATCAACGAGACCTTCGGCCCCGACACCACGATCAGCATGAACGTTGCGGCCAAGCAGGCCGGCAATCCCGAATTCATGCGGCCGTTCGCCCAGGCGATCGAGGCCACCGGCTTTCCAAAGCGCTTCATGATCGAGGTGACGGAAGACGCGTTCGTGACCAAGACCCATTTCCAGGACGAGATCCTGCCGATCTTCCGCAATCTCGGCGTCAGGATCTCGATCGACGATTTCGGCATCGGCTATTCGTCGCTGTCGGCGCTGGCCGACATCACCGCCGATGAAATCAAGATCGACCGTTCCTTCATCACCGACATCCATAAGCGCCCTCGCAGCCAGGGCATCCTGCGGGCGATCGAATCCTTGAGCGAAGCGCTCGGCATGACCGTAATCGCCGAAGGGCTCGAAAGCTTCGAGGAACTGGCCTATCTGCAGGCCGCGACCAAGATCCGCTACGCCCAGGGCTACTACTTCTCAAGGCCGATTTTCCTCGAGGACCTCAAGCTGGCGACCCCGCGCGCCAGCGAGGCACGCGCCAGCCTCGTCAGCCGCCCCGCGCCGGAAACCCGCGCCGCCTACTCGCGCAGCGGTGGCTATCGCCGCTAGGCAGGTGGTGGTGAACATCGCAGCAGCTTGCGAGATGCTGCGCCAGCTCGGCTGCACCCAGATGCAGGATTATCTGTTCAGCGCACCGAAGCCGGCGGCCGAGACGAGGCGATTGCTGGCCGCGCGATTGGAGGCTGCGACAGCCGTCGCCTGACGCCGCTCCAACGCCCCGGTGCCGAGTATGGCGGCGATGGCCGAACTGCCTCCCGCCTCCAGCGACGCGATAGCCTCCTTGGCCCAGAGGTAGGAAGCTTCAAAGATTTCCGTGTGGCGATCGAAATCCGTCACATCGATATCGAGCGGAAGCGGCGGCCGCATCACCGTATCGAACGGCCCGACCGGCAAAGTATCGTAGCGCTGATGTGCCACCAGGCTTCGCCACAGCACGTTCACCGCGCTCGGCGCCGCGGGCAGCAGCTTCTTGCGGAACGGCGTCAGCATGGCGGCGATCAGCTCGAACCGGCCCGGCAGCGATGCATAGTCGACGTCGAACATCTCCGCCGCCGGCTCGCCGAAATGCACCACCAGGTTGGGACCGCTCTTGAGCTGGTGCATCGACGCCAGCGGGACGTTGTCGATGAGACATCCATCGACCAGCATCGCGCCCTCCGCCGTGTAGAACGGCGGCAGCAGCCCGGGAATCGCACTCGATGCGCGCACCGCCTGCCAGAGCGGCCCCGTCCGGATCAGTTCGAGATTGTGGGTCGAAAGATTGGTGGCGACGGCGGCGAAGGGCCGCCAGCAATCCTCGATCCGGCAGTCGTGGCCGTATTGTTGCGCCAGCGCGCGGTCGAATGCCTTGTGATCCAGCAGGGAGTAGCGCGGCCAGGTCGGCCGCCGAAAGCTCCTGCTCCTGACGAAGATCTCGTGCGTCCCGCGCTCGAGATGCTCGGCTTCGAGATTTTTGGCGAAGCCGGCCACCATGGCGGAGCCGACGCTGGTGCCGACAAAGATATCGAACATTAGGCCGCGTTCGCGAAACGCCTTGTAGATACCGACATGCGCGGTTCCGAAGCTGCCGCCGCCGGCGGCGACGAAGCCCACCGCCCGGCCGCACAGAAAGCGGACCAGGCTGTCGATGTCGACCTGGTCTTCGAGGGCGACATGGTGATGCATGAAGGCCGGCAGCCGGGCCAGCCAGGCCGCAGTGCCAGAGACCTCGCCGCTTCGCCGGTCATGAATGCGAACGAGGCGTCTGGCCGAAACGGGATGAACCTCGCAGGCGAAGGCCTCGATATCAGTCAATGCTGCCGCCGGCGCATCGCCGCGGCACGCGAACACGACCATGTCGGCCTGACGGATGGCCTTGCGCGCCCAGGGCGAAGCCTCGCGGCCGCCGAGATAAACCACCAGCGGCGCCGTGTGTTCGAGCTTGTTGAGCCATTCGGTGACGTCGTGCGCATCGAGCGCGCGGCCGGGAAATATCGCCTGGAGGCGGGCGGCGTCGACGATCTCGGCATGGGTCGCGGCCAGTGCCTCGCGCATCCGGCGATCGAAAGCGCCCGGCAGCGGCTCCAATCCGCCGTCGATCAGCGCCACTGTTCGCGCCTTCGGCGAGGTGCGGAACGGCGCGATGCGCGCGGTCTCCTTGGCGAACCGCCGCGCCAGCGCCGCGAGCAGCGCCTCGACGATGGCGGGGGCTTCCTCGACGAGCTTCTGGTAGGCCGGACGCGTCAACGCCAGCACGCTGGTGTCCCGGATGGCGATCACGTCGGCGGTACGCGGGACATTGGCGAAGAAGCCGATCTCGCCCACCAGTTCGCCGGCCCGAAGCTCGGCGATCGGTTCGAGATAGCCGGTCTTGCGCACCGCTAGCGCGCCATGCAGCACCAGGAAAAGCGAATCCGACGGCCCGCCTTGCGCGACCAGCATCTGTCCGCGCACCAGATCCTGGCGGACCATCGCGTTGAGTGCCTTCAGCCGCTGTTCGGAACTGAGCGTTCGAAACAGCGCGAAGTCCTCCGAGGCGGAGCCCAACGCAAGTATTGAGCTCGATCCATCCATTTGGCGGTACCCGGTTGAAACGGCCCAACTCTAGCGCCGGGCACACATCACCGCGAGCGATATAAAGACTGTGCCCGAGCGCAGGGGGCTATTCGCCGCCGCAAGCGGCCTCGTCGGTGCACTGCAGCATGAGGGCCGCCGCCCTGCCTTACGCCGCCCATCGGCCGCGATTGTTTTCGGCGAGAATGGGCCGGATTAGCCGGCCAAAGCGCTCGGCCTCCTCGTCATGCAGATAGCCGGACAGGCAGAACGAATGGCAGCCGGCATCGATGAATTGCTGCAGCGTGTCGGCGCACTGGATGGGATTTCCGACGACGGCGATGCCGGCGCCGGGGCGGACTTTGGTGATGCCGGTCCACAGATGCGGCAATAGCAGATCGCCATGCTCGCGGGCGAGCTGCTGCACGCGCAGATTCGCCTCCGAGCGGTTGTACAGCGTTTTCATTTCCTGCTTCTGTCGCTCGGTCGCATGCCGCACCAGTTGATCGGCGGCCTCCCAGGCGTCCGCCTCGTTCTCGCGGCAGATCACCTGCAGCCGCATGCCGAAGCCGATGTCGTTTTCGCGGCCATGCGCGCGTGCCATCTCCCTAATCTCGGCAATGTTCGAGGCGATCTTTTCCGGCAGGTCGCCCCAGAACAGATGCACGTCGGAATGCTTGGCGGACAATTCCCAGGCCTGGCGCGAGCCGCCGCCGAGATAGAATTTTGGAAACGGCTGCTGGTGCGGGCGCGGCCTGATATGGGCGCCGGACAGTTTGTGAAATTTTCCTTCGAAGTTTACCGGCCCGCGCGTCGTCCACAGCGCCTTCAGGATCGAGACTTCCTCCTCCATCAATTCGTAGCGCTGTTCCTTGGGGTAGCGCACGCCCTCGCCTTCGACCTCGCTCTCGTTCTGGCCGGCGATCAGATTGATGCAGATGCGCCCGCCCGACATCTGGTCGAAGGTCGAGATCATTTTCGCCAGCAGCACCGGGTTGATGTAGCCTGGTCTTGCCGCAATCAGCGGCTTGATGGACGACGAACGCGCCGCCATGAACGCGCCAGTGATCCACGCCTCCCAGCACACCGAGCCGACCGGGATTAAAAGATACTCGAAGCCGGCCTTTTCCGCCGCCTGCACTACACGGTCGCACAGCTCGGGCGAGCCCGGAATCTGCGCTTCCATCAGGCCATAGGCCGTGGTGTCGCCATGCGTGGGCAAATACCAGCCGAATTCGAGCGGACGCATGAACGTGTCTCCCCGTCGACGCTTGTTGCCTGGTCCTTTGGCAGACGAGTTTAGCGGTTGCGAAAGCCGGAGCAATCGGGTTCCGGTTGCAGGGCGGTTTTCGATTTCCATCGCGCCCACGGCAAGATAGAGTCCTTAAGCATGTCACCGGTCTCACTGCTTCTCAATATCATCTGGATCGTGCTCGGCGGCGCATGGATGGCGTTCGGCTGGCTGGTTGCCGCCGTCGTCATGGCGATCACGATCATCGGCATTCCCTGGGCGCGGGCCGCATTCAATATCGCGGCCTACACCTTGTTCCCGTTCGGCTTCACGGCGATCTCGCGCGACGCCTATACGGGCCAGGAAGATATCGGCACCGGGCCGCTCGGGGTGATCGGCAACATCATCTGGCTGGTGCTGGCGGGATGGTGGCTGGCGCTCGGGCATGTCATCACGGCGGTCGTGCTGGCCGTGACGATTATCGGCATTCCCTTTGCCTGGGCGCATCTCAAGCTTGCCGGCATCGCGCTGTGGCCGATCGGCAAGATCATCGTTCCCGCGAGTTAGGTTCGAAGCGGTCACGGATTATCCGGAGGCCACTGTTTCCGCCGGCTTCAGCCGCTCGAACTCGGAATCGCTGATCTCGGTCTGGGCCACGAGCACGCTGCAGCGCAGCCGCTTGACCAGGTAGCTGCCGATCGAGCCGAACCAGCGCGCCAGCGCCCCCTGCGGGCGGTGGCCGACGACGACGAGATGCGCGCCGATCTCTTCGGCGACCTCGGCGATTTTCTGCCCGGCATCGCCGACCTCAAGCCGCGTGGTCGGCGTAAATCCCAGCGCCTTCAGGCGCTCGGCGCCTTCGTTCAGGATGGCCTTGTAATCCTCGGTCTGCAGTTCGATCGGGATCGTAAGCCCGGCCTCGGGCGTCATGATCGAGGAGACCTCGACGACGGCGAGCAAAAAGACCTCGGAACGGCAGAGTTGTGCGAGCTTTGCGCCCTCCCGCAACGCGCGCCGCCCCTCGACCGAACCGTCATAGGCGAGAAGAACCTTCTTATACATCGGACGTCCCCATCCATGGTCTAGAAGATCAACGCGTCAAGACTAGCACCAATTCGCCGCGACGGATCGGAATTTTGCAGGGGACGCGGCCGGCGTCATGCCGCCTTCGTCTCCCCACCCCCGAAAAGGGCCGGTTGCCCCTGCCCGGCCAATCGGCTAAATGAACCGGCGAAGCACCCGTAGCTCAGCTGGATAGAGCGTTGCCCTCCGAAGGCAAGTGTCAAGACAGCTGGTGCGAAAAGTGAGGAAGAAAGCGTATTGTACTGCAATGGCTTGCGAGGGCCCCGCGTTGAGGTTAACTCATACGCGAAATCCGCGTAAGCACTGCGTAAGCAAGAAGCACCCGTAGCTCAGCTGGATAGAGCGTCGCCCTCCGAAGGCGAAGGCCACACGTTCGAATCGTGTCGGGTGCGCCATTTCGGTATAAAACTGCGAACGCCAGCAGCCGCCGATTCTACGCCAGCAGCAGCGACAAGTGTCCGGAGCAGTTCGGTTTTCGTGCCGAGCATGCGAATCTCGGTCGGACTGACGACCTCAACGCGCTGGGCAACCGCCCGCAGATGGTCCCGCCTGTATGTTCCATCTTCGTTTCGCAGCTTGCGCCGCGCGCTTAGCGCGAAACGGCGAAGGCTCTCCGGAGTGATGATCGGACCAACACGTTCAAGCGCTGCGGCTGCGCGCTCGGCATCCGCATGCGCCTGGTCGCGGATAGCGGACAGTTCCGCGATCCGATCTTTAAGCGAAGGATCGGCAGCGTTGATGACGCCGTTCTCGATCGCCTCGTAGAGGCGGCTTCAGTTTCGCTTCAGCCTCGGCGACGCGCTTGCGGAGTTCGGCGATGTGTCCGCGCCGATGCTCATTCCATTCCTGCCGGCGCTCCAGCACCTGGTCCATCATCGCCGTCAGACGCTGTGGGTCGAGTAGGCGCCATTCGAGATGATCGGCCACCGCCCGCTCTAGCTTGTCCATCGGCACTGTCAGACCGCTGCAGCCCGATTTGCCCTGACGGGCCTTGGTTGAGCAGGTGTAATAGCGATATTGGCCGCCTTTGCGTGTCCGCAGCGTCATGGCCCCACCGCATGATGCGCAAAAGCATATTCCAGTTAGCAACGTTGGGCCGCTGACAGCGCGGGGCAGCATCCATTTTGGGCTGCGCGCCTTCAGCGCTGCTTGCACGGCCTTGAACTCGGCTTCCGTGATGATCGGCGGCACTTCCATAACCGCATGCTCTGCCTGGGGCTTGGCGTTGCGGGTCTTGTGATCGCGCGTATTGAAGCGGTGCTGCCCGATATAGGTCGTGCGGGTGAGGATCTGATGCACCGATGCAATGCCGAACTTACCGCCATCGCGCGTTCGGATATTGCGGGCGTTTAGGTGGTTAGTGATCGACTTGATTCCCATCGGCCCACTATCGCCTTCACCCTTGAGCGCGAGCCGATAAACCAGTCGGACAGTTTCGGCGTGGATCGGATCGATCTCGAGCTTCTTCTTGATCTTTGCACCACGCTGCTCCGCCGCCACGATCCGATAGCCAAGCGGCGGAAGCGCGCCGTTCCAATATCCCTGCCGCGCATTCTCCTTCATTGCGCGCAAGGTGTGCTTGGCATTCTCCTTCGACTGATACTCGTCAAACAGCGTCATGATCTGCCGCATCATCACGCTCATCGGATCGTCTCCGAGGTCTTGCGTAATTGAGATCAGGCGGACGCCATTTTTGGCAAGCTTCCGCACGTAGAACTCGAATTGGAATTGATCGCGAAAGAAGCGCGAGAATGAATGGACAACTATGAGCGTGAATGTCGGCGGCCTGGTAAGCGCGGCGTCGATCATCGCCTGGATGAAGGCCGCCGATCATCGGTGGCGGTGTTTCCCGGCTCCACGAATTCCGACACCACCTCCCAGCCTTTCGCCGCGCGATAGGCTCCGATCTGCCGGCGTTGATCCGGAATTGACAGGTCGCTTTCCGCCTGTCGGCCGGTTGATACACGCAGATGGAGCGCCGCCTTCGGCGCGGGTGTGGCCGGAGCATCTGCGATCAGGTCATCGGTGATCTATTGGCTGCGGTTCGTCATCGCGCGAGCAACTTCTCGATCGAGCGCATCGGCAGACCACCAGCATCGATGATCCGACCGTCTCCGCGCTGGCGTATGCGCGCTGCACCGCATCGGCGAGCAGCAGCGCCCCCAAGCCGTCGCCTTGCCGAGTACGCGAAATGGCGAGGCGGCCGATGAGCGGTGGCCGCGGTGTGGTCACGATCTGCCTGCGAGCAACTCATCCAGCTGCGCGAACTGTTCGGGCAGGGCTTCCGCCGAACCGGCGAGGGCTTCGTCGAGGGCCGCTTTTGTGGGGTAGAGTTCGTGTAGGGTGACCAACGTCTTGTCGGCTTTTTCTTCGAACGTCACCGTGGTCACGGCGCCCTGATCGCTTTCTTCGTTCGTCCAGACGAGGCGCTTGTGCGGCGTCACTTCTCTGTACGTGCCGAAGAACGCCATCGGTTGATCGGAGGTCGGATGGCGGAACACGAGGCGATACGCGCCCCCGGTGCGCACATCCATGTCGCACGAGAGCAGCGACAGGCCCGCCGACTTCGGAACCCACCAACGCTTGAACAATTCGGGTTTGCTCCACGCTTCGAAGACGATGTGCGCCGGGGCATTGACGGTGCGCGTCACGACGAGTTCGCGGTCGGATTTGCGCTCCACTGTCGTGGCGCCGGCGGGGCTAGCGTGTTTTTTTTCGGCCATCGGCCTTCTCCTTGCGTTTCAATTCCTCGACAACTTTGTCCAGCTCATCGAAGCGCGCGCTCCAAAGCCCGCGGTGGCGCTCAATCCAGGCGGCTTCTTCTTCCAGCGCGCGCAGCCCTAGCCTGCACGTCCGCACGCGCCCGACCTTTTCCGTGGTGACGAGCCCTGCCCGCTCGAGAACGCTGACGTGCTTCTTCATGCCCGTGAGCGTTATGTGGAATTTTTCGGCGAGGTCCGTGATCGAAGCGTCGGCACGGCCGAGCTGCTCCAGCACGCCGCGCCGGGTCGCGTCCGACAGCGCGGCGAACGAAGCGTCGAGGCGGGTTTCGTTATACTGAACCATATGGTTCAGTATATAGCGGATCGACTTGCGGCGTGCAAGAGGAAACCAAAGCGTTAGGCGGGATGACCCTACCAGCGCCGCTTGCGCCGCGCAGTTGTCTTTGCACGCGCCTTCTTGCGAGCCACGAGTTGGTGCGCCTCAGCCAAGCGCTCGGCGACCTGCGACCAATTTGGACGGCGATCGAGGTTGTGGCTCCCTCAGCCAAAGCGCAATCAGTCGTATTAGCTTTGGCGAGCTTGGGATGCTCGCGGTGACCTCCGCGGTCCGAAGGCTGCAATATCATAGTGCTCCAGCGGAGACGTAGTTATCAGTTTCGTCTACGCTGGCGCGCCAGTTTTTGTAGGACGCCATATAAGTTTGGGCTTCTGCCACCCAAGCTGGACTCAGCGCCACGTATGTCTGGACTGGAGCGGGTACCCTCCCTCCGCGGGCACGGCTTCAATGGTTAGAACTTTCCGCTCATAACGGTCTGGTTGCAGGTTCGAGTCCTGCCGGGCCCACCAGCCTTCGCTCGTGTGTGCGGACACTTTGAGAACGACTCGATTTCCGCTTTAAGAACGACTCGATTTCGTTTTGAGAACGACTCGATCTGAGATCCCCCTGATACGATTGACGAATTTCGAACCGTCTTTTTCGCCCATTTTTGAGCGCGAAAAAACCGAGGGGGGTCCGAATGCAGATTTGACCCTCGTCAGTTTTCATCGCCTTTGGGATACCGCACCAGATTGCTTGCTAATTCACTGTTGCTAAGTACAAACTAGGATCGAAGTAATCCTTGGCCGGCGTCGCCGTCGTCACGCCTGCATCAGCCATGAAGAAATCGCTGACCTGCTGGAGCCATTTGATGACTGTCCCATCGGAATAGAGCCGCTTCCATTCCCGCGACGAGAACATCTTCTGCGCCTTGAGCGCTTCGGTGATGTCGGCGATCGATGCCTGCTGGTAGTGCCGCTGTTGCAGCGCCTCGGCCGCGGCCTTCGGATTACGCACTATGTAGTCGTTGGCTTCCGCCCAGCCTCGGATAATCCGCTGTAGTACGTCCTTATTGGCGGCATAGTATTCATGCCGCGCCACCCAGCCGCCGATCACCGCCGACTGCGGATAGAAGGCGGAGGCATCCACCAGCTTGATGGCACTAGGCAGCTTGTCGCGTACGCTGAGATTAAAGGGCACCCACAAGGCGACGGCAGGCACCTCCCCGGCAATGAATGCGCCGACGGCCTGCGGCATACTGCTGTTGATCACCTCAACATCGGTCAGGCCAAGGCCATTGGCGCGCAGGGCACGGTCGAGGAAGATGTGGGCCGTAGTCTGCGTGGTCGTTGCTACACGCTTGCCTCGAAGGTCGGCAAACGTTCTCACCCCGAGGTCCGGCCGCACCCAGAGCTGCGCGGTCGCGACCTCGATATCGTTGATCAGAAAGGCGCGGCCAGCGCCGAGTGCCAGATAGTTCGAGATCACTCCGCCGGCGGACAGCACGTCCACCTCCCCGCGTGCCATGGCTTCGAATACTTCGGGGCCGGTGTTACGCTCGACTAACTCGAAGTCGATGCCCTGCTTGTCGAACGCGCCGCGGTCAAGGCCGGTCAAAATCTGGCCGTCGACGGCGACGACATGGAGGTACCCCAGCCGAACCCGCATCCTGGACTGCGCGATCGCGGGAGCAGCAAAGGCGACGCCAGCCGCCAGCCCGGCGGCCAGCATCTGACGCCTGTCCAAGGGGCGGAGCACGCGAGTCATCGCATCGCTCCGGCCGAAACAAGGTGGGTCCCCTGCAACTCCGTCCGCAGCCGTTCGGCGTGGTATTGCGCAATGCCGTCACCGGGATACTGTGCAAGGAAATCGGTGATCCAGACCAGCGCCGCAGCCGGCCGATCCTGCCAGATCGCGGCATAGACGATTTCCCAGCGCTGACAGAAGGCATCCTCCGCAGAGCCATCGGTTTCGCCACGCAGTTCAAAAATCCGTACGGCCTCCGCAAAGCCCTTCGGCTTGATCTCGTCGACGCTGCGGAAGGCAAAGCGTCCTTCGACGCGTTCCTTCACGGCGGCGCTGACCAGAACCCGCGTCCCGTAATTCTTGTTCAGCCCCTCCAGACGCGCCGCGAGGTTGATGTTGGCGCCGAGCGCCGTGTAGTTCATGCGGTCGGAGGAGCCGACATTGCCGACCACGGCGTCACCCACATGCAGGCCGAAGCGGGTGCCATAGGCAGGCCATCCGGTCTTGCGGAACTCATCATTCAATTCGTTGTTGCGCTTCACGCAGGCAAGCACGGCCTCGCAAGCATGGACGACGTGATCGGGATCGTCATCAGGCGCGTTCCAGAACGCCATCACGGCATCGCCGATGAATTTGTCGATCGTGCCGTGATGTTTCATGATGGTCTCGGAGAGTGCCGCAAAATAGCGCGACGTGAAGATCATGACCTCCGATGGGTCCGCCTTTTCCGTCTTGGCAGTGAAATCGGCGACATCGGTGAAGAGCACGGTGATCTCCCGCCGCGTTCCTCCGAGCTCGATCGACGCGCCGGACTCGATGAGCTGGCGCACGATCGGCCGCGGCACGAAGCTCGAAAAATTGCGGATCACCGTCCGCATCGCGAACACCGAGCGGCCGAGTTCGTCGATCTCGTCGATGGCCGAGTGCAGGCGCGGACGATCCGCCAGCTGAAAGTGCTGAAGCTCGTCGGTCTGTTGTGCGAGATTGCGCAGCGACCGCGCCAGCATGGAGCCGAGCCAGATGGCGAGCGGCAGCATGCCGAGCACAAAGCCCAGCGCCAGCGCAAACAGGCCGGTACGCTCCGAGATGATCTTTGCGAAGAACTCGTCGAGCGGCGCGATCACCGCGAGCTTGATATTGGCATTGCCCGCCGTCTCGATGCCGTGGAAAGCGGCCACATAGGCGCGTCCGGCCTCGTCCGCAAAGAACTGCTGCGAAGCGCCGCCTTTTCGCCACGCCCCTACCGCTTGCAAAACACCAGGCGGCTTGATGGCGCTCATACGGGGCAGTTCGTCGCCGCGTTCGGGAATTTCCTCCATCAACCGGCTCATCTCGGGATGGCCGACAATCCGCCCAGAATCGTTGAACAGGAAAGCGAGGCCGGAATTGCCGAGTTTTTGATCGGACAGCATTTCCTCCAGACGATTGAGCAGGAGATCGGCCGCCACTACGCCGCGGCGTCCCTCCTTCAGCACCGTGCGCAGGGTGTAGCCGGGCTGGCCGGTGGCAAAGAACACATACGGCCCGGTCAGCAGCGTCTTCTCATCCTTGAACGCTTCGACATACCAGGGGCGCTGGCGCGGGTCATAGCCAGTCGGTCCCTTGATCTCCGCGACCTGGATCAGGTTCTCCGACAGGAACAATGTGACGGGCGACGACGGCGCGTTGCCGGTGCGGGAGATGATGACTACGCGAAAGGCGGCGTCTTCATCCACGCCGAGGCTGGCGCGGAAGGCCGGCCTGGCGCGGTCGATCACGTCCATTTCCAGGAATGAGCCATCCTCGTAGCCGACATAGAGATTGAATATCTGCGGATTGTTGCGCAGCATCGAGGCCATCAGGCCGTAGAGCCGCGAATTGTCCTCGATTTCCGCCGATTGAATTGACGGCAAGCCTGCAAGGATATCGAGACTGTCGCGCACGGTGCTGAATTTCGAATCGATGCGGCCGGCACCGAGTTGCGCCACCTTGGCGATGAAGGTACTGGCCGCCGTCTGCGTGATCAGCGAGACGCGGCTAAAACTGAGATAGACCAGCGTCAATCCGACAAACAGCACCACGGCCACGAACAGCGTGACGATGGAAGTGCGAAACCCGATACGAAGCTTGCGCGGCTCTACCGGACCGTGGTTGGTCATCTCTCGATCTCCGGCTCCATCCTCGAGACGATGTCAGCGGAAAATCCTGTAACCTGCGACGACAGGATAGCCCCGCTATGCCGACCGCAGAAACTGATTCGAAAGAGCAAACTGACGCATTGGCACAAACTGCATATTCGCTGTCCCAGAATGCGGCACCGAATGCCCTGCCCGGTTTGGTGGCGTGACGGATAGGTCACTACCGGAAAAAGTTTACGGCAGCGCCGGCCAATCAAAAAAGAGGCGAACAAGCAGCCTTGCCTGCTCCTAAAATGCGCTGAATCACTTGGCGCTCCCCGGAGAATCCGAATGATGGGCCGATGGTCGCAACCAGCTCTCGCTGCCGTGACGTTCGGAACGATCGCTCTGGTGCCGGCTGCTGCAAAGGCTGACAACGGCGGCATCGGGTTCTGGCTGCCAGGCACCATGGGTAGCCTCTCCGCGGTGCCCGGTCAGCCCGGGATGAGCTATACCTTCCAGTATATTCATCTTGACGCTGTAGCCGGCGGAGGCAGGGCCCTCCAGAACAATGCCAACATCGTTGCCGGCCTGCATGCAAAGGCTGATGTCGGCGTCTTTCTGCCGACCTACACTTTCGCAACGCCTGTGCTCGGCGGCCAGCTGACGATCGGTGCGGCGACAGTGCCCGGCAATATCGGGGTCGATATCAACGCGACGCTGACGGGGCCACGCGGCAACACGATTTCCGGCTCGGCCTTCGACAACAGAGTCACCTGGGGCGACGTGTATTACATCGGCACCCTGAAATGGAATTTCGGCGTCAATAATTTCATGACCTACGTCTTCGGCAATATCCCGACCGGAACCTACGATTCCACCCGCCTTGCCAATCTAAGTCCCGGTTTTGTCTCGGTCGATACCGGTGGCGGCTACACCTATCTCAACCCGAAGACTGGCCAGGAGTTTTCGGTGGTCGCGGGCTTCAGCTTCAACGGCACAAATACGGCTCTGGATTACCGCAACGGCATCGACTTCCATGCCGACTTCGCGGCCTCGCAGTTCATCGGCAAGACCGTTCACGCGGGCCTCGTCGGCTATGTCTATCAACAGGTCACCGGCGACAGCGGCACCGGCGCCAGGCTCGGCGACAACAAGGGCACGGCGATCGGCATCGGCCCACAGATCGGTTTCTTCTTTCCCGCCTGGCAGGGATACACAGGTTATCTGAACCTGCGCGGCTACGTGGACATCTACACCGAGAACCGGCCGACGAACTCCACATTCATGGCGACCTTGAGCTTTACGCCAGCCGCCCCGGAGCAACCGGCGACGCCGCGCGGGCCGCGTCACCTGAAGTAGGTTAGAACGGATTGACGTAGTTGACGATCGCGATCTGGCGCAGGATCACGCGCCGGATCACATGGGTCGGCTTCATATGATCGGTGTAGATCGCAGCCGTCCCCGCCGAGCCGGCCGGCAGGTTGCGGGCGACCTCAGCATCGTCGAGCTTGATGCGCACCACGAAGGGAGCGGCCTCGATCGCCTTTGGCATGACGGCCGTGCCTGACGTCTGCGTCTGCCCCGTAGCGATCGCCTGCAGGACGCTTTCGACCTTGCCCTTATGGATTTGGCCCGGCGCGAACTTGAAGGTTACCTCGACCTCCTGCCCCGGCTCGACATAGCGCGCATCGATCTGGTTGATCTCGACGCCGATAATGGTGCCCGACGTATCGATGAATGCCATCACCGGCGAGAGCGGCAGGTTAGCGACCCGCGCGCCCTTGCGCAGCGCGAGATTGGTCACATAACCATCGGCCGGCGCGCGAACGGTGGTCTTGTCAAGGTTCCAATGCGCCGCCTCAAGCTGCCCCTTGAGCTGGTCCACCTCGGACTGCCGCTGCTCGACGTCGAAACCACGGCCGGCATCGCGCTCGAACAGCTGCGTCATCTGGGAAAGGCGCGTAGAGGACAGCTTTAGCTGCGCCTCGATCGTTTTGACCTGTGCCTGGTATGGCGTGGGATCAATCCTGAACAGCACGTCGCCCGCTTTCAGCGGCGTGTTGGCAACGACGGGAACCTCGGCCACCTCTCCTGCGACGTCAGGCACGATCGAAACCGCGTTGCGCACGACCAGCGCTGGGCCCTGCGGCGCGCCCCAGCCCATGGGAATGAACAGGCCGAGGTTGAGCAGCAGCAGCACGATGAAAGGCGATGTCTTCCAGAACAGATTGAAGCGCACGATCCCGAGCCGCACGATCGCAAACAGCAGGATGAGATAGACCGCCATCAGTGCGATCATCATGGCCGTGTCTCCTCGCGCGCCCGGGGAATATCGACATAGGCCCAGATCAGCGCAATCGGCCACAGCGCGAAGCCGAAGAGTAGCGTGATCCAGCCCGCCACCGTGACCGCCTGCGCCCAGGGATGGCCGCGGCCTTTCGCTATGTGCCCCGGTAGCCAGCCCATGATGCAGACTACGCCGACAATGCTGGCGGCAAGGATGATCAGAACGATCCAGGCGAAGATGGCGAGGCCGCTCATGGCATCATTCCTCAGTTCACCGCCTGTGGTTCCGGGAATTTCCACTCGCCCTTCAAGATCTCAGCGCGCGGGCGATAAAGGCGCACCCAATAATTCCAACCAGGCGTGGTTGGCAGGCAGTTGGGAATGATGCCGTCGCATCCGCCAAACTGAACGGCGACCGAACCGTCCGCGCCCCTCTTCGCGGTGACGGTGTTGAGCGAATATGCGTTGTACTGGTTCGGTTCGAAGTAACCTTTCGCGTTGTACACGCTGATCGACCAGAAGCCGTCGACCGGCACATCCCTCACCGTAAGCCTATAGATGGTCCTGCCGCCATTGTCGGTCGGCACGACGGTAAGGTAGGTCGCGTCCTTCTCGGCATTGCCACCCCAGCCGGTGGCGGTTCCGATCAAATGCCGCACCGGGTCGACCTGATCCCTGGGTCCGAACATGCGCTTGGTGTCGGGAATTGTGCTGGCAAGAACAATCAACGCCTCGCGCACCTTTTTCTGGCTTGCCTGATCCCAGTTTGGGACCTCGAAGCGGCCAGAACTGACCTGGCTGACCTTGACTGCGTCCTGCAAGGCGTGGGCCCGTTCGATGTCTTTCGTATTCGCGGGATCAACGAAAGTACGGATTCCCGTCATCACGTAGCGCGTGCCGACCTTGTCCTTCGAGTAGGTGAAACTGCCCGGCGCGTAGACGGTAGCCAACGCGTACTGATCTTCATCAATCACGATCATGGACATGAAGCGGTTGGACGGATCGGGCAGCGTGATCATCACCGGCCCGGCATCGAGATCGAAGACCGCCGCCGAATACATTGTGTCGCGATTGGCGCGGATCACGGTCTGCTTGTCGATCGGCATGACCTCACGGTGATGGTGGAACTTGCCGATGCCGCCGGCCTGTTTGATCGCCGACGCGAAATACATATGAGACTCGGCGCGATTAAAGTTGTCAGCGGTGACCGGTACAGCGTCCCCCGAAGGCACTTGCGCGAGTGCGGGGGAAGTTGCCACAACTAGGGCCGCGACCACGCAGACGCAGATGGAGGTGCGGCAGATGGAGGTGCGAATGGCTTTCATGATTTCGCTCCTTTCAATCACTGCTGCGAGACCTTCTCGATGTCCGGCAGCACCCACGTCTTCTCGAACAGCGGTTTCTCCGGACCGTACAGGCGGAACAGCACTTCGAAATCGCGGCCGTTCGTCGGCACCCAGTTCGCTTCCTTCCCGGCTGGTGCCCGCGGGCCGAAGTGGATGTCCACCGATCCGTCGGCGTTCTTCCGCACGTCCGGGCTGTTCGAGGCGCGGCTGGATCGCGACGTCTCACGGATCAGCGCGTGCGTCTCGCGGTCGTACGCTGTCGCCGACCAATACTGCGTCACCGGGGCGTTCGCCGGCACGGTCAGCCGGTAGGTCTGCTGTCCGTCGAGTTGACGCCCGTCGCGGTCTTGAATCGACATGAGGTAAAATTGCCCCGCCCCAAGGCGCTTGGCGCTGAAGTATCCCATCGCGTACGAGACAGCACGGCCGGTCACGGGATAGCTGTTGGGATCGGCGAATCCAGTACCCATGCCTTCAACCACGCTCGCCGAGGCCGGCACCGCCCAGTGCGTTCCGTTGAAATACGGAGGGACGAACAGCCCGGCGTAACGCAAGTCGATCTCAGCCCGTGCCTCACGCGCGGCTTGCTCGAAGACCGTCTTCGTCTTCGCATCAGGATTGAACGGCTTGCCTTTCTCGATGCCGATCGACTGGAGCAGGTCGATCATCACCTTGTCGCGCTCCAGCCACGGCTCAACCTGTACGAAGCGGTGGAGCGATTCGAAAAAGCGCCAGTCATAAGGGATCGTCGCGTCAAACGGCTTGTCGTAAACGTCGACATAGACCGTTCCCTCAGGACTGCCGCCCAGCGGATAGATTTTGATTCGCTTGCCGTACGCGACCGCAGCGGCGATGTCGGCGTCGCTGCGGCTCTTGAAGTTCGAGCGCAGGATCACGAACCCCTGATACGTGTCCGACGGCAGATGGATATATCCGTCCAGCGGTCCGCCTTTATATCCGGGCGGCGTGATCAGATATTTGCCGCCTTTGCCCTTGTCGGCGCCCGCCGGACCGACATCTTCCAGCGCGTTCTGCCATGCATTGTCCGCGCTGCCGACGATCACCGCGTCGCCCTCGGCAGGCGGGATCTCCAGCACGACCGGACCGGAGCGCGTGTCGTAAAACGGGTTGAGGTAGATCGTGTCCGGATTGGGCGTGAGCGTCTGGTTCTGCCAGTTCAGGGGTCGCGACCAGTAAATCACCTGGTTGGGCTTCGCACCGTTGGCAACGGCCGCCTGCAACATGCGGTCGAAGTTCACCGCCGGCATGCCCCAGATGACCGCTTCGACCGCGCGGCTGTGCTTGAGGCGATCACTCTGCGGTGTCTGCGCGAATGCCGATCCAGCCAAACCCAGCAACGCAAGAGCAACGACAGCTCGCTTCATTTCGCTCCTCCCTCCGGCTCAAACGCAAACACCTTTTTCCAGTCCTGCTTCATGTCGACGACGGTCCAGCCCTTTGCCCTGGCCTCGTCCAACGCCTTATCCAGCTTGCCGATCTTCGATTGCCGGTCGTAGACGTACTCGCGTACAGCATCAGTGTGATGCACGATGCCCGCAAAGCGCGCGCCCGGCCCCGCCGTGGTCCAACATCTGCAGATCGCCGTCCGAATTCCCGAACGCGAGGATCGGCCGCCTGCCGATGATGCGCTCCTCGGGCGGAACGAAATCCGCGCCGCCTGGCGTGGTGACGCGCGCGACGAAATCGGTAATCGCCTTTTTCGCCGCGCCGTCATTCCACGACGCCAGATGGTCCACCGGCTGCGCCACCACAACGGAGATGGCGGCAAAGAACGCCAGCAACAGAGCATTGAACCGAACCATCATGGCAATCGTCCTTTCTACTTTTCGTCACTCCTTGGCTATCCGCATTACTTCGGCTTGAGGCGCTCGATTTCACTAAGCCGCTTCATGGCTGCCTGCTGCCGGAGCATTCCATAATTTATGCCGCTCGCGTTCAGCGAACTGCCTTCCTGATACGGGAATTGATCGAAATCGGAAAAGAACTCCTTGATCTTTCCCTGCACAGGCACGATCAGCCACATGTTTTGGGCAAGGAAATTTACCGCTCCTCCTCCTTCCTCCATGCCGCGCTCGTAAGGGTCCATGCGCAAGTTGGCGATCAGCGACCATGACGGCACTTCGCGGGTCGCGGTCGCGATGTTTCCCTTCGATGCAGTGGCAAAGCTGAGCTTCCAGTCGTTCCAGCGGATCGCATTGAGATTGCCCCCCTGATCGAAATAGTAGATCGAATCGCGGGGTGGCGTCTGGGTCTCGCCCTTGAAGAACGGCATGAAGTTATAGCCATCGAGATGAACGCGGAAACTCTTGCCGCCTGTCCCGGCAAATCCCGCCCTCATCTTTTCCTTGATGTCCGGAATCCCGGCCGCTGCGCAAAGCGTCGGGAACCAATCGATCAGCGAGATGATCTCGTTGTATTGCGTCCCCGGCTTCACCACGCCCGGCCATCGCACCATCATCGGGATGCGGAAGCCGCCCTCCCATGTCGTACCCTTCTCGCCATGAAACGGCGTCATGGCTCCGTCCGGCCACAGAGCGATTTCAGCGCCGTTGTCAGTCGTGTAAAGGACGATGGTGTTGTCGGCGATGCCAAGATTGTCGAGCTGCTGGAGCAACTCACCGACCATTCCATCGTGCTCCGCCATGCCGTCAGCGTGAATGCCTTTGCCGGTCTTGCCACGAGATGACGGCTTCAAATGCGTGAAGATGTGCATTCGCGTCGCATTGAACCAGACGAAAAACGGCCGATTTGCCCTGGCCTGGCGACCGATGAAGTCCTTGGCGGCACCCAGGAACTCCTCGTCCACGGTCGGCATGCGCGCCGTGTTCAAGGGACCCGTGTCTTCGATCTTTCCATCCGCTGACGATTTGATGACGCCGCGTGGGCCAAACTGCTTACGGAAGTTCGGATCCTTCGGATAGAAGTAGCCTTCCGGCTCCTCTTCCGCGTTGAGATGATAGAGGTTTCCAAAGAACTCGTCGAAGCCGTGCTTGGTGGGAAGATGTTCGTCTCGGTCACCGAGATGGTTCTTGCCGAACTGGCCAGTAGCATAACCCTGGGTCTTCATGACGTCGGCAATGGTCGGCATCCAATCCTGGATACCATGGGGATCTCCGGGCATGCCGATGGTGAGGAGGCCGGTCCGGAAAGGCTCCTGTCCCAGGATGAAGGAGGCACGGCCGGCTGTGCAGCTTTGCTGTCCGTATGCATCCGTGAAGATGGCGCCCTCGCGCGCGATGCGGTCGATGTTGGGCGTGCGATATCCCATCATACCCATCGTGTAGGCGCTGATCTGCGGAATGCCGATATCGTCGCCGAAGATGACGAGTATGTTCGGCCTACGGCCGGCAGCTGGCGCCGCCGGGGCCGCTGGTGCTGCTGGGGCCGCAGCGGGCGCGGCCTTCTGGGCCTGCGCGAGTGCTTGCGATGTCAGCGTTGCTGCCGCTACAAGGGATGACGAGCCGACCAATAACGCACGGCGGTCCATGGCTGCTTTGCCACTGCACTTGGTATCGGTGACGATGTCGTTGTGCCAATTCTTCTGACTACTCATTCGACGCTCCTTGGCTACTCTGGGTCACTCGTTCTCATGATCTGGATTTTGTGCTGTGTTTGATCTGGCTTCGCATGCTCCTTTCATCGGGCCGGCTTTCTGCCCCCGTGGACGGACCTGCTCGAAGGACCGACCGGGTTCAGTTGCTGGGGTAAGCGCATATTGCTCCTGCGCCCTGCGCGCGGTCGCAATTTTCGTCGGGCGGCACTCACCCGGTGCAGCAGTTGATGCCGCGACCAACGGCCTGCGTCGCGTCGTGCTGCAAACAGCTCGGCTTCGATCGCGTCGATCTCCCGGTCCAGCACGGGGTCCCCTGCAGCCACCTTGAAGGCTTCGACCGTGTGGTCCGGTGTTGCCGCGCCAACATGCGGCAGCCAATGAAGCATGGCAAAATAAGCGGCCTTGGCATCGCCGCGACGGACCGCATGGCGAAATCGGCTGAAGGCAAAGGCCTCAGACTGCTCATACGCCTGCCGTCGGCGGCGATGATAGGCTGCGATCCTTCGCGCTACTCCAGGCGCGACCCGGATCAGTCCGGCGACAACGAGGGTCGCAAGGAGTGCGAACAGCCAGTGGTCCGCAATGAGATCGACGATGGCGGTCCAGTTCAGGCGCGCCTTCGGCGCGCTCGTCCCGGTTGCCTGCACAGCCGGATTTGGCGCCACCTGCATCGTCACTGCGTCGAGATGTGCGGTCTCGACGCGCCCTTCACCTACGTTCCACCAGCGCACATCAATCGCCGGCAGCGCATAGTCGCCGGGCTGCTGCAGAATGTAGGTCGCGGAATCCGTCCGCGTCGCCGTCAGCGCGTCGGTTCGCCCCTCGGTCTTGTCCTGCAGCGAGGGTTGCGCGGGATAGACGGCCAATCCCTCCACCGCCAGGAATGTCACTTGCGGCAACAGCATCGCCGGCGTTTCCGCCGCCTGGATCGTCACGGTGCGGGTGATGGAATCCCCCACCTTGAGCCGGTCCGACGAACGCTGGACGGATTGCTCGACCGTCAACCGTCTGGCAGCGAGGTACGGGTCCAAGTCGGCCGCTGCATCGGGAATGAAGGCGTCAAAGGACACGCGCGGCAGAGAAAGCAGTTCTTCGCGCGCGGCGGGCGGTTCTGCCGCGTACTTCACTTTCACCTTCTGATCTGAAATGGCGAAGGCGCCGGGCTCCTGCGGATAGATCGTGAACTCGAAGCGCACCCCGGCAAAGGCCACTCCATTACGTTCTTCAGAGAGATTGACGCTTTGCAACTGCCGCGTCACCGCGTTGCGGACCTGGAAGCCCGGCAACTCCGGCGGCGACGTCATGTAGTTCGGCGCCAGCACGTCGATGCGCAGCGTCGTGGGCTGCCCGACCACGACGCGAGGAGGATCGAGAGTCACTTGCAGGATCGGCTTGGGTGCGTTGGTCTGCTGTGCCCATGCGCTGCACGACGCTACCGCTGCAAAGGCACAGATCGCCATGGCGAAGGCGCGTTTCATGGCCTGCTCCCTGCGCTCGACGCACCGGTCGCCTGGATCGCGAACTTCAGCTTGAGGAAATCCGCCGGCGTTGTCTGCACCGCGCGCATCCAGGCTTCTGCGGCGCCGGCCGTGGTGACGTCTTCCGGCCTGACCTGAATGCGCTTGCCGCCCTTCTGTTTGGGGTCGACGCGCATCTCATCCGCCTTTTGGTCCGGCGGCGCGCTGTCGTCCTGCTCCTGCTTGCGGCGTTTTTCCTCCTGCGCCTCGAAAAGAGCGGCGACGATCGCACGATTGGCTTTTGCCGCGAGATGGCCGGGTTGCGCCTTCAACACCTCGTCATACGCCTTGATCGACTTTTCCCAGGCATGGTTCTGCGCTTCGGCATTGCCGAGCGCGAAGCGACCCTCCACAGTATCGACCTTGCGAAATTCCTGCGCGGCGGTCAGGAAGTCGAGGGCGCGGTATGCGGCAATCCCGCGCCACATCGGATCGTCAAAGCGTTGAGCCGCCGTGGTGTAATCGCCCCGATCGAACGCAATCCGTCCCTGCTGGTCCGGCGTCAACCACAAATCCGCAAAGCGGTGCGGCCGTTCCTGTGCTTTCGCCGGCAATGCATGCAATGCGACCACCAGCGCGACCGCCCACGCCACCGTCGTTCCGCGCCGGAACCAGAGCAGGCAAAGAAGCGCGAGCGGAAACAGCAGCCAATAGCCCTCGTCGCGCCATTGCATGCCGAACGCATCGCCTTGCGCTGACTGGAAGCGGCTTTCGATCCGGCGTTCGATCGCATGGATGTCAGAGCCGTCCACACTGACGTGCACGACGTCGGAGCCGAGGCCCATCCCCTCCCCGGCTTGTGCCGGCGCCATCCTCAACATCGCGACGCCGTTGCGGCCGGCTGCCTGACGGATCGCGGCTTCGTCGAGGTCATCGGCCACGACAAGGATGGTACCTGCTACCGGCTCGGCTGCGAGAAACTGGGTCGCGAGCGCAACGGCGGCTGTGACATTCTTTCCGTCCCCAGGCATCAGGCCGGTCGCAAGCGCCGCCAGGAACGGCTCTGTAACCGAACGGTCGTCGGTCAGGGGCATCACGAGGTGGGCGGTGCCGGCGTAGGCGATCAGTCCGCTTCGGGCGCCGGCGCGGACGCCGAGCAAATCGCGGATTTTCTGCTTGGCCCTTTCGAGGCGCGTAGGCGCGACATCGGCCTGGTCCATCGACGTGCTCAAGGCGAGCACAATCATCAGCGGCGCCTTGTCCTCGACGAAAGGCGGCAGTTCGCGCCGCCAGGTCGGTCCCGATAGGGCGACAATGCCGAGCACCATGCCAGCCGTCACGAGGTAGAGCGGGCTAACGCCGCGCCCTTGGCCCGGCCGCACAATCAGGTGCTGCAGGAGATGCGGCGCGATCACGCCGGCCCATTGCGCTCGAGGGTCCTGCCGCCGGAGCAGCATGGCGAAGATCGCCGCGACCGGAATAAGCGCGAGCAGCCACATTGGCCGCAACAGGTGGAACGGAATGCCGGCTGCGTCATGCATGACGAAGCGCTCCTTTCCGTTCCCGTTCGCCGGTCAGCCACAGGCCCAGCCACAACGCCAACCCTAGAACGACCGCAGCACCAAGCGGCCACTGGAACAGCGGCAGCTTCGGGCGCCACGACAACGCGTCGAGTTTTGCGGGTGCGAGCCGGTCGATGTCGGCATAGATCGCCTGCAACTGCGCGCCGTCCTCGGCGCGGAAGAAGCGTCCGCCTGTTGTTGCCGCCACGGATTGCAGCACGCCGAGATCGACCCGGTTCTCGCCCGAGGCCGCGGGATCGCCGACACCAATCGTGTAAACTGCCACATCCTTCTGGCGCGCGATGTCGGCGGCGTGTTCGGGCGGCACACGGCTCGCCGTGTCGTTGCCGTCGGTCAGCAGGATCAAAAGCTTCTGCTTTGCGCGGCTTCCCTCCAGCGTCTTGATGGCAAGCCCGATAGTGTCCCCGATCGCCGTCTGCTGTCCGGCCATGCCGACCTGGGTCTGCTCGAGTAGTTGCGCCGCAGTCTGCAGATCCTGCGTAAACGGCACCTGCACGTAGGCCTTGGTCCCGAACAGGATCAGCGCGACGCGATCGCCGCGCCGCCGCGCGATGAAATCTTTGATAACCCGCTTGACGCCATCGAGACGAGTGAGGGTCGCACCGTCAGCGGTGCGAAAATCCCTCTGCTCCATCGAGCCGGAAATATCGATCGCGAGGATGAGATCGCGCGCGGAAACCTCGCGCGTTATGGCTTCACCGACCCACTGCGGACGCGCCAGCGCCGCGATGATCAATGTCCAGATCAGGATCGCCACGATCATCTGAACACGCCGCCGCTCCAGCACCACCGCGCCCCGTTGCGGAGTCTGCCCTGTGGCTGCCGCGAGCCGGTCGAAGAACGGGATCTGCACCGACGCCTGACGCGCGCGGTATGGCGGCAGCCACCACCACGCCAGTATCGGCAGCGGCAGCAAGGCAAGCATCCATGGCCAGGCGAACTCAAACATGGTGCACCTTGATCCAGCGATGGACGAGGTCGGCCAGCGCCTCGAGCTGGTCGCGATCGGGCGGGGTCCGTTGATACGGCGCCGAGATCAGCAAGCGTCCCGCGCCTTGCGAGAACTCCTGTCCGCCATAACTGCGGTCGAGAAACGCGAGCCACGCCGGGCCGGCGAGCGGAGCGACGGCCTCGCGCGCAAAGGCCCCCAGCGCCGTTCGGCGCACGAGCACGCTCAACCGCATCGCAACCTGGTCCGGCGCTGCGTCTGCCGCACGCCGTATACCGTCCAGTTCGGCGAGCGCCTCGCGCCGGTATCGATTAGCGCGGTACTGATGCACGAACCGCCAGATTGCCAGCAGAGCCAACACCGCGACCAGCGCGATTGCGACGCGCAACGGCCAGGTCTGCGGCCAGAGACTTACTTCCTGCGGGAGCGGAATATCGATCAAGCCCGCGAGCGGATCGCCCTGTTTGGTTTGCGCGTCAGCCAATGCTCGCCCCCCTCTGAGCATGGCCGCGGCGTCCGCTGCGGTTCGGCAGGGCACCGAGCAGGTGGCGAAGCTGTTGGGCCGTATCCTCGGCAGCGCTGAGCGGCAGCACCGGGACGCCAAGCTCCCGCGTCCAGGCAAACACGTCCTTGAGCCGCTCCTGCAGCGCCTGCGAGATGTTTTGGCGGACGCCTTCGCGCCCTACTTCCAGATGTATCTGCAGCTCGCCGTCCGTCACCGTCATGCTGGCTGTGGCCGGCAGGTCGCTCTGCAGGGGATCGTGCACCAGCAGTGCCACGATGTCGTTGTGGCGGGCCATTGCGCCGATCATCTTGCGCGTCTCTTCATCCGCGCCGTCGAAGTCGCTGATGATAATGACCGCCGCATCGTGCAGAGCGCGCCGCAGCGCCTGCTGCAGCGCCTTGTTCAGCATCGATGGTGATGCAGACAAGCCGCGGCCGACCCCGAGCGACCGGTTATGCGCAACGATCGCCATCAGGATTTGCAGTACGGTCGAGCGGCTGCGCCGGGGACGGAATTCAACGAATTCGCGGTCGTCGAACACGATGGCTCCGACCCGATCGCCGGCGCCAAGAATGCGCCAGGCGCTGATCGCAGCCGCTTCGGCGGCTGCAACCGATTTCATCGCGCGCCGGCTGCCGAAGAACATCGACAGCCGCTGATCGACGACCAGGAGTGCCGGCCGGTCGCGCTCCTCGTTGAAGACGCGCACATGCGGCTTCTGCAGGCGCGCCGTCACCTTCCAGTCGATCGAGCGGACATCGTCGCCGGAACGATAGTCGCGGATCTCCTCGAAGTTGAGCCCGCGCCCCCGCATGCGAGAGGCGAAGCGGCCGGACAACAGGCTGCGCACCGACTGACGCGGCAGAAACGAGACCTTGCGTCCGCGGTATTCAAGCGCGAGCAGATCATCGAAGCTGACGTAGACACCCGGCATGCTGACTGTCACGTCGGCCATGGCGCCCTCACGCGGCTGAGACAAGTTCGGTGATCTTGTCGATCACCTGGTCGGCATTGATGCCTTGCGAGACCGCTTCGTAACTGAGGATCAGCCTGTGCCGCAGGCAGTCGTGCATCACCGCACGCACATGGTCGGGCGTGACGAATTCCTGGCCGTCGAGCCAGGCACGCACGCGGGCGCAGCGATCCAGCGCAAGGCTGCCGCGCGGGCTGGCACCGACCTGGATCCATTTGCCCAAGGGTTCGCCGTACCGACCCGGAAACCGCGTGGCGTAGATGATGTCGACAATATATTTCTGCGCCAGGTCCGAGACGAAGACGCCGTCGATCTCGCCGCGCGCATCGAAAACGGCCTGCTGCGGCACCGCTGGCGGCTCCGCCGCATGGCCCTTCGGCTTCTGCGCGTTCTCCTCACGGTTCAGCTTGATGATATCGCCTTCCGTGGCCTCGTCCGGATAGGTGATCACGACATGCATAAGGAAGCGGTCAAGCTGCGCCTCGGGGAGCGGATAGGTGCCCTCCTGCTCGATCGGGTTTTCGGTCGCCAGCACCATGAAGAGATCTGGCATCTTGTAGGTCTTGCCCGCGACCGTCACCTGCCGCTCTTCCATCGCTTCAAGCAACGCGGACTGGACCTTGGCAGGCGCACGATTGATCTCGTCGGCAAGCACAAGGTTGGCGAAGATCGGACCTTTCTGGAACTGGAACTGACCGCCCTTGTCGGTTTGAAAGTAGATTTCCGCGCCGGTCACGTCCGATGGCAGCAGGTCCGGCGTAAACTGCACGCGCGACAAATCGGCTGCGAGGTTTTTTGCGAGCGTCTTGACCGCCCGGGTCTTTGCAAGTCCCGGCAGGCTTTCGATCAAGAGATTGCCGTTCGCGAGCAGCCCGATCAGCATGCTCTCCACCAGATGATCCTGGCCGAGCACTGCCTTTCCGATCCGAGCCTTGAGATCGAACAAGGCATCGCGAGCAGTCGAATGCTTGGAGCTTTCCAACTTCGCCGCCGATGGCTGCTGATTGGTAGCGAGATCTGACATGTTTCTTTCACTCGCGCGATTGCGAATTCCCGGCCGCCAAAGTCTTGTCACTCATTCGACACTCCTGGCTTCAAAAATTTCAGTATCGTCTGACCCTTCGTTGAGCCCGCTGCTCTCTATCGCGTCAGCACGATCCCAATTACCGTCGTCGTCCTCCGCCACCATGGAATCCTCCACCACCGTGGAAGCCGCCGCCGCGAAGCGCCGCGCCGCCACCGCGAAAACCGCCGCCCGCGCGAATGCTCTGGGCACGTGCTCCGCCCGGATTCGGCCGCGCACCGACGCGCGCCCGGTTGATATTCGGCCGTTGCGCGACAGCGCGATTGCCGGCCCCGGTGC
>NZ_LLXX01000131.1:0-2983 GCF_001440405.1 Bradyrhizobium valentinum
CCCGCCCGCCGCGCCCCCGTCGGCTGCCGCGCCCGCCGCGGGCAAGGGCCCGCAGCACCTGAAATACCCCGGCAAGCACGAAGGGCTCGTCGTGCTCGGCGAGAAGCCGCTGGTCGCCGAGACGCCGGAAAGCCTGCTCGATGACGACACCACGCCGATCGATAAGTTCTACATCCGCAACAACGGGCAGATCCCCGAGGAGGCGAAGAATCCCGACGCCTGGAAAATCACCATCGACGGCGAGGTCAACAACAAGATCGAGATCACGCTCGGTGAATTGAAATCGAAATACAAGGCGGTGACGCGGCGCATGGTGCTGGAGTGCGGCGGCAACGGCCGTGCCGGATTTTCACCGCCGGCGCGCGGCAACCAGTGGGGCAATGGCGGTGCGGGCTGCGCGGAATGGACCGGCGTGCCGCTCGCCGACCTGCTCAAGAAAGCCGGCCTGAAACCGAGCGCGAAATACACCGCGCATTATGCGGCCGATCTGCATCTGTCGGGTGATCCGAGCAAGCCGAGCATCTCGCGCGGCGTGCGACTGGAAAAAGCGATGGACCCGAACACGATGATCGTATGGGCCATGAACGGCCAGCCGCTGCCGAACATCCATGGCGGGCCGGTGCGGCTGGTCGTGCCGGGCTGGTCGGGCTCGGCGTCCCAGAAATGGCTGACGCGCATCACCATCCGCGACCGCGAGCATGACGGCCCCGGCATGACGGAATTTTCCTACCGCACCCCGATCAAGCCGATGGTGCCCGGCGGCAAGGCCGATCCCGCGAACTTCCGCATCCTGGAATCGATGCCGGTGCGCTCGATCATCACCAACCCTGCGAACGGCGCCAAGTTCGCGGCTGGCACCAAGGAGCTGAAACTGCGCGGCGCGTCCTGGGCCGGCGATCTCACCGTCAAGCAGGTGGATGTCTCGCTCGACTTCGGCGCGAGCTGGCAGCGAACCACGCTGGAAAAGCCGAAGAACAAATATGACTGGCAGCGCTGGACCGCGACCGTCAAGCTGCTGACCGATGGCTATTTCGAGATCTGGGCGCGCGCCACCGATTCCAAGGGCGCGATGCAGCCGCATCAGGCCGGCTTCTGGAATCCGCAAGGCTATGGCGGCAACGCCATGCACCGCATCGCCGTGCTGGTCGGATGATGCAGCGTTTTGCATGGCTCGCATTGGCCGGCGTGTTCTTGATATCGCCGGCCACCGCGCAGACGAGCTTTACGCCGCGCGACGAAAGCCCGGAGGAGTTCGCCGCGGGCACAGGCCGCGACGAAACCTTCTACGCCTGCACCGCCTGCCACGGCTTCAGGCTGGTGGCGCAGCAGGGCATGACGCGCGCGCAGTGGGAGGATTCCATCAACCTGATGATCCGCCGCCACAACATGCCGCCGCTTGACGACAAGGATCGCGAGAAGGTCCTGAACTATCTCGAGACGGCCTATCCGCCGCGCGCGCCGGCGGGCAGGGGAGGCTGGGTGAACCCGTTTGCCAAGTGAGTGCTCGTGACTGGCCCGGTTCGATGATCTCGAAGTATCAATGATTCGCGCACTGCGGTGACCATGCGTATTTGATGTTGCTGGTATGTGATTGCGCCGGGCGTTTTACGCGAGAAGGTTCAAAATTAATGCATGCTGCGGGCTATTTGATCTCGCATTTGCTGGCACCAATACCTATCTCTCGATCAGGAAGGAATTCGCCCAGGGACAACTCCGATAAAGGAGCCATCCATGGCGAACATACTCACCACTGGGGCCGCGTATTCTGCCCCGACCAGCAAGCCTTCATTTTTAACCCGATTGTTGCGCGTTCAAATCGAGGCCCGGCAGCGACAGGCTGACCGAGCGGTCGAGCAGTACCTTGCTACCCGCGGGTTCAAACTGACTGACGACGCCGAGCGTCGGATCGAACGCCTGCTTTCCAACGCGGGACGTCAGCTATGATCACACTCATCATCGTGCAGTTGGCCACGAGGCTCGCGCGCTTCGGGGACGAAGCTCTTGCGACGTGGCACGAAGCTCAGCGACTTCGTCGCCTCCTTCCCGGCCCGACCGAGGAGTAGCAGCCCGTCCGCGCGTGAAAAAACCGCGTCAAAACGGGAATCCGGAGCTTCGGTTCCGACTGAATCAGAACCGAAGCTCGCTACGCTCTTGACGCAGCCGCACACCGAGCCAGAATGGTCGGGCGCTAGCGCTGGGAGCCGGTCACATGAGGTTTTTGATTACTGCGCAGGATACCGCGGGAAAAGTCACTCTCAACCGGGAATCGGTGCCGGCTGCGCTGAAAAAAGCCGAGGAACTGATATCGGACGGTTGCTGGAACGTCGAGATAGTCACGCCCGATGGGGGCACCTATCAACCCGGCGAGTTCGATGCGTTGAGAGAACGGGTTGGCGCGGCCGGCCCCGATATGTCGCTCACCGCCTAGTCGCGGACGTCCATTCCAGCGATCGATGTCAGCTTCGTGCCGGAAGCCGTTGATCGAATGCGTGTCCGTCAATCAGTCAGCAAGCAAGTCTGTACGCGATAGCTGCGTAGATTTTTCGCAAGCCGCGCTTTCCCCATCCCTGCTGTCTCGCCGGAATTTACCCCTCAAGCGTAAATCCAACTCTCAACGTGACCTGATAGTGGCGAACGGCTCCATTCTCGATGTCGCCTCTCGTTTGCATCACTTCGAACCATTTCATGTCGCGAATGGTCTTTGCTGCGCGAGCGAGCGCATTTTGGATGGCGTCCTCGATGCTCTTTTCGGATGAGCCCACGAGGTCCAGGATCTTGTAAACATGGTCTTTGCTTTCGGCGGCGCGTGTTGGCATGGCGAAGCTCCGGGTTATGTCGGTGGCAATCAGAGTATGTGACCGTGAGCCAACGCCATGCCCTCATGCGGGTTCCGATGGGAGGGCTATCGCAGATGACGGCGGCGAGCTAGCGAGCGCTCAAGTTTCCGCATCGTCATGGCCGGGCTTGTCCCGGCCATCCACGT
>NZ_LLXX01000131.1:3073-15902 GCF_001440405.1 Bradyrhizobium valentinum
CCGGGACAAGCCCGGGCATGACGAGTTTGTGGACACATCGAGCTTGTGATCTCCGCAATCACATTCGCGGAGATCGAAACGCCGCCGCTACCGCACCGCGATCGGCGACACCGTCGAGCCCGAGCCGCCCTGAATCTTGAGCGGCTGCATCACGAAGGCGAATTCTCCGACGCCCTTTTGCGCGAGTTCATCAAGCTTGAGGTTCTCCAGGAGATGGATGCCGTTCACCACGAGCGCGATCTGGTGCACCGGAAGCGACAACTGCTTATCGGGGTTGGGCGCGACCTCGACCGGCCAGTTGTCGGCGCCGAGCAGCATCGGGTCCTTTGCGGCAAGCCAGAGCGCGGCCGGCACGCCGATGCCCGGGCAGGATTTCACGTAGCGCGGGTTGTCCTTGCCGTAGAGCTTGCCCCAGCCGGTGTGAATGATCACGGCGTCACCGGGCTGCAGCGTCAGGTTTTGCTTCTTCAGGGCGCCCTCCAGATCTTCCACCGTGATTTCATAATTGTCGCCCAGCATCTCGACGCCCTTGAAGCCTGCGACGTCGATCAGGACACCGCGCGTGAACAGCGTGCCCACATTATGGATACCGAACTTCTTGAAGCCGGTGCGGTCGGCGTTCTCGTCGACCTTCTGGCAATTGTACCAGCTATTGAGATGGGTCTGGTGCGCAAAGCCGTCGAACTGAGTGCCGACCTGGCCGAGCTCGGTGATGATGATCTCTTCATTTGAGCCGCGCATGTTGGAGAACTGGTTCATGAACGTGCGCTTGGTGTGCATGTCGAAGCGCCGCGTTCCGAAGAACGCCATGCTGGGGCCGAGCACGTGTGCGAGCTCGATCACCTCGCCGGTCTTGATCAATTTGGCGGCGTTCATCACGGCCGCGGGCTTCTGGTGATTGGCCGAACCGCGCTCGTCGGCCGCGCCCCATTTCGACGGACAGCGTTGGCTTTCCGCCGGAACGGTCCAGGTTGGTGCCTGCGCGTAGGCGGCGGTGGAAAACGCAAGCGTGATCACCGCACCCAATGTGAATGCTTTCATCGGTATCCTCCCAAGAGAGGGCGCTCTGGATACGGCACCCCTGGGGCAAATAATGCTGATACGATTGAGGCGGTTTCAAGCGACAATCCGCCTGATCACGGTGAGGTTGTGCTTCCACGCATGCCTCGAAGTCCGTTATGATGATGTCAAATGGACGCGGAAGGCGCTTTGCCTCCACGCCAATCGACTTTCATTTTTGGGAGCAAGGACATCATGAAACGCCGTACATTCCTCAAGGGCGGCGCCGTGGTCGGCGCGACGACGCTGGTTGCGGCACCTGCGATCGCGCAAGGTGCACCCGAGATCAAGTGGCGCCTGACCTCGAGCTTTCCAAAATCGCTCGATACCATCTTCGGCACGGCGCAGACCTTTGCGAAATACGTGGCTGACGCCACCGACAACAAGTTTCAGATCCAGACGTTTGCGGCCGGCGAGATCGTGCCCGGCCTGCAGGCGCTCGATGCCGTGAGCTCCGCGACCGTGGAGATGGCGCAGACGCCGCTCTATTTCTACATCGGCAAGGAGCCGGCGTTGACTTACGCGACAGGCGCGCCCTTCGGCATGAACCATCGCCATCAGCATTCCTGGTGGAGCTTCGGCGGCGGCGCCGATCTCTGCAACGAGGCGCTGAAGCCTTTCAAGGCGCATGCGATTCTGTGCGGCAACTCCGGCACGCAAATGGGCGGCTGGTTCCGCAAGGAGATCAAGACGGCCGACGATCTCAAAGGCCTCAAGTTCCGCATCGCCGGCATGGGCGGCCACGTGCTCGCAAAGCTCGGCATCGTGCCGCAGCAGATCGCGGGCGGTGAGGTCTATTCGGCGCTCGAGAAGGGATCGATCGATGCCGCGGAGTTCGTCGGTCCTTATGACGACGAGAAGCTCGGCTTCTACAAGGTGGCGAAGTACTACTACTTCCCCGGCTGGTGGGAAGGCGGCGCCATGCTGCACATGATCGTGAACGAAGAGAAGTGGAATGCGCTTTCCAAGCAATACCAGGCGATCCTGAACCAGGCCGGCTCGGCGGCGGGCGCGTGGATGATCGAAAAATACGACAGCGTCAATCCGGCCGCCCTGAAGCGGCTGGTCGCGGGTGGGGCCGAGCTGCGCGCATTCCCGCAACCGGTCATGGAAGCCTGCTACAAAGCGACCCAAGATCATCTGAACGAGATCGCCGAAAAGAGCGCGCTCTTCAAGAAGACAAAAGAGAGCCACGACGCGTACATGAAGGAAGTGCTGTTCTACACGCAGATCGCGGAAAACTATTACGATAACTTCCTGCTCGGCAAAATGCGCAAGGGCTGAGATGCGTAATTATGAGGTGTAGTCCGGATGAGCGAAGCGACATCCGGGTCTAGGCCCGCATCTCGCTGAGCCTGTCATCAGGCGCGCATTCGCGCGACCCGTTGGCTCGTGCGGGCTACCTGCTGTCCACCAGCAGCCGTCATCGGCGCGCTCGTGCAAATCCGAAGCCGCGGGCAGGGACATCGGCGCGGACTATCACGCTGCGCGAAAAATCTAATTTGTCGAACAGATTCAATCTGATTTGGGCCGTCCAGTCTCCCGCGCAAATATATTCCGCTTCCCTTGCACCCCAAATCAGTGGCTATTTCCGTGCTGTCCCGGCTCGACAAGAGGGGCGTATCGCGATCGTCACGAACGCGAGGCGGGATGCGGTGGACGCGAGGCGTCGGCGCGAAGAGTGGCTGCAGGGCAGGTCTATCCTGTGAGTGGCTCACGTCGCGCAGGACGTACGGCGCTGATGCGTACGGCAAAACCGTGTGGTCCTGACACCCGTGGCTGGTGCCAAGCTGCCGGTGGCGAATTTGATCCAACCGGATCGATTTAGCCATCAAGCCGGCAGCGACGGAGGCAAGACGAATTCGTCTCCGGGGAGAGCGCGGCATAAGCCGTCAACCCATTGCGCAGGGAATGCCGGAGTGCTCCGGCTGTACCTGTATGCTCGTGTGCGCATTCTTATGCATACATTGCACACGAGACCGCGGGTGCAGCAAGCACCCGGCATTCCCCGCTCCCTCTGTTTGAGGGAAAGGATTTCAGCAAACCTCGGGCGCTTAGCGCCGCGAGAATGCGAAACTGTATCCACCGTCATTGCGAGGAGCGAATGCGACGAAGCAATCCATATCTCCGCAAGCGGCGCGATGGATTGCTTCGCGGAGCCTGTCATCGGGCGCGCATTCGCGCGACCCGTTGGCTCGCAATGATGTGGAGAGAGCGAGGCCTGCATCCTTCGAGACGGCGCTTTCGCGCCTCCTCAGGATGAGGTCTGAGACCCTCATGGTGAGGAGCGCGGCAACGCCGCGCGTCCTCGGACGATGCTTGCATCGCCGATCGAACCACGAGGCCACCACTGTTTCGGCAAAGTATTCCAGAGGCAGCAGTGATTGAACGGACAAGCCGCGGCGTACCGGATACCCCCGCATGTGTGGGGTAGGACGCGCCGAGGGAGTCGCGCAAAAATCCTCCACGCCGGAAGCGCGAGGCGCGGTTTCGCGACGTCGGTCACGCCCATGTGAGAAGCCGCTTTCCATTCGACATTGACAATGACTGACCAGTCAGTCATAAATGGATCATGACAAAGGAAGCCACCAAAAGCGCCCGGAAATCCGCTCCCGAACCGGCCAATCGCCGGACGGGGGCGAGGGCATCGGCGGCGGGATCGAGCCCGTCGCCCAAGTCGGCCTCCAACCGCGCCGAGCGCGCCGCCGAGCGGCGCGGGGCCATCATCGAGGCGGCGATGGACGAGTTCATCGCGCGCGGATTTGCGGCGACGCGGCTCGACGACATCGCCAAGCGCGCCGGCGTCGCCAAGGGAACGATCTACCTGCACTTCAAGGACAAGGAATCGATGTTCGAGGAATTGATCCGGACCGCGATCGTGCCGCTGGTGACCCGCCTGTGGGCGACGCCGCCGCAGCCCGGAGCATCGGTGCGCGACATGGTGGAGGGCTTTGCCAAGACCTTCATCGAGGAGGTGGCGAACACGCCGCGCGGCGACCTCGTGCGGCTGATCGTGGCCGAGGGGCCGCGATTTCCTGAAGTGGCCGACTTCTATTATCGCGAAGTGGTGTCGCGCGGGCTGGCCGGCATGCGCGCCCTGATCGAACTCGGCATCGCGCGCGGCGAGATCCGGCAGAAGAACCTTGCGCAGTTTCCGCAGATCGTGGTGGCGCCCGCGCTGATCGCCGTGATCTGGCAGAGCCTTTTCAGCAAACACGCGCCACTGGACGCCCTCGAAATGTTTCGGGTGCATCTCGATCTGATTTTTGGCGAACGGAGAACGACATGACTTCGTCGCGAACGATAACGGTCCTGGCCGCGCTGGCGCTCGCCGCCGTGCTCGCGGGTTGCAACGAGCGCAAGGATCCCGGCTTTCAGGGCTGGGTTGAGGCCGACATGATCTTTGTCAGCCCCGACGAGACCGGCCGCGTCACCAAGCTCAACGTGCGCGAGGGCGACGAGGTGAAGCCCGGAATGCTGCTCTATACGGTCGACGACGACTTGCAGCAGGCCGACCTCAATCAGAACAAGGCCACGCTCGCCAACGCGCAGCAGACTTTTGATCGCGCGGCGTCGCTAAGCAAGACCGGCTCCGGCACGCAGGCCAACCTCGATTCCGCGACCTCGGCGTTGCGCGTGGCAGAAGCCCGCGTCAACACCTCGCAGACCCGGCTGGCGCGGCGCAGCGGCTTTGCGCCGGTCGGCGGCACCATTCAGCAGATCTATTTCCGCGAAGGCGAGATGGTGCCGGCGCAGCGGCCGGTGTTGTCAATCATGCCGCCCGGCAACATGAAGATCCGCTTCTTCGTGCCGGAGACGGAATTGCCGAAGCTTGCGATCGGCGACGAGGTGAAGGTCACCTGCGACAATTGCGCGCCCGATCTCACCGCGAAAATCTACTTCATCGCTACGACGGCGGAATACACCCCGCCGGTTATCTACAGCCTCGATGAGCGCAACAAGCTGGTTTACCTGATCCAGGCGCGGCCGAGCCGGCCCGACGTCTTGCGCGTCGGCCAGCCGATCAGCGTGTTTCTCCATCCCCGAACACCAGTGGCGGACAAGCGATGAGTTTAACGCCGGCATCTGCGTCCGACATCGCGATCAATGTCGAGGGCCTGTCAAAATCGTTCGGCGGCCGCGAGGTCGTGCATGACCTCTCGATGCAGGTGAAGCGCGGCTCGATCTATGGATTCCTTGGGCCCAACGGCTCCGGCAAGACCACCACCATCCGCATGCTGTGTGGGCTATTGACGCCCGATGCCGGCGAGGGGACTTGCCTCGGCTACGACATCCGCCGCGACGCCGACAAGATCAAGCGCCAGGTCGGCTACATGACGCAGCGCTTCAGCCTGTATCAGGATCTCTCGGTGCGCGAGAACCTCGAATTCGTTGCCCGGCTCTACGGCCTGCGCGACGCGCGAGGCGCGGCACGCGACATGATCCAGCGTATTGGCCTGAACGGCCGCGAAGAGCAACTCGCCGGCGAGCTTTCCGGCGGCTGGAAGCAGCGGCTGGCGCTCGGCGCCTGCACGCTGCCCAATCCGCAATTGCTGCTGCTGGACGAGCCGACCGCCGGCGTCGATCCCAAGGCGCGGCGCGACTTCTGGAACGAGATCCACGCGCTCGCCGCCGAAGGGCTGACGGTGCTGGTCTCCACCCATTACATGGACGAGGCCGAGCGCTGTCACGAGATCGCCTATATCGCCTATGGCCATCTTCTGGCCCACGGCACGGTGGACGAGGTGATCGCGAAATCGGCGCTGTCGACCTACACGGTCTCCGGCGACGACCTCAACGGGCTTGCGGCCGAACTCACCGGCAAGCCCGGCATCGACATGGTGGCGCCGTTCGGCACCAGCCTGCACGTCTCGGGGCGCGACAAGTCCGCGCTCGAGGCGACCATCGCGCCCTATCGCAATACGAGGGGATGGCGCTGGGAGGACAGCGAGCCGTCGCTGGAAGACGTGTTCATCGATCTCATGAACCGCTCAAAGGACAATTTCCAATGAGTGCAACCGAGATGACCAACCAAGATCGCGGCGCCAGCGAGCGCCCCTTCGGCTTCTGGCGGCGCAGCTATGCGATGCTGGTCAAGGAATTCATCCAGCTCCGCCGCGACCGCGTCTCGTTCGCGATGATCGTGATGATCCCGGTCATGCAACTGCTGCTGTTCGGCTATGCCATAAACACCACGCCGCGCCATCTGCCGACGGCGGTATTGATCCAAGAGGACAGCGACCTGGCGCGCTCGGTGCTGAAGGCGCTGGAGAACACCCGCTACTTCCGCTTCACCCGCGAAGTGCACAGCGTCGCCGAGTTCGACGATCTCCTGCAATCCGGCAAGGTTCTGTTCGGGGTCGAGATCCCGCGCGGGTTCGAGCGTGCGGTGCGGCGCGGCGACCGCCCGGCGCTGCTTGTCGCGGCGGATGCGACCGATCCGGTTGCGGCCGGCTCTGCGCTCGGCGCGCTCGGCGCTGTAGTGCAGACCGCGCTCGCACATGACCTTCACATCGGCGATCCGCCGCAGCTCCCGTTCGAGATCAGGGCGCATGCCCGCTACAACCCGGCCGCGGAATCGCGGCTTAACATCGTGCCCGGCCTCGTCGGCACCATCCTGACCATGACCATGCTGATCTTCACCGCGTTGTCGGTGACGCGCGAAATCGAACGCGGCACCATGGAGAGCCTGCTGTCGATGCCGATCAAGCCGGTGGAGGTGATGTTCGGCAAGATCATTCCGTACGTGATCGTCGGCTTCATCCAGGCCTCGCTGATCGTCAGCATCGGCGTCCTGCTGTTCGGGGTGCCGATCCTCGGCAGCGTGGTGCTGCTGGCTGTTCTGACGACGCTGTTCATCACCACCAACCTGTCAATCGGCTATACCTTCTCCACCATCGTGCAGAACCAGTTGCAGGCAATGCAGATGTCGATGATGTTCTTCCTGCCCAGCATCCTCCTGTCCGGATTCATGTTTCCGTTCGCCGGCATGCCGGTCTGGGCGCAGTATCTCGGCGAGGTGCTGCCGCTGACCCACTACATCCGCATCGTCCGCGCCATCATGCTGAAAGGCGCCGCTCCTTCCAACCTGCAGTACGACACGATTGCACTCATTGCACTGATGCTGGTGGCGATGACGATCGCCGTGACGCGCTTCCGTCGCACGCTCGATTGAGGTTATATATTTTGCAGTCATTCCGGGGCGCCTCGAAGAGGCGAACCCGGAATCTCGAGATTCCGGCTTCACGCTTGCGCGTGCCCCGGAATGACAAGGGGCCATAATGCTCGAGTTCTGGGGCAAGAAGACAAAGGACCAAGACACAGGAGTATCGGCTGACTTCCAGCGCGCGTTGATGCAGGAAGTGATGAAGACCGAGCTGCTGCGGATCAAGGCGCTGATCGCAACAACCGCGCTGCTCGCCGTCATTCTCGGGACGGTCTACTTCTTCGCACCCGAGGCCGTGAGCCGCGTCTGGCACGGCAACCTGAAGCCGGAATATCTCTATTCGATCATCTTGCCGTTCATCCTGTTCGAATTGTGGGTGCATGGCCAGATCACCCGCCACATGCAGCAGGGCCGCGATCTTCCCGTAGTCCGGCGCTATATCGGTGCGCTGATCGAGACCTCGATGCCGACGGTCGCGCTGGCGCTGCACATCAACAGCATGGGGTCGGTGGCCGCACTCGGCTTCGTGACGCCGATGACCTATTTCATCTTCATCATCCTCTCCACGCTGCGGCTGGATTTCTGGCTCTCCACTTTCACGGGCACGGTCGCCGCCGTGCAGTTGTTCTGCATGGCGATGTTCTACCAGCCGCCGACCGGCGTGGAGGCTGAGCCCAGCATTTACTATCACGCCGCGCGCAGCCTGATCGTCCTGATCTGCGGCGTGCTCGCCGGTGCGGTCGGCCACCAGTTGCGGCGGCAGTTCGAGGCGAGCATCAAGGCGGCAACCGCGCGCGATCGCATCACCAACCTGTTCGGCCAGCATGTCTCGCCGCAGGTGGTCGAGCGCCTGATGGCCGAGGGCGCGAAAACGGACAGCGACATCCGCCGCGTCGCCGTCATGTTCGTCGATTTCCGCAGCTTCACCGCAGGCGCGCGCACGCGCACGCCGCAGGAAGTGGTGGACCGGCTCGACGGCGCCTTTGCCGTGCTGGTCGACATCCTCGACCGCCACGGCGGCATCGTGAACAAATTTCTGGGCGATGGATTCCTGGCGCTGTTCGGCGCGCCGCTGCAAGCGCCGGACCCGGCGCACCGGGCGGTCGCCGCGGCGCGTGAGATGCTGGAAGCCAATGAGCGGCTCAACGAAGGGACGAGTTGGCCGCTGCGCATCGGTATCGGCATTCACCTCGGCGAGGTGGTCGCCGGCAATATCGGCTCACCGCGGCGCAAGGAATACACCGTGATCGGCGACACCGTGAACTTCGCCTCGCGGTTAGAGGCGCTCAACAAGGATTTCAATTCGCAGTTCCTGATCTCGGAAGCGGTTCGCGACGCGCTCGGCGAAGCCTGCGGCGACGCCGTCTCGCTCGGCGAGGTCGAGGTCAGGGGTTATGAACGGCCGATGGCCGTGTGGCGGCTAGGATAGGAGAGTATCGAAATGCAGCGGCGTTATATCACTGTGGACGTTTTCACCGATCGCGCCTTCGGCGGCAACCCGCTCGCCGTGGTGCTCGATGCCGGCGGGCTGTCGAGCGAACAGATGCAGGCGGTCGCCACCGAGTTCAATTATTCGGAAACGACCTTCGTGCTGCCGCCGGCCGATGCCGCCCACGATGCGCAGGTGCGCATCTTCACCGTGAACCGGGAGATACCCTTTGCCGGCCATCCCAATGTCGGCACCGCCTTCGTGTTGGCGACGCTGGCGGAAAAACCACCGGCGCGGCTGTTGTTCGAGGAAAAGGCCGGGCTCGTGCCGGTCGAGATCGTGACCGAGCGGGGCAGGGTCGTCAGCACCGAATTCACGGCGCCGCAGCCACTGAAGCAGATGTCGCATCTCGGCGCCGAGCAGGCGGCAGCGCTGCTTTCATTATCTGCGAGCGATGTGAGAACCGACCGGCACCCGCCGCAGGTCATCTCGGTCGGGCTGTCGTTCCTGGCCGTCGAAGTTGCCTCGCGCGAGGCGCTGCGGCGGGCCAGGCCCGATGCTGCCGCGTTCGCAAAAACCTTCCCATGTGACGGCAGCGACGCCGTCTACTTCTATACCCGCGACGTACCGGAAGGCGAAAGGCCGTGCGAGCTGCAGGCGCGGATGTTTCATCCCGGCGCCAGCGGGCTGTCGGAGGACCCGGCCACGGGCAGCGCAACGGCGGCCGCCGCGGCGCTGCTTGCCGATCTCGACGATATCAAAGGCGGCGAACTGAGATTGAAGATCGGCCAAGGCGTCGACATGGGGCGGCCGAGCCTCTTGCTGACGCGCGTTCGCAAGCAGAATGGCGCGGTGGCCTCCATTCACGTCGGCGGCAGTTGCGTGAAGATGATGGAGGGAACGTTCCGGCTGGATGGCAAGGGGTGAGACGCGATGGCGTCTCCCCGTCATTGCGAGCGAAGCGAAGCAATCCATGCCGCCGTACAACGAGAGAATGGATTGCTTCGTCGCTTCGCTCCTCGCAATGACGGTCACACCTGCGGCGCTACCAGATTCTCCACCTTCACGCCGTCGCGGTCCTCAATGATCTCCGCGATCCATTGCCGGTGGCAATGGGTGTGATCACGCTCATAACAGAGAATGCAGACTGGACCGGACTTGTTCACCAGCGCCGACAACTCATCGAGTTGCTCCTTCGCCTGAACCGTCCTCAGATGCGCCGAATAGATCTTGTGCAGCATGCCGAACTTGCCGCTGCGCGCCGCCTCGCGGCCGCTCTTCGGCGTCCCGAGGCCCTTGAGGTGCAGATAGGAAATGCCGCGCTCATCGAGACCGGCCGCGAGCTGATTCTTGGAGAAGCCGGGCCGCCGCGAGGCGGCGACGGCGCGCACGTCAACCAACAGCTTGACGCCGGCGGCCTGTAACTCATCGAGCACCGCCATCGCCGGTGTCTGCTCATAACCGATGGTGAAGAGGCGTTTGGTCTTGCGGACCATCGAGAACCGTCCGGATGTTGTTCGCACAAGGCTACGGCACCGCTCGATCAATTTCCACATTCGCATTGCCGCCGACGGCGGCATGTCGCATAGTTCCGCAAAAGAGCCTGTCGAAGGCCGTATCTGGGGGAAATGGCATGAACCGCATTGGTCGCTCACTCGCATGGCTAGCCGCGCTCTTCGTTGGCGGCATTGCCGCAGCGCATGCCCAGACCGGCTATCCGGACCGTCCGGTGAAGATCATCGTCCCGATCGGTCCCGGCGGCAGTTACGACCTGGTCGGGCGGCAGCTTGCGGATGCGCTGTCGAAGCGGATGGGGCAGGCCTTTGTCGTCGAGAACAAGCCCGGCGCAGGCACTGTCGTCGGCACCCAGGCGGCCAGCCAGAGCGAGCCGGATGGCTATACGCTGGTGGTCGGCGGCCTCTCCAACATGGCCTTCAATTCGGCGCTGTATTCGAAGCTCGGCTACGATCCGCGCAAGGATTTCGTGCCGGTCGCCCTGATCTACAAGTTCGGCTACGTGATGGTCGGCCGCAAGGATCTGCCGCAAGCCAGCCTGCAGGACATCGTCGCCGCCGCCAAGGCCAAGCCGGGCTCGATTTCGGTTGCGACGGCCGGCGTCGGCACCGGCCAGCAACTGGTGGCAGCCGCGTTCATGAAGGCCGCGGGCGTGAAATTCCTCGAAGTGCCCTACAAGGGTTCGCCGCCGGCCTTCACCGATCTGCTCGCGGGCCGCATCGACCTGTTTTTCGATTCGATTGCGGCGGGGCTGCCTTACGTTCAGTCGGGACAGGCGAGAGGCGTCGCGCTGCTGTCGTCGAAGCGCAGCCCGCTTGCGTCTGATGTGCCGACGATGTCGGAAGCCGGCGTATCCGGCCTCGATGTCGATTCCTGGCTCGGAATATTCGCGCCTGCCAAAACCCCGCCGGAGACAATCGCAAAACTGCGCCGGGAAATCCGCGCCTCGCTGCCTGAACTCAAGGAGCGCTTTGAGAGGAGCGGCGGGGAGGCGTGGGACTTGCCGGACGACAAGCTCGACGCCTTCGTCGCCTCCGAATACGAGACCTGGACAAAACTGATCCGCGAGGCCGGCATCAAGCTGGATTGAAGCCGGATTACTTCACGCGCTCGATCAGCTCCATCGCGCCCGCCGGCGCGCGGATTTTGCCCTCGTGGATTACATAGGCAAAGACGTCGCGCGGCGCTTTTTTTGGCTTGGCGGCATCGACGCGCGGCAGATCATCGGGCTCGCCGCCGGCGGCCCATGCCTGAAACCGTTTGGCCCAGGCGTCGAGCTGTTTTGGCGGATAGCAGGTCTTGAGCTCGTCATTGCCCTTCTGCAGCCGCGCATAGACGAAGTCGCTGACGACATCGGCGATCGCCGGATATTTGCCGTGCTCGGCGAACACGACCGGCGTCTCGAACTTGCGCAGCAATGCGATGAACTCCGGCACGCCGAAACTGTCATGCCGTACCTCGACCACGTGACGCAGCGCGCGGCCGTCGAGTGTGCGCGGCAAGAGTTCGAGGAACTTGCCGAAATCGGCCTCGTCGAACTTTTTGGTCGGTGCGAACTGCCAGAGCACCGGACCGAGCCGGTCGCCGAGCTCCAGTACGCCGGAATCGTAGAAGCGCTTTACGGAATCGCCGGCTTCAGCCAGCACACGCCGATTGGTCGCGAAGCGCGGTCCCTTTAACGAGAACACGAAGCCATCCGGCACCTCACGCGCCCATTTGCGAAAACTCTCCGGCTTCTGCGAGCCGTAATAGGTACCGTTGATCTCGATCGAGGTCAGTTTCGATGCGGCATAAGACAGCTCCTTGGCCTGCGCGAGCTTCTCCGGATAAAACACCCCGCGCCACGGTTCGAAGGTCCAGCCGCCGATGCCGATATAGATGTTGCCGCCGTTTTTTGCGGTCGATTTCGAGGGCTTGCTCACGGGACAGCTCGTCGGAAATGAGGGGGAGGGGAGCTAGTGCATGTTAGCCAAGTCAGCCCCGATTGGCCAGTTTGCCAGGGCGCCGGCTCATAGGCGTGATCCCACGAAAAAGGCTCCGGAAGACCGGAGCCTTTTGCTTGTACTCGTCTGCATCACGCCGTTTCGCGTGAACCTCAGGACTTGCCGTGCGTCGGCGGCGCCTTGCCGGTCAGCCCCTTGAACGGGTCGAGCGTCTGCCGCGCAAGCCTGTTGTGGAGATCGCAGATCTTCTGTGACTCGGCGACCGAGGTTTCGTAGGCCCGCTTCACAAATTCGGTTTGAACCGTCATCGCCTTGTCGAGCGAGCGAACGCCGCTGAGCTGCTCGACAAACGACCCGAACTCCTCGATCGATTTCCTTGTGTAGTCGCGATAGGCGTTAGCGATGGTCTGCAGACTCACCGGCGCGGGCTCCGCCGCGGACTCGACTGGTGCAGGCTCGACTGGTGCGGGCTGAATCGACGGGGCCTCGGCGGGCGCGGGCTCGGCCGGCGAGGGGGCCGGGGTCGGCTCCGGCTCGGGCGACGCAGCGAGGGCACCGACTGGTTCGTCGACAGCCGGCTGATCCACCTTCGGGCTCTCCGCGTGAGCCGGCTCCGGCTGCAGCGGCTGATCTTGACCCGGGCTTTGCAATTCGACCGGAGCCGGGGTCACTGTCGGGCTCTCTTGGGGAGCGGCTTTTTTGCCTCGCTCTCCCTTG
>NZ_LLXX01000131.1:15976-32255 GCF_001440405.1 Bradyrhizobium valentinum
CGGATTTCCCGGTCGGCTTGCCCTGGTCTGTATTCGACATCTTCTTCCCCTATTCCCTGTCAAATCAAAGGTCGAGACTCCGCCATGTTTGCGATGGAATCGCGGTTCTTGCTTGTCAGTTGCGCGGCACTCGCGTGGTGAGATTTTGGAGGGTCGCGCCGGCGGCCCGACTTGTCGATGGCTGACGCCGGGACTATTCCTCGACAAGCTTTTTCCGTGATATCAGTTCCCGTCACGCGTAGGGGATAATTGAGTATGAATTCGCAGTCAGTCGCCGGTCTTTTGGGAGCCATCGTTGCGTCGATCGTGCTGGTGGTTGCGGTCGCCTACGGGCCGATCGGCCAATATGGAAAGCCCGCCAAGCCGGCGAGCATCCAGCAACCCGCGCCGGCAGGTCAGCCGGTTCCCGCGGCGCCAGCCCCGCGCGGGCCGGTGATTCGGGAAGTGCCGAATTAGGGGTCGGGATTGCCCCTTGCGGAATGCCCCGGGCATTCGTATCTAGTATTCAACGGCGACGTTGACGCTTCATAGCTCCGGCGCTGGGACGACCATGAATAGTTTGGCTGCGCCGGATGTACGCGCGCCCTCTGTTCGTGGTCGTTGGCATTTTCAGAGCATCTTCAAGCGGAGCAGGCCGGACCCGATCCGGCGGCGGCTACCAAATTCGCCCTCGCCGGACAGACGCTGGGTCGATTTGGCCCCCGTTTTCACCGTCCGGTCACCTCGTTCCCTTAGCTCGCCTTGGCATGTCAGCCGGCTGCGGATATACGCTGGCGATCATGAATCACGTCATCAAGCCGAGCCCCGAAACCCCGTCGCAGGCCGGTTTGCCCGAGCTTTCGGTCGTTGTCCCGACTTTCAACGAGCGCGACAATGTCACGGTCTTGTACCGGCGGCTGGAGGCCACGCTGGCCGGCATTGCCTGGGAAGTGGTCTTTGTCGATGACAATTCCCCTGACGGGACCTGGGAAGTGGTACGGGGGCTGGCGCGGAAGGATTCTCGCGTCCGCTGTATCCGCCGGATCGGACGGCGCGGACTGTCGGGTGCATGCATCGAGGGAATCCTGGCATCGAGCGCACCCTATGCGGCGGTCATCGACGCCGATCTGCAGCACGACGAAACGCAACTGCCGAAGATGGTCGGCCTGCTGCAGGGCGGCGAGGCGGAACTCGTGGTCGGCAGCCGCTATATCGAGGGCGGTAGCGCCGACAGCTTCAACAAGCAGCGGGCAGGGGTCAGCGCGCTTGCGACCGAGGTTTCCCGGCGCGTGCTGAACGTCGAGATTGCTGATCCCATGAGCGGCTTTTTCATGGTTCGCCGCGACTGCTTCGAGCAACTGGCACCCCAGCTCTCGACCCAGGGCTTCAAGATCCTGCTCGATATCGTTGCGACCGCGCAGGGCAAGCTGCGCACGATCGAAATTCCCTACACTTTCGGCTCGCGACAGCACGGCGAGAGTAAGCTCGATTCCATGGTGGCGCTGGATTTCCTCGGCCTGTTGCTGGCGAAGCTGACCCATGACGTGGTGTCGCTGCGTTTCCTGCTGTTCGCAATGGTCGGGGGTACCGGCCTTGTCGTGCATCTCACGGCGCTGTTCATCGCGCATGAGATCTTTCAGGCGCCGTTTGCGGAGGCGCAGGCCATCGGCGCGCTGGTTGCGATGACCAGCAATTTCATCCTGAACAATTTTCTCACCTATCGCGACCAGCGGCTGAAGGGATTTGCGATCCTGCGCGGCCTGTTGCTGTTCTATCTCGTCTGCGGCGTCGGGCTGCTCGCCAATGTCGGCGTCGCGTTCGCGATCTTTGACCAGGAGCCGATCTGGTGGCTCGCGGGCGCCGCAGGCGCGCTGATGGGCGTGGTCTGGAACTACGCGATGTCCGGACTGTTCGTCTGGCGCAAGCAATGACCCATAGCGTTTTCGAGCGAAGCATGTCCTCGGACTTGATCCGTGGGTGGATGCCGGTTCGCGTGAAGAAAACGTGTCAAGACGATAAAGTGGAGCCTGGTTCTGATTTAATCAGAACCAAAAAGGCTCCAAAATGAATCCGAACGAGGCGCGGGTTGCCCTCAACACGGGTCTCGCGATCGTGGCGCTGGTCGCGCTGCGCCTGATTGCCGCAGCGTTCACGCCGATCACCTTCGACGAAGCCTATTACTGGATGTGGTCGAAGCATCTCGCCGGCGGTTATTACGATCATCCGCCGATGGTCGCGGTGGTGATCCGGCTCGGGACCCTGATCGCTGGCGATACCGAATTCGGCGTGCGGCTGGTCTCGATCCTGCTGGCGCTGCCGATGAGCTGGACGATCTATCAGGCCGCCGCCATCCTGTTCGGCAGCCGGCGCGTGGCCGCCTCGTCGGCGATTCTTCTGAACATCACGCTGATGGCCGCGGTCGGCACCATGATCGTCACGCCGGACGCGCCGCTTCTGGTGGCTTCCAGTCTCCTGCTGTTCGCGCTCGCCAAGGTGCTGCAGACCGGCCACGGCGTATGGTGGCTGGCGGTCGGCGCCGCTGCCGGTTGCGCGCTGCTATCGAAATACACCGCGCTGTTTTTTGGGCCGGCGATCCTGATCTGGCTGATCGCCGTTCCCAAGCTGCGGCATTGGCTGATCTCGCCCTGGCTTTATCTCGGCGGGCTCGTCGCGCTCTTGATGTTTGCGCCGGTCATTCTCTGGAACGCCGGGCACCATTGGGTCTCCTTCATCAAGCAGATGGGGCGGGCGCGGATCGAGGATTTCCGCCCGGTCTTCATCGCCGAGCTGCTTCCGACGCAGATCGCATTTGCGACGCCCTTGGTGTGGGTCCTCGGCGCGATGGGGCTTTACGCGCTGTTCCGCCGCCGCGCCGGTGCGCCGCCGGCGCGCGCACTCGTCAACACGATGTTCTGGGTCATCGTTGCCTATTTCGTCTGGCATTCGCTGCATGCCCGCGTCGAGGCCAACTGGTTTGCGCCGGTCTATCCTGCATTCGCCGTTGCCGCGGCGGTTGCCGCGCATCTGGTCCAATGGGAGCCGCGCTGGCAGCGCCTGGTCGATTTCTGCCGGCGCTGGGCGGCGCCATGTGGCGTCCTGATGTTCGTCCTGCTGGTCGTGCAGGCCGACACCGGCGTGCTGTCGGGCTATCGCCGCGATGCCACCGTGCGCAGCGTCGGCGTCGGCTGGCGCGAGACGGCCGACGCGATTGAAGCTGTGAGGGCGCGAACGGGAGCCACCTGCGTGCTGGCCTCTGACTACGGCACCACCGGCTGGCTTGCCTTCTATCTGCCGAAGGGCACGTGCGTCTCGCAGCAGAGCCAGCGCTTCCGCTGGGTCAATATGCCCGAGCCCGATGCGATGAAACTCGCCGGTCCGTTGCTCGATGTCCGCGAGGTCTTCCGAGGCGATGCTCCGTTGAAGGACAAGTTCGACCGCGTCGAGAAGATCGGCGAGGTCGAGCGCAAGCGTGGGCCCTTCGTGATCGAGACCTATGCGCTTCATCTGATGCAGGGCCCGAAGGGCGACGTGTTTGACCGCACGCCGCCGCCGGAATTGCAGTAGGTCGCGAAGCCGGTCACTCCGCGGCGTCGGGATGTGTGCGTTGATCGATCGTGGGACGTTCGCCGTGCCACAGCCAGACCGTGAGGGTGCCTGACCTGCCGCGAATCTGCGCCTCGACGGGGCCGGCAAGGCTTCCGGTTTTCAGCCGGGCGCCGGTGCCTTCGGCCGCGATGCGCAGCGTATCGCTCAGCGCCAGCCTGACATCGTGGTGGGCCGCTACTTCCATCAGACGGCTCGCCACATTCACGGTGTCGCCGGTTGCGGTGATGTGCTGATGGTTGCGGCCGCCGAGGCGCGAGGCGACGATCGGTCCAAAATGCGCACCGATCTTGAAGCCGATCCGCACCGCGATCTGCGGCGGCAATGCTGCGATCCAGCGTTCGGTCTTGACGCAGAGGGCGATCGAACATTGCCCCGCGCGCGCGGCATCATCCGGCGCCGCCTTCGGCAGGCCGAACAGGATCATGGCGCCATCACCCAGGAAGCTCGTGATCACGCCGCCGCACCGCGTCACTTCCTTGTCGACCAACGCGTGAAACTCCTTCAGCAGTCCCCGCGTGGCGTCCGGATCGAGCGTTTCGCTGAGTGAGGTAAATCCGGACAGGTCGACGAACACGACGGCGGCATTCTGCCTGACCGGCGCCACCAGGAAGTCGGGATCGCGCGTCAGCCATTCCTGCAGGCCCGGCGTCTGGAATTGTTCGAGCAGCTTGTTCTGTGCGGCGAGATGCTGCGCGCTGCTCCGGCCCGACCATAGCTGCAACGTACCGAACAGGACGACCGGCGGCACCGCTGCGGCCATTGTCGTCGCGGCGTCGAGCCATATGCCGTACGCGAGAGCTACCGTGTTCGCAGCCGCCCACGCGAGCATCACTGCGCTGACGGCGAGGAGCCCAATCGCGTTTCGCCGCCACGCCAGCAAACCGACCAGCAGCATCGGGAGCAGGATCGTCGTGATGGCCTCGACGACGCGAACCGGCCGGTCGCGCACGATGCCGTCGCCTGCGACCAGATGCGTAATCGCGGTGGAAATGATTTCCACCCCCGGCATCAGTGAATCGAACGGCGTCGGAAAGAAGTCGCCGGCGCCGGTTGCGGTCGCGCCGAGCACGACGATCCGGCCCTGAATGGCTTCCTTGGCGACGTTGCCGTCGATCAGGTTTGCGGCGCTGACGGTGCGAATGGTGCGGCGCGGGCCGTAATAGGAAATCGGCAGCGCATAATCGGAAGCAGTCGCGATCGGCCGGTCGCCGAACAGCAGGCGGTCGGGTTCGATCGTCAGCTTCTGGCCGATCGCAATGGATGCGACGCGAAGCGGAAACGACAACTCGATCTTGTCGTTTGTCCGGAACAGCATCGGGACCGACAGCGGCGTGCCGGTCTGGCCTGTTGCCACATTGGCAATGCCGACTTCCGCGCGGTCGGCAAATGCCGGCAGCGGCAGCAGGAAGCGGTCGGCCTTCGGCAGGCGGGCCAGCGGCCCGTCGTCTTCTGCGGAAGGCTGCAGGATGTTGGAAAACACCGCAGCCGCCGCAAGCACGGCCGGACTTGCCGCGAGCGATTTTGCGAGCGCGGCATCGCCATCGGCGGATCCCTTGTCGACCAGCAGAAGATCGATCGCGATGACCTTCGGCTCCAGCCGCGCGATCGCCTCGACGATTTTGGCTATCTCCGTGCGCGGCAGGGGATAGGAGCCGCTGAGCTTAACCATGGTGTCGTCGATCGCAACGATCGTGACGAGGTCCGGCGGCACCTTTACGCCGCGCGCCAGTGTTCGCACGTCGGTCAGTGCCGACTCGAGCCGGTCGAGAAACCGCAAATGGCCGCTCGAATGGCCGAGCCAAATCCCGACTGCCCACAATGCCGTGCAAAGCAACGCAACCAGAATATGAAGACGTCGATGGCTCATTTGCCCGGCTTCTATTGTCCCAATCTTGCCATCAGGGCGGTAACGCGCGCAGGCGGCCAGCGCTTGACGATCAGGTCGCCTGATGTCTCGACGTCGACGCCGTCGCCGGGGCCAAGCACGACGCTGCCGCGGCCGGCGGATCGCGCGACGCTCACGCGGCCGTCGACGACGAAGACGGAGGTCTTTCCGCCCTCGGCATCAACAGCCCATTTGGTGCCGCGTACCGCGGCAATCGCCTGCGGCGTCAGCACGTTGAACCTGACACGGCCCGGCTTCTTCGGCACCTCGAGCAGCAGGGCCTTGTTGCTGAGTTCGACGGAATCGACGTGGCCGTCGCGGTTGCGATCCCCGAGCTCGAACTTCGCGCCGCTTTCGGCCACGATCGTGATCGCCTTCTCGCAATGCAGGGTTTGCGTTCCCTGGGCCGTCTGAGCGGACGTGCAGCCCAGTTTGGCTGGCTGGGCCGACGCATGTCCAGCCAGAAGGCCGAGGCTTGCGACAGCGATACTTCCGGCGCGCGCCAGTATTATCATGGCAGCTTCCCCTTCGGGGTATGGGCGAAACAGGCGTGGATGATACGGTACCGTATCGCGGGGCCGACCTCCAGTGCAGAGCCATCGGCAGGCGATAGTATGTCTGCCTCCGGCGGTTAAGGTTCGGCGATAGCTCCCATGCAGAAAATCTGCGCAAACCGGCTCGAAAATGGGCGGAAACGGCGGTCGTAGGCCGAATTTTTTGCCCGCGGCTGTCGGACCCGTGACGCGCCGAGCGTCTTGTAACCGAGCAACCAACACCGAGGTCCTCCAATGTCCGGTTCCGCACTGAAACCCGCCACTGAGCTCGCTCGTGGAAACAGCGTGCGCACTCCCAATGAGAGCGCCGAGTATCGCCGCGCCCGCGAGCAATTGCTGGCGGAGGAAATCGAACTGCGCCGTCACATCGAGCGCGTTGCCGAATTGCGCCGGGCGCTGCCGCCGGGCGGCGTGGTGACGAAGAACTATGAATTCGAAGGCGAGGGCGGCAAGGCAACTCTGTCGGACCTGTTCGGCAACAAGCAGACGCTCGTGATCTACAGCTATATGTTCGGCCCCGCACGCGAGCAGCCGTGCCCGATGTGCACGTCCTTCATGGGCACCTGGGAAGGAAAGCTGCCCGATGTCGAACAGCGCGTCGCGTTCGTGTTCGTAGCGCGCTCGCCGATCGCGCGGCTGATCGCGGCAAAGAAGGCGCGCGGCTGGACGCAGCACCGGATCTACTCGGATGCGTCGGGCGATTACACGCGCGATTATGTCAGCGCCACGGATGCCGACGCACCCGGCTACAATGTGTTCACGCGCCGCGACGGCAGCATCCGTCATTTCTGGGCCGGCGAAATGGGCCCGTCGACCGCCGATCCCGGGCAGGATCCGCGCGGCGCGCCCGACTTCGATCCGCTCTGGACCATTCTCGACACTACGCCGGAAGGGCGCGGCAAGGATTGGTATCCGCGGCTGAGCTATTAGCGCCCGCGGCGAGCAAAGCCATTCGTGGCAAGCTCGACGTCGTGATACCTCGCTGCGAACCCGAACGGACCTTTGTTGCGACCGACATGGGATCCTCCGAAGCCTCGAACGGTTTTCGGTATGATGCGTTTGCAGTGAAGGAGAACTGATGCGATCCGATCCCTACCAGGAGCGCGCCAGGGCTTTGGCCGCCGAAGCTGGGCTCGATCCCGACGCCAAGATCGACCGGCCCGGCCAGCGGCCGATGCCGACCTGGTGCCTGTTTCGCGATGCCGCGCGCAAGGAAAACCTCGCGCGGAACGCGGAGGCAGTTGCCACTGACATCGCCAGCAAGCCGCAGGCCGCGCAATACCGGAACAGCCCGCTGAAAATCTTCGGCAAGCACGACGACGCAACGATCGCGCAGATGCGCAACTGCATGTCGGTCGGCAACGTAGTGGCCGGCGTCGTCTGCGCCGACGGCCATCTCGGCTATGCCCAGCCGGTCGGAGGCGTGATTGCCTATGAGAAGCAGATCAGCATCTCCGGCGTCGGCTTCGACATCGGTTGCGGCAACATGGCCGTGCGCCTCGATACGCCGTTCAGCCAGATCGAAAGCAATATCGGCACGATCATCAAGGATGTGCGCAACGTGATTTCGTTCGGCGTCGGTCGCACCAACGACGAGCGCGTCGAGCATGAGCTGTTCGACGACGCGGACGCCTGGCGCGAGTCCGACATGGGCGCCTACCGGCAGAAGGCGGTCTCGCAACTCGGCACCGTCGGATCGGGCAACCACTATGTCGACCTGTTGCGCGACGAGGAGGGCCTTGTCTGGATCGGCGTGCACTTCGGCAGCCGCGGCCTCGGCCATACCAGCGCGACCCGCTACCTCAAGGCTGCGGGCGGCAAGGACGGCATGAACGTGCCGCCCGCCGTGATCGACGAGGACAGCGAGATCGGGCGGCGCTACATCGCGGTGATGCAGCTCGCCGGACGCTACTCCTATGCCGGCCGCGAATGGGTGATCGAGCGCGTGCGCAGGATCATCGGCGGCGAAGTCACCGACATGGTGCATAACCACCACAATTATGCGTGGCGGGAGAACCATGGCGGCAGGGATTTGTGGGTGGTTCGCAAGGGTGCAACCCCGGCATTTCCCGGCCAGCGCGGCTTCGTCGGCGGATCGATGGGCGACGACGCGGTGATCGTTGAAGGCGTCGAGAGCGAGGAGGCGAAGGCTTCGCTCTACTCGACGGTGCACGGCGCGGGCCGGTTGTTTGGCCGCAGGGAGGCCAAGCGCAGGTTCACGCGGACCGAGATGGACGCCTGGCTGCAATCGCGTGGCGTCACGCTGGTCGGCGCCGACCTTGACGAAAGTCCGATGGCCTACCGCCGTCTGCCGGAGGTGCTTGCCGAACACGCCGGCTCGATCAGTGTGCAGCACACGCTGCATCCGTTCGCGGTGGCGATGGCTGGCGAGAATGAGTTCGACCCGTTCAAGGATTGAGGCCGAACTTGGCCCGATATGGGACATCCGGCGCGGACCATGCCGGCTGTCTCTGATTGGGACGAATCTTCGCGTCGTTACGGGGTAATTTCCCCAATAGTTCCATGGATTTGAGCCCGCCTTATATCCGCCCGCGTTTAAGCCGGATTTAACTAAAAGTCGCCTTAATGACGCTCTGTGCCTCTGCGAGATGCTGCAGGGAACGTCTCCGGACGCGGCATCAATGGGGGACTTGGTGGAATTGTTCTGGGCGTTGTGTGAATGAGTAAGCGTACGCGTGCGTTCGGCCCTGCGGCTCGCAACCGCAGGAAATCCTCTCGCAAGAGCATCCCCCAATATTTCCTCGGCGGTGTCGCGCTCGCAGGTCTCGTGCTGGGCTGCGCCTGGACCGTTTACACCAACGTGTTCGGCGCCGGCATCTATCCATCCGTGCACAGCGCCGCCTTCGAGGCACCCGTCGCCAGGGACGCGACCACCGTCGCTGCCCGTCCGGTGCAGCCGGCGTTCAACGAAATATTCGCATCGCTGGAGCAGCGGCCGCTGGTGATGCCCGCGCCGGAGAATGTCGCGACCTCGCTGATGTTCAACGAACGATTTGCCGCAGCGGCGGCGCAAGGCGCGCGATCCAGAGCTGTCGAGCCCCAACCGACCGAACCCACGAAGCTGGCGGAAGCTTCGCCACCGGCCGAAGCACCGAAGGCCGTCCAGGCGGCGAAGCCTGTTGAGACATCGAAGCCGAAAGTTGGCACGCCTGCTACCAAGCTCGCCTTGAACGTTCCGGCCACGGCGCCGAAGGAGACCGAAGCCAAGACTGCGGAGGACAAGGCCGCAAAGCCATCCGGTACTTCCGTTCGCGACATGGCGCAGCGTGCCAAGGCCGCCGTGATGTCGATTGCTTCCAACGAGAAGCAGACCATGGTCGAAAAGCTGTGGGGCAAGCAGCCGGCGGCTGGAGGATTCCTGGCCTATGCATCCGCCGACGCCAGCGTCACCGGCAGCATCATCGACACACGAAGCCAGAACCCGATGATGGGCGGCGCGCCGCCCTATGACCGCCAGACCGCGGTCTATGATATTTCCGCGAAGACGGTGTATCTGCCCGACGGCACCAGGCTGGAGGCGCATTCGGGCCTCGGCTCGAAGATGGACGACGTGCGCTATTCGCATGTGCGGATGCAGGGCGTGACGCCGCCGCATATCTACGAGCTGAAGCCGCGCGAGGCGCTGTTTCACGGCGTGCCGGCGCTGCGGCTGACGCCGATCGGCGGCGAGGACAAGATCTACGGCCGCGACGGCCTGCTCGCGCACAGCTACATGCTCGGGCCGAGTGGCCAATCCAACGGCTGCGTGTCCTTCAAGGACTACTACGTCTTCCTCGACGCCTATCGCAACAAGGGCATCCGCCGCCTCGCGGTGCTGGCGAAGGTTCAGTAGCGCGTCGCGCGACAATTGGCATTTGTAGTCATGGGTCCCGGGTCAAGCCCGGGACGATGAGGTACTTCGGAGCACAATCCCAGACGTGTCTGGAACGAGCCACGATTGTGGTTATATTTGCTGATCCGAGTTGAGTCTCCGCTCGACAACCACAGTCTGGTGCGAAGCGACATGTGTTCCGCAATGCTCGTCGAAACTCCACCGCCCTATACGACCGAAGCATTCGTCGATGCCGGTGCGGCCGTTGCCCGTCTCGAAGAGATCTACGAGCGCAATACCCAGTTCCTTCGCGATCGCTTTGAAGCCTATGTCAATGGCGGGGCGTTCACGACGCGCGTGCGAGCCTGTTATCCGTTTGTGCGGATGACGACCTCGACCCATGCGCGGCTCGATTCGCGTCTCGCTTACGGCTTTGTCGCGGGGCCGGGCGTGCATGAGACCAGCGTGACGCGCCCGGATATTTTCCGCATCTATCTCACCGAGCAAATCGAGCTGTTGGTCAAGAACCACGGCGTGCCGGTTGAAATCGGCGAGTCGAACGAGCCTATTCCGATTCATTTCGCCTATCGGCGGGACATCAACATCGAGGCGGCGCTGACAATTGCCGACAGTTCGGCCTTTACGCGAACGCTGCGCGACGTATTCGACACGCCCGATCTTGCCGCCATGGACGATGCAATCGCCGACGGCACATTCGAGCTGCCCCCCGGAGCACCCGAACCCCTGTCCCTGTTCCGTGCGGCGCGGGTCGATTATTCGCTGCGCCGGCTCTATCACTACACTGGCACCGATCCTGAGCATTTCCAGAATTTCGTGATCTTCACGAACTATCAGTTCTATGTCGATGCCTTCGTGCAACTGTGCCAGCACCGCCTCGCATCGGGCGAGATAGGCCCCGATGCCTTTGTTGCGCCCGGGAATGCGATCACGCGCAATGCGCGGCTTGGCGGCGGCACGACCGGGACTACCCCCGAGCGCGCGCCACAGATGCCTGCTTTTCATCTCGTCGAGCCCGGCTATCGCGGCATTACCCTGATCAACATCGGTACCGGTCCGTCCAATGCGCGAAACGTCACCGACCACGTCGCGGTGCTGCGGCCGCACGCCTGGCTGATGGTAGGGCATTGCGCGGGCCTCAGGAATACGCAGCGGCTCGGCGACTACGTGCTCGCGCATGGTTACGTACGCGAGGATCACGTGCTCGACAATGAGCTGCCGCTCTGGGTCCCGATCCCGGCGCTTGCCGAGATGCAGGTCGCGCTCGAGGAAGCTGTCGGTGAGGTTACCGGGCTGACCGGCTTTGAGCTCAAACGGGTGATGCGCACCGGAACGGTCGCAAGCGTCGATAATCGCAATTGGGAAATCAGTGGCCCCTCGGTCATTCGACGGCTGTCGCAATCCCGCGCTATCGCGCTCGACATGGAGTCCGCGGCGATTGCCGCCAACGGCTATCGCTTTCGCGTCCCCTACGGCACGTTGCTGTGCGTCTCCGACAAGCCGTTGCATGGCGAAATCAAACTCGCCGGCATGGCCAGCGAATTCTACCGGCGACGTGTCGGTCAACATCTGGAGATCAGCCTGAAGGCGCTCGAACGGGTCAAGCACCAGGAATCCGAGCGCCTGCATTCGCGCAAGCTCAGAAGCTTTGCCGAAGTCGCATTTCAGTAGGCGATTCTATGATGTGCAATTGCACATCATAGCTCGCGCCAAGGCGCGCCCCGGAATGACTGGCGGTGGTATTGCCGGCGTGAATTAATCCTCGCTCGTCATTCCGGGGCGGCGCGAAGCGGCGAGCCCGGAATCCATTTATCCAGAATCTCAGACCGATATTTGCGGATATAGATCGATCCACTGTGGATTGCGCTCTTCAATCAATCGGATCTTCCAGTCCCGCCGCCATTTCTTCAGTTCTTTTTCACGCGTAATCGCCGTTACGGGATCATCGTAGATTTCGAACCAGACCGGTTTGTCGACGGCGTATCGCTTTGTGAATCCAGGGACGGCTTTGCTCTTGTGTTCATATACACGGCGAACGATGTCGTTCGTCACGCCGAGATAGAGCGTTCCGTATTTGTCGCTGGCGAGGAGATAGAGAGCAGCGAAGCGCGGGACCAGCAAGGCGGAAGCGTTGAACGTCGGGTGGCAGCCCGGAGAACGGGTGCTTCACGGATTGCTGCTCGAGGCCATCCTGAAGGACAATCCGATACCCGTTGCGTATCGCATGAACTGTAATCGCCAATTTCTACGTCGGCCCGCTGGTGGCGATGATGGAGCGGTCGTTCAGGCTGACGCGGTCCGAATGGATCGTCCTGTTCTGCTGACGCAGCAGCCGCGCCTGAACGCTCAGCAGATCAGCATCGTGACCGGCCGACCCAAGACCAGCATTGCGAGTGCGGTAAAGCTGCTTCAGAAAAAAGGGGTGATCACCCGAAAGACCGACGTCGTCGACAGCCGGCGGCGGGTTTTGCACTTGAGCGAATCCGGACAAGCCACCTATGCCGCGATCATAAAGAGCTTTGTCGAACGCGAAAAGCAGATGCTGGAAACGCTCGATCCGGCGGAGCGGCGCGAACTCGTCCGGCTGTTCGGCAAGATCATCGCTGCCGCCGACGCATGGGCCAAGCCGTATTGACCGGTGCGGTTCGCAGGCACGCGGGGTGAGGTAGAGCACTTGCCATGCGCCGGAATTGGAACCTTACTATCCGTACTGCTACCGTATTACCCATGCGTATTTTACGGTTGCGTCCGGCGGCCCATTTGCATCTAACTGCTTAAGGCTCCTGCGAGCAGAAGCCGCCTTGCGACCGAGCGGCGGGGATTTATTTGTTAGAGCGAGCTGTTTGACGAGTACGAGTAAAGAGCAGATTCAGTTTATGTTAAAACCATCGTTTCGCGACACTCGAAATGGAGCACGCCACAGACGCGTCACTGCAGGTTCTCCGCAGTGAAGCCTCGCGGCGGAATGGGCAATCGCCTTCTTGCAGCATTGCCTGCATCGGATTTCGATGTGCTGGAACCCGAACTTGAGATGATCGCGCTCGATCAGGATGCGGTCCTTTCGCAGGCGGGTGACGACATTGAGTACGTCGTCTTTCCCCACAGCGGCGCGATTACCTTGATGATCGACATGGCGGACGGGCACACGGTTGCCACCGCGGCAATCGGGCGTGAGGGAGCCGTTGGCATGCTTTCGGTGCTCGGGCCATCACCTTCGGCCACGACAGCCGTCGTTCGCGCGGCCGGCACCGCCTCCCGGATCCCTGCATCGCGATTTCTTGGCGTCTTTAACCGCAGTCCCGCGATCCGACGCATGGTTCAGAATCACGTCAAGGCGATGTTGATGCAGTTCCAGCTCGGCTTGGCCTGCAACGCGCTGCACCCGGTCGAAGCCCGCATGGCTCGTTGGCTGCTTCAGTTGCGCGACCGCGTCGACCATGATGTGCTCCCGCTCACCCAGCACGCGCTGTCGCAAATGCTCGGTGTGCGGCGTACGACCGTGACGCTCCTGATGCGTAATCTGCGCGCGCGCGGAGCGATCAGATCCGATCGACGAGGCGTGATCGAGATCGACCGGGCGCGGCTCGCGGCGGCAGCGTGCGAATGCCATCAGGCCATGCGTCTTGAAGTCGAGGAGATTTTCTCAACGACTTCGGACCAATCCCGGGCGAGGGGTTTGCTCGAAGTCGGGCGCATCCCCGGAATCAAATCGGGCAACGTCAGGTGAGCGCGTTTCGCGCGACCGCTTGACTTTCCACGTCTGACTTTCCACGCACGCGACGTGCCGCTGCGGCGTTCCGGAAAAAGCCCTTCAACGAGCGGATATTCCGCTCGATCAGGTTCCCTGCCGCCAATCACGTTCGAGGGTTTGCTCGGATGACGCCTCGAGTTTCGCAAGCTGGCGCAGCACCTTCGCCGTCTCGCGCAACTCGTTGCGCTCAGGGCCCGGCTTCTGCCGTCGTGCTTCGGCGAGAAAGTCCCTGGCCTGCAGCAGCCAGGTTGAAGTTTCAGATGGGATTTGCATGCGCGCCATGGTGTCCCTCCATCGCGATCGTCACTTGATCTGTGTCGACGATTAGGCCGGAGAGCCCGCGCTGCGATGGCGTACCCGGATGCTCGGCTCGTCGACCCAGGCTTCGCGCGCAAACCACGCGTGATCGGTGTGGCAGATCACGCAACGCGTGCGCGAGAAAAACACCGCGCGGCGCCCGAAGCTTTCGCGATCAGTCTTGATGCCCGTGGGAATCGCGTGTCCGGTTTGCGGACATTTGATCATCACCATACCCATGTCGCCCTCCTTGCGATCGTCTTTGTCGTTTCCTGCAAATAGGTACCGGCCGGTTGGACTGCGCCTGTTGTCGGTGCGGGTTACTTGGGGGGCATCGCGCACCTTGTTTGGTCGAGCAAGGCCAGTGGGGGCTGCATGCTCGCCGGGCTTGTTCCAACCGGCCGGATCCCTCCTTGGACGTAAACTGAGTGGATTTTTTAGCCTGCTTGGTGGAGAACCCTGGTGAAGTGCTTCCTGATCGGTTCACCCGTTTCGGTCGCAACCTTCTGGGCAAGCGTCCACAATTCCCTGTTCTGGTCGGAAGCAGTATCAAACGCCTTGCGCGTTTGCGCCGCCGACAAGGTAAAGACATCGGTCGCTGACTTGCTGCCGCAGAGATGGATCAAGAAGTCGAGCGCAGAGGCGGTATTGGCGTTTGAGATTTCAAACACCTTCAGCCCGTAGTCGGTCGCGCTTCTGGCGTTACCCGAATAGGTCTCACGCAGCGCTTCCGTCATCTCCTCCGACGCGGCCCTGATCTTCTCAAAGCCTTCCCGCGCACGGGCGAGGACCTGCTCGTTGCCGCCGATGCCAGGCAAGGCGATCTTCGAGAAGTCCAAGAGCGGCATCCCGAAAACATTGGTTCCGTTCAGTGTCACTTTCATTTCGCTTTCACTCACGCAACATTACTCCTCTCAAGCGAAAGCATTCTCCGCAACGCTCGCAGGCGTCACGAGAGCTCGCGCTCCGTGTTCGACCAGATTTTGGATGAGCTTTGATTTAGCCCCGACCCGATACGACTTTGGCCTAAGAGAAGCGGAGCGTCGGTTCGAATTGCGACTCTCGCGAAAATTTTTTTCGAGATTGTCAACGCATACGATCGTATATTTGCGGTGCGTTGTGCATAACAGGGATAGCTCAGGGAGCAGGAAGCCTTTTCTTCAGCGTCGCGTTGCAGGGGAGGCGTCAGCGTTTGCTGTGTTGTGACGGGCATTTACATCGCCCGCCCAAACAAAAACCCCGGCATCGCTGCCGGGGTTTTGCATTCCTTGGATAGTCGCCTGAGTGGCTGGACCTTAGAAGTCCATGCCGCCCATGCCGCCGCCCGGAGGCATGCCGCCAGCGCCGGCGCCCTGGTTCTTCTTCGGCAGTTCGGCGATCATGGCTTCGGTGGTGATCAAGAGAGCCGCAACCGACGCTGCGTTCTGGATCGCCGCACGAACCACCTTGGTCGGGTCGATGATGCCCTTGGAGACCAAATTGCCGTATTCGCCGGTCTGCGAGTCGAAGCCGTAATTATACTGCTCCTTCTCGAGGATCTTGCCGACGATGACGGAACCGTCTTCACCGGCGTTGATCGCGATCTGGCGGGCGGGCGCGGAGAGCGCCTTGCGCACGATCTCGACCCCGGTCTTCTGGTCGTCGTTCTGGGTCCTGATGCGCTTGAGCTGCTCGGAGGCGCGCAGCAGGGCGACGCCGCCGCCCGGCACGATGCCTTCTTCAACCGCCGCACGGGTCGCATGCATCGCGTCATCCACGCGATCCTTGCGCTCCCTCACCTCGACTTCGGTCGCGCCGCCGACGCGGATCACCGCGACGCCGCCCGCGAGCTTGGCCAGACGCTCCTGCAGCTTCTCACGATCGTAGTCCGAGGTGGTTTCCTCGATCTGCGCCTTGATCTGGGCAACGCGCGCCTCGATGTCGGCCCTCTTGCCGGCGCCGCTGACGATGGTGGTGTTTTCCTTGTCGATCATCACCTTCTTGGCGCGACCGAGCATCTGCAGGGTCACGTTCTCGAGCTTGATGCCGAGATCTTCCGAGATCGCCTGACCACCGGTCAGAACCGCGATGTCCTGCAGCATGGCCTTGCGGCGATCGCCGAAGCCCGGAGCCTTGACGGCCGCGACCTTCAGACCGCCGCGCAGGCGGTTGACGACGAGGGTGGCGAGGGCTTCGCCTTCGACGTCTTCGGCGACGATGACCAGCGGCTTGCCGGTCTGCACCACGGCTTCGAGCAGCGGCAGCAGCTCGTTCAGGGAGGACAGCTTCTTCTCGTTGATCAGGATGTAGGCATCGTCCATCTCAACGCGCATCTTGTCGGCGTTGGTGACGAAGTAGGGCGAGATGTAGCCGCGGTC
>NZ_LLXX01000131.1:32265-43174 GCF_001440405.1 Bradyrhizobium valentinum
GTCGAGCTCGGTGTCGAGCGACTTGGCTTCCTCAACCGTGATGACGCCTTCGTTGCCGACCTTGGCCATCGCTTTCGCGAGGAAGTCGCCGATTTCCTTGTCACCGTTGGCGGAGATGGTGCCAACCTGGGCGATCTCATCGTTCGAGGTGACCTTCTTGGAGTTCTTGACGAGGTCGGCGACCACGGCTTCCACCGCCAGGTCGATACCGCGCTTCAGATCCATCGGATTCATGCCGGCGGCAACCGACTTGGCGCCTTCACGGACGATTGCAGCCGCGAGCACGGTCGCGGTGGTGGTGCCGTCGCCGGCCGCGTCAGCGGACTTGGAGGCGACTTCGCGCACCATCTGGGCGCCCATGTTCTCGAACTTGTCGTCGAGCTCGATCTCCTTGGCGACGGTGACGCCGTCCTTGGTGATGCGGGGAGCGCCGAACGACTTGTCGAGCACGACGTTGCGGCCCTTCGGGCCGAGCGTCACCTTGACGGCGTTGTTGAGGATGTCGACGCCGCGCAGCATGCGGTCGCGGGCATCGACACCGAATTTGACTTCTTTGGCTGACATATTTGATTTCCCTGAGTTGATGCTGATTCTCACCCTGTCGGGGAGGCGCCTTGCGGGCGCTCCTCAGGGTGAGCGTTGCAGGCGAAGCGCTTAGGCGGCCTTCTTCTTGCTGGCGGGCACGTCGAGCACGCCCATGATGTCGCTCTCCTTCATGATCAGGAGTTCTTCACCGTCGATCTTGACCTCGGTGCCCGACCATTTGCCGAACAGCACGCGGTCGCCGACCTTGAGGTCGATAGGGATCAGCTTGCCAGCTTCGTCACGGCCACCGGGGCCAACGGCGACGATTTCGCCCTGCGAGGGCTTTTCCTTGGCACTGTCCGGAATGATGATGCCGCCAGCGGTCTTCTCTTCGGCGTCGATGCGCTTGACCACGACGCGGTCGTGAAGCGGACGGAATTTCATGCAGTCCTCCTAAGTTTCTGAAAATGTTGTCAGATTCTGGAATTTTGGCAGTCCGGGCCAGCGAGTGCCAGCTCGGCTGCGCAGGACATAGGCCAGACTTGTTCGGGGGACAAGGGCTTCTAGCAGAAAAATTGGCACTCAAATATGACGCCTGCCAATTTCGTTAATCATGATTAATCCGGCGGGCGAGGCCTCCGGACCCAGTATTAGCACGTGCGGTAAGCTGCTGCTAACGCGCGAATTTTCAACACATCATTAAACATTTAGGCTTGTGATGGGTTGGTATCGTGCGTCACATTTCTCTCATGTGAGCGCATCTCCGCCGGGGTGGCTCGGTGTGTGGCCACCACGACAATGCGCTCCTGAAATGGAGGTATTGGCATGGTCTCGCGGGTTGGAGTTGCTTCCGACGACTTCCGGAAGCAGGTGCTGGGTTACGGGCTGACGACGGCGCAAATCCTGTATCGGATGCCGGATCATCCCTCATTGCTGCAGACCTATGTCTGGCAGAACTACGATCTCTGTCCGAAATTCCCGGCGCTGAAGGACTTCCTCGCCTTCTGGCAGGAAAAGCTTGATGGCCCGCTGTTTTCCGTAACGGTCGCGCATTCCAGGCTAATCAAGCCGACTGAGCTGCGCGCGGTGGACGGCGTGTTTCGGCTGCATTGAAAGTGCAGCCCCTCATGGTGAGGAGGCGCGAGGCGCCGTCTCCGGACGATGCTTCACATCGCCAGGAGAACCATGAGGCCCCGCTGGTGCCATTCATCCTTCGAGACGGCGCTTACGCGCCTCCTTAGGATGAGGTCTGACAGATGGTGGGCACGGCGCAAGCGCCTTTGCCCACCCTACGAAAAAATTTTGTGTTAGCCTCCCGCCACAAACAAAAGGGGAGGTATCCATGGCCAAGAAGAAAGTGGCGTCGCGCGCTGCGGCGCAGCCTGCTGTGAAGAAGAAATGGTCGGGCCACAAGACGACAGCCAAATCCTCAGCCCGCAAGACGATCAAGTCGAAGGCGAGGGGCGTTGCGGCGACCAAGCCCAAACTGGCCAAGAAGGCGCGGCCGAAGCAGCGCATTGCCATCAGCCATCACCGCGAAGAAGATTTTAAAGCCGACGGCCTGCGCACTTACGCAAAGTACCGCGACCTCGGCATCGCGGACGCGACGCACGGTTTGGCGCAGGCGCATGTGATCCGCCTGCAGGGTCCCTGCAATCCGGCGGAAGTTTCAAAACTGCATTACCACGACGTCGAATTCCAGATGGTCTACGTGCTCAAGGGCTGGGTGAAGACCTACATGGAAGGCCAGGGCGAGACACTGATGAAAGAGGGCAGCGCCTGGACCCAGCCGCCGCGCATCAAGCATCTGATCATGGACTATTCCGACGATGTGGAATTGCTGGAAGTGATTTTGCCGGCGGAGTTCAAGACGGTGGAATTGGCGTCGTAATTCTCGCCGTCATTCCGGGGCGACGCGCAGCGTCGAACCCGGAATCTCGAGGTTCCGGGTTCGACGCTGACGCGTCGCCCCGGAACGACGGAGAGAGCGCTACGTCATCACCCCTACCACCGCGCCCATCAAACACGTCGTCAGCGTGCCCGATACGATCGACTTCAGCCCCAGCGCATTGATCTCCTCGCGCCGCTCCGGCGCCATGGTGCCGAGGCCGCCGATCATGATGCCGAGGCTGGCGAAGTTGGCAAAGCCGCACATCGCATAGAGCATGATCAGCCGCGAGCGCGGATCGAGCGTATCAGCGCCGAGTTTTGACAGTTCGACATAGGCGATCAGTTCGTTGAGTACAGTCTTGGTGCCCATCAGGCTTCCCCCCGTGATCGCTTGCGGCCAGGGCAGGCCCATCAGCCAGCACACCGGCGCCATCAGGTAGCCCAGCAGTCGCTGCAGCGAAATTTTGCCGCCGCCGATCTCGGGCAGCAGCCCGAGCATGGCGTTGACAAGATAGACCAGCGCCACCAGCACCAGCAGCATCGCAACGATGTTCAGGAGAAGTTCAAGTCCCGCCGTGGTCCCCTTGACGATCGCGTCCATCGTGGAGGACGCATGCATGTCGGGATCTTCCAATGATCCGCCGGTGCGCTTGTCCGAAGTCTCCGGCACCATGATCAAGCTGACCAAGATGGCCGCCGGCGCGCCGAGCACCGAGGCAATGACAAAATGCGCCGCCGCATCCGGGATCAGCGGTGCGAGGAACGTGGCGTAGAGCACCAGCACAGTGCCGGCGATGCCGGCCATGCCGCCGGTCATCACCAGGAACAATTCGCTGCGCGTGAGCTGCGCCAGATAGGGCCGGATGAAGAGGGGCGCCTCGACCATGCCGAGAAAGATATTGGCCGCGGTCGACAGTCCCACCGCACCGCCGACGCCGAGCGTGCGCTCCAGGAGCCACGCCATGCCGCGCACGATCGGCGGCAGCACGCGCCAGTAGAACAAGAGCGTCGTCAGAACGCTCATGACCAGCACGATCGGCAGCGCCTGAAACGCCAGGATGAAATCCGCGCCCGGCGCTTTCAAGTCGAAGGGGAGCGCGCCGCCGCCGAGATAGCCGAACACGAAGGAGGTGCCGGCGCGGGTGGCCGCCGCGATCGTGTTGACAGCATCGTTGATGGCGCCGAATGCCTTTGCCACCGGCGGCAGCTTGAGCAGCACCAGGGCCGTGACGACGGTGACGGCAAGGCCAACCGCCATTTGCCGCAACGAAACCGCGCGGCGGTTTTCGCTGAGCGACCATGCGACGGCCAGCAACGCCAGTACGCCGAACGCTGATTGTAGTTGCAGCATGAATCCCCCAAAGCCAATGCTATTATGGGGGTAGGTGCGCCAACGACGCAATGCGTTATCAGCCGACGGCAGCGGCGGTCGCGTTGCTCGGCACCGCTGGTGCGAATAATTTTAGCAGCAGATAGGCCGCGAAGGCAGATGCGACAAATCCGGGTCCTGGAATTTGCAGGTGGCCAAGCAGCAATTGCAGCGCGGGGACCCAGAAAATGAGTTGGGCAAGGCGGCGACCCGTGGCATCAAGCTTTCCCTCTGCGAGCAGCGCGACGCTTGCGAATGTCAGCGGCAGCAAATCGTAGGAGCCCAGATAGGGCGAAGCGCTCGCTGTGCAGGCCAGAAACAATGCCTGCAACTGCCTGGCATCGCCGCCACTACGATAACGGAACGCGGCGGCTACCGCCGCGACGGCCGCAATGGCGAAAGCAAGCTGGATCATTTCACCAGCGCGATTGCCGACAAGCCCGCGCACGTTCATGAAAATACTGGACTGAAACGGCACCGCCGTGCCAGCAGGATCGCGCAGCACTTCGCGCTGCAACGGCATCGCCTTGGTGATGTAGTCATGCCAGCTCTCTGGACCGCCGATGGCGACGCTGATCGCGAACAATACAACCGCTGTCATCGCAGCCCACAAGAAAACCCGCCAGCGCCCAGACGCGATCAGCGCGAACGGAAACAACACGCCAAGCTGCGGCTTCACCGTGAGCAGCCCGATCAGCACGCCGGCGACGACAGGTCGCTTATCGAGCGACGCGAAGATCGCGAGCAGGGCAGCGGTCGTGAGCAATGAGCTCTGGCCCGAGAGCACGCAAAGCAAGGCGGCCGGCGAGACCAGAACCACCACGAGAGTACGCTCGTCGGCAACCTCCCGACGCCCCGCGAGGTAGAACGCGAGAAGACTGACCGAAAACCATGCGATCAGGGCCGGGAAATAGGCAAGCAAACCGAACGGCGCCATCACGACAAGGGCTGTCGGCGGGTTCGGCCAGTTCTGTCCGGGATAGCCGGGGCCGAGCAGCTTGGCGAGCTCGGCATTGTAGGTCACAAGATCGTAGAATCGGGCGGGATCGGCATCCAGGACGGCGCGCCCGTACATCCAAAGGTTCAGGAAATCGCGCCCCAGCACCAGCGTGACCTTGTCGCGCGGAAACGGCCAGGTCCAGTTGGTAGTGCAAGCATAAGCCAGCAGCGTTAGCGTAAAGAACGCGCCGCCGAGCAGCAGCAGAGCTCGTAGAAATTCTGCGTTTTCCAGGTTGTCGGTCTGCGGGACGAGAGTGCCCAGAAACGGTGCCCTGCGCGAACGATCTGGATTGGACAGGCTCTCGTCTGGCATCGCGATCCGCCCTTGAAGGTCTCAAATGGCCGGAAACCGGCCGAAAATTCATGCGGCACGCAAATTATATGCTGCAACTTAAGATCTTCTTTAGGAGAAACCGGCAAAAATAGGGGATGATCAGCACCAGGCGTTCGATGCCCGATAACCGGTGCGGGGCGGTTTCAACCGATGAATTGCGTCGTCATCCCTGCGTACCGCGCGGCAGCCACGATCTTGCCGGTCATCAAGGCGATCGGTCCTGAAATAGAGATGATTATCGTCGTCGATGACGGCTGCCCCGAGGGTACGGCGCTCGTGGTTGCGAACCGTTGCTCTGATCCGCGCGTCGTCCCATTGATGCACGATACAAACCGGGGCGTCGGCGGCGCCTTCCTGACGGGCATGCGTTACGCAATCACACATGGCGCTGATATCATCATTAAAATCGATGCCGATGGACAGATGGACCCGTCGCAGGTGCCGGCACTGATCCACCCCATCGCCAGCGGACAGGCTGACTACGTCAAAGGCGATCGCTTCTTCTTCCTCACCAATGCGGCGTCAATGCCGAAGGCCCGGCTGATCGGCAATCTCGCCCTGTCGTTCATGGCAAAACTGTCAAGCGGCTACTGGACCATTATGGATCCGACCAACGGCTTCTTTGCCATTCATGCCCGCGTCGCAGAACTGCTCGACGATGAGCGGATCACAAAACGGTTCTTCTTCGAAACCGACCTGCTGTTTCATCTTGGGCTGATCCGCGCCAAAGTCGTCGAGTTTCCGATGCGTGCGTCTTATGGTGAGGAAGTATCGAATCTGCGCATTTCGCATCAGCTCGCGCCGTTCTTCAGCGGACATCTACGCAATACCTTCCGCCGGATTCTGTACCGCTACTTCTTTCGCGAATTCTCGCTGGCGTCGATTCAGCTTGTCGCGGGCACTGCACTGTTTGGCTTCGGTCTCGTATTTGGATCGTACCACTGGTGGGCGGCGGGGGATCAACTGGTGCCGACCGGAACCATTATGATCGCAGCGCTGACTTTTCTGATCGGATTCCAGCTTATGCTGTCGTTCCTGAATTACGACATCAGTTCGAGCCCCCGCGAACCGTTGCACCCGTTTCTGATCCGGGCTCCGAACCTCGCCGCTGTCACAGACGATCTTGCTAAAGCAAGCGCACCGGCGGCGAGCGATGAGGCCCCGCAGACGGTCCGCCGGCAGGCATAGCGCGCGATCTACTGTTCCCGGCGCTGCGGAAGGTGGAGCGGCTGAAGTAGGGGACACGTCAGGGCGGCTACGATGCCTCAGCATGTCGTCCCTGCGAACGCAGGGACCCATACCGCGTGATCTCTCATGTGCACACGAACGGTAGACGGCTCGTAACCCAATCAGCGCCGCGGAGTATGGGTCCCCGCGTTCGCGGGGACGACGCGCCTGCGGGGTTTGCTTACCCCCGTCCCACAAACGGCATCTTGGTTGCCATCACGGTCATGAACAGCACGTTGGCATCTAACGGCAGGCCGGCCATGTAGGCGACCGCGTCGCCGACCGCCTTCGCGTCCATGCGCGGCTCGTGCTTCATGGTGCCATCGGGCTGCATCACGCCGGGGCCGGCGACCATGCGGTCCGTCATTGGGGTTGCGGCATTGCCGATGTCGACCTGGCCGACCGCGATGTCGTACATGCGGCCGTCGAGATTGGAAGCCTTGGTCAGGCCGGTGATCGCGTGCTTGGTGGAGGTATAGGCCGCCGAGAACGGGCGCGGGGCGTGCGCCGAGATCGAGCCGTTGTTGATGATGCGGCCGCCGCGCGGGTTCTGGTCCTTCATGATGCGGAAGGCGTGCTGGGTGCACAGGAAGGGGCCGGTGAGGTTGGTGTTCACCACCGCCTGCCACTGTTCGAGGCTGAGATCCTCGAAGTTCACCGGCGGCGCGCCCATGCCGGCGTTGTTGAAGAGAACGTCGAGCCGGCCGTAGGTTTCCATCACCTTGGCGAACAGCGCTGCGATCGAACCGGGGTTGGTCATGTCGGCGGAGACGCACAGGCTCTTGCCGACATTGTCGCCGAGCTTTTTGGTTTCCTCCAGCATCTCCATGCGGCGTCCGGCGAGTACTACGGTGAATCCCGCATTCATCAGCGCCAGCGATGCCGCGCGTCCGACGCCGGTGCCTGCACCGGTAACGAGCGCGATCTTGTTTGTTGCGTCGGCCATTGTTTCCTCGCCTTCAGTTTTTTGTTTCTGTTTCGGATTTGTAGGGTGGTCTCGGGATATTCTGATGCGCCGCGCGCAGCGCCGCCGACCAGCGGGAACGCAGATCGTGGAAATAGGGCTCGCCCGCCTCGATGCGGTGGTTGAGGTCGGCCTCGCAGGCATCCGTGCGCACTACCAGAACGTCGATCGGCAGGCCGACGCCGAGGTTGGAGCGCATGGTCGAATCCATCGAGATCAGGCCGGTCTTCAGCGCCTCGTATAGTTCGACGTCGTAATGCATCGCGCGGTCGAGCACCGGCTTGCCGTATTTGTGCTCGCCGATCTGCAAGTACGGCGTGTCGGTGGTGCATTCGATGAAATTGCCGGCGGTGTAGACCATGAACAGCCGCATCCGCGAGCCCTTGATCTGTCCGCCAAACAGGAAGGAGACGTCGAAGCTGACGTCTTCGGACCTTAGCGCCGGGCCTTCGGTGGCATGGACCAGGCGGATGGCGCGGCCGATGCGCTGCGCCGCCTGGAACATGGTCGGCGCGTTCATCAGCGTTTCGACCTCACCGGTGTTGGGATCCTCGACGCCCTCGGTCAGCGTCGAGAGCACCGACTGGCTGATTGCCAGATTGCCGGCACTGGCAATCGCCATGATCCGCTCGCCGGGTTTGGAGAAAATATGGAGCTTGCGGAAGGTCGAGACGTTGTCGAGGCCGGCATTGGTGCGGGTATCCGCAATCATGACCAGACCGTCCCGCACCAGAATTCCGCAACAATAAGTCATGCCAAGTCCCCGAACGCATCCGTTTTTAGGCGGCCAAACTAGTAGCCAATTTCGCGGGGGCATCCAACCCCAAATCCCCCGTGGCGCGGGATGCGCCGGCCGGATATTGATTAAATCCGCCGCCTCCGGCACGCTGGCTGTCCCATAAGAACAAGAAACAGTGGGAGGCCATCATGTGCGCCAGTCGGTCGTCACGCGAACTTACCGTATCTGTGGCGATGCTTTGCATCGCATTGCTCACGGCGGTTCCCGCCGCGGCGCAGAAGAAGGGCGGCACGCTGCGGCTCTATCACAACGACAATCCACCCTCGACCTCGCTGCATGAGGAAGCGACCATCGCCTCGGTGACGCCGTTTGCGGCTGTTTTCAACAACCTCGTCGTGTTCGATCCGGCCAAGGTCCACGAGAGCATCGACACGGTTATTCCGGATCTGGCGGAAAGCTGGTCCTGGGATTCCACCAACACGAAACTGACCTTCAAGCTGCGGCAGGGCGTGAAATGGCACGATGGCCAGCCGTTCACGGCCAAGGACGTGCAGTGCACCTGGCGGATGCTGATCGGCAAGACCGAGACCAAGGACTTTCACCGCAATCCGCGCAAGGTCTGGTACACCAAGCTGCAGGATGTCTCCATCAACGGCGATCATGAAGCAACCTTCGAACTGAGCGAACCGCAGCCGAGCCTGCCGGTATTGCTCGCCAGCGCGTTTTCGCCCGTTTATCCCTGCCATGTGCCGCAACAGGTGATGCGGACCAAGCCCATTGGCACCGGGCCGTTCAAATTCGTCGAATTCAGGCGCGGTGAGTCCGTTCGCCTGGTGCGCAACCCCGACTACTGGAAGAAAGACCGTCCCTATCTCGACGAGATCACGTTCCGGATGATCGACAGCCGCGCCACGCGCATGCTGGCCTTTGCGACCGGCGAATATGACATCACCTTTCCCTCCGACGTCAGCGTTCCCTTAATGCGCGACATGAAGGCGCGGGCGCCGCACGCGATCTGCGAGATGACCACGACGGGGACGCAGATCAATTTGATGGTCAACCGCGTCAATCCGCCGTTCGACAATTCGGACATCCGAAAGGCGATGTCGCTGGCGCTCGACCGCAAGCCCTTCAACAGCATTCTGATGGAGGGGCTGGCGCGCATGGGCGGGGCGATGCTGGCCAAACCCGAGGGCGAGTGGGGCATGCCGCCGGAAATGGTGACTGATCTGACCGGCTACGGTCCCGACACCGAAAAGAACATCGCCGAGGCGCAGGCGATCATGCAGAAGCTCGGCTACAGCGACGCCAAGCCGCTGCCGATCAAGATCCAGACGAGGAACTTGCCGACCTATCGCGATCCCGCCGTGATCCTGACCGACCAATTGAAGAAGATCTACATTGTCGGCGAACTCGACATTCTCGATACGCCGCGCTGGTACGCGCGGCTGGCGAAGAAGGATTACACGATCGGGCTGAACGTCACCGGGGTCAGCGTCGACGACCCCGACGGCAATATCGTCGAGAACTACTCCTGCAAGTCGGAGCGCAACTACACCCAGTACTGCAACGCCGAGGTCGACCGGCTGCTGGCGGCGCAGTCGGGCGAGCTCGACAAGGAAAAGCGCAAAAAGATGGTGTGGGACATCGAGCGACTATTGGTCGAAGACGCGGCGCGGCCGATCATCCTGCACAGCACAGCCGGCAATTGCTGGCAGCCCTATGTGAAGAATTTCCAGCCGCACGCCAACAGCCAGTACAACAACCTGCGGTTCGAGGATGTGTGGTTGGATAAATAGTATTTCCCCTCATGGTGAGGAGCGCGTAGCGCGTCTCGAACCATGAGGCCCCGATCGCGCCTGCGGCCCATCCTTCGAGACGCCGCTTCGCGGCTCCTCAGGATGAGGGGAGTTTGTGGTGCTTACTACGACTGCGACTGGCTCTGCCACTGGCCCGGCCGCCCGGCCTGTTCGACCTTGACGGCGACCGTCAGCGTCTCGGTGCCGCCGCCGTAGCGGGTGCCACGCACCGGTGCGGCGCCGAGGTAATCGAGCCCGATGGCGACGCGGACATGGGCGTCGGTGGTGCAGATGCCGTTGGCGGTATCGAAGCCGACCCAGCCGAGGTCAGGTACATAGGCTTCCGTCCACGCGTGGCCGGCCTGCTGATGGATGGTGCCGTCGGAGCGCAGGAAGTGTCCGGAGACGAAGCGGGCCGGCACGCCGCCGGAACGGGCGCAGGCGATGAAGATGTGGGCGTAGTCCTGGCAGACGCCGCGCTTGAGCGCAAAAGCTTCCGCTGCCGACGTTCCTGAATTGGTGGGGTCCTCATCGAACGTCATATGCTCGTTGATCTGCACCATCAGCGCATGCAGGAAGCCGAGCACGTCGCCGTCGGATTCCGAGCGCAGCTCGCGGGCGAAGGTCGCCATCGCCGGATTGACCTCGGTGAGCGCGGTCTGGCGCAGGAACAGGCCCGCGGGGAATCGCTCGTCGGTGCCGCGCAGCACGCCGCCGGTGTCGTGCGTTTCGATCAGGCCCTCGACATGGATGGTGAGGTCGGCGATCACGCCGTGGGTGAGAACATGCGTGACGTTGCCGAACGCGTCCTGATGCATGTCGAGGCGGGAATCCGTCGACACGTCGATCTGCCATTCGGCGACATACTGCCCGTCATGGCTGCCGGGCGTCATGCGCAGTATCTGGATCACGCCCGAGGCGGGAGGCTCGTAGCGATAGCTGGTGGAATGGTCAATTCGCAGGCGCATGGCTCAACCCGATTCAGATCGTCATGCCCGGGCTTGTCCCGGGCATCCACGTCTTTCTCCCCCATCGGCATAGCAAGACGTGGATGGGGGGGGGC
>NZ_LLXX01000131.1:43278-104558 GCF_001440405.1 Bradyrhizobium valentinum
AATACTGCCTGGTGATGATCTCACCGAGCCGCGAGTTGTCCGCGATGAATTCCTGGATGAACTCGTGGACGCCGTGCTGGAAGATATCGTCCATATGGCTGTGTTCAAGCCGGTTGCGCACCCCGCGGGCGTGGCGCTGGGAGGCGCCCTGGCGGCCATAGGCGACGCCGATCTGGTCGAGGTTGCGCACCAAATTGCTGTAGCAACTCGCCAGCGACCGCGGCAGCGTGTCGTTGAGGATCAGGAGGTCCGCGATCAGCCAGGGTTTCAACGTCTCGCGATAGACCCAGTGATAGGCGGTTAGCGCCGACACCGAGCGCAGGATCGAGGTCCACTGATAGTAATCCAGGGGACCGCCGACATGTTCTTCCTCGGGCAGCAGCACATGATACTTCACGTCGAGAATGCGGGCGGTGTTGTCAGCGCGCTCGAGGTGCAGGCCGAGCCGCGAGAACCAGTAGGCGTCGTTGCGCAGCATGGTGCGGTAGGCGGAGCCGTCGAACCGCAGTGAGGTCTCCTGAACGAAGCGCAGGAATCGCGCCAGTTCCTCGCGGCTCGAGGTGCCCTTGCCCCAGACCTCCCCGAGCTCGATCCAGGCCGAGTTGATGGTGTCCCACATCTCCGAGGTCAGCGCGGTGCGCACCGAGCGCGAATTGAGCCGCGCCGCCTCGATGCAGTTCTTGATCGACGACGGATTGGACGGCGAGAATGCCAGATACTCGACGACGTTCTGCTCGGTGGCTTCCTGATAGACATCGTAGAAGCTGGCGCTGACGCCGGCCGTCAGCAGCGCCGATTCCCATTCATTGGTCTTGCCGATATAGGTGGCGGGAAGGGCGGTCACGCGCAACGTCGCGTCGATCGTGCGCGCGATATATTCGGCGCGCTCGACATAGCGGGCCAGCCAGTACAGGTTTTCGGCGGTGCGCGACAGCATACGAGGATTTCGCTCTCTATTCGTCCAGTATCCAGGTGTCCTTGGTGCCGCCGCCCTGGCTCGAATTGACCACCAGCGAGCCTTCCTTCAGCGCCACCCGCGTCAATCCGCCCGGCACGATGGTGACGTGCTTGCTTCCCGTCAGCACGAACGGCCGCAGGTCGACATGGCGCGGCGCGAGGCCGGAGGCAGTGCAGGTCGGGCAGGTCGACAGCGCCAGCGTCGGCTGGGCGATGAAGCCCTCCGGCTCGCGCTTGAGCTTGTCGCGGAACGCCTCGATCGTCGCTTTTGTCGCGGCTGGGCCGATCAGCATGCCGTAGCCGCCCGAGCCGTGGACTTCCTTCACGACGAGGTCGCTCAAATTGTCGAGCACATACGCGAGGTCTTTCGGCTCGCGGCAGCGCCAGGTCGGGACGTTCTTCAGGATCGGCTCTTCGCCGAGATAGAACTTCACGATCTCCGGCATGTAGGAATAGATCGCCTTGTCGTCGGCAATGCCGGTGCCGACCGCATTCGCCAGCGTGACGTTGCCGGCCGCGTAGGCCGACATCAGCCCGGGCACGCCGAGCGCCGAATCCGGGCGGAACGTTAGGGGGTCAAGGAAATCGTCATCGACGCGGCGGTAGATCACATCGACGCGCTTTAAGCCCTCGGTGGTGCGCATGAACACCTCGTCGTTCTTGACGATGAGGTCGCGTCCCTCAACCAACTCGATGCCGAGCTTGTCGGCGAGGAAGGAGTGCTCGTAATAGGCGGAATTGTAGACACCGGGCGTCATCAGCGCGACCGTAGGCTCGGCTGAGGCCGAGAGCGGCGCAACCGAGCGCAGCGCCGACAGCAGTTCGTCCGGATATCGTTCCACAGGTGCTACGCGGTGGCGGGCGAACAGGTCCGGAAACAGCCGCATCATGATTTCGCGGTTTTCCAGCATGTAGGAGACGCCCGAGGGCGTGCGCGCATTGTCCTCCAGCACGATAAAGTTGTCGGCGTCGACCCGGACGATGTCGATGCCGGCGATGTGCACATAGACGTCGTGCGGCACGCTCTGGCCGTTCATCTCCGGACGGAACACCGGGTTCTGAAAGATCAGGTCGTCGGGAACGATGTTGGCGCGCAGGATATCGCGGCCGTGATAGATGTCGCGCAGGAACATGTTGAGCGCGCGGACCCGCTGCTTCAGGCCCTTTTCCAGCACCGTCCATTCCTTCGCCGACATGATTCGCGGGATCACGTCGAAGGGGATCAGCCGTTCCTGGGCTTCGGCGTCGCCATAGACAGCGAAGGTGATGCCGATCCGGCGGAACAGCAGTTCCGCCTCCTGCCGGCGATATTCCAGGGCGTCCGGAGGCGTCTCCTTCAGCCAACGGGAGAGCTCCCGATAGGCCGGGCGAAGGTCGCCGCCGGGCCCGTTCATTTCGTCGAAGGCAACTGCCATAAATCTTGACTATCTCTCGAAGCCATGCGGCACAGTGCATGACTTCACGGGATGGTAGCAAGGCTCGGGCCAGCGCGATATGCATTGGCTTGCGGCATTTCGTGTGGGTAGCCGGCCGCGCTGCCCTAAAAAAAGGCTGCCGGGTGCTTATTTCGGCAGCAAACACCCGTGACTTCAATGCGTTGCTTGCGCAAGGTACCGGGACAGGTGGGGAGAAGTCATGAGCGAGATCGTCACGGCGGGTATTCTGGTCATTGGCGACGAGATCCTGTCCGGCCGGACCAAGGACAAGAACATCGGCTTCATCGCCGAGTACCTGACCAATATCGGGATCGACCTCAAGGAGGTCCGTATCGTCGCCGACGACGAGGCCGACATTGTCGACGCCCTTGATGCACTGCGGCATCGCTACACCTACGTCTTCACGACCGGCGGCATCGGCCCGACCCATGACGACATCACCGCCGACAGCGTCGCGAAAGCCTTCGGCGTCAAGATCGACCACCACCCGGAAGTGGTGGCGCGCTTCCGCGAGCGCTGGAGCGAGCAGGATTTGAACGAGGCGCGGCTGCGCATGGCGCGCGTGCCCGACGGCGCCGAACTGATCCAGAGCGCCACCATTCTGGCGCCCGGCTTCAAGCTCGGCAACGTCATCGTGATGGCCGGCATTCCCTCGATCATGCAGGCGATGATGGACATCGTTTCGCCGAAGCTGAAATCGGGGGTGCGGATGCTGTCGGATTCGGTCCGCGCCAATGCGCGGGAAGGCGATATCGGCGGTCCCTTGCGCGAGATCGCGATTGCCCATCCCGACACGATAATCGGCAGCTATCCGTTCATGGATGAGGACAAGAAGCCGAACACCAATCTTGTGGTCCGCTCGCGCGATCCCGAAAAGCTCAACGCTGCGATGAATGCGGTGAAGGAGATGCTGGCGAACGTGCCGAGGTAGCGATGCGAGTGATCCGGTTTTAAAAAAGCTACGGAGAACAACAGTGACAAATCATGCTGGAGCGCGCTCGTGATGGCGCCGCCGGAGAAGGCCTTTCCGGTCTCCTGGGACCAGTTTCACCGCGATTGCCGGGCGTTGACCTGGCGGCTCAACGAGGTCGGGCCGTTTCAGGCTATCATCGCGATTACCCGTGGCGGGCTGGTGCCAGCGGCCATCGTTGCGCGTGAGCTTGGCATTCGCGTGATCGACACCGTCTGTATTGCGAGCTACGACCACACCAGGCAGGGCGACCTCAAGGCGCTCAAGGGTGTTTCGGCCGATGTGGCAAAACTCGGCGGCGGGACGGGCAAGGGGCTGTTGATCGTCGACGACCTCGTCGACACCGGCAAGACCGGGCGGCTGGTGCGCTCGATGATGCCGGACGCGCATTTCGCGGCCGTCTACGCCAAGCCGCAGGGCAAGCCGCTGGTCGATACGTTCATCACCGAAGTGTCGCAGGACACCTGGATTCACTTTCCCTGGGACACCGCGCTGTCGTTCCAGCCGCCGATCCGCGACGGGGCGGGTTGATGTATTCGTCATTCCGGGGCGCCTCGAAGAGGCGAACCCGGAATCTCGAGATTCCGGGTTCGATGCTGCGCATCGCCCCGGAATGACGGTAGCCACAAATGCCCCTTCAAAACCGCGTCACACCCACAGGCGACATCATCGCCACCCCGCATCGCGGCCTGTTCACGGGCAATCGCGGCATCATCCACGATCCCGCGACCAAGACGCTACTAAAGAAGCGCTGGTCGAGCCCGGCCTGGATCACCTGCGTCTGCGCGTTCAGGGGCTGGCGGCGGCCGGTGATGGGTCGGCGGAGCTGGACCGAGCTGTTCTTTCTCGACGAGGCCACCGCATTCGCGGCCGGCCATCGTCCCTGTTTCTTCTGCCGCCGCGACGACGCCAACCGTTTCCGCGCGGCGTGGGAACAGGGCAATAGCGTTGCGGACATTCGCGCGCGAGACATGGATAACGTGCTGCATCGCGAGCGGTTGGACCGCGGGAAGAAGCGGCTGCATCCGCTGCCGATCTCGGCGGCGCAATTGCCTGATGGTGCGATGGTGCAGGCGGGTGAGCAGAGTTTTCTGATCGTGCAGGGCAGGGCGCTGCAATGGTCGATGGCTGGCTACAGCGAGGTGAACAGTGAAATCGAAATCGCGATGCTGCTGACACCGCCATCAACGTTGCGCGCGCTCAGTGCTGGATATCGGCCGTTGCTGCATCCGAGTGCACAGTACGTTCCCTCCCCCCTTGCGGGGGAGGGCTAGGGAGAGGGGTAAGCCGCAACGGCGGTGCGTGTGGCTTACCCCTCTCTCCAACTCTCCCCCGCAAGGGGGGAGCTCAGCGTGCCGTGTCTTGATCCGTGCGGATCAAAACTCCTATCCCAGCTTCTGCCGTGCCAGCTTCGCGCCCGCACCCAGTGCCGCCAGCTTCGCTTCCGCGATATCCCGCCGCATCGGCGCCATGCCGCAATTGGTGGTCGCGACGATGTTGCTGAGCGGTACGAATTTCGACACGGCCTCGATCACCTTTACGACGTCTTCCGCCGTCTCCACCGTGTCGCTCGCGACATCGATCACGCCGGCCTGGACCACCTTGCCCGGGAGCAGCGCCAGCAAATCCAGCGGCACTTTCGAATTGCGGCACTCGATCGCGACCTGCTGGATCGGACTCTTGGCGATCGCGGGGAAGATGTCCTCGTATTGGCGCCACTCGTTGCCAAGTGTCTCTTTCCAGTCGGTATTGGCCTTGATGCCATAGCCGTAGCAGATGTGAACGGCGGTGGTGCATGTCAGGCCTTCGGCGGCGCGCTCCAGCGCTCTTATGCCCCAGTCGGAGACTTCGTCCATGAAGACGTTGAAAGCGGGCTCGTCGAACTGGATGACATCGACACCGTCGGCCTGCAGCGCCCTGGCTTCGTTGTTGAGGAGTTCGGCGAAGGCGAAGGCCATCTTGACCTTGTCGCCGTAGTACTGGTCAGCGACAGTATCGGCGATGGTCATCGGGCCGGGCAGGGTAAATTTCAGCTTGCGGGTGGTATGGGTGCGGGCGACGCGGGCTTCATCGGCGTGGACGCGGCCCTTCAGCGTCAGCGGCGCAACGACCTGTGGCACCATCGCCTTGTAGCGGTCTTTGCGGATGCCCATCTCGACCTTGTGGGCGAAATCGATGCCCTCGACCTTCTCCAGAAAGCCATGGACGAAATGCTGGCGGGCCTGCTCGCCCTCGGTGACGATGTCGACGCCGGCATCCTCCTGCAGCTTGACCGCCAGCATGGTGGCGTCGCGCTTGGCGCGGGCGAGCTCGTCGCCTTTCGATTTCCAGGGGGCCCAGAGCGTGTTCGGCTCGGCCAGCCATTCCGGCTTCGGCAAGGAGCCTGCGATCGTGGTTGGAAACAGCATGGGAGCCTCCCGTTTGGTCGTGATTGAGCGCCTGTCTGCCATGTCTTATGATCGAGGTACAGAACAACGAAAGTCGCCCAAAAGCGCGAAGCGCGCCTTCAAGCAAAATCCCGGGCGGGGCGCAAGGAAGGGGCGAGGCAAGGGGAGCCATGATCGACCTGCATTATGCGCCGACGCCCAACGGCTGGAAAATCTCGATCATGCCGGAGGAACTCGGGCTTCCCCATCGGGTCATCCCCGTCAACATCCGGGCCGGCGAGCCGAACGTCAAGCGCTGGTACGCTGAGGTCCGCGCCCGGCCGAAGGTGCAGGCGGGATTGGCGATCGGCAAGTTCGTGAAGGAGCCGTTCGACGAGGAGGCGCGGCGGAATATGTTCGGGCAGAGGGCGAAGGAGCTGGCGGGACGAAAGTGACACTGCAACCCCTCGTGGTGAGGAGGCTCGCATCGCCGCGCGAACCATGAGGCCACAGACGGGCCTTCATCCTTCGAGACGCGCGCGTTGCGCGCTCCTCAGGATGAGGATCAAGAAAACCAATCACAAGGAAGAACCCATGCTCGAATTCTTCTTCGACTGTTCCAGCCCCTGGACCTATCTCGCCTTTCACAACATCCAACCGCTCGCCAAGGAGCTCGGCGTCGAGATCAATTGGCGGCCGATCCTGGTCGGCGGCATCTTCAATACCGTCAACCCGAGCGTCTACGCGCAGCGTGAGACGCCGGTGCCGTTGAAGGCGCGCTATATGAAGAAGGATCTCGCCGACTGGGCGCGGTCCGCGGGGCTTACGATCAAGATGCCGCCCACGGTGTTCCCGGTGAACAGCGTCAAGGCGATGCGCGGCTGCATCTGGCTTGGTCAGGACATGGTGCCGTTCGCCACCGCCGTGTTCGAGGCTTATTGGGGCGCCGACAAGGACATCTCGCAGGATTCAGTGTTGACGGAGGTCTGCAGGAAAGTCGGCGTCGACCACGTCAAATTCTTCGACGGCATCGGCCAGCAGGCGATCAAGGACCAGCTCAAGGCCAACACGGACGAGGTGATGGCGCGCGGCGGTTTTGGTTCGCCGACGATCTTCGTCGACAAGACCGACATGTATTTCGGCAACGACCGGATGCCGCTGATCCGCGAGGCACTTGAGCGTGTGAAAGCGCGGGCCGCCTGATGCCGAGGGCCGTCGTCTGCCGCGAGCTCGGTCCGCCCGAGAGCCTGCGTCTGGAAACCTTTGACGCAGCCCCCTTGGCCCCCGGGCAAGTGCGCATCGCCGTCCGCGCCGCCGGGATCAATTTTCCCGACATTTTGATGGCGGCGGGCGAGTATCAGCTCAAGCCGCCGCTGCCGTTCACACCGGGCGTCGAAGCCGCCGGCGACGTGGTGGAGGTCAACGCGGCCGAAGGCGTCGCAGTCGGCGACAGGGTGATCGTCAAGATGCGGCACGGCGCCTATTCGGATGAAGCGGTCGCTAGCCCCTCGCAGCTCGTAGGAGTGCCGTCGACGTTCGACTATGCCGAGGGCGCGACGTTTCTGGCTGGCCATGGCACGGCCTACCACGCGCTGATCGACCGCGGGCAGCTTCGAGCCGGCGAGGTGCTGCTGGTGCATGGCGCCGGCGGCGGCGTCGGTCTGGCCGCTGTCGAGATCGGCAAGATGCTGGGTGCGACCGTGATCGCAACCGCTTCGAGCGACGAAAAGCTTGCGATTGCGAAGGCAAGGGGCGCCGATCATCTCATCCGCTACGACCGCGAGCCGTTCCGCGACGCCGTCAAGCGCATCACCGACGGGCAGGGCGCGGATGTGGTGTTCGATCCCGTCGGTGGCGAGGTGTTCGGGAATTCGATGCGCTGCATCAACTGGGGCGCGCGGCTGCTGGTCATCGGCTTTACCGGCGGCATCGGGCTCGCGAAGACCAATCTTCTGATGATCAAGGGCGCCAGCGTGCTCGGCGTCCGCGCCGGCGAGGCAGTGCGAAGAAACCCTGCGCTCGGCGAGGTCAGGATCAAGGCCCTGACCGAATGGGCGGAAGCCGGAAAGATCCGGCCCAACGTGTCACACCGGCTGCCGCTGGAGGATTACGCAAAGGCGATGCGGCTTCTCATCGATCGAAAGGCGATCGGGCGCGTGGCGTTGGTAATGGAGTGATGCGTCGTCCCTGCGAACGCAGGGACCCATACCGCGTGATCTATCGAGAAGGCAACGTGGCAGGAGCCCGACGCAAAACTACGGCCGGTGGCTATGGGTCCCGGCTCGCGCTCGCGTTGCTCGCTTGGCCAGGACGACGGAAAGTGAGTTTCGGCAACGGTCACTCATACTGCCGCTCTTGCCACCACGGGAAATAATCCGGCATGTCGCTGGAAACCTTGTTCTTGAATTGCGCCGGGCGCTTTTCCAAAAACGACACCACACCTTCCTTGACGTCCTCCGAGCGGCCGCGGGCGTAGATGCCGCGGCTGTCGACCTTGTGGGCTTCCATCGGGTCATCGGCCCCCATCATGCGCCACATCATCTGCCGGATCAGCGCCACCGACACCGGCGCGGTCTTGGCGGCGAATTCCTTGGCGAGTGCCCGTGCGGTCGGCAGCAAATCGTCCGGCGGCACTACCTTGCTGACGAGGCGGCCGGCGAGTGCTTCCTGCGCCGGGAAGACGCGGCCCGAATAGCACCACTCCAGCGCCTGCGAGATGCCGACGATACGCGGCAGGAACCAGCTCGAGGCGGCCTCCGGCACGATGCCGCGCTGGGAAAACACGAAGCCGAAGCGCGCGGCTTCCGAGGCGATACGGATATCCATCGCGAGCTGCATGGTGACGCCGATGCCGACGGCAGGGCCATTCACCGCCGCAATCACCGGCTTCAGGCATTTGAAGATCCGCAGTGTCACCTGGCCGCCGCCGTCGCGCACCTGAGGATCGCTGTAGTCGACCGAACCATTGGCCAGCCGCTTCACCGGGTCGCGCCGCGCGTCGCGGTCGAAGGTATTAGCGCCCGAGGAAAGATCGGCGCCGGCACAGAAGCCGCGGCCCGCGCCGGTCACGATGATCGCGCGGACATTGTCGTCCTTGTCGGCCGCATCGAATGCGGCGATCAATTCCTGCTGCATCGTGCCGTTGAAGGCGTTGAGCTTGTCGGGCCGGTTCAGCGTGATGGTGAGAATCTGATCGTCGACCTCGTACTTGATGGTCTCATACGCCATGGGGATTCCTTCCTTATGTTCTTGTTTGACTGCTCAACGCATCGTCATGCCCGGCCTTGGGCCGGGCATCCACGTCTTTCTGTCCATCGAGAGGGTAAAGACGTGGATGGCCGGGACAAGCCCGGCCATGACGGAGGTGTCCAGAATCTACTTCTTCGGCGGCGACGGCCACGGCCGCTGCGGACCGCGCAGGCCCTCGAACGCCTTGGCCATGCCGAGCACGCCGAGATCGTCGAAGCGGCGGCCGATGATCTGCACGCCGATCGGGAAACCCTTGCTGTCATAACCGCCATTGATCGAGACGGCCGGATTCTCCGACATATTCCACGGCACGGTGTAGGCGATGTGCTCGAACGGCTTGCTGGGGTCGTTGATCGGTGCGGCGAATTCGGCGGGGAAGTTCACCACCGGCGATACCGGAGAAACTACATAGTCCAGGTCGTGGAATAGCTTTGCTGCTGCAGCGCGGATCGCCATCGTGGCGTTGAAGCCCCTGATGACGTCGACGCCACTGAGTTTGGCGCCGGCCTCCGCCCATTTGAGGATGTAGGGCAGCGTCTTGCCTCGTTCCTCGGGCGACAGTCTTGAAAGATCGTCCCACATCCGGGCGCGCCAGAAGTTATCGAGCCCGTCGAGCATCTCGCGCGTCAGGATGCCGTCGACCTCGGTCACGACGGCGCCGGCGGATTCGAACGTCTTGGCCGCGCTGACGATAACGCTTCGCACGTCGCTTTCCAGCGCCTGGCCGGTGCCGGGATCGAGCATCAGGCCGATGCGCAGCTTGCGCGGTGACTTATCGAGTGTCTTCCAGTGAATGCTGCTGTCGGCCGGCAGGCTCATGCCGTCGCGGCGATCGGCTTTCGCCAGCACGCACATCATCAGCGCCGCATCGTCGACGGTGCGGGTCATGGGACCTGCGACGCGGCCAACATAGGGCGGATCGATCGGAACGCGCCCGAGGCTCGGCTTCAGCGCGACGAGGCCGCACCAGCAGGCCGGCAACCGTACCGAGCCGCCGATGTCGGTGCCGAGATGCAGCGGGCCGTAACCGGCCGCGCCTGCCGCGCCTGCGCCGGCGGAGGAGCCGCCGGGATTCTTGGTTAGGTCCCACGGATTGCGGGTGAGGGGATGGAAGCTGGAAAGGCCGGACGACAGCATGCCGTAGTCCGGCATCGTCGTCTTGGAGAATATGATGGCGCCGGATTCACGCAGCCGCGCGGCCGGCGGTGCATCCTTCTCTGCCGGTATCAGCCTGACACTGGCGGCGCCCAGCGGGATCGGCTGGCCCTTGGTCGCGATATTGTCCTTGATGGTAACAGGCACGCCGTCGAGCGCGCCTGCGGGCTCTTCCCTCTGCCAGCGGTCGGTCGAAGCCTTCGCGGCAGCGCGTGCGCCGTCGGGATCGAACAAATAGAGCGCCTTGATGTGCGGCTCCCACGCGGCGACATGCTCAATCACTTCGTCCAGCACTTCCGACGGCGAGAACTGCCTGGCGCGATAGCCGGCGATCAGGTCGACGGCGGAAAGGTCGTGCAGCGAGGTGATCTCTTCTTCGGCGGCTGGTTTATGCATGCGAACCTACCGGCAAACGGGTTTCGATGATGCGGGCGAACATGCTGGCGCCGATCGGCAGGATCTTGTCGTCGAGCACGTAGCCGGGATTGTGCACCGGCACCGAGCCGTCATGGCCGATCCAGAAATAGGCGCCGGGCACCGCCTGCATCATGTCGGCGAAATCCTCACTTCCCATCTTCGGCGTCGCCCGCGTGAAGACGTTGGCGGGATCGACGATCGTCTTCGCCACCGCTTCGACCACCCTGGACTGTTCCTCCTCGTTGATGAGGACGCTGAACGTGTCGCGGATATCGATGGCTATTTCGCACTCGAAGGTCGCAGCAACGCCGGCGCAGATCTTGCGCATGCGGTCGCGGATCAGCGCGCGCACGCCGTCGTCGAAGGCACGCACGGTGCCGCCGAGCCTGGCATCGCCGGGGATCACGTTGTTGGCGGAGCCGGCATGGATCTGGGTGACCGACAGCACCGCAGACTTCAGGGGATCGACGTTGCGGCTGACGATGGTCTGCAGGGCCTGCGCCAGCGTGGTCGCGATCACGACCGCATCCTTGGACCGCTCCGGCATCGCGCCATGCGCGCCGTAGCCCTGGATTGTGATGTCGAAGAAGTCGGCGCCGGCCATCGCCGGACCCGGCAGGATCGCGATCTCGCCGTGATTCAGGTCAGGCGCATTGTGCAGGCCGTAGACCTCGTCGCAGGGAAATTTCTGGAACAAGCCGTCCTTGATCATGGCGCGTGCGCCGCCCAGGCCTTCTTCGGCAGGCTGGAAGATGAAATGGACAGTGCCGTCGAAATTCCTGGTTTCGGCCAGATAGCGCGCGGTGCCGAGCAGCATGGTGGTGTGGCCGTCATGGCCGCAGCCATGGAAGCGGCCGGGAATGGTCGAGCGCCATTTCAGGTTGGTATTTTCCTCCATCGGCAGCGCGTCCATGTCGGCGCGCAGGCCGATGCGCTTGCCGCCGCTGCCGTTGCCCTTGAGCACGCCGATCACGCCGGTGCCGCCGAGCCCGCGATGTACCTCGATGCCCCATCCCTTCAGCTTCTCCGCGACGATGCCCGAGGTGCGCACTTCCTCAAAACCGATCTCGGGATGGGCATGCAGATCGCGCCTGATGGCGGTGAGTTCCTCGGCATAGCCGTCGATGCGTTCGATAGTGGGCATGTCTGTTATCCCGTGACTGAAGCGGTTGCGCGTAATGGGGCGGATGGGGTGAAGGCAGGGCCGTTCGGCTTGATGCGGATGCCGGGACGAAGCCGCGTCCAGGGGAGAGTAGCAGTATCGGCCGGCATCGCGCCGGGAGCAGCGCAGATCAGGAGTTTTTCGGCGATCGGTTCGAAATCGGCGCGGAAATGCACCGAGCTCTTGTTGACCAGTATTTTCTGTTCGGTCGGCTCGATGCCGACATAGCGATACATCGATTGATCGGCGAGCTGCGCCTTGTAGGAGCCGACGACCACTCTGACGTCATCGATGCGCAGGCAGGCCGATGGCCCCATGTCCATGTCGCGCCCGCCGTAGTAGGGGCCTGGAGCCACGAATTTTCCGTCCGACAGCTTTTCGACGACGAAGGTTTCCCTGTATGGCGCATCGCCTGATATGCCCGACTTGCCGCCGAGATCGAGCGTGACCGTTGCGCCGACGCCCGCCGCATGGGCGGCCCTGGCGGACTTCGGATCGTAGATGACGCCGGTCGCGGCACGGGATGCCTTGTTGCGTACCAGCGCACGCAGCATGCCCGTAGTATCGGAATCGCCGCCGGCGCCGGGATTGTCCTGGGTGTCGGCGATAATGATCGGCCTGGTCGCCGATTTCGCGAGTTCCATGGCGAGGCGGACGCCATCATCTGGCGAATAGATGCGGCCGTCGAAATCGTCCTCATGGCTCTCAACGAGTGCGACGATCCTGTCGGCCGCGGCGTCGGCGTCAGCCTGCGTCCTTCCATAGGCGAACACGCTCGGGCCGCAATGTGCGAAATCCGCCGCCGGAAAGCCGGGCGCAAAGGACAGCGCCGGCACCGCGTCGCTTTCGAGCGCGGCGAGCTTTTCATAGATGCCCCTGGTCGGCTGGTCGTTGGTGCATTGCCAGCTGATCGGGATCAGGAACGGCAGTTGCCGGAACGCTTTTGCAAGACGCTGCTTCGTCCTCAGCATTAGCGCGAGGTGTCTTGCACAGGCGCGGCCGGTATCGGCCATGTCGATGTGGGGGTAGGTGCGGTAGGCGATAAGCGCATCGGCCTGCGCGACCATTTCGGGCGAGACGTTGGCGTGGAGGTCGAGGCTTGCCACCAGCGGCAGATCGTTGCCGATCACCTTGCGCACGCGGGCGAGAATTTCACCTTCGCCGTCGTCATAATGCTCGGTCACCATGGCGCCGTGCAGATCGAGATAGACGGCGTCGATCGGTCCGGCCGCAGCGATGCCGTCGACCATCTCCTTCATGATGCGTTCGAAGGCATCCTTGGTAACGTGCGCCGATGGGCTGGCGGCCGCGGAGATCGTGGGCTTCAGCTCCCAGCCATTGGCTTCGGCCGCCTCGACGAAGCCGGCAAGGCCGACATTGATCTTGCGCATGACCTTGAGCACATCGGAGCCGTGAGCCATCGCCGGCCAGCCGCCGCCGTGAACGAAATCCTGGTAGGTCGCCTTGGTCGGCGCGAAAGTGTTGGTCTCGTGCAGAAAGCCGCCGACGGCGATGCGAGTCATTTTACCTCAGCCAGTGTTTTTCGTTGGGGGACGTTAAGCGGGACATCGTGGCAAGCGCAAGGATTGAAGCAATTCCGTTTTGCATGCCGCGTGATACGGAATAGCTGCGCGAAGCAAGGCGACGAATTTGAGAGCCCGTCATTCCGGGATGGTCCGAAGGACCAGACCCGGAATCTCGAGATTCTCAGGGGCGCAAGGGCGCCCCATAGTTCGATGCTGCGCATCGCCCCGGAATGACAGTGAACTTGATTACTCCGCCGCGACTTCCACCGGCCGGAAATTGGCAAAATCCCAGCCTCGTCCCGGCGCAGCATCGAGCAGGGCGCGGGTATAGGCCTGCTGCGGATGGGTCAGCACCTGCGCCGCCGGGCCCTGTTCCACAATCCGGCCATGTTGCATCACAGCGACGTCGTCGCAGATTTGCGCGGCGACACGGAGGTCATGGGTGATGAACAGCAGCGCGATACCCAGCCGCTGCTGGATTTCGTCGAGCAGTTCGAGCACCTGCGCCTGCACGGAGACGTCGAGCGCCGACACGGCTTCGTCCGCAACGAGAACGTCGGGATCGAGCGCCAGCGCGCGCGCAATGGCAATGCGCTGGCGCTGGCCGCCGGAAAACTGATGCGGGTAGCGCGAGATCGCATCCGCCGGCAGATCGACCAGTTCGAGCAGTTCGCGCGCCTTTGCCAGCGCTTCCGCGCGCGGCATGCCGTAATTGATCGGGCCCTCTGCGATGGTTTCGCCGACGGTGACGCGCGGATTGAGCGAGCGGTAAGGGTCCTGGAAGATGATCTGGATCTTCTTGCGGTGCGGTTGCAGCAGCCGCCGCGACAGGTCGGAGATCTCGCGGCCGGCAAGACGCACGCCGCCTGAAGTGGGATCGATCAGGCGGACGATGCAGCGCGCCACGGTCGACTTGCCGGAACCGCTCTCGCCGACGATACCAAGCGTGCGGCCCTTGCGCAGAGTAAGCGTGACGTCCTTGGCGGCGTCGACCTCGCGGGCTTTGCCGAAGAAGGAGCGCTCGCGATAGACTTTGCCCAGCTCATTGGTTTCCAGCACGACGGGCTCTTCGGTCTCCGCCCGCGGCGCCCGTGGCACCAGGCTCGGCACCGAAGATAGCAGATTGCGGGTGTATTCCATCGCCGGCGTGCGGAGGATGCCATCGAGCGTGCCGGTCTCGACCAGGCGGCCGTAGCGCATCACGGCGACGCGGTCGGCGATCTCGGCGACGACGCCCATGTCGTGGGTGATGAACAGCACCGCGGTGCCGTGATCGCGCTGCAGGTCGCGGATCAGGGTGAGGATCTGCTTCTGCGTGGTGACGTCGAGCGCGGTGGTGGGCTCGTCCGCAATCAGGAGTTTCGGTTCGAGCACCAAGGCCATCGCGATCATGATGCGCTGGCGCTGTCCGCCGGACAGCCGGTGCGGGTAGGAGGCGAAGATGCGTGCCACGTCGGGCAGCCGGACGTGCTCCATCATCGCCAGAATCTTCTGACGCCGCGCGCGGGCGTCGAGATCGGTATGAACGCGCAACACTTCGTCGATCTGGCGGCCCACCGGGACCACCGGGTTCAGCGCCGTCATCGGCTCCTGGAAAATCATCGCCATCCGAGTGGCGCGCAATTGGCGCAGCCGCCGGTCGCTGGCGGTCAGCAGTTCCTCGCCGACCAGCTTGACGCTGCCGCTCGAGGGCACCAGCGCGCCTTTCTGCAAGAGCCCCATCACGGTCAGCGAGGTCACGGACTTGCCGGAGCCGCTTTCGCCGACCACGCACAGCGTCTCGCCTTCGCGTACCTGCAAGGAGACGCCGTCGATGATGCGCTGGCCGGAAGGATTCTTGCCGAGGCCGACGACGAGATTGTCGATGTCGAGAACGATGTTGGTCATGCAGGTCTTTCAGCCGTCATTGCGAGCGAAGCGACGAGTTCAGAGGCTGTCATTCCGGGATGGTGCGCTAGCACCAGACCCGGAATCTCGAGATCCCGGGTTCGATGCTTCGCATCGCCCCGGGATGACGGCTTCAAAAGCTTTGAAGCCGTCACTTCCCAGCCTCGCGCTGCTTCATGCGCGGATCGAGCGCATCGCGGGCGGCGTCGCCGATCAAATTAACGCTCAGAATGGCGATCGACAGCAGCAGGCCCGGCCAGAAGATCAGCGACGGCTTGACCTGGAAGTAGGCGCGGCCCTCGGCCATGATGTTGCCCCAGGTCGGCGTTTCCGGGCTGATGCCGGCGCCGAGGAACGACAGGATGGCCTCGGTGAGAATGGCGGAAGCGCAGACATAGGTGCCTTGCACGATCAGCGGCGCCACCGTGTTCGGCATCAAATGCCGCCACATGATCTTGGGCAGGCTGGTGCCGACCGAGATCGCGGCCTCGACATAAGGCTCCTCGCGCGCCGACAGCACGACCGAGCGCACCAGCCGTGCGACGCGCGGAATTTCGGGGATGGTGATCGCGACCATCACCGTCATCAGGCTGGCGCCGGACAGCGACACCACGGCGATCGCGAGCAAAATGCTCGGGATCGCCATCAGGCCGTCCATCACCCGCATCATCACGGCGTCGACCCATTTGAAGAAGCCGGAGACGAGGCCGATCACGAGCCCGATGCCGATGGAGAAGATCGCCGCGCCAAGGCCGATCAGGAGCGAAATCCGCCCGCCATAGATGATGCGCGACAGCACGTCGCGGCCATAGGCGTCGGTACCGAGCAGGAACTGCGCGCTTGATGGCTTCAGCCGCTGCGCCGGCGCCAGCAATTGTGGATCGTGCGGCGCGAGCAGCGGCGCCAGAATGGTTATGGCGATGATCAGCGCGAGACACACGGTCGCGACCGCAATGATCGGCGTCGCCGTGAGGAATCCCAGTTTCGGCCGAAACGGCGTGGTGACCGGGATTGACGGTTCGGGAAGGGTATCGATCGCCATCAGTAGCGAATCCTCGGGTCAAGCAGGGTGTAGGCGACGTCGATCAGCAGATTGACGGTGACATAGATCAGCGACGTCAGAAGGATCATCGCCTGGATCACGGGATAATCACGCGCCAGCACGGCATCGACGGTGAGGCGGCCGATGCCGGGCAGGTTGAACACGCTCTCGGTGACGACGACGCCGGAAATCAGCAGCGCGAAACCCGTTCCGATTACGGTGATCACAGGCACGGCGGCGTTGCGCAGCGCGTGGTGCAGCAGTACGCCGGTCTCGCTGATGCCTTTGGCGCGTGCGGTGCGGACGTAATCCTCGCCCAGCACGTCGAGCATCGCCGCCCGCGTCATGCGCGCGATCAGCGCGACATAGATAAAGGACAGCGTGCAGGTCGGCAGGATGATGCGCTCGAAGAACGGGCCGAAGCCTGCCGTGATGCTGCGGAAGCCCTGCACCGGCACCCAGCGCAGCTCGATCGCAAAGATCTGGATCAGCACGTAACCGATCACGAACACCGGCACGGAGAAGCCGACCACCGACAACCCCATCACGAAGCGGTCGATCCAGGTGCCGTGCTTCCACGCGGCGATGACGCCGAGCGGCACCGCTACGACAATCGCCAGGATGATGGTGGAAAGGGCAATCGAAATCGACGGCTCGACACGCTGGCTGATCATCTTCAAGACCGGCACGTTCGAGATCAGCGACACGCCGAGATCGCCTTGCAGCAGCTTTCCGATCCAGGTGAAGAACTGGGTGTAGAGCGGTTCATTGAGGCCGAGCGAGGTGCGGATGCGATCGAGCTGTTCGGGCGTCGCATTATCGCCGGCCAGAATCGCGGCGGGATCGCCGGGCGTCAGCCGCAGCAAGAGAAACACAAACAGCGCGACCACGCCCATCACGGGAATGGCGGCGAGAATGCGGCGAAGCAGATATCCGAGCATCTTGATCCGTTATTTGTGGGTGAATTGGGCAGCGCCGGTTCTAGACGTGATTTCCGAGCCACCAGCGTAGCATTTCAGCAAGTCCCGTGCCATTGCGCCTGCGTTTTTTGCGATGCAGCTAAGCGGTTAGGGTGAAGCGCCATCCCCTCGTCATTGCGAGGAGCGTAGGGACGAAGCAATCCATTCTTCCTTTATGCGGCACCATGGATTGCTTCGCTTCGCTCGCAATGACGGCGGAGAGACCGCCATCACTCCAGCGTCGCCAGAAGTCCCGCCATCAGCCGACCGCGGTCGGCAAGGCTGTCGACCTCGATATGTTCGTTCAGCGTATGGGCGTCGGCGCCGCGGACGCCGAGGCCGTCGAGCGTCGGTATGCCCATGGCGCCGGTAAAATTGCCGTCGGAACCGCCGCCGGCGCTGCCATGGGGCAGATCGACGCCCATCTGCGCGGCAACCCCGCGCGCTTTTTCGTATAACGCCATGGTGCCGGCATCAGGTTCCCACACCGGGCGGGTCACGCCGCGCGTTACGGTAAAGGTCACATCGTTGCTGTTGCCGGACAGCGCCAGCATGCGCTCGATGCCGCGGTCGAGATCGGCCTGGCGCTTGGCCATGCTCAGGGCCTCGCCGGTGCAGGTGGTGGCGACGCAATTGACCCATTGGCCGCCATGGACGATGCCGACCGAGAACGTGCAATCTTCGGTCGTCATGCCGTCGATCGCTATAATCTGGCGTGCCATTTCGCGGATCGCGGAGCGGCCGGACGAGAGCGTCGCGCCGGCGTGGCTCGGCCGGCCGACGGCTTCCAGATTGAAACGCGCAATCGCATAGCGCCCGGTGACGACGCCGTTATTGGGCCGTCCCGGCTCCGGCACCAGCACATATTTGTTGCGCGCGGCCTCTGCCTCGATGATGTCGCGGGTCGAGGGCGTGCCGACTTCCTCGTCGGGCGTGAACAGCACGGTGATCGGCAGCGGCGTCGTAAAGGCAGCGCACGCCAGTTGCCGGATCGCTTCCAGCGAGAGGTAGTTGCCGCCCTTCATGTCGAAGATGCCGGGGCCGAAGCACTTGTTGCCCTCGCGCCGCCATTTCAGCTTCTCGATCGTGCCGACCGGGTGGACGGTGTCGAGGTGGCCGGCGATCAGGATGCCGGGCTCGCCTTGCTTGGGATGCGGAAAGCGGGCGCGGACGCAGCCGGCAAAGCCCTGGCGGCCGGCGATGCGCTCGATGGTCGCACCCATGATCGCCATGTCGCGCGCGGCGAGGTCGAGCATGCGCTCGACCGCGCCTGCGTCCCATGTCGGGCTTTCGCATTCCACCCAGCCGCGCAGCCCCTGCAGCATGGCCTCGGAATCAAAGGGAAGATTGGCTGGGTTCATGGACTTCTCTTGGTTTTCTTATGTTGGTTTTCGAACAAGCGGGCACCGGCCTCGCCGCATACGAGAATGATCTCGTGCGGATTTGTAAAGTGAAACATGAACGCGGGGCTGCGCGCATTCGAAAGGGCGGCCACGCCATCAAACCCGATTGACGCGTCGCGCGCTTGATGCAAGTCTTCAAATATCCAAGATTTACAGCGTGTTAGTTCGCCCAAATAACGAACCGCATGCATAATGAATCAGCGGGCTTTGACCAGTTTCACGTCAGGAGAGATCGAATGTTCCATATCATGCGTTGGAAACGTCCCACGATAGCATCCGCTCTGTCGGTGCTTGCGCTTTCGGTGGCGCTGACATCGCTGGCCCCGATGTCGCAGGTCATGGCGAAAGGCAAGACCATCACCGCCGTGATGCATTCCGACCTGCGCGTTATCGATCCCGGTTTCACCACCGCCTACATCACCCGCGACCATGGCTACATGGTCTACGACACGCTGCTGGCGACCGACTCCAACTTCAAGATCCAGCCGCAGATGGCCGATTGGAAGGTCAGCGATGACAAGCTGACTTACACTTTCACGCTGCGCGACGGCCTGAAGTGGCACGACGGTCAGCCGGTTACGGCGGAGGATTGCGTCGCCTCGCTGAAGCGCTGGGGCCGCAACGACACCATGGGCCAGAAGCTGATGGATTTCGTCGCCAGCCTGGAGCCGATCGACGCCAAGAGCTTTGCGCTGAAACTGAAGGAGCCCTACGGGCTGGTGCTGGAGTCGATCGGCAAGCCGTCGTCCTACACGCCGTTCATGATGCCGAAGCGGCTCGCGGAAACACCGGCCGGGCAGCAAATCAAGGAGCAGGTCGGCTCCGGTCCGTTCAAGTTCGTGCAGGCGGAGTTCCAGCCAGGCGTGAAGGCTGTGTATGAAAAGAATGCCGATTACGTGCCTCGCAAGGAGCCGCCGAGCTGGACGTCTGGCGGCAAGGTGGTCAAGGTCGACCGCGTCGAATGGATCACCATGCCGGACGCGCAGACCGCGGTGAACGCCCTGCAGTCGGGCGATATCGACTTCATGGAGAATCTGCCGTTCGACCTGCTGCCGGTGCTGGAGGCGAACAAGGATATCAAGGTCGACGTCCTCAACAAGTTCGGTTTCCAGACGCTGGGACGGATGAACTTTCTCTATCCGCCGTTCGATAACGTCAAGGTTCGCCGCGCCGCCTTTCTGGCCATGAAGCAGAAGGACGTGCTCGACGCGCTGGTTGGCAATGCCAAGTATCAAAAGATGTGTGGCGCAATTTTTGTGTGCGGCACCCCGTTGGAGACCGACGTCGGCGCCGAGACTTTGATAAAGGGCAATGGCATGGCGGAGGCGAAGAAGCTGCTCGCCGAGTCCGGCTATGACGGCACGCCGATCGTGATCATGGCTCCCGGCGACGTCGTGACGCTGAAGGCGCAACCGATCGTCGCGGCGCAATTGCTGCGTGAAGCCGGCTTCAAGGTCGACGTGCAGGCTACCGACTGGCAGACCGTGGTGACCCGCCGCGCCAGCCAGAAACCGCCGAAGGAAGGCGGCTGGAACATGTTCTTCACCAACTGGGTCGCAGCCGACGTCTCCAATCCGGTGGCCAATGCTTCAGTCGGCGGCCGCGGCAAGAACGGCGGCTGGTTCGGCTGGGCTGAAGACGCCAAGATCGAAGAACTCCGCGACAAGTTTGCGCGCTCTGGCTCTCCGGAGGAGCAGAAGAAAATCGCTGCTGACATCCAGAAGCAGGCTTATGAACAGGTGATCTACATCCCGCTCGGCCAGTATCTGATCCCGAGCGGCTGGCGCAAATCGCTCACCGGCATTGTCGACGGCCCGGCGACGCCGGTCTTCTGGAACGTCGACAAGAGCGAGTAGGGCGCGCGACAGTTCAGGTCGGACGACAAAAAAACGCGACGGAGGTTGTTCTCCGTCGCGTTTTCGTTGTTCAGCTACCGTCAACGTTCAGCAATGGGTGTCGCGCACCAGTTCCGGTCCATCGCTCAGAAGCGGCGGCTGGATTTGCGGCGGTTGCGCTTGCGGCGGCCGCTCATTCCGGGGCGGTTTGCTCCGGGTTGCGGCAGGCTTGTCCTGATGTTGTTCGTTGGCCATTCGTCATGCTCCATTTTGTGCATGACAACATTTTTATCGGCAGTGCGTTCCTTTAGACCGGATGCGCGGCGAGATGTTCCAGCATTAATTCGCATACACGTTCCGGCGCCTGATCCGCCGCAAAATGCCCAACGCCGGGCAGCACTTCGAAGCGATAGGGCGCGGCGATGAAATCCACCGTGCCTTCGGCGGCGGTGCGGCCGACGGTGTCGTCGGCGTCGCCCCAGATATAGAGCGTCGGCACGCGGATCGGGCCGAGCGGCCCGCGGATCGCGCCGCGGGCGCGATACCAGGCGAGCGCCGCTTCCATCGCTTGCTTGTTGCCGAGCACGGCGAGATGCATCTCGATCGCCTCAGTGGGGACGCCATTGGCGGCGAGACGATCGCGCAGCCATCTGGCATCGTCCGCTAGCACGATATCTGCGGCATCGGGTTCGAGAAACGCCTTGTGGTGCTTTGAGCGTTGCGCCTGCTCGCCGTCGGTTGCCAGCGCGCGGTTAAACGCATTCGGATGCGGCCGGGACAGAATGGTGAGCGAGGCCAGCCGCTCGTGATGGCGATAGGCGATGCCCCAGGCGATGCTGCCGCCCCAATCGTGGCCGGCAAGGTGAAAACGCGCATTCCCATAACCTGCAGCCGCCGCGATCGCCATCGCGTCGTCCATCAGGCGGTCGATCAGGTAATGCGAGAACTCGCGCGGATTGGGCCGGGCGCCGGGCGAATAGCCGCGCTGGCTCGGCGCAATGGCGCGATAACCCATGTCGCCGAGGGCTGTGACCTGGGCGCGCCAGCAATGCATCGATTCCGCAAAACCGTGCAGCAGCAGCACGAGCGGCGCGCCGGGTGCGCCGGCAGTGATGGCGTCGAAGGCGAGGTGCGGCGCGATCGCGAATTTTTCCTGGACGGGCATGGGGCGATCCTGGATCGGCAACGATCCTGGATCGGCAATCGGGCCGATCCATGGTGGGACATATTCCAGCGGGCCGGCCGGAATTGTGCAACCCGGGAAAAGTGCTGTATTGGAAGCCGCATTGAGGCCCGAGGGACGGACGTTTGCATTATCTGAGGTCTATAATATTCGATGCCGCCGTGGTGATCCTGACGGTCGTTGTTTCGCTGTCGGTGCCGTTCATGGCGCTGTTCAAGGCGAGCAGCGCGACGGTGCGCGCGGTGTCCCAGGTGTGGGTCAACGGCATCCTGTTCCTGATGAAGTACGTGATAGGGCTGGACTATCGCGTCGAGGGGCGCGAGCACGTTCCCGACGGACCCTGCATCATCGCGTGCAATCATCAGTCGCTGTGGGAGACCGCGGCGCTCTGCGTGATATTCCCCGATGCCAGCATCGTCGCCAAAAAGGAGCTCCGGAAGCTGCCGATGGTCGGCTGGTTTCTCGAGCACTATCCGATGATCCTGGTCGATCGCTCGGCAGGCCGCCATGCGCTGCGGCAGATGGTCGACGAAGCAAAGCACGCAGTCGGCGAGGGGCGTCAGGTGCTGCTGTTTCCGCAAGGCACGCGCCAGGCGATCGACGAGCCCGTGAGGTTTCAGTCGGCCGGCATCTCGGCCCTATACACGAACCTCGACGTCCCGGTCGTGCCGGCCGCGTGCAATTCCGGGCTGTTCTGGGGCAAGAAGACCCTGATCATGCACCCAGGCACGATCACGCTGTCGTTCCTGCCGCCGATCGCGCCAGGCCTGCCGCGCAAGGAATTTCAGGAGAAGATGGAGCGGATGATCGCCGAAGAGGCAAGCCGGTTGCTGATGGTGAGTGAGGCGAAGGTTTCGCGCTAGCCTGCACGCCGCGCGGCGACCCAGCCGCCCAGCGGTGCCAGGAATGCCAGGCACCAGATGAACTGCGCAACCTTCGGCGCGACGAAGGCTGTTGCCGTGCCGATCACGAACACGACGAGCGGGACCAGCGCCGTTGCCAGCAGTGGCGGTTCGCTGCGGCCCCGCAGGGCGAGAATCCACAACAGCGCGTTCAGCGCGGCGATCAAGGTGAGATGGAATCCGTAGAGCACCGCGACCACGCCTTCGAGCCGGTAATTGCCATAGAGGCCGTTCGTCACCGGCAGAATGATGATCGACAGCAGGAAGAACAGATTGAGGAAAACCACGCCGCGTCCGCCTTCCGGCGCGACCGCAAGCCGCCGGTGATGGCTGAACCAGAACAGGCCGGCGACCACGAAGCTGATCGTCAGCGCGATGACGGGTTGCGCGTAGACGCGCATTACATCGTGCCAGCCGGGCGCGTTGGCGAAACTGCTGGCTTTCGGCAGATCATAGGCGAGGAGCGTCATGGCAACGCCAAAGATGGTGTTGCTCAGCATCTCCAGCCGGCGCATTTCGAACAGACCGACTTGCGGCAATGTGATCCCCCAGTCCCCCAGTCCGTCTCCGGCCACCCGATTATCAAGCTACGCTACGTCGCCGGTCAGGGCGGTGGCTTGCCAAGCCGTAGCTCGCCGACACACAGCCCGCCTTCGCCTGTCGGCTTCGGCGCGGCAGCCTTCACTCGCTTCGCGAGCGAAGGCTGGTGCGGGCGGTGGGACTCGAACCCACACGACGTTGCCATCGAGGGATTTTAAGTCCCTTGCGTCTACCAGTTCCGCCACGTCCGCTTAGTCTCAGGAGATCAGATACTTAGCGCGTTTTCCGGAGAAGTGGAATTGGGATAATCCCCGGCCAAAACGCTCCCCACCTTTAAGTGAGCGCGCGCGCCAAAGCAAAGCCTCAATGCGGACACTTGGGGTGTTTACCTGCGGCGAGCTTTAGGCAATCTCAACCTAATCCACCTAACGAAGGTCCGATGCCCAACTCGCCGTCCCACTGCCGGTCATTCTCGCGCTGCTTTGCCGCGCTGGCGCTGGTTGCGCTCGGGGCCGGCCTGTCCGGCTGCGCCGGGATGAGCGAGACCATTTCGCCGGCCTTCGCCGATCCGGCCAAATACGATCTCTATGACTGCAAGCAGCTCGAGCCGGAGCGCAAGAGCCTTGCCGCCCGCACGGCGGAATTGCAGGGTCTGATGACGAAGGCCGAAACCGGCGCCGCCGGGTCCGTGGTGGCGGAGCTTGCCTATCGCAATGACTACATTGCGTTGCGCGGACAGTCGAAGCTGGCCGAAGAAGCCTGGCAGAAGAACAGGTGCCAGGACTCGAAGCCGGAAGCGGCGCCGATCGCGTCGGCTCCCGCCAAGGGCGGCCGTCCGAAGGCCAGCCGTGCTGGAAATTAAGGTACCGGCTTCCCAAGCGGAAATTCGAATTTCCGCTCACACCCGCCAATCATAGATCCAGTCCTGCCGCGCCAGCATGCGCTGTGGGCCCATCGCCTTGATGGCGAGATCGCGCGCCAGCGCCAGCGGTCCGGTGAGATGATAGATGCGCCCCTGTTGCCGCGCGGCGCGCCGCACCTTCAATACGCGGCCGCGCCGCAGACGGCCGTAGCGCTTCAGCGTCGCCGGGATGCCCGCGATATTGTCACTCGGGCTTTCGCTCAAACATTTGGCGAGCACAGCAGCATCCTCGATCGCCATTCCCGCGCCTTGCGCGGCAAACGGCAGCATCGCATGCGCGGCATCGCCGAGCAGTGCGATCGAGCCGTCCGTCCATTCGCCGATGTCGGGCAGCGTGAACAGCGCCCATCGCCGCCACCCGTCGACGGCGCCGATCAGCATCCGCGCGGTTGCGGGCCAGCGCCGCGAGGCGAACGCGTTCTTGAGTTCGTTGGCGTCGCCAGGCGCGCTCCAGCCCGGCCGGTTCCAGGTTCCCGGCACGATCGCGACCACGTTGATCTGCCGCGCCGCCGAGATCGGGTAGGCGACGAGATGCGCGTCAGGCCCCATCCAGAGCTGCACCCGCGGCGAGGTGTATTCGCGTGGCAGCGTCGTCGCATCCAAAGTTCCACGCCAGGCGATCAGGCCGGAAAATTGCGGCTGCACCTGCGGGAACAAATGGTTCCGCACCGCCGACCAGATGCCGTCGGCGCCGACGAGCGCCGCCGCCAGCTCCTGTTGCCGCGCATCGCCCCGGCGCTGGACCACAGTCAGCCCCTTGGCATGCGAGGTCACATCTTCGAACTGGCAGCCGAGCCGCAAGTCGATGTCCGGATGGTCGTTGACCTCTGCCGCCAGGGCACCTTGCAGGTCGGCGCGGTGCATCACCCAATAGGGCGCGCCGGCACGAAGGCTGGCCGCTTCGCCGAGCGGCAGGCGGGCGATCTCACCGCCCGCCCGCGCACTCATGATATTAATGGCCTCGGGCGTCACCGCGCGCGGCGTGAGCCGCGGCCGCAGGCCGAGATCGACCAGGATTCGGCTGGCGTTGGGCGAAAGCTGCAGGCCGGCGCCGGCTTCCTCCAGCCGTTCGGCCTTTTCCAGTACGATGACGCGAAAGCCTTTGGCTGCGAGCGAAAGCGCTGCCGTCAGTCCCCCGATCCCGGCACCAGCAACGATGATGGTGCGCGCGGCAGCCACCGAAAGGTCAGGCGACCTTATCCTTCAGGACGCATTCGGGCGGGCGCGCTTCGCCTGCGCCGAGGTCGGCGGCAAAGCGGTACAGTGTGGAGCAATAGGGGCAGATGATCTCGTTGTCGTTGCCGAGGTCCAGAAACACGTGCGGATGGTCGAACGGCGGATTGGCGCCCACGCACATGAATTCCTGCGAACCGATCTCGATTACAGAGACTCCGGCGTCGTTATGGAAATGCGGGACGACATGGTCGGACATCAGTTTCACCTTGGATAGCAACGATGGGCGGACGCAATCAACGCGACGCGCAACACGATGCGGCAGATTCGAAATGCCGCGCACCATAGTGGGGGGTGCCGATGATTCCTAGAGCCGTTTCCTGAGCGATTCTTGGAGGTCCCCGCCGCATACTTGCTCATGCAAATTCGACACAATCTTGTCGTCGGAGAAAAGCCCTTCTTTCGTCGGGGCAGTTGTGTCTTAAAAACGGCATACCATTTTGAGAAAGACGAAAACATTAGGTTTTTTTGGATGAGGCGGTTGCGGCTCGGTTCGGCTTTGGCAGGGGCGTTGGGATGCTTGGCGCTCAGCGTGGCGGTGTGCGCGGCGCTGTGGCCGCATGCCCGCGAGGCCGGCGCCATTCTGGCGGCGCAGGACGACCCCTCTGCGCTGTCCGATATCCACATCAGTTCCGCCCTGCGGAGCAATCGGGCGCTGGTCGCCGACCATATCGAGGCGGCGCTCGCGGAGGGCGATTCCGATCTCGCCAACAGCTTCGTCGAACTCGCCCGCGACAAAGGCATTGTCGTCAGCGCCGAACTGTCGAAGCGCGTCAGCGATGCCGTGACAGAGGCAGGTTCGGCGTCGCATTTTGCCAAACGTTTTGCCACGGGTCTGGTGACCGGCAATGCCGACGACGTCGCGAGCCTGTCGGGCACGGTCGCCGGCGATCTCTTCGTGTTCGGCGACATCAGGGATGTCGTGCGCGAAGGCAAGCATCTGGCGACGGGCGGGGAGGTCGACCGGCTGATATTGGGCCTGGCCACGGTAGGCCTCGCCGTGACCGCCGCGACCTATGTATCCGTTGGCGGCATGGGGCCGGTGCGCGCTGGTCTTTCCATGGTCAAGGATGCCCGCAAGGTCGGGCGGCTGGGCGAGGGACTGACGCAATGGGCCGGGCGCTCAGTGCGCGAAGTCGTCGATGCACCGGTGCTGCAGCAGGCGGTCGCGAAGGGCTCGGTGTTGCGGCCCGGCCAGACCATCAGCGCGATCAAGGCGGCGTTCCGTGCCGACAAGGCCGGCGCGCTGGTGCGGCTGGCGAAAGACATCGGACGCGTCGGCGAAAAAGCCGGCACGCGCGGGGCGCTCGATACGCTGCGCATCGCGCAGGGGCCGAAGGACGTCGCACGCGCCGCGCGGCTTGCCGAATCCAAGGGTGGCCAGACCCGCGCGATTCTGAAGGTCCTCGGCCGCGGCGCGCTGCTGCTGGCTGCCGGGACGTTCAATCTCACGATGTGGGTGTTTAGTGCGCTATTGGCGCTGTTCGGTTTTCTGTCGTCGATCAAGGCGACCACCGAGCGGGCTACCGAAGCGTGGCTGCGTCGCAAGAAGGCGCGGCGGTTAAGAAGGCAGGTGGCGGCAGGCTTGCCGTCCGGCCCGGCTCTGGCGGGCGTTGTCGCGCAGGGTTAGACTTGCAGCCATTGCAGCTCGCCCATTCCAATCCCCCAAAAAAGTGGAACTGATGATGCCGAGTTTTCACAACGGCGCTGTCGAAATTGCCTATCTCGACGAAGGCGAGGGTGATCCGATCGTTCTCGTGCACGGCTTTGCCTCCAGCAAGAACGTCAACTGGATCTATCCGACCTGGGTTTCCGACTTAAGGAAAGACGGCCGCCGCGTGATCGCGCTCGACAATCGCGGCCACGGCGATTCCGAGAAGCTCTACGATGCCGCTGAATACGAAATTGCGATCATGGCAAGCGACGTCATCGCGCTGCTGGATCATCTGGCAATCGAGCGCGCCGACATCATGGGCTATTCGCTGGGATCGCGCATGACGGCGATATTGGCGCGCGAGCAGCCGCAGCGGCTGCGCTCGGCGATCCTCGGCGGCATCGGGATCGGGCTGATCGAGGGCGGCGGCCCCGGCGAGAATGTGGCCATAGCGCTGGAAGCGCCGTCGCTGGAGGACGTCACCGATCCGGTTGGGCGGACTTTTCGCGCTTTCGCCGAGCAGACCCGTTCCGACCGCCGCGCGCTTGCCGCCTGCCTGCGCGGTTCGCGGCGATTGATGACATCGGAAGAGGCCGCCGCAATCAGCGTGCCGGTCCTGATCGCGGTCGGCACCAAAGACGAGATCGCGGGCTCCGCGGCCGCATTAGGGAAAATCATTCCGGGCGCCGAGGTGCTCGACATTCCGAACCGCGATCACATGCGCGCGGTCGGCGACAAGGTCTACAAGACCGGCGTCACCGACTTTCTGTCACGCCGGCAATGAGCGATCGCGCGACGCCTCGTCACCGGTGAAATGCCTGATAGCGGCGATCAGCATCACCGTGGTGGCAAGCCATGCCATGCGTGCGCCGTAACGATCATGCGGGCCTGATATCACGGCGCAGATGAACGCCCGGTATCCCACTGTAGCAGGGGATAGCCATTCCACAGGGCGGGGGCCAGCAACATCAATGGGATGGCGATGGCGGCGATCCAGGCCGACCGCGAGTCCGCAGCAGTCCGCGCCCGCAATACCTGCGTGCTAGTGTGGCTTTCCCCCATCGGGGCAGCATCCGCCGAATGGCGGGTCTGCCGAAATTCACCGATAGTCGGACGCCGGCCGGCTTGATTTCCCGAAATCGCTGACCACCTTGAACTGACCCCAGGGGGCATTCGGCGGGGGTTACTTTGCCGAAGCCTGCCGGGGACAGCCGTCCGCCCGCCGTGCTATAATATCAACGAAACCAGTGAATTTGCGAGAGCAATCATGGCAGTGCATCAGGTCAATCCGCAAGCGTCGAAACTTGCCGCGCTCGATCCGGTCTGGGACCGCATCCGTGGCGAGGCGGAGGACATCGTCCGCCGCGAGCCCGAGCTCGCTTCCTTCATCTATTCGACCGTGCTGCATCACGAGCGCCTCGAAGAGTCGGTGGTGCATCGTCTCGCTGAGCGGCTCGATCATTCGGCGCTATCGGGCGATCTGATCCGCCAGACCTATGACGAGGCGCTGCGCGACGAACCCGATCTCGGCAACGCGTTCCGCGCCGACCTGGTCGCGGTCTACGACCGCGATCCCGCAACCTCGCGCTTCATCGATCCGTTGCTCTACTTCAAGGGTTTTCACGCGCTACAGACCCATCGCCTGGCGCACTGGCTCTACCAAAAGGGCCGCAAGGATTTTGCATATTATCTGCAGAGCCGGTCATCGGCGGTGTTTCAGACCGACATCAACCCTGCCGCCAGAATCGGCCGCGGCATTTTCCTCGATCACGCGACCGGCTTCGTCTGCGGCGAGACTGCTGTCATCGAAGACGACGTTTCGATCTTGCACGGCGTCACGCTGGGGGGCACCGGCAAGGAGAACGAGGACCGCCATCCGAAGATCAGGCGCGGCGTGCTGATCGGGGCTGGCGCAAAAATTCTCGGCAATATCGAGATCGGCCATTGCGCGCGCATCGCCGCGGGTTCGGTGGTGGTCAAGCCGGTGCCGCACAACGTGACGGTGGCCGGCGTTCCCGCAAAGATCGTCGGCGAGGCCGGCTGTGCGGAGCCGTCGCGCACCATGGATCAGATGCTCGGCGCAATCGGGCTTTGATTTTCCACACATTCTGCCTGCGATCTTTGTGAAGTTACGCGGATAGCGTTTTCAAGAGAAGCGTGAAGAAAACGCGTCAAAACAAGGAATAGAGCCTCGGTTCTGATCCAATCAGAACCGAAAAGGCTCTGGCGGTCTGCGCCGTCTCGTCCTAAAACCTCCCCGGAAATTTAGAAAATCCGATTGGAGACCGCCGTGGACGTTCAGGAAGTCAGGAAGCTCGACGCCTATCTCAAGCGCGTATTCGGCAATCCAAAGATCCGCGTCGTGCCGCGGCCGAAAAAGGACGACTCCGCCGAAGTCTATATCGGCGAGGAGTTCATCGGCGTGCTGTTCGTCGATGACGAGGACGACGATCGCTCGTTCCAGTTTCAGATGGCGATTCTCGAGGAAGATCTCGCCGACGTCGGGTGAGGCGCGTGCCGCGACGTCGTAGGGTGGGCAAAGCGTAGGCCTACCAATTCATCTTTCTTGTATTGCAAGTGTCACGGCGCAATTGCGCCTGTCAGACCTCATCCTGAGGAGCCGCGATAGCGGCGTCTCGAAGGATGAATGGCACTAGCGGGGCCACATGGTTCTCCCGGCGATGCGAAGCATCGTCCGGTGACGGCGCTAAGGCGCCTCCTCACCATGAGGGGCGAGTGATTGCTACGACGCCGGTTCACAATCCCTTCGGCCCGCGCATCTGCGCCGTCAAGCGATCCATCGCATTTGCAACGTCACGCCATTGCGACAGCCAGCTCCGCGGAAAGCGGAACGTCAGGTCGGCGCCGTCGACGCGGCGCTCGCTCAGGCACATGCCGGGCGTCGGGCCATCGCGCGTGCAGCGCGCGTTGAGGCTCGGCGTAGCGGCGGAGAACAGATCCTCGTTGGCGTAGGGCGAGCCATCGCGAAAGGTTCGCATCGTCAATCCGGCATCGATCGGAGTTGCGGCCTGTTCGAGGTAGCGCGGATAGATCGTGCGGACCCGCGTGTCCGGCGCCAGCGTGTCGTGGTGGGCAGATATCGACAGGAATATCCGGTCGATCGGCTGCACCTTCTCCTCGATCGTATCGGCGCTGACGTGCTTCGGCGCATCCGGCGGCTCCAGCGATGGGAAGACGAAGCTGAGATCGACCCGCTCCTGCGGTCCGGAATGCCGCTGGATCTTCCGGCGGATCGCCGCTGCCGGCACGTTGAAGAGCGTAGCGCCGACACTGACCGGCAACCGTTCCGGAGCGCTGGCAGGGCGCGCTATCCAGGTCGGCCACAGCAAATAGGCGACCAGCGCAACGGCGCCCGCGGCGACAGCTATCGCGGCCATGATCAGGACCCTGTGCGAGCGCGGGTCCCTGCGGGTGTCGCGGGCAAGGTGCTGGGCCGTCGAAAGCAAGGTCATGAACGAAGCGTCGGTCGAGGAAGGGCGGGGCGAATCATCCCGCGAATATGCCATGGGGCGGGTGATTTCCGCATGATTTCGCAGGGTTTCCTGCCTCGGCAGCCATGCGCAAACGAGGTCCCGGCGGCCCGTCGTTAACCTTTCCTTAAGGATACTGTGGCGGCCGCGGGCCAATTTTGCCAAAGCTGGGCGCGCTGTTGGTCGAGTTAAGAGAAGTTGCCATGTCACCCGATGCGTTGAATTCCCTGTTCTCCCTTTGCATCGGCTTTGCATTCGCTGGCATGCTCGCCAGCGGCTATCAGGCGATGGCGGAGCGACCGGCTGGGTTCGGGTTGCTTGGCGAAGGCGTGGCGCCGAAGACGTTTGCGGCCGTGCCGTTTCTGGTCTTTGCTGCACCGTTCATCATCATGCGCAACACGTTGCGCGGCGCAAAGATCGAGCGCCGCCGCTTCGAATTCGTGATGATGGCGACCGTGCTGTCGGGCTTCTGGAGCATGATGTCCGGCACGTTCTTCCTGATGACGCTGCGTGCCACGGGTTTGCTGACCTGAGACCGGAGGGCCTGCTCGCTTGATCCGGCACCTGCGGCTGTGCCAAGGTCCCCGCCAACGGAGACCTTTTCGTTATGGCGATCTACGAACTCGACGGGCAGGGGCCTGAACTCCCCACGGACGGAAATTATTTCATTGCAGATACCGCCGTCGTGATCGGCAAGGTGCGCCTTCTGAATTCCGCCAGCGTATGGTTCGGCGCAGTGCTGCGGGGCGACAATGAGTGGATCGAGATCGGCGAAGGCTCCAACGTGCAGGACAATTCAACCTGCCATACCGACCGCGGCTTTCCTCTCACGATCGGCAAGAACTGCACCGTCGGCCACAACGTCATCCTGCACGGCTGTACGCTCGAAGACGACGCGCTGGTCGGGATGGGCTCGATCGTGATGAACGGCGCGCGGATACGCCGCGGCAGTATTGTCGGCGCGGGATCGGTCATCACCGAAGGCAAGGAATATCCGGAATATTCGCTGATCATCGGCTCGCCGGCGCGCGTCGTTCGCACGCTCACGCCGGAGCAGGTGACGGCGATGGGCAGCGCCGCGAAATTCTACGCGCTCAACGGCCCACGATTCAAAAACGGATTGAAGAAGATCGGCTGAAGACGGCGGCCTGTTCTCTGGTTCCGCATCGGCCACTCTCGCGTGCCGCGGAAGCGGACGGAAGAATTTCTGGCGGCGATTGTCGAAAACGTACCCGAGGGAATTCTGGTCAAGGATGCGCGCAATCTGCGATACCTGTTCGTCAACAAGGCGGCTGAGGAAATGATCGGCATGTCGCGCAGCGAGATCATGGGAAAGACGCCGCGAGAGCTGTTTCCCATTCAGGCTGCCGAATTGATCGAGAAACGGGACCGCCAGTTGCTCGAGCGAAAGCAGCAGCTCGAAGCGATCGTCGATACCGTCGATAACCCGGTCAGGGGCAGGCGCACCATCGCGGTGCGGCGGCTTCAGATCGGCGGTCCGGACCGTGAATCGCACCTGTTCGTCAGCATGGTCGAGGATCGGACCGGCCAGGCCGAAGTTGCGGCTCAGACCGGAGTTGCGGCGTAACGATCGCGTCGAACGAAAGTTACGGGCGGCTCAGGTGCCTTCGCTCTCGTTCGCCTCGCGGGCGCCGGCGACCTTTTCATGGCCGGCGGCCCAGAGCGCATGCTCGTCGCTGCCATCCTGATACGGATTGGCTTCCGCCGGGATCTTCTGGCGTGCAGCGTTCTGGCCTTGCTCGAAAGGGTCCGGGTCGGAATTCATGATGGCGTCCTTGCGGTTCTCGACCTTGTCTTTTTCGGCGTCGCGTCCTTGGAAAGCCTCGCACTCTTTCGCAGCGCATCCTTGAGATCGATCGGAATGCCGTGCTTCTTGAGCAGGTCCGCAAAGGCTTCGTCGGCCAGTTCCTGAAACGTCGCCATCCGGTCGCGCGCAAGCTGGGTGAGCTTGTCGAGCGTGTCGTCGTCGAAGGCGATCAATTTGCGCAAAGCGTGACCACTCCGGGCGTCGAGCGGATGTGAATGAATGATCTGGCGGCGGTTTCGTTCCGGCAGGAACCAACGACGGGACGCCATCGTTGCTCCGAAAAGGAGATTTCCGATGAAGCTGGCATCTGCAACCGCCGCAGTTGCGGCGATCACAATCCTGATATCCCCGATCGCATCGTTTGCTCAGAGCACGGGCGGATCCGCGGGTGGGTCATCAGCCGGTAGCAGCAGCGGCAGCGCCGCGGGCGCGCCGAGTGCGGGCTCCACCGGGACGGGCACGACCGGGGCCGGCACGCAAGGCATCGGGCCTGCCGCTCCCAATGCCGGTCAAGGTCCAGGTGCCACGGCAAACCCGTCCGGGCTTGCGTCGCCACCCCCGCCGGGCACCAACAGTGCCGGCACCGCGCAGTCGTCAGGCGGCGGCGCAACAACCGGCATGGGAAGATCACGAACGACGACCGGCGACGCCGAGATCAATGAAGAGAACAAGCAAGTCGACCGCAAGATCAAGGGCATCTGCCGCGGCTGCTGATATCGCTTTCCGGCCCGCTGAAGGAAGAGCGCAAAACAGCCCAAAATAGCTCAAGCCATCTCCGAGAAATCGTTCTAGACTTGACGCCGGACCCGCGAGGATCCGGCGGCGAGTGCGTCGACTTCGTCGAGGCCACGACCACGGCGGGATGAAAAGCCGCGCCGCAATGTTACCGAGACCGTTGTTTGGAGGAATGCCGTTCGCGTCACATCGGGGGATGTTGAACATGCTCACAACGCCTGCGTTGACATTGATGTTTCTGATTGTCGTGACTGCTCTGGGTGCAGCTTTCGTCTGGATGTTCTGGGAGATCGAACAGATGAAGTCCAGGCCGCGTCGTATGGCGAGACCACGTCGCAGGGGCGATCGTCTCGGATAGGCCCGACCGCGCACAGTCACGTTCCGCGCAATAGCCGGAGTCCGCCGGCAACGTCATTGTTCGCAATTTTCCTAAAACTTGCGCTTGTTCTTTGATGCATCCTTAGGTGGTCGCTTGCCACGTTGCGGTTCCGCGCGTGGAACTCGCGGATATCAGACAAAGAATTTGTGGAGACGAACAGCTTTGAAATGCGGCCGGCCTTAAGCGGATGTTGGTTCGATGATCGTCTCATCCACGTCGTGTCTCCCGTCGGCCATCAAACCGTGCACCGGAGAGTTTCGAACTTCCGTCAGCTTGATCGCGCTGTTGTGGAGTTTGGGTTGCGCGCAGCCGTCGATGGCGCAATCGCTGCCGACCGGCGGGACGGTGGCGAGCGGGAATGTTGCGATCAGCTCGACTTCGCCGAGCAGTCTCACGGTCACCCAGTCGAGCCGCACCGGGATCGTCAACTGGTCGAGCTTTTCGATCGGGCAGGGCCACCAGGTCCAGTTCAATAACGGCAGCGGCGCGACGCTCAACCGCGTGACCGGCAATGTGCCGTCGTCAATCAACGGCGTCCTGTCGGCGACCGGCTCAGTCTACCTCGTCAACCCGTCGGGAATCGTGGTGGGCCCGGGCGGCGTGGTCACGACCGGCGGCAGTTTCGTCGCCTCGACTCTCGATGTCAGGGATGCGGAGTTCCGCGCCGGCGGATCGCTGACCTTCAGCGGCAACAGCAACGCCTCGGTTGTCAATCTCGGCAAGATCGGCGCGTCGAAGGGCGACGTCGTGCTGATCGCGCGCCAGGTTCGTAACGACGGCTCGCTGACGGCACGCAACGGCACCGCCGGGATGGCGTCCGGCAGCGAGGTGCTGCTGAGCGACGGCTCGCTCGGCAATGGCAAGGTGCTGGTGCGCCGTCCGGCGCAGGATGGCGAGATCCGCAACAGCGGCGCGATCCGCGCCGCCGAAGTCGAATTGCGCGCCAATGGCGGCAACATTTACGCGCTCGCCGGCAACACCGGGCAGGCCATTACGGCAACAGGCTTTGCCAGCAAAGGCGGACGAATTTTTCTCACCGCCGAGGGCGGCTCGGTCAACGTGACGCAGAAGGTCGTGGCGCGGCGTGTGCAAGCTAACGTGGCGCGGGGCTCGTTCAACGGTGGCGACGTCGTCGTCGGCGGCAACAAGGTCGTGGTCGGCGGCACGATCACGGCGAAGGGCGACGGCGGCGCCGGCGGCACCGTCGTGGTGACGGGCACGGACATCACCCTGACGTCGGGCGCTGCGATCGACGCCAGCGGGACATTGGGCGGCACCGTGCTGATCGGCGGCGACCGCGCCGGCGGAGCCGATGTTGCGCTGAAGTTCTTGCCGCAGACCATCGCCAACGCGCAGAGCACGACGATCGAAGCCGGTGCGACGATCACGGCCGACGGCACGTCTGGCGCCGGCGGCAATGTGGTGGTGTGGTCGGACGGCACGACGTCGTTTGCCGGCGCCATCAGCACCCAGGGTCTGCGCGGCGGCTTCATCGAGACCTCGGGGCATGTGTTCAACTTCACCGGCGGCAGCATCAACGCCGGCCGCGGCGGCGCCTGGCTGCTCGATCCGGTGGATCTGACGATCGATGCGACGCTCGCCGGCACCATCGCGACCGCGCTGAACGGCGGCAGCAACGTCACCCAGGAGACGACCGCGACCGGCAGCGGCGGCAACGGCGACATCACGGTGGCCAGCGGCATCAACTGGTCGACCAGTGCGACGCTGACGCTCAGCGCCTATCGCAACATCGCGGTCAACGCCAATATCGCGAGCACCGGCGGCGGCGGCGTCGTGCTGCGCGCCGACAACGCCGGCACAGGCACCGGCACCGTGACGTTCGGCGGCAGCCAGATATCGACAGCGGGGACGGTCTCGATCTTCTACAATCCGACCGGCAGCAGCTCGACCGTCAACGCGACCAAATACTCGGCACCGACGCAGACGAATTACAGCGGCAATGTCGCCGGCGGCGCCACGCTCAACACGTACATGCTGGTCAACACCGTCTATGACTTGCAGAACATGAACAACAACAAGGCCGGCACCTATGCGCTCGGCCGCGACATCGACGCCGGCATCACGTCCGGCTGGAACAGCGGCGCCGGCTTCGATCCGATCGGCGCCGGGACCAGCTTCACCGGAAACTTGAACGGCCAGGGCCACACGATCTCTGGCCTCTTCATCAACCGGCCGGGAACCCCAAACATCGGGCTGATCAGCTATCTCGGCACCGGCGCCTCGGTGAGCAACGTCGGCGTCATCGGTGCGACCATAATCGGCAGAACTTCTGTCGGCGCGATCGTCGGCAACAACTACGGGGCGGTCACGAACGTCTACTCGAGCGGATCGGTCACCGCCACCGAAGCCGGCGCCGGCGGTCTCGTCGGCTACAACTTTCAGACCGTGTCGAATGGCTATTCGAACAGCACCGTGAGCGGACCGCTCTACGTCGGCGGCGCCGTCGGGCTGAACAACATCGCTGCCGGCCCGACCGCCGGCGCGATATCACAGGTCTATGCGACGGGCGCCGTTACCGGCACGGGCGGCAGCCCGAGCGCTGTCGGCGGCCTGGTCGGCTTCAATGGCAACTCCATCACGCAATCCTACTGGGATAGTTACACCACGGGGCAGGCCTCCGGCGTCGGCTCCGGCGGTTCGGCCGGCGTGACGGCTGTGACCAGCGACCCCGCGCTATCCGCCGCCGCCAATTACGCCTTCAAGCAGAGCGCCTATAGCAGCTTCAGCTTTCCGGGGACGGGCTCGACCGGCTGGTTCATGGTCGACGGCCAGACCCGGCCGTTCGGCCGCTGGGAATACCAAACCACCATTACCAACGCGCATCAGCTGCAGCTGATGGCGATGGACCTCAATGCGAGTTACAGGCTCACATCCAACATTGATTTTTCGAGTGGACTTGCTGTGGGCGGCAAGTATCCCGGCATGTGGTCGGCGAGCGGCTTCTCGCCGATCGGCGATTATTCCAACCAGTTTGCGGGAAGCTTTGACGGCCAAGGCCGTGTGATCTCGAACCTGGCGATCGATCTGCCGTCGACTAACCATGTCGGACTTTTCGGATATGTCGGAGCCGGAGCCGCGCTGAGCAATGTCAGCTTGCAAGCAGCAACTATCGCTGGGGCGGCGCGCGTCGGAAGCCTGGTCGGCCTGTCGAGGGGGACTATCAGCAATGCCTCCGCGACCGGCACGGTTACGGCCGGTAGTTATGGCGGCGGACTGGCAGGCGAATCCTCAGGCAGCGTCGCCAATAGTTGGGCGGCCGTCACGGTCGCCGGCACAACCACCACCAGTTCGTCCATGGGCGGCCTCATCGGATGGAACAACGCGGGCGGCACCATCCAGGACAGCTACGCGATCGGCAACGTGACGGCGGGCACCGCGGGCACGCGCGCCGGCGGCCTCGCCGGTAACAACAACGGCAGCATCCTCAGGAGCTATGCCACTGGAGCAGTCAGCGGTGGCAGCCAAGGAGTCGGCGGCCTGGTCGGCTACAACAGCAGTGGCTCGCCGGCCGCAACCATCGTCGAGTCCTATGCAACCGGAGCCGTGACCGCCACAGCTTTCGCAGGAGGACTGGTCGGCATCAACACCGTGGGGGCTTCCGTCAGCAAGTCCTACGCGACTGGAACGGTCACAGCCACGGCGGCTGCCAGCGCATCGACAGCCGGGGGACTGATCGGCAGCAACTCCGGAGCCGTCACTCGGTCCTATGCGACCGGAGCCGTCAACGCCACGTCCGCGCTCGCGGCTACAACGGTGGCGGCCGGCGGGTTGATCGGCACCAACTCCAGCACGGGCACAGTCACACAATCCTACGCAACCGGTGCCGCGGTCAGCGTGATCTCGGTTTCCGGTACGTCAGCGGCGGGTGGATTGATCGGCAGGAACGTCGGCGGAGCCTCCGTGATGCAGTCCTACGCGACCGGTGCGGCCACCGCCACCGCCGCTGCCGGGACAGCAATCGTGGGCGGACTGATCGGCGGCCACAGCAGCACGGGCACGATCACACAGACCTACGCGACGGGTGCGGTCAGTGCCATCTCGCCCTCCGGCACCACAGTGGCCGGCGGCCTGATCGGATCGGCCACCGGCACCATCACGTCGTCATACTGGGACACCGATACGTCCGGGCGGACAAATGCCGTCGGCAGCGGCGCCAGTACCGGCATCACGGGTCTCACCACCAGCCAGATGCAGGATCCGGCAAACTATGCGTCGACCTATGCAGGCTGGGATTTCGCCACCGTCTGGTCGGCGCCGAGCGCCGGCTACTATCCGCAGCTCTACGGCGTCAACTACGTGCTGCGGGTCGATCCGGCCAATGCGTCGCGGGTCTATGGTGACGCCAATCCGGCGTTCACCTATTCGGTCTACGGGCTGCATGCCGGCGATACGGCAGCGATTATCAACGGCCTCTCGGTATCGACGGCGGCGACATCATTATCGAACGTCGGCAGCTACGCGATCACGGCGAGCGGCAGCGCCGTCAGCGGCTCCGGGCAAGCCTATCGCTTTATCGATGCACTGGGTACGCTGACCGTCACGCCGCGCTCGATTACTGTGACGGCCGACGCCACGAGCCGCGCCTATGGCGATGCCAATCCGGCGCTGACCTATCAGGTCGGCGGCGCGGGCCTCGTCAATGGCGACACGCTATCAGGAGCGCTCGCGACGTCGGCGACGACTTCCAGCGATGCCGGCGTCTACGGCATTACGCAGGGAACGCTGGCGGCCTCATCGAACTACGCCTTCGCCTTCGTTGGCGCGAACCTTACGATTGCGCCAGCGGCCGCTACGCCAGCGCCTGCTCGCGTACCAACTGCAGAACTCGGAGCTTACGTGAAGTCGCGCGTGCCTTTGCCCGCGCCGCAGCCGCTCGAGCAGATGCGTGAGCCCGTAAGCATCGAGCCATCATCTCCCGCTATCATCTGCAAATCCAGGCGATGCCTTGAGCTTCCTCATCCCAACAACCGGCGGATTGGCACACGAGCCCGATTCATCGAAGCGATGAACGATCGCTTGCCAGCCTTTGTCGACAATTGATTGTTGAGCCGCGATGTTGAGCGCGACGCTTGCTGTTAAGCTCATCAGTTGCACATATCGTCGCCTCGATGCACGCGGAAGTTGGTGGAGGCGCGAGCGTTTCAACCGTGCACACGCTGCAGTTATGCCACACGTGGAACTCGCCTTAAACGGTTATTAATCCATAAACCATATTGATCGACTTATTCATTGTTCGCCGTGTGCGACAGAACGTCGGAACGTGCAAGCTCATGCGGATACACACGTCGATATCCCGAAGCCCTCGCAGGCTCCGGACATCATGATGCTGACGCTTTCAGTTTCGGATCTCGCATGACACCGCGGGTGCGAACATCCGCACGGCATGCGAAGGCAATCGGCGGATGTTGCGCGCTGATCATGGCCTGCGGCGCTACGGTCGTGCCTGACGGCATCGCGCAGGCGCAGGTGGTGGAGCGCAATCTGCCACCGGAGCCGCCGCGCCGCGCGCCGGCGATCAAGATCGGTACCGACGATCTGCTTAGGAGCGATGACGCAACGCCGCTCGGCGTGGATGTTCAAGCCATCGTCCTGATTGGAGCAAACGCCAGCGCCAAGCCGATCAGCGCAGCGAAGGGCGTCAATGTGGATCAGGTCAGCGGCGTCGACGCCACGGCGCTGCGCGAGCAACTCAGACCATTCCTCGACCGGCCGCTGAGCCGCAAGCTGATTGCCGAAGTGCAGGCAGCGGTGGCTGCGGCCTACCGCGAGGCCGGGCGACCGTTCGTATCGGTCACGCTGCCGCCGCAGGAAGTATCGTCCGGCGTGCTCCAGTTGCGCGTGATCGCCTTCAAGGTTGCCGACATCAAGGTGACGGGGGCCGCACCCGAGAGCTATCCGCAAAACCGCATCCGGCTCGTTCCCGGACAGGAAATCGATGCGCGCAAACTCGAGACCGACCTCGACTGGGCCAACCGCAATCCATTTCGTCAGGTCGAAGCGGTGTTCGGTCCCGGTAAGGATCTCGGCATGACCGACGTCGACATCAAGGTGACGGACCGCAAGCCGTGGCAGGTGTATGCCGGCTATGCCAACAGCGGCACGCTGCTGACCGACCGTCATCGCTATTATGTCGGCGCCAGCGGCGCGCCCTCGGCCGACCTCGTCGCGTCCTATCAGCTCACCGGTAGCGGCAATTTCTGGGTCGACGACGGCCTGTTCCATCGGCCCGACGATGCCAAGTATGTCAGTCAGGCGGGGCGGTTGCTCACGCCGCTCGGATTGCGCACGAGTCTTGAAGTCGTGGGCGATCATGTGCTGACCAATGAGCGGCCCAACAATCTGTTTCGAATAAAGACTCAAACGAGCCAGGCGTCTGCGATCGTTCGGACCGCGCTGTCCGATCTGGTGCCACCGGTGGCCGGTGATCTGCTTGGTGGCGTCGAACTCAAGCACCAGCTCCGCAAGACCATATTCGATGGTACGCCTGTCGCGGAGGGCAGTGCCGACGTCGCGCAATTGGTGATGGGCTGGAACGGGCGCTGGTCGGACAATCTGGGCACCAACAACCTCGATGTTCGCTTCAAGTCGAATCCGGGAGGCATTCTGTCCGGCAACAATTCGGGCGCCTGGAGCGCCTTCACCAACGGACGCGTCACCGACGCGCAGACCAATCTCGTCACCGCCGAGTTTGGCCGAGTGACGTCGCTGCCGAAGGGCCTGTCGCTGAAATCGGAAGTTTCCATGCTGGCATCTTCCAAGCCGCTTCCGGACACCGAACGCATCACCCTCGGCGGGATGCACGGCGTGCGCGGTTATGTGACCGAAGATGGTGTGGTCGACCAGGCCCTGATCCTGCGCAACTCGCTCTACGTCGCGATGCCGAGCCTGCCCTCGTGGATGTCGGGCACGCTGGCGCCGTTCCTGTTGGCCGATGTCGGGTGGGGGCGGGATCTGTTCTTCCGGCGCGACTCCACGCTGTCGTCGGTCGGGGCCGGATTCGATTTTGCGGCCGGGCCGAACTTCAACTCAAAGCTGCTGGCGGCGAGGGCAACGAGTGACGGGCTGCACAGCCGCGCCGGATCCTGGCGCGTATCCTTGCAGGCGTCGGTGAACTATTGAAGGTTTGCAAACCGCGGCGGTTGAAGGGACCAAAAAGAACAAGGCCGTCGACGCAGTATACCGTCAACGACCTTGCCAGCCCCGGATATTGAAATCGGCTCACGCCATCCGGTGAATTACAGGATGCCCGGGATTCTAGCGGGGATATGTGAACCAGTTCACAAAGGCGGAAAAAAGTTGCGGCAACGCGTGCCGCAACGGTGGAAAATATCCCGCCGCAACGCTGCATGATGTCATGGCCGCTCGTTGTCTCCAAGGTACGTGCAATCGCGGTCCTTGTGAGGCGGCCGGACGGGCAAAGTATTGATCGACGCGCAAATTCGGGCCAGCCGCGCGTCAGCCCCCGAGCGGGACCTCATTGCCAAATGCTGTCCAGACCGGTCAGCCGCGCGCCTTGGCGCGGCTGCGGTTCACGCTCCGGCTCGCGCGGGGCTTTGCCTTGGCTGACCGGTTACGCGGCGCGGGGGCCGCGGCGGGCTCGGAGGCTTGCGCGCTGGCAAAGGATTGCCGCAAGCCGTCGATCGCTTCGGTGAGCGTTCCGACCTGCTCGGAAAGCTTCCTGGTGTCGGCCTGCTGCGCGGCGAGCAGACGGCGCACGGTCAGCAACTGATCCTGCACCACCTGCAACTGATCGATCGATTCCTGCTGCGTCGCTTCCAGGCCCTTGGTCTTCTCGACTAGTTGCTCGGACGCCTGCGCGGCGCGGGCCTGCAACTGCCGGGCCGCGACAGCGCGATCGGTCTCGGGGGCGCTGCCGGTATAGGCGCGCCACAGGGCGATAGAGCTTACTCCAAGTACAACAATAACGAGGGCCGCAGCGGCGATCGCAATCGGCTGCCCGCCGAAACGCGCGATGGGGCTGGCACTCCGGGGGTCGAGTTCGATCATGCGACTCCAGATCCGGACGTGATTCCAATGTTCCCAAATAGCACAGGCCGGCCGGCGCTAAAACCCGGGATTTGCCAGGCAAGCTTGGGATTCCGGGCAAAACCCCTTGCGATCGGGGTTTTGAGCTGCGGGAGCGGCTCCCGGAGGGGGCCTGGGCTAGCGGATCTGGGCCCGGATGAATTGGCCGGCATAGGCCAGCGCGCGACGGCCGTCCTCGAGATGCGCATTCCAGACCGGCCACGCATGGATCATGTGCGGCCAGATTTGCAGCGTTACATCGACATCGGCCGCTCCTGCTGTTTGGGCAAGCCGCGCGGCGTCGGCGAGCAGCGTCTCGGCCGATCCGACCTGAATCAGGATCGGCGGAAAGCCCGAGAGATCGGCCAACAGGGGCGAGATCAGCGGATCCTGGCGATTGATGGATGGCGGCGCAAAGGCATCCGCGAGTTCATCGAGATACGCCTTGTGAATCAGCGGATCGATGGCGTCCTTGGTCGCGAGCGTGTCGCCGGACATGGTCAGGTCGGTCCACGGCGAAATCAGCCACGCGCAGGCGGGCAGCGGCTCTCCCGCCGCGCGAAGCCGGTTGATGAGCCCGAGCGTCAGGTTGCCGCCTGCGCTGTCACCGCCGACGGCGATACCGGCCGCAGCAATGCCTTGCCGGCGCAGGAAGCGCCACGCGGTGAGCGCGTCTTCATGGGCGGCAGGGTAGCGATGTTCAGGGGCAAGCCGGTAGTCGATCGCGAGCGTGCGCGTACCTGCCGCGCGCCCGGCCTCCGTCACCAGGCGGCGGTGGCTCACAATCGAGCCGGAGCAATATCCGCCGCCGTGGAAGTACAGCAGCACGCGCGTCGGCTCGCTGCCGGGCACGATCGACCACTCGCCGGCGACACCGTCGCAATCGACGGCCTCGCATCGAACGTCCGGCGCCACTGGCCAGGTCGATCCGACCTCGTCGAGGCGCTGCCGTCGCTCCGACCAGCCGACCGGCCGCGGCTTCGAGCCCAGCAACGCGCGGATGGCGTCGATCTCGCTGTGAGCCAAGGTGGTCCCTCCCGATGAGCCGCGCATCATTGCACATCGTTCGTGCGGCGCAAAAGTAACCGAGACGACCGAGTAGGCGCCCAAAATTTTTGTCGGCCCCTTGAAACCAAATGGCGGTTTTCTAATTTTTTTGCTGCCGCCGCTGGGCGGTCCGGGCGCCTGACGGGCCCGGTCTGAGACGGGCACCGGTCGTGTCCGGTGCCGCTCGTATCCAACTTGCTCTCTGGAGGATTTGGCTATGCGCACATACGACTTCACTCCCCTCTGGCGCTCGACCATCGGCTTCGACCGCCTTTTCGACTTCGTCGAAACCGCGCAACGCGCGGGCGAGGATAACTACCCTCCCTACAATATCGAACGGCTGGGCGAAGACCGCTATCAGATTTCGCTCGCCGTCGCCGGCTTTGCGGTCGACGAGGTTTCCGTTACCGCCGAGCAGAACACGGTGACGATCGAAGGCCGCAAGGCCGAGAAGGACCAACGCGAATATCTCTATCAGGGTATCTCTGCGCGCCCCTTCAAGCGCCAGTTCAGCCTTGCCGACCATGTGCAGGTGAGGAGCGCCTCGTTCGAGGATGGCCTGCTGCGGATCGAACTGTTCCGGGAAGTCCCGGAGGCGATGAAGCCGCGCCGCATCGCGATCAATGGCGCGGCGCCGGGCAATGTGCAGCAGATCGAGGCGAAGGCGGCGGCTTAAGCCCGTCACGCCTTGCGAAGGAACCGAAAGGCTCCCGCCCGAATAGTGCGGGCGGGAAGCGTTTTCCACCTTTGGGGAGGACACACCGATGATCGACCAGACCGACAACGTGTTTGATCTGAATGCCGTGCTGCATCCGGGAGCCGTGTTCGATCACCCGCGCGATGTGGTCGCGGATGCTACGCTTTCGCTGGGCGAAAAGCGCGCGATCCTCGCGTCCTGGGCCTCGGATGCGGCGGCAGTGACTTCGAATCCCGCGCTGCGCGAACTGGCGGGGACGAGGCGTATCGTGACGATCGATGAGGTTCTCGAAGCGCTCTCGATGCTCGACCACAAACCGTCGGGACCACCCGGCGGCAAGCCGATGCGGCGAAAATCGACCTCGCGGGTAGCGTTGGCGGCGTAGGCTTCAAGCTACTCGTAGTCCAAAAAAGGTGCGGCCAGGCTTTGGGGGAAGCCTGGCCGCGCGCGAACCGGTCTGGGACGGGGAGGGGTGGGGATGTGACCGGGTCGCGGGTTCGTAAAATCCTTTGTTCGTTATCGATCGCGTGACGAGGCGGTGGCGACCGCAGGGCGGCTGTCACCGAGCGAGACCCAGATATTCGGATCGCTCTGCGACTGACGCTTGACGAAGCGGTAGCCGGTCTCGGTCCAGGCCAGGACGTTTTCGTTCTGGTTATCGAGAACGAACTCGCCCTTGTCGGTCTTCACCGTCAGCACCGCGTGGCCTTCGCCCTTCTTGTCGCGGACCACCGTGATCAGCAGCGCTTCGCGCGGCCATCCGGCGTCGATCAGCATCTTGCGCTTCAGAAGCACATAGTCCTCGCAGTCACCGTAACCGTCCGTCGGCAACGACCATTTCTCGATCACACCCCAATGATCCATGTCGGTGATCGGCTTGACGGTCTCATTGACCCACTTGTTGACCCGCAGCAGATCCCGCCACGCCGTCTGCGACATCACGATGTCGCGCGGCTGTGACGCGCCGCGGCATTCGCTCGCGTTCTCGGCGCAGAATTCGACCCAGCCGATCGGCGAACGCGCGGCCTCGCCAAGGCTGGCATAGAGAGCGTCGCCGGCTTTCGCCTGGACGCTCATCGAAGCGTTTATCCCCAACAGGACGGCGATGACCGCCAGTCCCTTCCCCTGTCCCCTGAACAACATCGTGGCTCCCGTTTCTTGTTGGGACCACGTTTCGCACAAAGGATTTGCGCTGCCGCTAAGTCAGGCAAGTACATTTGACGTGAATACTAGTAAAAGGCGCGGCGAATTCGATCTATACTTGAATTGAATTCGATTAAAATTTGAAACAACTGAAATTGATTCAAATTTTAGCTATTAACACCTGCAGGCTGCGATCGCAGCGGATGCGCCCGCAAAAGCGCCCCGCCGTTAACCGACTTTGGCGGGCGCCGGACAGTGAAAAGGCGGCATCCGACAACGCGGATACCGCCTTTTGAGGCTGAAAAGTCAGGGTTTTTTGGCGGCTGGCGCTTTACCGCGCGGTAACTGCGTCTTCGAGCGTCTCGGCAATCTGCTCGTGGACGAACTCCAGCGCGAAGCCTTCTTCGAGATTTCGCACCACCCGGGACTGGACCTTGCCGAGCATGACCAGCGATTTGAGGGGCGGGCGGTTCTCCGCGGCGATCGCGGCGCCCGACAGTGACAGGTCGATGATGCGGCAGGTCATCTTGCTGCCGTCCTCGAGCGTGAGCAGGGCAATCGGGTTGCGCGGCACGATACGATCGTGGCGGCGGTCCTCCGGCAGATTGAGGATATCGCGGTTGGCGAGCCAGGTGAGCTGGGCGGCGAGCTTGTCGCGCTTGCGGGCGGTCGCGCCCACCGTCATGGCAAAGCCGTTGTCGATGATGCGGGTGATCTTGCCCTCGACCCGGCCGATGTGGTCGAGATAGGCGATCACGCGGTCGCCGACATTGCCGATGCCGGGCGCCAGCAGCGCCAATCCGCCCGGCGACATGTTGATAATCTGGCAAGGAAATTCGCGGCGATCCGGCAGCATATAGCGGCCGAGCAGGTGGACCTTGACGCGCTGAAAGCGCCGTCGCTCTTCAGCGGACGGGACCGTGGTTGTTTTCTTTTGCGCAAACGACATCTTCGCCACCAGACAGCCGGTCTTTCGGCGTCAGGAAGACCCTAAGGCCGGCAGGGTTAATGATGTGTTAGCGGCGTTTGCATGAAGTGGTCGAGATTTCGCTGCGGACAATTTGGCGCGGCCATAAGCGATCGGCGCACGAGCGACGTGGCGCCCGGATTGTACTGACGCGTTCATACGACGAACGGGGCATCATGGAGTTGCGCGCGGTGGCATTAGGGTTACGCTCGCGCCCGGCCAGGCCCGGCCGAAAATGCTAGCGGACGGAGGAACGGAATGCCGGGAGTGAAGCGGGAACGCGACGACAGCGTCGGCGTGCTGACGTTGGATGAGCCTGAAACCCTGAATGCGATGACGCCCGATCTGTTGGGCGATCTCGCGACAGCCATTGGCGAGATTAACGATGACCCGCAGATGCGGGCGCTGGTGTTGACCGGCGCCGGGCGCGGCTTCTGCTCGGGGCAAAATCTCAAGGCGGCGCAAATCCTCGGCGACGACATCGCGGCCGGCGTGATGAAGTATTACTGGCCGGCGTTCAAGGCGATGCGCGAGTGCCGCGTGCCGATAGTGGTGGCGGTCAACGGCGTGGCGGCGGGTGGCGGGTTCAGCCTTGCGATGGCGGGCGACATGATCGTTGCCGCGCGTTCGGCGCGCTTCATTCAGGTGTTCAGCCGCATCGCGCTGGTCCCCGATCTCGGCTCGACCTGGATGTTGCCGCGTCTCGTCGGCCGGCAGCGCGCGGTCGAATTGATGATGACCAACGAGCCGCTCTCGGCCGATCAAGCGAAAGAGTGGGGATTGGTCCGTGAAGTGTTCGATGATGCGGCGCTTCAGGGCGGCGCGCTTGAGCTGGCGCGTAGGCTCGCGAGCGGGCCGACGCGCGCCCTCGTCGCGACGCGTCGCCTGATCGACGAGAGCGAACACGCCAACTATGCCGATCAGTTCCGCCGCGAGATCGAAACGCAGGCGGAGATCCGCAGGAGTGCCGATGCGGTGGAAGGGCGCAACGCTTTCCTCGAGAAACGTGCGGCGGTGTTCACCGGACGCTGAGAAAGGACGCAACATAAACCTCATCACGCTCTGGATGCTGCGGGCGGCGATCAGCGGCCGTGGCGACGAGGTGATCGACGTGGCCAGGACTAATCGGCTGTCGCGCTAAGCCATGTACTCGAGTGCAACTTTTAATTCGGGTGCATGGCTGTTCAGTGTGCTAAACAATAAGGCTCGATGTCCAAATGGCTTAAACAGTTTCTGTTTGGAATTTGGGGTCTTCTGCTGATCCCACCGATCACGCCTGTCCTCAAAAAATGGCTGGAGGAAAACGTCTTCTCCGATCCTAACGATGTGGCCACGACGGTTTTTCGCAACGCAGTGGCCACGACCGCTTTCGATAACCTTCTCGCACTGGGCGAACAGCGTTGGCTTAAATTTGCGGCGGTCTTTTTGACCGGGGTCGTACTTGGCGTCTCATTGGAATGGTTAAGCCGGAAGTCGGATCAGAAGAAAGCTTCCGAACTCCGCAGCCTTGGCTCTAAATTTCGCAGTCTTTCAGACAGCCTCAAAATTCGGACCGCATCGCCAGGGTGGCCGGACAATGTCGGTGATCTTAAACCTGCAATCACGTCTGCACTTGGCTCCGCCAGGAAATTTCATCTGTGGGTCCCGGGTCAGCACGTGTACCAATTGCCGGATGCATCATTCCTTTGTGAATACTTCAGATGTGTCGGTAAGCTTTTGGAGGATGGACAATTCGACAAGGCCAACAGGGAGGCGCTTTCCTGGAAGCCATTCCTCGATAATGTGACGCTGTCTTGAGTTCAGCCGACCTGGCCGACGAACTGCTGCAGTTCCGGCGTCCGTGGCGCGGCGAATACCTCCTTCGGAACGCCTTCTTCATGCACCTTGCCATGGTGCATGAACACGAGCTTGGTGCCGACGTCGCGGGCGAAACGCATTTCATGCGTGACCAGGATCAGCGTCATGCCCTCGCGCGCCAGTTGCTCGACCACGCGCAGCACTTCGTTGACCAGTTCGGGATCGAGCGCCGAGGTGATTTCGTCGCAAAGCAGTACCTTCGGCCGCATCGCCAGCGAGCGGGCAATGGCGACGCGCTGCTGCTGGCCGCCGGATAGTTCGCTCGGATAGGCGTCCATCTTTTCCGATAATCCCACCTTGGCCAGAACTTCGGCGGCAGTGGTGCGGGCTTCCGCCTTCGACACCTTGTTGACCACGGTCGGCGCCAGCATGACGTTCTCGGCCGCCGTCAGATGCGGAAACAGGTTGAACTGCTGGAACACCATGCCGACATGACGCCGCAGTTCGCGCAGATTGGTACTCGCGCCGCCGACCTCGATCCCGTCGGCGACGATGGCGCCCGACTGATAGGTCTCCAGCCCATTGATGCAGCGGAGCAGCGTGCTCTTGCCCGAGCCGGAGCGGCCGATGATCGCGACCACGTCGCCCTTGGCGATTTCGAGCGAGACGCCTTTCAGCACCTCGTTCGGACCGAAACTCTTCCTGACGTCACGAATGCTAACGAGCGACATTGAGGCGGCCTTCAATTTTCTTCGCCCACCAGGACAGCGGGAAACACAGGCAGAAATAGATCAGCGCGACCAGCGAGTAGACCAGGAACGGGCGGAAGGTCGCGTTGTTGAGCATGGTGCCGGCCTTGGTCAGCTCGACGAAGCCGATGATCGAGGCGAGCGCGGTGCCCTTGATGACCTGAACGGAGAAACCCACGGTAGGCGCGACCGCGATGCGCGAAGCCTGCGGCAGTATGACGTAACGCATCTGCTCGATGTAGCTGAGCGCAAGGCTGGAGGACGCCTCCCACTGGCCCTTCGGAATCGATTCCACGCAGCCTCGCCAGATCTCCGCCAGGAACGCGCTGGTCCAGAACGTCAGCGCCAGCGTCGCCGCCGCCCATGGCGAGACCTCGACGCCGAACAGCGCGATGCCGAAGAAGAACAGGAATAGCTGCATCAACAGCGGCGTGCCCTGGAAGAACTCGATGTAGATCTTGGTGAACCATTCCAGCGGCGCGATCCGCGACGTCCGCATGAACAACAGGATCAGGCCTACGATGCCGCCGCAGAAAAACGCGATCAGCGACAGCACGATCGTCCACTGCGTGGCGACCAGAAGGTTGGAGAGGATGTCCCAGAAGCTGAACTGCAGCATGGCTCACCTCGCCTTGAAGATGACGCGGCCGAGCGCGCGCAGCAGCGAGCGCGTCAGGAGGGCAAGCAGGAGGTAGGCCAGCGCGACGAGCAGATAGACCTCGAAGTTGCGGAAGTTTCGCGACGCCACAAAGTTCGCGGCATAGGTGAGGTCTTCCGCCGAGATCTGCGACACCACCGCCGAGCCGAGCATGACGATGATGATCTGCGACGACAGCGCCGGATAGATTTTTCGAAATGCCTGGTTGAGGACGATATGGCGCAGCACCTCCCATTTCGACATCGCAAGGCTCAATCCGGCCTCGATGTGGCCTTTGGGGACCGCCTCGATGCCGGCGCGGATGATCTCGGTCGAGTAGGCGCCGAGATTGATCACCATGGCGAGGAAGGCGGCGGTGCTCTCGCTGAGTTTCAACCCCAGCGCCGGCAGGCCGAAGAAGATGAAGAACAACTGCACGATGAACGGCGTGTTGCGGATTAGCTCCACATACACGGCGACGATGCGGCCGAGCCATAGGGGGCCGAACGTGCGCGCCGCGGCACTTGCGGTGCCGACGGCTATACCGGCCGCCGTCGACACAACAGTCAGCACGATCGTGAAGAGCAGCCCGTACAGAAGCACGTTCCAGTAAGGCAGCAGTTCAGTGAATTGCAGCTTGTAAGACACCGCGGCGTTCCCAGCGCTTCGCGTCTAGAAGCCGGGCGGTAACGGCGCTTTCAGCCACTTCTCCGACAGTTTCCCGATCTCGCCCGACGCCTTCGCCTTGGTAATGATCTCGTTGACCTTGGCGAGCAGCGCCGGCTCGTTCTTGTTGAGCCCGACATAGCAGGGGCTGTCCTTGATCACGAATTTCAGCGCCGGCGCGCGGGCAGGGACCTTTTCGGCGATGGCGGCAGCCACCGTGTTGCCGGTGGCGATCAGATCGACCTGGCCGGACACGAAAGCGGCGATCGTGGCGTTGTTGTCCTCGAAGCGCTTGACGGTGGCGTCCGGCGCCGAGGCGGTCAGCGCCTGTTCCTCGATCGCACCGCGGGTGGCGCCGATGGTCTTGCCCTTGAGATCGGCCGCGCTCGCGACCGCGATGGCCTTGGTGCCGAACACGCCGGAGAAGAACGGCGCATAGGCGATCGAGAAGTCGATGACCTTTTCTCGCTCCTCGTTCTTGCCGAGGCTGGAGATCACGAGGTCGGCCTTGTTGGTCTGCAGATAGGGAATGCGGTTGGCACTGGTCACCGGGATGATCTCGGTCTTCACCCCGAGTTCCTTGCCGATCAGATTGGCCATGTCGATATCATAGCCCTGCGGCTTGAGATCGAGGCCGGCTGAACCGAATGGCGCAAAATCCTGCGGCACCGCGATCTTGATCACCTTTGACTTCATGATGGAGTCGAGGGCGTCGGCATGCGCCTGTGTTGTCGCCGCAGCAGTGGCAAGTGCAGCGGCAAGCAACAGTTTCTTGAAAGGCATTCTAACATCTCCGAGGTTACGCCAATTCACCGCCTCCGAAATCGCTCTCGGTGCGTATCATTCGGCTGATGTGGCCCGGCTCCACGTCGCGGTTCGACCCTGCCTGACGCCTTGCATTTAGGCAATGCTCGGCGGTGCTTTTTTTGGAGGCTTTTTGTGGGTTGTTTTTGCGCATGGTCACGCGACCATGCATTGTGCTGCGGCGTTCAGTAAACCGATCGGTTGGCGACTACCGCAGCCCCTCATACACCATGAATCCGCGCGCGATCGCGAGCTTGCGCAAGGCGCGGGGGACGAGCTTTTGCGGCCGGTGCAGATAACGCCAGGACGTCACCTTGAAATCCCTGATCGTGCCGAGATCGTTTTCGAACGGCGCCAGCAATCCGGTCAGGCTGATCGGCGCATGCGCGCGGTTATTGAACGGCAGCAGTAGCAATTCCAGATGCGCCGTCGTGCCGTCTTCCGAGGTCGCGGTGATGCCGGCAATCGCCGCCAGCATTTCTTCGGCGACGTAGTTGATGATGTTCTCGATCTCGCGGCGGCTGTCCGCCGTGAACAACGCGGAGAAGCTCGAATCCTTCAGGTCGCGGCCGAGCAGGGCACAGACCCGCGTTCCGGCGACGCGAAACGGGTAACCGGCGTCGTTGTCGTAGGACAGCACGAAAATGTCGCCGAGCAGTTCGCGCACCGCGCCGGGTTCAATCTCGCTGCGGTCCGGCGCCCGCGCATCGCCGCGTTTCGCATCCCAATAGGCGAAAAACTCGCGACTAGATGGATGTTTCATCTCTTATCCTCGCCCCGGGGTTGCTTCGGCGAGACACATCTGTCCCGCTTTTGCGCACCACGGCTTCCCTTGCTTGTTGTGCAGGACAGGCTTTGCAGCGTCCATGCCGCCGACGCGATTCGGCTGCGCGAGACGCGGCTTTGCGTTGTTAACGTTAAATTAACTATGAGGTTGGCGATGGCGGGGCGGCGTGCGTAGGGTGGAACGCATCTGATAGCGCCGGCTTATCTCAAAAGGTCTCGGCGCAGTTGGTACACAGGCTGGCGTCAAAACAGTTTGGTCATCGCGCGGGGAGGGGTGGGGATGTGATCCCGGCTCCAGGGGCGCGAGAAGACCAGCAAGGAAGGGAGGATGTTCTCAGCATCCTCCCTTTTTCTTTCTTGCGGCGAACTCATGTCCCGGACGCGGCGCAGCGCCGTTCGCGGTGGGGCGCAGAGGCGGGACCCCACGACCTGTCGGATCGACGCCCCCCGAGACATCCACAATCTCGATTGTGCACTTGCACAGGGCGGGCAAAGCCGCCTATCTGGACCAATATGCCGCGAAGCCGCCTTGCAAGGTCCTGGCCCCTTGGAATCCCAGCCTTACTCATCCCTGGTCGAGCCGCCGGACACCCCGCGTGAGCCGATCCTGACGCTGCCGGGCGCCCTGACGGCCTACATCGCGCTGATCGCTGCGATTCATTTGCGGGTGCTGCTGCCGGCGGAACTTGAGAACTGGACCATCGACGTCTTCGGCTTCATTCCGAAGCGCTACGATTCGACGCTGCTTAACATCACCTTTCCCGGCGGGGCGGGCGCCAAGGTCTGGACCTTCGTCACCTATTCGCTGCTGCATGCCAATCTCAGCCATATCGGCTTCAACGTGCTGTGGCTGTTGCCGTTCGGCAGCGCGCTGGCGCGCCGGTTCGGCCCTGTCAGGTTCTTCGTATTCATGGCGGTGACGGCCGCGGCGGGCGCACTGGCGCATCTCGTCACCCATGAGCACGCGATCGCGCCGATGATCGGCGCCTCAGCCTCTGTATCCGGCGCGATGGCTGCCGCCATCCGCTTCGCCTTCGTGCGGGGGAGTTTTCTGTCGTTCAGCCGGGGCGATGCGGATGCGGCGGCAAAAGTTCCAGCGCTGTCGCTGGCCCGGGCGCTACGCAATCCGCGCGTGCTCGGATTTCTGGCGGTGTGGTTCGGGGTCAACATCATCTTCGGCCTCGGGTCGATTTCGATCGGTGCCGAAGGCGCCAGTGTTGCCTGGCAGGCGCATATCGGCGGATTTCTCGCCGGCCTGATGTTGTTTTCGCTGTTCGATCCGGTACCGCGTGCGACGCCGCATGCCGCGGATGCTTCATCGCCGGACGAGGCTGGCCGCGTCTGATCGCCGCTTGCGGCGAAGGACGATTTCATCCATCATCCACATAAAGTTGTAACGCAAGCCAATGCCGCTGCCGTGCAGGACAGCCGCGCTTGCAGGCCGTGCTCTGAAATGAAAGCGGCGCGGAACTGTTGATTGAAGACTCGCGAACAAGTCGGGCTCTCGGGGCACGAAGGGATTCAGGAGGCGACAATGACGGTACGTTCAATTCTCGACACCAAGGGCCATCACATCCTGAGCGTCGAGCCGGACGTAAAGCTTTCGGCTGCGATCAAGATCCTTGGCGAGCGCAAGATCGGCGCCGTGCTGGTGATGAACCAGGGGCACCTTGAGGGTATCCTTTCGGAACGCGACATTGTCCGGGTACTGGGCGAGCGCGGCGCCAGGGTGCTCGAGGAGCCGGTCAGCGCGGTCATGACGAGCAAGGTCGTGAGCTGCCGCGAGTCCGATACCGTTTCCGGGATTATGGAGATGATGACGATTGGCAAGTTCCGCCATTTGCCCGTGGTCGAGGATGGCAAGGTGGTCGGCCTGATTTCGATCGGCGACATCGTAAAGCGCCGCGTCCAGGAGTACGAGGCCGAGCAGGAAGCGCTGCGCGACTACATCAAGACGGCCTGATCGTCATTCCTTCTCGGCCTTTTCAATCGCCGGCCCGGCTTCGCCCGCCGGCGGCGGCGCCAGAATGTGGATCGCCTCCTGAATCGAATCGATGGCGCGCTCGGCCGCACGCACGCCGTGGGCGATCAGGTCGTCGGCGCGATGAAAATCGAACCAGCCGATCTTGCCGACGCGGGGCGAGATCAGCAGATCCGGCGGGTCGCCGGCAAGCCGTGCGCGGGTGATGCGGTCCTGCATGATGTTGAAGGCATCGACCATCACCGAGGAGATGCCCGGCCGGCCGCCGCCGCCGAAGAACTCACGCTTCATGGTGCGCTCGGCGGAAAAGAATTTTCCGATGCCGCGTTTCCGCGGCTCGGGTTCCGGCACCATTTCCGGCATCACCGATACCGAAACGCCGGTGCTGGGGCCGTGGGAATAGATCGTCGTGGAGTGCGCGAAGACGTCGCTGGAAAGATTGGCGGCAATGACGATCTCTGCGCCGAGCGCGCGTGCCGCCGACACCGGCACCGGATTGACCAGGGCGCCGTCGACCAGCCAGCGGTCGCCGACCAGGATCGGCGAGAATATTCCCGGCAGCGCGTAGGAGGCGCGCATCGCATCCACCATCGGGCCATGGGTCAGCCAGATCTCGTGGCCGGTGCGCACTTCGGTCGCAACGGTGGCAAATTTTACCGGCAGATCCTCGATCAGGCTCTGGCCGAGCGCCGCCTCAAGTTGGGCCGCCAGCTTGGCGCCGCCGATCAGGCCCGATCCGTTCAGGCGGATGTCGAGATAGGAAAGGACGGTTCGCGGCTGCAGGGTGCGCGCCCATTCTTCGAGGGTATCAAGATGTCCCGCGGCATAGGCGCCGCCGACCACGGCGCCGATCGACGTTCCGACCACGACATTGGGCATGATCCCGTGAGCCACCAGCGTGCGGACGATGCCGATATGGGCAAAGCCGCGTGCGGCGCCGCCACCAAGCGCCAGTCCGATCACCGGCCGGCGGATACTGCCGAGTCCGACCTTGTCGTGGGCCTTGTCCTGGGCATCGGAGCTCTTTTGGCCGAGGCCGATCCAGCTATCCAACACGCCAACCCCTCCTGCGGCCTTGAAGGATATCCGCCGCAGCGTGGCCGCGCCAGAATTTCCGCCAGTCCCTTCCGTAAGCATGGTTTATGCCCGGCCAAATCGGGCTAGACGGGGATTGTGACGGGGCCGCGACCTCGGGATCAACATTGGGTGTTACCCGGCTGACCCCGCTTCCGTAACCTCCCGGGGGCCGAGCCGGCCGTTGGTGGCTTGAATTTGCCGCGTTTTCGGTGAAAAGCATGGCCATGATTTCGTGGGGTGACGGTGTCGGTGGATACGGGCGGGGCGGATGGCCTTTCCCGGCGCTGGCGCTCGCCTTAATGCTGGCCGCTTTGCTTCCGGCTCCGGTCTCGGCCCAGTGGTTCTCGGACCGCCCGCCGCCGGTGCCGCCCGCCGTGGTTCCGGACACCCAGACCGGGCCTGCCATGAATCTGGCGCCGCCATCGGGCACGACGACAAACCCGTCGATTCCCGCGCCGCTGACCCAGCCCACCATTGTTCAGCCATCGCTTGCCACGGTGCCACCGGTGGTGCCGCCGCCGGGGGCTGCGACCGCAGGCCAGGCGGTGCTGTCGCTGACGGCGCGCTACGGCAAGGATCTGCCTGTTATCAACGGCGGGCTGGTGTGGCGGGTGTTCGCCGACAAGCCTGACGATACCGGCACGTTCAAGCTGATCCGCGAGGAGCGCGGCGCGACCCCGAACATCGTGCTGCCGCCCGGCAATTACGTCGTTCACGTCGCCCTCGGCCTGGTCAGCGCGGTACGCGCGGTGAGCCTGAAGGCGGAGACCGATCGCGTGGCCTTCGTGCTTCCGGCCGGCGGACTGCGTATCGAAGGCCGCGTCGGCACCAGCAAGATTCCACCGAACCAGATTTCGTTCGCGCTCTACAAGGGCAGCCAGTTCGAAGGCGGCGCCGGCGCAGAGCGTTCCTCGCTGGTGCCCAACGTGGCAGCAGGCGACGTCGCGCTGCTGCCAGAGGGCACGTACTACATCATCTCCAATTATGGCGATGCCAACTCGGTCGTGCGCTCCGACATCCGCGTCCAGGCCGGCAAGCTGACGGACGTGACCGTCAGCCACCGTGCGGCGGTGATTACGCTGAAGCTCGTCAGCGACAGAGGCGGCGAGGCGCTCGCCAACACCGCATGGTCGGTGATCACGCCGGGCGGCGACGTCATCAAGGAATCGATCGGCGCGTTTCCACGCGTGGTGCTGTCCGAAGGCGAATACCGGGCGATTGCCAAGAACGAAGGCAAGGTGTTCGAGCGTGCCTTCAACGTCGTCAACGGCGTCGACGGCGAGGTCGAGGTCGTCGCGCGCTAGACCATAGCGTTTTCGAGTGAAGCATGCCCTCGGACTTGATCCGGGGGTGGCCTCCGGTTCGCGTAAAGAAAACGCTGCAAATAATGTCGGCTTTCCGCTGTCATAGTCTCTAATGCCGGCTAACCATCGCACAACTTAAAACTGTCATAATCGCCATATCGGCGTACCGCTGCCGCAGTTTTTACACGGCCTTAAACCCCGCTGCATTGGATGCCCCGGGATTGAGTGCGCTTAGGCGGGGCAGGTTATGGTTGCGGCCGACAGATCATCGAAAAAATCGTCAGAAAAATTCAACACCGAGATGTTCGCCGACGTCCCGGTCCTGAAGCGCAAATGGCAGGCTGCATTGCGTCCGGGCGACAAGCTGCCGCGCTACGAGGATGTCATGCTGGGCAGCCTCGGCCGGCTGGCAGATCATCTCGCGCTGCTTCGGAACGACGACGGTGCGCTCGCCGTCTCGCATAGCGGCCGCTACATCCAGCAATGGCTCAATGACGATCGCTGGGACATTCCCCTGAGCGCATTGCCGCCGGATTGCGCGACCGCGCTCGGCGAGGCTGCATCTCACGCGCTGCAGAACGGTGGACCGCACCTAGCTATGGCGCACTGCGTGCGCGACGGACTGGTTAGGACCTATGACGTGCTGGCGCTGCCGACGTCGTCACGCTGGGGCGGCACCTTGATCGGCGCCTACGTCAACGAGCGCGACGCGCAATTCAACCTGCTGGATACGATCTTCTCCGCGACCGACGAGGGCGTGCTGTCGCTGGCTGCGATTCGCGATGCGAATGGTCATCCGTCCGATTTTCAGATCGTTCATCTCAATCAGGGGGCGGCGCGGCTGCTGCGGCAACCGTCGACGGAATTGTTGTGGCGACGGCTCGCCGCCGGCGGAAACCTGCTGTGCACGCCAGACGTGATCCGGCGTCTGCGTGACATCATCGTCAGCGGCAATGGCGGTCAGATCGAAATCGACAGCGAGGAACGCTGCCTGCGGTTGGGCGTGACTGCGTTCGGCGACATGCTCTCGTTGACGGTCTCCGACGTCACGGCGCTGAAGCGACGCGAGGTTTCGTTCCGCCTGCTGTTCGACAACAATCCGATGCCGATGTGGGTGTTCGATGCCGAAACGACCCGGTTCCTGAACGTCAACGACGCGGCCGTACGGCATTACGGCTACCCCCGCGAAAGCTTCCTGCAGATGCAGCTTCGCCAGATCTGGCCGGAGGATGAACGGGCCAGCCATAGCCAGGCGCTGCAGCAGCTCGGCGACGTCTATCATTCGAGCCGCGACTGGCGGCATCTCAAGGCCGACGGCAGTGAAATTCATGTGCTGACATTCGGACGCCGCGTCGCTTTCGACGGACGTGACGGTTATCTGGTGGCCGTCGTCGATATTACCGAGCGCCGCGAGGCGGAGGCGCGGATCGCTCACATGGCCCATCACGACGGCCTGACCAACCTGCCGAACCGCGACTTCTTTCAGGAACGCCTTTACCAGGCGCTCGAGCGGGCGGCGTCCAGCAACCGGCGCGTAGCGGTGCTGTGCGTCGATCTCGACCTGTTCAAGAACGTCAACGACTCATTCGGCCACCCGATGGGCGATCGTCTGTTGAAGATGGTAGCCGAGCGGTTGAAGTCCGAGGTTCGCGGCGACAACCTCGTTGCCCGGCTTGGCGGCGACGAATTCGCCATCGTGCTGGTCTCGGAGGTGTCGCCGAACGAGGTGAGCGACTTCGCTGACCGTCTGATAGGCGTTTTGAGCGCGCGCTATGATATCGATGGCATCGAGGTTGTCGTCGGCGCCAGCGTCGGCATCGCGCTGTCGCCCGGCGATGGCGCAACCTGCGAGGAACTGATGCGCAACGCCGACATGGCGCTCTATCGGGCGAAGTCCGACGGCGGCAGCGTTCATCGTTTCTTCGAGCGCGAGATGGATCGCCAGGCACAGAAGCGCCGCGACATGGAGCGCGACCTGCGTCGGGCCTTCGCCAATGGCGAATTCGAATTGCACTATCAGCCGCTGGTGGATATTGCCGCCAACCGGATCAGCGGGTTCGAATCGCTGCTGCGCTGGCGCAATCCGGAAAAGGGCATGGTCTCTCCGGCCGATTTCATTCCGGTCGCCGAGGATATCGGATTGATCGTGGCGCTGGGCGAGTGGGTGCTGCGCGAGGCCTGCTCCGTGGCGTCGAACTGGCCGGAAGACATTAAGGTCGCGGTCAATCTGTCGCCGGTCCAGTTCCGCAGCCGCAACCTGGTTCAAGCGGTGATTTCGGCGCTGGCGCATTCGGGCCTGTCGCCGCGGCGGCTCGAGCTCGAAATCACCGAGTCGGTCTTCCTGGCCGAGACCGAAGCCAACCTGGCGATCCTGCATCAGCTTCGCGAGCTCGGCGTCAGCATATCCATGGACGATTTCGGCACCGGCTATTCGAGCCTGAGCTATCTCCGGAGCTTTCCATTCGACAAGATCAAGATCGACCGCTCGTTCGTGAAAGACCTCGCCGAGCGTACCGATTGCGTCGCGATCGTACGCGCCATCTCTGGTCTCGGCCGCAGCCTGAACATCACGACCACGGCTGAAGGCGTCGAGACCATGGATCAGCTCGACTGGCTGCGCGCCGAAGGCTGTAACGAGGTGCAGGGCTTTCTGTTCAGCGCGGCGAAGCCGGCATCCGAACTCGAGGCGTTGCTGTCCGCGTTCAGCGCCCGGGCCTCGAAGGCCGCGTAAGCGCTCGTCATGCCCGGGCTTGACCCGGGCATCCATCCTCTTTGCAAGAATCTTCTCAAGAGTGATGGATTGCCGGGTCAAGCCCGGCAATGACGGTCAAAGGGATTCTTAGAATCGCGTGACGATATCGGACAGCGCCGGGCGAGGGCGGTCTTCGGCGGGCTTTGACGGCGTGCCGATATGGATGAAGCCGGCGAGTTTTTCGTCCGCTTTCAGCCCGAGCCCGTCGAGGACGTCGCGGTCGAAGGCGAACCAGCCGGTCAGCCAGCACGCGCCGTAACCAAGCGCGGTGGCGGCGTTGACGATGTTCATCGCGCTGGCGCCGGCGGACAGCTCCTGCTCCAGGGCCGGTACTTTTGGATGCGGCCTGGTGAAACTGACCACACCGATCACCAGCGGCGCGTCCATCAGCCGGCGCTTCTCGATCTCGATATCGGCGGCCGGCGCCGACGGATTTTTACGCTCAAACACCGTGGCGATGACCTCGCCTGCGCGAAGGCGCCCGTCCCCCTCGAACACGATGAAGCGCCAGGGCGTCAGCTTGCCGTGATCGGGCACCCGCGCCCCGATGGTCAGGATGGTGTCGAGTTCGTCAGCCGAGGGGCCGGGGCCGGTCATCTCGCGGGGCTTTACCGAGCGGCGGATCTTCAGGAGTTCAAGGGCGTCGGGCACTACGGTCTCTTTCGTCGGAAATGGCTGTGCCAGAGATAGTGGCACAGCCGGTCCAGCGGAAGCGGATTTAGACCGATTATGATCAGGCCGCCGCCCGCGCCGCCCGCTTGACGTCCGGCGGCGTCGCTTCCTCGACGAGGGCGGCCAGCGCCTCGGCGGTCGGCATGACGTTCTGCCCATCGCTGCCGAGCCGGCGGATGGAGACCGAATGGGTCTCGGCTTCCTTCTTGCCGACGACGAGGAGGGCTGGGATCTTGGCCAGCGAGTGCTCGCGGACCTTGTAGTTGATCTTCTCGTTGCGCAGGTCGATCTCGACGCGGAGCCCCGCGCGCCGCGCGGCGGCCGCGACCACCTTGGCGTATTCATCGCCTTCGGAGGTGATGGTCGTGACCACCACCTGGGTCGGCGCGAGCCAGAGCGGGAAGTTGCCGGCAAAATGCTCGATCAGGATGCCGATGAAGCGCTCCATCGAGCCGCAGATAGCGCGGTGCACCATGACCGGTGCCTTCTTGGACCCGTCGGCGTCGATATAGAACGCGCCAAAGCGCTCCGGCAGGTTGAAGTCGACTTGCGTGGTGCCGCATTGCCAGTCGCGGCCGATGGCGTCGCGCAGCACATATTCGAACTTGGGCCCGTAGAACGCGCCTTCGCCCGGGTTGATCGCGGTCTTGATGCGGTTATTGCCGCTGGCCTGGATTTCCGCGAGCACGGTCGCCATCACGCGCTCGGCATGCTCCCACATCTCATCGGTGCCGACGCGCTTCTCCGGCCGGGTCGAGAGCTTTACCGTGAGTTCGCCCTCGAAGCCGAAATCGGCGTAGGTCGACAGGATCAGATCGTTGATCTTGAGGCACTCGTCGGCAAGCTGCGCCTCGGTGCAGAACACATGCGCGTCGTCCTGCGTAAACCCGCGCACGCGCATCAGGCCGTGCATGGCGCCCGACGGCTCGTAGCGATGCACCACGCCGAATTCGGCAAGGCGCAAGGGCAGGTCGCGGTAGCTCTTAAGGCCATGCTTGAAGATCTGCACATGGCCCGGACAGTTCATCGGCTTGAGCGCAAACCAGCGCTTGTCCTCGGCCTCATCGCCGGCCGACTGCGCCGCGAACATGTTCTCGCGGTACCAGTCCCAATGGCCCGAGGTCTCCCACAGCGCCTTGTCGAGGATCTGCGGCGCGTTGACCTCGCTGTAGTCGCCCGTCAGTCGGCGGCGCATGTAGGCGATCAGCGCCTGGAAGATGGTCCATCCCTTCGGGTGCCAGAACACCACGCCGGGGCCTTCTTCCTGGAAGTGGAACAGGTCGAGCTCACGGCCGAGCTTGCGGTGGTCGCGCTTCTCGGCTTCCTCGATCTGCTTGAGGTAGGCGTCGAGCTCTTCCTGCCTGGCGAACGCCGTGCCGTAGATGCGCGTCAGCATCGGGTTGTTGGCGTCGCCGCGCCAGTAGGCGCCCGCCACCTTCATCAGCTTGAACGCGTTGCCGATCTTGCCGGTCGAATTCATGTGCGGGCCGCGGCACAGATCGAACCAGTCGCCCTGGAAATAGATCTTGATCGGCTCGTTGCCGGGGATGGCGTCGACCAGCTCGACCTTGAAGGCCTCGCCCTTGTCGCGGAACACCTGCTTGGTCTTCTCGCGGTCCCACACTTCCTTGGTGAAGGGCTTGTCGCGCGCGATGATTTCGCGCATCCGCTTTTCGATCGCGGCGAAATCTTCCGGCGTGAACGGCTCGTTGCGGAAGAAGTCGTAGTAGAAGCCGTTCTCGATCACCGGGCCGATGGTGACCTGCGTGCCCGGCCATAGCGACTGCACGGCTTCCGCAAGCACATGTGCGCAGTCGTGGCGGATCAATTCCAGCGCGCGGGGGTCTTCGCGGTTGATAAGCTCGATCTTCGCATCGTGCGAAATCGGGTCGTTGAGATCGGTGACCACCCCGTCAAGCGCCATCGCCACCGTACGCTTGGCCAGCGAGGGTGAGATTCCCTTGGCGATGTCGAGCCCGGTGATGTCCTTGGCATATTCGCGTTTCGCGCCGTCCGGGAAGGTGAGGGTGATCTTTTCCAAGGGCTCGGCCGGTTTCAAATTCGCAAGGCCAAACTGGAACCCCGATGCGGGTGCATTGCTGTCAGGCATTGGCATCTCCTAAAGCTCACTCCTGCGAACGAGCGCAGGTAAGCGGAAAGCTGCGGTATAGCAGGCGATTCGGCTCCTGCAATCGGGCAATTTGCTAAACAGGGCGTGATGGAAGCAGCCGCGGGCGCTATATCCGGGGCCTCATTGCCCCCGGAAAGGCGGATTGCTTCTTCAAGCCCGACAATGCGCGCAGAGCCCGCGGGACGTCAGCGGCGTCAAATCAATAAATCTCATGACGGCGATGACAAATAGTCCGGCATCGCGTCCTTTTCTTGACGCAGCTCGCCGCGTACATGCACGTGCATGAAACATGTGCCCGTGCCCGTCTACACCGAACGCCGCTTCGCCCCCACCGCATTGATGCTTGGCAATGTGGTCATCGGCTGCTCGGTGCTGGCGCCGGCGGGCATGCTCGGCGAGTTATCTTCCGGTCTTGACGTCAGCATTCGCACTGCGGGTCTGCTGATCACCTTCGGCGCAATCATGCTCTGCATCGGTTCACCGGTTACGGCGTGGCTGACTTCCAGGATCGAGCGCCGCACCTTGCTCACAGTGACGCTCGCCGTGCTCGCCCTCACCAACTTCGCTTCCGCCCTGGCGCCCGACTACACCAGCCTGCTCATCATCCGTCTGGTCATGCTCGCGGTCGGCGCGCTCTATACGCCGCAGGCGGCCGGGACAGCCGCGCTGATCGTGCCGGAGCAAAAGCGCGGCAGCACCATCGCCTATATCTTTCTCGGCTGGTCGCTGGCGGCGGCGGTCGGCCTGCCGCTGATCACGTTCATCGCCAGCCGATACGGCTGGGGGGCGGGCC
>NZ_LLXX01000131.1:104626-110953 GCF_001440405.1 Bradyrhizobium valentinum
CCTGATGGGTTGCGTGAGTTTCCTCCTTCTGGCCTGGCGCCTGCCGCACGGGCTGATGGGCGCGCCGGTCGACCTCAAGACATGGGCCGCTATTGGCCGCAACCGCCTGATCGTGCTGTTGCTGTCGATTACCGCGCTGCAGATGTCCGGCCAGTTCGTGGTGTTCACCTTCATGGGTCCGCTGCTGGCGAGACTGACGGGCGCGGGGCCCGACGCAATCGGGCTGGTGTTCGCCGTCTATGGCGTGTGCGGTGTCATCGGCACTGCGATCGGAACCCGCATCGTCGATTCCTGGGGCGCCTGGAAAACCTCGCTTCTGTTCACCTCGGTGTTGCTGGCAGGCCTCGCCGGCTGGACGTTGAGCGCCGGGATCTATCCGTTGATGGCCGTGTCCGTCGCGATCTGGGGCCTGGGTTTTGCTTCCACCAATTCGATGCAGCAGGTGCGGCTGGTCGGTGCGGCACCTTCGCTCGCATCCGCATCGGTGTCGCTCAACACATCGGTCCTCTATGTCGGGCAGGCGGTGGGATCGGCGATCGGCGGTTTTCTATACGCGAACGATCTCCTCTACGCCGCGGGCTATGTCGGGACGGCCTTCGTCGCGCTTGCGCTGGTGACGGTGATTCTGACCCGGCCGAAAAAGACAATTCGATCCGAAGGGTGACGGTTGGCGCGCCGCGATAGTGCGGCGAGGCGAGGCTACCGGTTGGCGTATGGCGTGCTGGCGACCCGCGTCAAAGCGGGTGTTGCCGCCATCTTGACCAGCACGTCCTTGACCGGATGCTCGGTCCAGGCCTGCGTCACGTAATCGCGGTGGGTAACGCCGTCGGGCGTCTGCACGAACACGACGCTGCCGGGCCGCAGCGGCCCGTCCATGCTCTCGGTGACGGTGATACCCCTGTCGCGGAGCATCTGCATCAGTTCCTCGTCGTGCCGCTTGGTGTAGCGGGTATACGAAGAGACAAAGAAGCCGGTCCGGTTTTTCTCGATCCAGGACGCGAACTTGTCGAGCTCGCCGTACACGGCGTCGAGCAGGAACACGCCGCGGACCCGGTTCGGAACGCCGCCGACCTCAAGGCTCCAGGCGGTCGGCAGGAAGCCGCCGCTATAGCCGACGATCACGATCGGCAGGTTCGCGAAGGCTTGCGCCGACTTCGGATCGCCGTAGAGGCGGGCGAGGTGGCTGGCCGATTCATCGATGAAGCGCTTGAAGCCTCCCGGTTGCCAGAACTTGCCGGCCGAAGAGTCCGCGGCGTTCACGGCCATTTGGGGCGCGAGCAGCACGGCGTTGACGCCGGAATCCGAGATCTGCTGCGGCACCAGTTGGCGGTCGCGGACGTCGCGCTCCAGCGTCGCGCCGTTGCCGTGGAAGAAGACCACGATGACGCCCGGCTTCTTGACATCGAACGTCTCGGGGACATGCACCAGCACGCGGCTGTCGTTGTAGGTCTCGTCCTGCCAATAGACCCGGCCGCTATGGCTACGGTGGCCCTTGCGGTCGCCCTTGGTGATGTTGAGGAACGGCTCTTCGGAGCGCGGGTTGGTGCCGAAATAGGGGAAGGCCGAGGACTTCATGCTGACCAGTGTGGTCAGCTCGTCGCGCTCGGCACGGGGCAGGGTCAGCGTCGGCGTTAGCGACGCGACCCTCACGGGCTCCGTGCGAACCGTGCGCTGCTGAGGTGCCAGCGCGACCTGCCGCTGTACCTGGGGCAGGCCTTCTTGGGGCAGGCTTTCATTCGCAGTCGGGAAACGGTCGGCGAATTGCGGCGTGGGGAAACGGTCGTCGAACGTATCGGATGAAGCCTGGGGTTTCGCGGCCCGGGACTTTGCGCCTTCCGTGTTCGCTGCCAGCATTTCGGCGTTCGGCGCCTTGCCGCACTGAACTAGGAGAAAGGGCATCGGCACGAACAGCGCAGCCATCGCAGCCAAGTGCCAACGAAGGGGCAGGGCACGGCGCCGCATGACCGAGGACATCGCCCGGTTGGCGCGATCAGCTATCTGGAATTTCGGAATTGCTCCGACCATCCACCCCAATGCCCCAAGATCCACCGTCAACCGGCGTAAGCTCTCACGCGTTCAGGCGACGTTAAGCATCCCCCACGTCCGGAAGCCCTGAGGAGACCACGCAATCGTGTCGCGATTGTGGGACCGTCACGATGTTTTCGCAATCCGGTAGTGGCGCGGTGCCGACGGCGGTATCATAAAACCGATTTCGTGTTGTAATTTAAACCATTGTTAACATTGCTTGAATTGAGGGGCGTCAGCCTGCACGATGCAGCTCCTGGCTGCGGCGCTGAAGGTACGGTCCGAGATGGCGGCATCAGAAACGGGAAGCCCGGCCTGGTCCGGCGCGCGCTCCGGCAGCGGTTCCAGCGTTTCGTTCCTGGTGGCGGTCGCCATCGTCGTTGCCGACATGGTCGGCGTCGGCGTCTTCACCAGCCTCGGCTTTCAGGTCAAGGATATTCCCTCCGGCTTTTCGATCCTGCTGCTGTGGACCGTCGGTGGCATCGTCGCGTTGTGCGGGGTGTTTTCCTACGGCGAACTCGGAGCGATGTTTCCGCGCTCGAGCGGCGAGTACAACTTCCTCGGCCGGGCCTATCACCCGGCCTTCGGCTTTGTGGCCGGCTGGGTGTCGGCGACGGTCGGCTTCGCCGCGCCTGTCGCGCTGGCCGCCATGGCGTTCGGCGAGTACGGCAGGTCGGTGCTTCCAGATGCGCCGCCGGTGGTGCTTGCGGTCGGTGTAGTCTGGCTGGTGTCGCTGGTGCAACTCGCCGGCATCAGGCATTCCTCGACCTTCCAGCTTATCGCCACCATCCTGAAGGTGGCGCTGATCATAGCCTTTCTTGCCTGCGGTTTCATAATCGGCTCGGCGCAGCCGGTGTCGTTTGCGCCTTCAGCCTCCGACTTCACCCATATCGTCAGCGCGCCGTTCGCGATCAGTCTCGTATTTGTGATGTATTCATTCTCGGGCTGGAACGCGGCGACCTACATCATTGGCGAGGTCAGGTCGCCGGAGCGCAATGTGCCGCGGGCGATGTTGATCGGAACGCTGATCGTGCTCGTATTGTACGTCGCGCTCAACGCGGTGTTCCTGCATACCGCGCCGATCGACAAGCTCGCAGGCCAACTCGATGTCGCCCGGATTTCCGGCAGCCACATCTTCGGCGAGGTCGGCGGCCGCATTGTCGGCGCGATGATCTGCTTCGGACTGATCTCCTCGATCAGCGCGATGATGTGGATCGGTCCGCGCGTCATGATGACGATGGGCGAGGATCTTCCGGTGCTGCGGATGTTCGCCCGAAGGTCGACCGGCGGCGCGCCGGCTTACGCCATTCTGTTTCAGCTCACGGTCGCGAGCCTGATGCTGTTTACGCGCAGCTTCGAGGCGGTGCTTGAATTCATCCAGTTCTCCTTGTTGTTCTGTTCGTTCTTTACCGTGCTCGGGGTCATCAAGCTGCGGATTACGCATCCCGACCTGCCGCGGCCTTACCGCGCTTGGGGATACCCGGTAACCCCGGTGGTTTTCCTGCTCGTGACCGGCTTCATGATGTACTATCTCCTGACCGAACAGCCGCTGCGCTCGTTCCTTGGTCTTTTGATCATGTTTTCCGGTCTCTTGATTTACGCCGTCTTCCGCAAGCGGGAAAATCAAGTCCCTGCGGCCGCAGCAGGCCACGAATGAACATGCTGCATTCCCTGAGAATGGCGATGCTTGCTGCCGTCATGCTGCTGGCGGCCGTGGCTACCGCCTATGCCCAAACCGCAACGGTGGACGATACCGCGAAATTTCTGGCGGGCATGATGCCGTCGGCGGAATCGCCGCTCGCGCCGCTCACCAGGGATCCGGCCTGGCAACGGCACGCCAAATTTTTCGACGCCGCGTTCGAGAAACTCGAGCAGCGCCAACTATCGCGGATCCGCGCCTGGGCGGATACCAATCTGGCGGCGCCGCGGCCGACCATGTTCTACATGTTCTCAGGTCCGGACTTTCTCTATGCGAACGCATTCTATTCGAAGGCTTCGACCTACGTGCTGAGCGCGCTCGAGCCGGTCGGTTCGGTGCCTGACCTCTCGAGATTGCCGCGCGGCGGCATCGCGTCCGCGCTCTACAACGTCGAGCGCTCGCTCGGTTCGATCCTGAGCTTCAGTTTCTTCATCACCAAGCAGATGAAGACCGATCTGCAGGCGGACCAGATCAGCGGCACACTGCCGATCCTCTACGTATTCCTGGCGCGCTCGGGCATGACCGTGAAGGGCGTCAGTCCGATCTCGCTGGACGACAAGGGCGCTGCGTATTTCGCGGGCGAAAATCCCGGGCCGAATGCCGTACGCGGCGTGCGCATCATCTTCGCCGGCAGCGACGGTCAGGAAAAGACGCTGTATTACTTTTCGACCGATCTCTCCAATTCCGGCGTGAAGGCGAGCGGTTTTCTGAATTTCTGTGCGACGCTCGCGCCCGGCAACAGCCTGATCAAGAGCGCCTCCTATTTGCTGCATTCCGGCAACTTCACCACAGTGCGCGACTTCCTGCTTAATAACAGCGCCACCATCATCCAGGACGATTCCGGAATCCCGCTTGCCTATTACAGCACGAGGAAATGGCGCTTCTTCCCGTTCGGCCGTTATCTGGGACCGATCGACGAATTCGAGGGACGCTATCAGGAATCCTACGCCGCGCTGTTCCGGCGCGCGCAGCCGATCGATTTCGGCATCGGCTATCGCTGGCGCACGCCGGAATCGAACTTGCTGCTCTCGGTTAGATTGCCTGACGATGGATCGACCGCTGCCGACGCCACGTCGTCGACCGAGGCGCCGCCGTCACCGCCACGACCGCGCAGGCCGCGACCGCCGGCGGATATCGGACCGCAGCCGCGAGGCGGATTTTTCTTCTGGCGCTGAGCGGCGAAACTCAGGCTAAGCGTCGCATTCACGAACTGTTGACGCCGCGCCAGCGCCCGTAGCGCCACGGTAGATACCAGCACGCGCCCGGAGGTGTTGTGAGTGGCACGTTGTCGATGCCGGACGTGCCCCAGGGCTGGCAGCGCAGGATCCGCGCCAGCGTCATCCAGCCGCCGCCCCATAGGCCGAAGCGCTCGATCGCTTCATCGCCATACACCGAACATGTCGGCAAATGCCTGCAGTTGTAGCCGACCAGCAGCGACAGCGTGTGCCGGTAGATCCAGATCAGCACGCGTCCCGCATTTCGCGGCAGACGGCTGACTGTGCTGGCACAATCCGTGCATTGTTTTTGACGTGACGATGAACGGTCTGCGGGTGCCATGCCGAACTATGTACGTAGTTTTGCGGGTGTTCCCAAGCAAGGAACTCAATGCCTGCAGATATTTACGCCACAGTTCACAATTATCGCACCGCGAAGCGGCGCAGCAAGCCAAGGTATTATGGACGACACAGGACAGCCCAGTTACCGTTTTGATACGGATCGATGACAGAATCATCTTGCGATAAAACCGGAGCCATTGCCGCTATTCGTGGACGGGGCTTGGGGGAAGGAACCAAATTGAGGTTTGTGACGTCGCTGAAATTTCGCGGCTGGGCGCTTCTCGGCGCCACCGCCTTCTGTCTTGCATTGCCTGGCGCGATCACGGCGCTGGGTAATTCGGCTCACGCCGGCGGAACCCTCGAAGAACGCAAACAGCCGATGCGTTTCAAATGGAATCCGTGCCAGCCCGATTGCAGAGGCTGGGTCTCGGCTGTCGGCATCGTCACTTCAGAAAGTCCAAGGGAGTTCGACGAATTCGCCAAGAATCGTCAGCTCGCCGGCGCAACCATCGTGCTGGATTCCAGCGGCGGCTCGGTCAACGATTCCATCGCGCTTGGCCGGCGGTTCCGCAATCTCGGTGCGCTGACCACGGTCGGCGCCACCGTACGCACGCAGACCCCGCAAGGCGAACGCGCGAGCGTGGCGCCGGAAGCCTATTGCGAGTCGATGTGCGTATTCCTGCTTCTCGCAGGCAAGACCCGTTATGTGCCCCCTGTCGCGCATGTCCGCGTGCACCAGATCTGGATGGGCGATCGCGCCGACGATGCCAAGGCCGCGAGCTACAGCGCGCAGGATCTGATGATCGTGGAGCGCGACATCGGGCGGCTGGCGAAATACACCTTCGACATGGGCGGCACAGGCGACTTGCTGTCGCTCGCGCTCAGTGTCCCGCCGTGGGAAGACCTGCACGAATTGTCGCGCGGTGAACTGCGCCTGGCCAACCTCATCACGACCGATGCGGCCGCCGATGTGTTCCCGCAGGACAATGCGTCGGTGCCGATGGCCGAGGCGAAACCCGCCAAGCCGCAGGACCGCTTCGTCAGTTC
>NZ_LLXX01000132.1 GCF_001440405.1 Bradyrhizobium valentinum
CGGCTTCGGCGCGGCCCCAGGTGGCGGCTCGGGCGTCATGATGCTGACGGGCGGGGTGGAGGCCGAGGTCGGGAATTCAGCGTTGGTGGGCTTGCCGGTGGGAACGGACGGCGGCAGCGCCGCGACCAGACCTGAAGTGGCCTGCGGCGGCGCGTTCCACGACGCGGCGTAGCGCATGATCAGGCTTTCATAAGCGCGCTCGTTCATGTTGGCCACGATCTGGCGACTGTCGGTCAGCGAGCGGAACGCACGGCAGGCCGTCGGCGTGCAGCGGTCACGGGTCGTCAGCACATAGGCCACCAGCCCGTAACGGTCCTGTTCGAGGGCGCGGCGCAGCGCCAGCGTGTCGGAGCCGGCGCCCTTGTTCGCTGTGGCGACATCGCCAAGCGAAGTCAGCAGCGTGATCTGCGAGGCAGCGTAGGACACGGCCGCGGCCACTGACTCGGGCGAACCGAACAGCGTCTTCTCGCATGCGGAAAGGACAGCATCACCGGCAAGGTCATCGATGCAGGAAAGCTGCGGCAACGCGGCGCTGGCCGTCTGAACCGGGCGCGCCTCGGTCGACTGAACGGTGTTTGCCGCACCGAAGCCGCGGAAGGTCACGGCTCCCGCGACACCGATCGCAAGCAGCGTGATGAGCGCCAGCACGCCGTTGGCAGCGGATCTCTCCGCGCGCAACAGCGTGATCAGGACGATGATCCCGACAAATCCGGCCGTGGCCAGCGTCAGGTACAACGGAAGGTTCGGCGAGCGCCAGATCTGATCCAGCGAAGCAGCCCAGGCCCAGTTCATGCGCGGTGTCCCTTAACGCAGCATCAAACGCTCTCGAAAGACGAATGCGTCTTTACCGCATTCGCTTTTCGGCAGAATGGTTCTGCGAACGGGGCCTTTTGACGGCGGTCGAAGTGGAACTCCGTCAGCCGGCTGCTTGCACACAACTGTTTCAGGAAACCGCGAGCTGGCTTTCCTTGGCGACCCGTTCGAAAGCTTCGGTCGAGCTTTTGATGCGATACTGACAGTCGTCGCCATCAGTCGGCAGCAGCCGGATCACCTCATAGGTGCCGCTGGCGGCCGGACGGGCAACGTTGCTGGCAGTAAAATAGACAGTCTCTCCAACGGAGTACTTATGCTTCAACGCCCTCTCCATTACGCAAGAACGCCGGCCGCGCTCACGGTCCCGCTAGCTTTCGGCCGACTTGAGAACCCTGCGGCAACCTAGCACAGCCGCCCCTCCAAAAGCCAGTAACATCGGGGCATGGCAAATACGCAAATTCTGCATGTTTTTCAGGGCGATAAGCCGAGCTCTCCGGCTTCCCCTCGAAAATCCGCATGGCCCACCGGCCTGCCCCCGTTTCCCGATTTAGGACAGAGTGCCCGGAGATTGGCCTGATTCCGCCGATGGCGCGGAATCAAGCAATTCTCCGGCCCGGCCAACTGCGAGGCGTCAAACCGTCTCGAAGCGTTCGATGACAAGCGTTTCGGCCAGGCCCGCGCGGGTCCATTCCTGGAAAGCCGGCAACGACATCATCGCATCGAAATAGTGCCGCGCCTCGTCCCCCACCTCGATCGCATAGGTGCGGAAGCGATGCACCACCGGCGCAAACATCGCGTCCGCACCGCCGAACGCGCCGAACAGAAACGGTCCTTCCTTGCCGTAACGGCGATGGCAATCGGCCCAGATTTCCTGAATGCGCGCCACATTGGCGCGTGCGTCATCCGACAGATCGACCGCACCGATCGGGCGATGCAGGTTCATGCCGCATTCATTGCGCAGCGGCATGAAGCCCGAATGCATCTCCGCCGAAATCGACCGCGCATGCGCCCGGCGGGCGCGGTCTTCCGGCCACAGCCTCACTTGCGGGTATTTCTCGGCGAGATACTCGATGATCGAAAGCGAGTCCCACACCGTGACGTCGCCATCGATCAGCGTCGGCACCTTGCCTGCTCGGGAAAAGCTCAGGATCCGGTCCTTGTCCGCTTTGTCGTCGGTGTAGAGCGGGATGAACACTTCCTCGAACGGAATTTCATTGGCGCGCAGCGCCAGCCACGGCCGCATCGACCATGACGAATAGTTCTTGTTGCCGATGACCAGTTTCAACATTTGCGGGGAAATCCTGTTGGGACCGTGATCTTGCCATAGTGCACCGCACGCATTCAACCTGTACATCACAATGCCGTAGCCATCATCGGGGATCTCGCCACATGGACGCCTATTGGGTCGATATCGCCTCCGTCGCGTTCTTTGTCGCGGAGTGGCTGGCCTACGGCTTCACGCTCGAGCATACCGCCTATGGCCGCGACAGCCTATCGGCGCGCATGAACCGCTATCGCGAGGTCTGGGTGCGAAACATGCTCGACCGCGAGGCGCGCATGGTCGACATGCAGATCATGGCCTCGCTGCAGAACGGCACTGCCTTCTTCGCCTCCACCAGCCTGATCGCGATCGGCGGCGGGCTGGCGCTGTTGCGCGCGACCAACGATGCGCTCGCCGTGCTTCGCGAGCTGCCGGTCGATCTCACCCCCTCGCCCGCCCTGTGGGAAATCAAATGCGTCGGGCTGATCCTGATCTTCATCTACGCCTTCTTCAAATTCGCCTGGTCCTACCGCCTGTTCAACTATGTCGCGATCCTGCTTGGCGCGATGCCGCCGTCGTCACAGCGCGACACCGCGGAAGCGGAGGCCCATGTGATGCGCACGACACGTCTGTTCGAGGCGGCGGGGCGGCATTTCAACCGCGGCCAGCGTGCGTTCTTCTTCGCGCTCGGCTATCTCGGCTGGTTCGTCAGCCCCTGGGTCTTGCTGCTGACGACCGCGCTCGTCGTCATCGTCACCTGGCGGCGGCAGTTCGCATCGAACGCCTGGCGGGCGATGGGGGGTTAGAGCGTTTTCAAGCGGAAACCTGCGCCGAGAGCTGGTTTCAAAATTCAGATGGCGGCCCCGATCAGCAAGAAGGCGGCGCCGAGCGCGACCAGCGCAAGACCAGGCCAGTTCGATTTGAACCCAAAGCCGCCAGCCGGCCTTTCAGGTTCCAAGGTGTCGCTGGGTTGCCCGGCGCGAAGCCGCCTTCCACCGCTCAATCGGCCGCGCCAGATTGGCAGAAAGGTCATCTGCAACACCCCGCCGAAAACAAGAATCACACCAAGCCATATGAGTGTCATGCTCGTCTCCCGTCAGTGAATGGGCCCCGAGCTTGCCGCCGGCCGAGGGCTCGACGTTTCTTGGTCGATTGCCTTTCAACGTCCGGCCGGCGCTCCCGTTTCGCCTACCGCAGTTCCATTTGGCCCCTAGAGAGCGACCTTCACTTCTCCTCTTTTGACGCCGGGATGATCGGATGGTCGAGCGGCCGTGCGTTCACGCGCTAGGAAGCGCCAAAATCCTGCGGCGTAAAGCTGAGATCGAGCACTTTCCATTCGCCGTAGCGATCCACCGGCAGCATGGCGTAGGGCTGACAGGCCGACAGCGCACGGATGGCGCCCTGCATCAGCAAGGGTCCCTTCATGGAGGCGCTGGCCTCGATCAGGATCGGCTCCGCGGCCAGCCTGCCGTCCGGCGTCATCAACACCCGCAGCTTGACCTTCACGTCGTCGTTGCTTGCCAGCGAGGCCGGCAGTTTCGAGCACGTCTTGAGATGCCTACGGAATTTCGTGATCACGGTGCTCGCGATGTCGGCGGCCTCGGTCGCCGGCCCATCAAAATTGTCGTCGCCCTTGTTGCTGGCTTGCGAGGACGACGGTGACGGCGGCGCAAGGTCGGGCGGCAAGCCGAGCAACACCTGGTATTTGATAGAGATATCCGGCTCGGGCGGTTTGACGGCCGGCGCCGCCGGTTGTGACGGCGGCTGCGCCGCGGGTGGCGTGGCGAGCGCAGCCTGCCGCTGCGGTTGCGGCTCTGGCTGCGCCGCCGGCGGGGGGATAGCGGCAGCAGCGGACCTTTCCGATGGCGACAAATCCTGCTGCGGCGTGGGCGC
>NZ_LLXX01000133.1 GCF_001440405.1 Bradyrhizobium valentinum
GCCGCCGTGGACTACGCCCACTGCATGCGTGAACTCGTCGACGTCCATTATCCCGATGCCGCCTGTATCCGTGTCGTGCAGGACAATCTGTCGATCCACACCTTCGGCGCGCTGTATCAAGCATTTGCGCCCGCCGAGGCCCGTCGCATCCTGCGTCGCCTCGAATTCCACTACACCCCGAAACACGCCAGTTGGCTCAACATGGTCGAGCGCGAGATCAGCGTGCTGCAGCGCCAGTGTCTCGGCCGCCGCATCGACGACCCCAAACGGCTCCGAAAAGAGATCGCAGCATGGCAACGGCAGCGAAACAAAGCACGAGACCGCATCAAATGGATGTTCACAACCGACAAAGCCCGCGCCAAACTCGGCCGCGCATATCCAGCCACCGCCAAAGAGTCAAAATCACTGTGATGAACCACTAGCCGTTTTCACTGGATGAACGCAGCGCGAGCGGACGGCCGAACGAATAAAGGATGAGAAGCTGCTAGCGAGGTCGACCCAATCGTCGAGGAGATCAGGAAGGTCACCGTGACGCCATCGAACGTCGACGGATAGATCTGGTCGTGCATGGTGCGCAGGTTGAGGTTGTAGCCGTTGAAATCGATCAGATCACGGCGTAGGCCACGGGCATCTGACGCTATCGCGCCCCAGCGGCGCGGGCGAGCAGCGCGGCGAAGTTGAAATCCTTCTGAGCGACGGGGCGACACAGACCGCACTCCGTGAGATGGCCGGCCAGCTCGGGGCGAACGCGAAATAATCGTGGTAGATCATTGGAGTGTTGCTGGCGTTCGGATAGCCGGCATCATTGAGCACGTAGCCCGTGCCGTCGATCCGCAACTGATTAAGGCTGCCGACCGTTATGCCGTCTGTACCCTGGCCGGAAAGAACCCGCTTGACCCGATAGCTAGCATAACTTCGACTCAAACGCCTAAGCTGCTCAGAGAGTACAAAAAGCAGTTCGGGACCGAACCGCCAACATTGCGATCATTGAACGAGTGATGTTGATGACCCCGGAAAACAATCCACCTGAACTCGTTCATGTATGGGCCCATCATCGACATGGCAGGTTCACCAGTAGTACTTTGCCCTCATCCATGATCTGGCGCACGTGGAGATCACGTTCTGGAGCGGTCAGAAGCTATTGAGTACGGGATCTGAAAGGAAAGAGAAGCGTTCGAACTTTTTTAGAAAGAAGGTCCGGACAGTTTCATTCTTCAGTTGTCAGCGGCGCACGCTGCTAGCGTACACCGGTACAAATATCCGTCCGCGGAGCTACGCAGCGATCCGTTGGGAAATGTCGTAAACGGCGAGGCCGCCAGCTTTATATCCCTAACGGCGTTCGCTTTGTACGCATCCGGCGCAGGCCGCGGGCCCGATTGGATTATTCTGATGGCGAGCGCTTAAGCAACTCCGGATTTTCTTTCATAAATTTGGATGAGCTCGATGAGGCGTTCGATGCTGAAGTCGGTGAACGCCTGGACACCGTCTTCGCCAAGGCCATAGACGCATATGGCTCCGCCTTGAACTCCACTTCGTTGGCGACGTCTCGCAGCCAATCTTGGTCTTCAGATGTCCCTCGCGACGTTTGTGACGGTGGTGACGTGACCCGAGACCATTTTCGGCGGCCAAGGCAGCCAATGAGAAACCGTTCGAGCATCACTCATTTCGAATGCGCAAGCGCTTCGGGGGCGTGAAGTATCGATATTTACCGGTAAGCGTCCCATTGACGAACTGGAGGCCGTGATCGCCATATATCATATCCTCACGTACGTAGCCGTCCGCTATGGCCTCTTGATTGTTGCCGCCAACTGTCTTCCGGGTAGTCGTCACGCCATGGCTGGCTGGCGGCGAGCCGAGCATTTCAATTATGGCATCGCGTGGTGTGCCCAGTTTCAAGGTATCAAACTGTTTGGCAGGAATCATCCCGGCTGCCTGGATGGGCTCAGCTCTCATTCGCGGGAGATCTTCAGATCCAATTGGCTTACGAACCACAACTTTCTCGATGCAGTGTGAATGGATTGGAATGCCAGGGTGCGAGTCCCATTTAATGTAATGATCGGAGCGCAAGATGTCCCAGCCGGCTTCTGTATAGATGGCCTCCAGCTCTCCGCGCGAGAACGACTTCTTGTGACCAGATGCCAACCCCTCCTTAGGAATAGGATGGTCTGGTCGATCGAGCGTGTTGGTGAAGCAATGAAATCCTCCAGGCCGCGTCCGATCGATTAAGGTCGTGACGAGCGGTTTCCAGACGGTCCGTTCCGTGAAATGCAATACGGAATGCGCTATAAAGACGTCGAGGTAAGCAGGCGGCTGGAAGTCTTCAACATGAGCCAAACCGCTCGTTATATTCACGCCAAGATCGCCTGCCAGCCGGTTCAGCTTGGAGATGGCGGCTTCGGACATGTCAGTTGCGATCACCTGATGATCAAAATGGGCCAAATAGAGGGCATTGCGCCCCTCGCCGCAACCCAGCTCGACAACCACGCTCTTCGCGCGGAGAGCTGGTGATATCTCGAGGATTTCGGGGCTGGGACCACCCATACACGATACGTTGGGGTCGGCGTAGCCCGAATCCCACCATAAGGGTGAATGCTTCACCACTTCTTGCATACTGCACCTCACGCTGCCTGATATTGCTCTTCGAGGGCCACCATCGTGCCCGTGTAAAATATTCGCGCCATAATGCTCGAATATTTGAATCCCGCGTGAGTCAGTTGATAAGTATCACCGTCTGCCAAGTCGACGAGTTGCAGACATTCGAGCGCCTTGAGCTCTTCGCTGAAATCGGCCGCCAGTTCGCGTCCGAATACTGAAGCGTAATCCTTTCTGCTCAGTGCGGACAACGTGAGGCCAAGCAGGACGTAGCGACGCGCGAGATCTTCCGGCGTCAGTTCGATTCCGTGCGATGCTATTGCATCAGGATCGAAGGGGCGAGCCGAGAAAGCGTTGATGATGGGCGAAGCCGCACTCCAGTCGATGTTGTCCGTGCCATAGTGATATCGCCCGAAATAACTTCTGGCGCCAACTCCCAACCCTAGCAGGGGCGTTCCCTCGAAATCCGAGGCCTCCTGCCGGTAGGCTCGGCCGCCAGCGATCTTGGTAAAACGCGTGAAGGATTCCTGACGGTAGCCTTTGGACGCCATCAGAGCGACGTTCTGGTCGTAGACCTCATACTTTTCCGCTTCAGAGAAGAATAATTCAGGATTGTGCGCTTTCGAGGTCATGATGTTTGTCATCCGACGAACAACAACGGGATAAAGGGAGAGTGTCTGCGGCTCATAGTCGAGCGCGCGGCCAAGCGAGAAGATCCAGGAGTCACGGGTTTGACCACGCAGGCCGTAGATCAGATCAAGATTGACGTGGGAAAAACGTTCCATCAGCGCTTTGATTCCCGCTTCTGCAGTCTCGACCGAATATGGTCTGCCAGAGTGCGCAAGCTCGCCGGGTACCATGCTTTGGATGCCCATGCTCATTCGGTTGACGCCAAGAGCCTTCAAGCAATCCAGAAGGTTGTTTTCGAAAGTGTCTGGCGCGCTCTCGACCGTAATCTCACATTTCCGGCTTCGTTTTGGAAATGCAGCGTCGAGGGCGGCGAAAAGCTCGCCGAATTGATGCTGAGTCAGCAGGGTCGGCGTGCCGCCGCCGAAATAGATACTTACAACCTCTCGATCTCCGAAGTATTCTCCATATCGCGCGATGTGCTCTGCCAGTCGAACAACATAAGACTCCCCCTCCGCCGGTTTTTGGCGCATTGTAAGAAAGAGCGTGCAGTAAGTGCAGCGATAGCGGCAGAATGGGATATGGACATAGATGTTGATTTGCTTAGCACGGCTAGCCTGCTCAACGACATCAGTTACGCGGAGTGGCTGCGGAAAAGCCCGATACGCTCGCTTGGAAGGATAACCATAGACGTAGGTTGGCAGCTCCTTTTTCGCCATAGTTGTTCGAAGAAATTCCAGACAATCCATGACCTAACCCGTTGATTGCCAAAGCCGGTGAATGCCTGAACGCCGTCGTTCGCCGAGCCACAAGTTCATGCCTTGTGGTGATCAGCAGTTTCCATAGAAGCTAGTCCGCAGAAAGCACGGCGTTTTCGTCACTTATGTTCTTCAGGTCTAGCCGTGCGGCTTATGTGTAAGAAACCAGACGCCCTCAAATATAGCTACAGCGGCTACCACCCCCGAGAATTCCGCTAAGTGCTCCTATGAACAGCCAAGCCAGCCTCCCAACGTTGCAGATATTTCTTCAGCAGTTAATTCGGTCACACCGTAATCGGTCTTCATTTTTGCTCCTTCTCAATGAGAGGATCAACCAGTGATGCCGGTCGGCAGCTCCTGCCGCCGGGCAACGAGAGACACTCAAGATTCGTGCCAACTGCGGGGGAAGAGCCTCCGAAAGGCGTCCTACATTTTAATCAACAACTTAACTGCCAGCACGGCAGCCCGGCGGTCGAATATCATGTGTCGCAGACGCGACAAACCGGGCAACTGAGAGCAACGCAAGTCACGTCGCAAGAGCTGCAACCGGAAGTCGGGCTCGCGTTATCACGCGGCGAGCGATGTTCTTTCGCAGATTTCGTTAACTCGCGCCACACCGTTTCCGGAGTGGGGCGCTCTGGACCTTGCGGGCGATCAGCTCTCAAAAGGGACTTGCTCCTTATGGCCCAGGCGTTACTTGCCGGGCTTCTTCGATGCTCAATCTTCGCATTTCAGGACCACACGCCACCGGCGCAGAATGATCCGAAGAAAGACAAGCGTATCACCAAGCGCGCTTCTTGCTCATTAATCGAGGTACGTCCTCCTGACATAGGTCGCCAAGCCCTCCACCCCGCCGAAAACCTTCAGCGGATGTATGCCTTCCCGCAGGAGCTTCTCTCTGATGTCGTGGACCGACGAATGAGGTATTTGCACGCGCTTCGCAATTCGAGTGTTCACGACCGCCTCTAGGGGATCGTCACTTCCGTGAAAGGTGAAGCACCCCGATTGCAGCCGTATTCTTGCGTTCGACCAAGTAGGCCTGAGCGCTACCGCCTTATCGTTGGGGAATGGAGTTCCGTTTCTCGCGAAAGCTCGCGCGGCATCGTAGTAGTCGAAGTCGACGCGATCGACCGCATCGTAGATCACACGCGTGCCGCTATGGAGTTCGTTCAGCTTGTATGGGTTCAACACCCAAATGCAAGGATCACCAGTCCCCTTCCGCTCGGCACTCGCGACCGCAAAATAGACCGCAATGTTCAAATCGGTCGTCCAGTCGAGAAGCCGGGTCGGCACACCATAGTGCTGCATGAGAGATAATCTCTCCCAACTGTCCTTGATGTCCACTCCTTCTATCATCGTCCAAAAGTCGGCGAACATGTTTATCTCAGCGTCGGCGTGCCGCTTGCGCTGTCTGAGGAGCGACGGGGTCAGAGTATGTCGTCCATCGCTGATTCCGCGATACCAAGCGCCACCTTGCTCAGTGCCAGTCCGTCTTTGAGGATCCTTTATAGAAGCGAAAAGTTCATTGTAAGACACGTCGCTCTTGCCTTATGTTGCTGATCTGCTCCAGGGTGGTGTAATTGGTAGCACGCTAGGCTGTGGGCTAGTCTTACTGTGTCACAAAAGAAGGCGCTTCGTCTGCCGGGTGCAACAAGGACA
>NZ_LLXX01000134.1:0-7831 GCF_001440405.1 Bradyrhizobium valentinum
CTGGCCGCCGTCATGGGCGCCGACGGCGTCATGCTGGCGGCGGCCTCGGCCCATGGCGCGGATGCGTCGCGGCTGGTGTCGGCGTCCTCGATGCTGCTGTTTCACGCTGCCGCCGTTTTGGGCGCCGTCGCGTTGGCCGAACGCAGCATCGTGCATGCGAAAATCGGGATCGCAGCGGCTTTCGGCTTCGTGCTTGCGGCAAGCCTGTTTGCCGGTGACGTGACGCTGCGGCACTATGCCGGCCACGGCCTCTTCCCAATGGCCGCGCCCACCGGCGGGACGCTGTTGATCGCAAGCTGGCTGGCGCTGGCGGTAGCAGCCGCCTGGCCAAGGCGGGGGTAATCTCTTTCTTCCCCTCTCCCCTTGTGGGAGAGGGTGGATCGACGCCGCGAAGCGGCGGCGAGACGGGTGAGGGGTCTGTCTCCGCCGAAAGAACCCCTCATCCGGCGCCATAGCCGATGCGAAGCATCGGCGTTCTAAGAGACGGCGGCCAAGGGCCGCCTATGCCACCTTCTCCCACAGGGGGAGAAGGAAGAAAGCAACTTTGCGCCCTGCCCGCCAATCGGATAGAACCCGGCCCGACATCCGCAATGGCGAGACCGCTTCATGACATCAGCGCAGAATATCAGCCCGCTCGATCAGGCCCGCATCCTGTCCGAGGCGCTGCCGCATATGCAGCAATATGACGAGGAAACCATCGTCATTAAATACGGCGGCCATGCCATGGGCGCGGAGGAGACCGCCAAGGCGTTCGCGCGCGACATCGTTCTGCTGGAGCAGACCGCGATCAATCCGGTGGTGGTGCATGGCGGCGGGCCGCAGATCGCGACCATGCTCAAGCGGCTCGGCATCCAGTCGGAATTCGCCGCCGGGCTTCGCATCACCGATGCCGCCACCATCGAGATCGTCGAGATGGTGCTGGCGGGCTCGGTCAACAAGCAGCTCGTCGGCTACATCAACGAAGCCGGCGGCAAGGCCGTCGGCCTCTCCGGCAAAGACGGCAACATGGTGAAGGCGTCGAAGACGTCGCGCACCATGGTCGATCCGGATTCCAACATCGAAAAGGCGATCGACCTCGGCTTCGTCGGCGATCCCGACAAGGTCGATCTGACGCTGTTGAACCAGTTGATTGGCTACGAGCTGATCCCGGTGCTGGCGCCGCTGGCGACCTCGCATGACGGCCACACGCTCAACGTCAACGCCGATACCTTTGCCGGCGCGGTGGCGGGTGCGCTCAAGGCCAAGCGGCTGTTGCTGTTGACCGACGTTCCCGGCGTGCTCGACAAATCGAAGAAATTGATACCGGAATTGTCGGTGAAGGATGCGCGAAAACTGATCGCCGACGGCACCATTTCCGGCGGCATGATCCCGAAGGTCGAGACCTGCATATACGCGCTGGAACAGGGCGTTCAGGGCGTCGTCATCATCGACGGCAAGATGCAGCACGCGGTGCTACTCGAATTGTTCACCAATCAGGGCACCGGCACGCTGATCCACAAGTGACCCGCGCGATCTCCCCGACCCTGCCGTTCGCGCGCCGGTTCCGCGCAAGAATGCGGCGGTATGGGAGACGCACGATCCTCGCACTGCCGGCCGCGGCACTCTCGCTGTTCGCTTCCTCCCTGCCCGCGTTTGCCGACCTAAAACTCTGCAACCGCATGAGCTATGTGGTCGAGGCCGCGATCGGCATCGACGACAAAGCGGCGACGGCGACGCGGGGCTGGTTCCGGATCGATCCGGCCGCCTGCCGCGTGGTGCTGCAGGGCTCACTGACCGCCGACCGCATCCTGTTGAACGCACGCGCGCTCGGCGTCTACGGCGCCTCTCCGATCCCGCAGAACGGCAACGATACGCTGTGCATCGCGCCGGAGAATTTCGTCATCGCCGCGGCGCGCCAGTGCCGCAGCGGGCAGACGCCGGCGCCGTTCACGCAAATCACTCCGACGCGGGGCGATGACGGCAACCTTGTCGCCTACCTCGCCGAGGACTCCGAATATGACGACGAGCAGGCACGGCTGGCCGGCATCCAGCGGCTGCTGGTGATCGCGGGCTATGACGCCGCGCCGATCGACGGCGTCGACGGACCGAAGACGCAGGCCGCGCTGTCGGCGTTCCTGAAGAGCCGCGGGCTTTCAGCCGAAATCGTGCAGTCGCAGAATTTCTTCACCGCCATGATCGAGGCCGTGCAAAAGCCCTCCTCCACGGGGCTGACCTGGTGCAACGACACGCCGCACAAGGTCATGGCGGCGGTCGCAACCGACGACGGCAAGGCAGTGACCAGCCGTGGCTGGTACCGCATCGATCCCGGCAAATGCCTGCATCCCGATGTGACCGGCCAGCCCAAGCAGGTCTACAGCTTTGCCGAAGCCGTCGATGGGGAAAACCGCGCCGTCAAATACCGGAACAGGCCGTTGAACTGGGGCGGCCCGAAAGAACTCTGCACGCGCGAGAGCAAGTTCGAGATATCGGAACAGGGCGATTGCGGCACCCGCGGACTTGCGGCAATCGGCTTTGCGCCGGTCGACATGAGCAGCGGCGGCAAGACGCTGCGATTTGCGATGCCGTGATGGGTCACCACTCTATCGTCGTCCCTGCGAACGCAGGGACCCATAACCACCGGCCTGAGTTTTGGCTACTATGCCACCCGCGACCAAAGGCAATGCGCACCGTGCTCACCAACAGCCGCCGCGGCGTATGGGTCCCTGCTTTCGCAGGGACGACAGGTTTGAGAGAGCCATGAAAGCATCCCCCCGCGCCTTCAGCCATATCGATACCTGGGTGTTCGATCTCGACAACACGCTCTACCCGCATCACGTCAATCTGTGGCAGCAGGTCGACGCGCGGATCGGCGAATTCATCAGCGCGTTCCTGAAAATCTCCGCGGAAGAGGCCCGCGTGATCCAGAAGGATTACTATCGGCGCTACGGCACCAGCATGCGCGGCATGATGACCGAACACGGCGTGTGCGCCGACGATTATCTGGCTTACGTACACCGGATCGATCACTCGCCGCTGGAGCCGAACCCCGCGATGGGCGCGGCAATCGCAAAACTTCCGGGCCGCAAGCTGATCCTGACCAACGGCTCGACCGACCATGCCGGCGCGGTGCTGGAACGGCTCGGGATCGGTGAGCATTTCGAGGCGGTGTTCGACATCATTGCCGCCGAGCTGGAGCCGAAGCCGGCGCCGCAGACCTACGACAGATTCCTGCGCGTCCATGGCGTGGATCCCCTGAGGTCGGCGATGTTCGAGGATCTCGCCCGCAACCTCGTGGTGCCGCATCAGCTCGGCATGACCACGGTGCTGGTGGTGCCCGACGGCGCCAAGGAGGTGGTGCGCGAGGATTGGGAGCTGGAAGGCCGGGATGCGGCTTACGTCGATCATGTGACGGATGATCTGACGGGGTTTTTGCAGAGGTTGAGCGGAAAGTAGATCCACTCTCTCCGTCGTCCCTGCGAACGCAGGGACCCATACGCCGCGGCCGTTGGTAAGGGGCACCGTGGCAATCATCCCGCCCAACAATTCACACCTGTGGTTATGGGTCCCTGCGTTCGCAGGGACGACATCCCGCCTTGACTCTCTCTGCCCAAATCCCGAAAAAGCGCTTCGACTTTGCCCGATAATCCGCTCTCCCCCGAGGAAATCCCGATGTCCCTGTCCGCGCTCGAATCCACCGTCAACTCCGCCTTCGATGCCCGAGACGGCATTTCGACTTCGACCAAGGGCGAGGTTCGCGAGGCCGTGGATCACGCGCTCGAACTGCTCGACAAGGGGGAGGCGCGGGTTGCCGAGCGCGAGGCTGATGGCAAGTGGAAGGTCAATCAGTGGCTGAAGAAGGCGGTGCTGCTGTCGTTCCGCCTCAACGATATGGGCCAGATTCCTGGTGGCCCCGGCAAGGCGTCGTGGTGGGACAAGGTGCCCTCGAAGTTCGAGGGCTGGGGCGAGAACCGTTTTCGCGACGCGGGCTTTCGCGCAGTCCCCGGCTCGATCGTGCGCCGGTCGGCCTTCATCGCCCGCAACGTCGTGCTGATGCCCTCCTTCGTCAATCTCGGCGCCTATGTCGATGAAGCGACCATGATCGACACCTGGTCCACGGTCGGAAGCTGCGCGCAGATCGGCAAGCGCGTGCATATTTCCGGCGGCGTCGGCATCGGCGGCGTGCTGGAGCCGCTGCAGGCCGAGCCTGTGATCGTCGAGGACGACTGCTTCATCGGCGCGCGCAGCGAAGTCGCGGAAGGCGTGATCGTGCGCAAGGGCGCAGTGCTGGCGATGGGCGTATTCCTCGGCGCCTCCACCAAGATCGTCGACCGCGAGACCGGCGAGGTTTTTGTGGGCGAAGTTCCGGAATATTCGGTTGTGGTTCCCGGCGCGCTGCCCGGCAAGCCGCTGAAGAATGGCCAGCCCGGCCCGTCCACCGCCTGCGCCGTGATCGTCAAGCGCGTCGACGAACGCACCCGCGCCAAGACCAGCATCAACGAGCTGCTGCGGGACTAGAGCACGGCCACATGGTTCGAGACGCGCGGCATTGCCGCGCTCCTCACCATGAGGTCTGAGACCTCATTCTGAGGAGCGCGCTTGCGGCGCCGATCCGCTGGCACCGAAGCCGCGGCCCGATACGCGGCCGCCCTGGGACCAGCAGAGCGAGATCGAAATGGTGCCGCACAAGGCTGGCCCGCCGCCGGTTTGGCGTGTTAAGCCGGGGTATGAATGACGCCGTTTCCATCACCCGCGACCTCGTCCGCTGCCCTTCTGTGACCCCTGCCGATGCCGGTGCGCTCGGCGTCCTCGAGCGGCTGCTGAAAGACGCCGGCTTCGAGGTGCACCGCGTGACCTTCGGCGAGCCCGGCACATCAGACATCGACAACCTCTACGCCCGCATCGGCACTGAAGCGCCGCATATCACTTTTGCCGGCCACACCGACGTGGTGCCGGCCGGCGACGAGGCCGCATGGAGCCACGGCGCGTTTTCGGGCGACATCAAGGATGGCTTCCTCTACGGCCGCGGCGCGGTCGACATGAAGGGCGGCATCGCCTGCAGCGTCGCCGCGGTGCTGCAATATCTCGCCGACAATGGCGGCAAGCCGCAAAGGAATGGCGGCGGCTCGATCTCGTTTCTGATCACCGGCGACGAAGAGGACATTTCGGTCAACGGGACCATCAAGCTTCTGAAGTGGTGCGCCGAACGCGGCGAGAAATTCGATCATTGCGTGCTCGGCGAGCCCTCGAATGTCGAAGTGCTCGGCGACTGCATCAAGATCGGCCGCCGCGGGTCGCAATCCGGCACGCTCTATGTCGACGGCGTGCAGGGCCACGTCGCCTATCCGCACCGCGCGTCGAACCCGGTGCCGGATATTTCGCGGCTGATCGTGGCGCTTTCCGATGAGCCGCTCGATCATGGCAGCGCGCAATTCCAGGCCTCCAATCTCGAATTCACTTCCGTCGACGTCGGCAACACCGCCAGCAACGTGATCCCGGGCCAGGCGCGCGCAAAATTCAACATCCGCTTCAACGACAACCACACCCAGGAGACGCTGCGCGCGCTGGTCGAGGAACGGCTGGCGAAAGCCTGCGGCAACCGCATCCGCGCCCGCATTGTGTGGGAATATTCCAACTCCAACGTGTTCGTGACCAAGCCCGGCGCTTTCACTGATCTCGCCGTCAGCGCGATCGAGGAAGTCACCGGCCGCAAGCCGGAGCTCTCGACCTCCGGCGGCACCTCGGACGCACGCTTCATTTCGAGCTATTGCCCTGTCATCGAGTTCGGCCTGGTCGGCCGGACCATGCACCAGATCGACGAGCGCACGCCGGTGTCCGACCTGGAGAAGCTGACGCAGATTTATCGGGGTGTGCTGGACAGGTATTTTACCTAGCGCAACGCCGTCATTGCCAGAATCGTAGGATGGGTGGAGCGCAGCGATACCCATCACTTCGCCGCTAGCCCGATGGGTATCGCTTCGCTCCACCCATCCTACAAGATCGTCGGCGTCGGCTAATACTCCACCCGCACCAGATATAATCCTTCCGGCGGGGCGACGGGGCCGCAGGCGGCGCGGTTGCGGGCGGCGAGCGCGGCGGCGAGGTCATTGGCGCTCCAGCGGCCTTCGCCGACCCAGACCAGCGAGCCCACCATCGAGCGCACCTGGCTGTGCAGGAACGAGCGCGCCGAGGTCAGGATCGAAACCGCATCGCCTTCTCTGATGACATCGAGCTGGTCGAGCGTCTTCTCCGGCGACTTCGCCTGGCATTCGGTGTCGCGAAAGGTCGTGAAATCGTGCTTGCCGAGCAGTCTTTTGGCCGCGGCGTCCATCGCATCGGTATCGAGATGGCGCGGCACACGCCAGCTACGCTTGATATCGAGCGCGAGATTGGCCCGGTGGTTGGTGATGCGATAGCGGTAATGCCGCCTGATGGCGGAGAAGCGCGCTTCGAAATCATCGGGCACGATTTCCGCACTGAGCACGCCGATCGGGTGCGGCCGCAGATGCGCGTTCAGCCCGTCGCGCAGGCGTCCCGGCGGAAACGGCTTCTGTATATCGCAATGCGCGACCTGCCCCAGCGCATGCACGCCGGCGTCGGTGCGGCCCGAGCCGTGCACCCGCGCGGACTCGCCGCAGATTGCCTTCACCGCCGTTTCCAGCGCGCCCTGCACCGTCGGCGCGTTGTCCTGGATCTGCCAGCCCGAAAACGGCGTGCCGTCATATTCGATGATGAGCTTGTAGCGGGGCATCTCAATCCAATCGGGCTGTCATCATCCGCGAAGGCGGATGATCCAGTACGCTGCGGCGTCTCGGTTCAACTTCAAACGCCACGGCGTACTGGATACCCCGCCTTCGCGGGGTATGACAGTGTCAAGAAAAGAGCGCGCCAGCCTTCAGCGGCGTACCGCGCAGGAAGTCCGCAGCCTTCATCCGCGCCTTGCCTTCGCGCTGCAGTTCCAGAATCCGGATCGCGCCCTCACCGCAGGCAACCGTCAGGCGGTCGTCGAGCACCTCGCCCGGCGCGCTAGAACCATCAGCCGGTTCGCAGCGCAGGACCTTGATGCGCGCCGGCTCGCCATCGGCGACAATCTCGCACCAGGCGCCGGGAAACGGCGACAGCCCGTGAATATGCCGCAGCACTTCTCGTGCGGGCCGCTGCCAGTCGATCCGCGCCTCGGCCTTGTCGATCTTGGCGGCGTAGGTCACGCCTTGCTCGCTTTGCTTGGTGAGCTGCAGCCCGCCGCGCTCAAGCCCGCCCATCGCGCGCACCATCAGGTCGGCGCCGAGCGGCGCCAGTGCGTCATGCAGATCCGTGGCGGTCATGGTGTCCGTGATCGCCAGGCGCTCCGCCATCGCGACATCGCCGGTGTCGAGACCCACGTCCATCTTCATCACCATCACGCCGCTCTCGGCGTCGCCGGCCATGATGGCCCGATTGATCGGCGCGGCGCCGCGCCAGCGCGGCAGCAACGAAGCATGCAGGTTGAAGCAGCCGTAGCGCGGCGCGTCGAGAACGGCTTGCGGCAGGATCATGCCATAGGCGACCACGACGGCCGCATCGGCATTGTGCGCACGGAATTCGGCGAGCGCTTCCGGCGTCTTCAAGGTCGCGGGCGTCAGCACCGGAATGCCGAGCCGCCGCGCCTCCTGCTCGACCGGGGTCGGCTGCAATTGCAGTCCACGACGGCCACCGGGCTTCGGCGCGCGGGTATAGACGGCCACAACCTCGTGGCCGTGGGCGACGAGCTCCAGCAACGTCGGCACCGCGAAATCGGGCGTGCCCATGAAGATCAGGCGGAGTGGCATGACGAGAGATTACCTGCGTTAGCCGGAGTTTAATCGTCATGGCCGGG
>NZ_LLXX01000134.1:7953-14411 GCF_001440405.1 Bradyrhizobium valentinum
CGGGCATGACGGCCGAGAGAATTTGCGAATTACTCCGCCGCGCGCTTGGCGGCCTTGGTAAACTTCTTCAACACGCGGTCGCGCTTCAGCTTTGACAGATAGTCGACGAACAGCACGCCGTTGAGATGGTCGATCTCGTGCTGGATGCAGGTGGCGAACAGCCCGTCGGCGTCTTCCTCGTGCACCTTGCCGTCGAGATCGGTGAAGCGGATGCGCACCCGCGCCGGGCGCTCGACTTCCTCGTAGTATTCGGGGATCGAGAGACAGCCCTCCTCGTACACCGACAATTCCTCGGAGGAGGAGATGATCTCCGGGTTGATGAAGACACGGGGCTTCGGCTTGGTTTCGCCGTTCTCGTCTTTCTTGGCGAGATCCATGGTGATCAGCCGCAAGGGTTGCGCGACCTGGATCGCCGCCAGCCCGATGCCGGGCGCGTCGTACATGGTCTCGAACATATCGTCGGCGAGCTTGCGGATTTCCGTCGTCACCTTCTCGACGGGCTTGGAAACGAGCCGCAACTGCTTGTCCGGCAGGATGATGATTTCTCTGATGGCCATGAATTTTTCTGAACCATGATCCGATGCGAACCGGATCAAGATTCATCTCTTTGTTTGAACATGATCTTTCGGAAAACCGGCTTCCGCTTTTCCGGATCACGCTGGTGTCCTGCGCGCGATTTAAGCCGCTGATTCGCCGGGGTCAATGCGCCCAGACGCCCGTTAAGGCGGCCTTAACCATGATTTTTAAGACGGCGTTAACCACGAAAATTAATCCGTCATTTACCATAAGTGTTCCCTCTTCGTTCGCGAATGGCACCGAATCGGGCTACAAGGCTGACATGAACGAAATCCTTTTCATCGTCGGCGATCTGCCGATTCACGCCGGCGAAGCGCTGGCAGGTTTCGGCGCGCTGGCGCTCGTGCTGCTGCTGGCCATTGCCATCGTCATAGCCCGCTCGGGCCGCCGCGGCGCGGAACTGGCGATGGCGCAGGCGATCCGCGCCGACGAGCTCGAAGAGCGGCTGAGCGAAATGCTGCGGGCGCAGAGCGAATCCACCGGCCGGGTCGACGCGATGGCGCAGGCGCTGGCCGGCCGCCAGGCCGAAATGGCGCGCGCGGTCAATGAGCGGCTGGATTCGGTGACGCACCGCGTCGGCCAGTCGATGGAAGCGACCACGCGCCACACCATGGACAGCTTGCGCGTACTGCATGAGCGGCTCGGCATCATCGACAATGCGCATAAGAACCTCACCGACCTGACGTCGCAGGTCACAACGCTGCGCGACGTGCTCGCCAACAAGCAGTCGCGCGGCGCATTCGGCCAGGCGCGGATGGAAGCGATCGTGCAGGACGGCATGCCGCAGGGCTCCTACGAATTCCAGTACACGCTCTCGACCGGGAAGCGGCCGGATTGCGTGGTGTTCCTGCCCGACCAGCGGCCGCTTTGTATCGATGCGAAGTTTCCGCTGGAGGCGATGACCGCGCTGCACGACGCGCGCACCGACGAGGAACGAAAATTCGCCACACAACGCCTGCGCAACGACGTGATGAAACACGTCAACGACATCGCCGAGAAATACCTGATCACCGGCGAGACCCAGGATACCGCGCTGATGTTCGTGCCATCGGAATCGGTCTACGCCGAAATCCATGACGGCTTTGACGACGTGATCCAGAAAGCCTATCGCGCCCGCGTGGTGCTGGTGTCGCCCTCGCTGTTGATGCTGGCAATCCAGGTGATGCAGCAGATCCTCAAAGACGCGCGGATGCGCGATGCCGCCGATCAGATCCGCACCGAAGTGCTCAATCTCGGCGACGACCTCGGCCGCCTGCGCGAGCGCGTGCTGAAGCTGCAGAAGCATTTTGGCGACGTCAACGAGGACGTGCGGCAGATTTTGATCTCCGCCGACAAGATCGAGAAGCGCGCCGGCCGGATCGAGGAACTCGATTTCAGCAAGACGGATGCGCCGGTGGAAGCTCCGCGCGTGATGAAAGGCGGAACAGCCGAGCTGTTCCCGGTTCCTCGCAAGCTGCAGGCGGGGGAGTGAGGCATTGTTGCACCGCTACGGCATATTAAGCTGTCATCGCCCGGCTTGACCGGGCGACCCAGTATCCCAGAGACCGCAGATGGGAGCACGCAGCTACTACGTCTACATTCTAGCCAGCCGTATCGGTGGCACGCTCTACATCGGCGTGACCAACGATCTTGTCCGCCGCGCTGGCGAGCATCGCCTTGAGCCGATGAAGGGTTTCACAAAGAAATACGGCGTGCACAAGTTGGTCTATTTCGAACAGTTCGACGACATTGAGAATGCAATCAGCCGCGAGAAACGGCTGAAGAAATGGAATCGAGCTTGGAAAGTCCGATTGATCGAAGAGCTCAATCCCAATTGGGACGACCTCTATCCGAGTATCGCTGGCGCTTGAATATGCCGGCGTATCCAAGTTTCCGACCGTCATACCCCGCGAAGGCGGGGTATCCAGTATTCCGTGGCGGTCATTGTTGACAACTAAATTCGCGGAATACTGGATCGTCCGCCTTCGCGGACGATGACAGTCGTTGATTGGTGGCGAGCGATGACAGTCTTTTCTCGCAAAATCTGCTAACACGCCCGCATGACCGCACCCGAAGCTACACCCCCGGCATCAGCCACAGCCGCCCCCACGCCCACCTGGCGCGAGGGCCTTGCAGTGTATCTCCAGCCGCGCGTGCTGATCGTGCTGATGCTTGGCTTTTCGTCCGGCCTGCCGCTGGCACTGTCAGGATCGACGCTGCTGGTATGGATGCGGGAATCCGGCGTGGATCTCGGCACCATCGGGCTGTTCGCACTGGTCGGCACGCCCTACACGTTGAAATTTGTCTGGGCGCCGCTGGTCGATGCGCTGCATGTGCCGGTCTTCACGCGCGCTTTCGGCCGACGGCGCGGCTGGCTGGTGTTCTCACAATTGCTCCTGATCGGTGCGATCCTGCTGCTAGCGCTGACCGACCCGGCGCGCTCGCCGCTGTTCGTCGCGCTCGGCGCGCTGCTGGTCGCAACGATGTCCTCGACGCAGGACATCGTGGTCGATGCGTTCCGCGTCGAAAGCCTGCCCGAAAGCGAACAGGCCGCCGGCATGGCGTCCTATGTCGCCGCCTACCGGATCGGCCTGCTGGTTTCGACCGCCGGCGTACTGTTCCTGGTGAGCGCGTTCGAAGACACCGGCATCGGCCGCAACGCGGCGTGGATGTGGGGCTATGTTGTCATGGCCGCGCTGGTGCTGATCGGCACCATCACCGCGCTGGCCGCCACCGAGCCCGAACAATCGGTGCGCGCGGAGGCCAAGACCCGCGGCGAGGCAGCTTTCTCGCGCGTCATGCATGCGGCCATCGGGGCGTTCTCTGAATTTCTGGCCCGCAAGTATGCCTGGGTGGCGCTGGCCTTCGTGGTGCTGTTCAAATTCACCGACGCGTTTTCCGGCACGATGACCGCGCCGTTCGTGATCGATCTCGGTTTCACCCGCAACGACTACGCCGCCATCGTCAAGGGCGTCGGCCTTGTCGCGACCCTGATCGGCGGATTTGCCGGCGGCTATCTGGCGCGGCGCTATTCGCTGGTCGCAAGCCTGTGGATCGGCGGCGTGCTGCAGGCGGTCTCCAACCTGGTGTTCGCGTGGCTCGCCTATGTCGGCGTCAATCAATGGGCGCTGGCGGCCGCCATCTCGGCGGAAAATTTCACTGGCGCGATCGGCACCGTGATCTTCGTCGCCTATCTCTCGGCCTTGTGCCAGAACCCGCTGCACACCGCGACCCAGTACGCGCTGCTCACCGCACTGGCCGCCGTCGGACGCACCTATTTGTCCTCCGGCGCCGGCTATGTGGCGGAGACGACGGGCTGGCCGCTGTTCTTCGTGATCTCCGTCCTGGTCGCGATCCCGAGCCTGATCCTGCTGGCCTGGCTGCAGCGCCGGGGGCATTTCGAGGCAGTGGGAACGGTGAAGGTTTGATTCTCTGTCGTCCCGGCCTTGAGCCGGGACCCATACCCACCGATCCCGATTGTTCAACTCCAATGGAGCTCCAGCGCATTCTAACCACACACATTCTTGGTTGGGTCCCTGCGTTCGCAGGGACGACCAAAAGATTCCAGCGCAGACTACCTCAATGTTTCGTCACCACGCTCCATTTGGTGATGACGGCTTCGCTCATCTGGCCGGCGTCCTGCGCACAGGCCACTTCGTCGACTTTCACGGAAATTTCCTTGCCGATGAAATTTTTCAGTTGCGCGGCCTGGGCGTCGCTGCTGGTGACGAGCTGGAACGTCTCGGGTCCGGTTTCGAGATTGCAGAGCCCGTTCGGCGGCGGCAGCCGGCGCGGTTCGCTGGTGATCTGGTAGGTCGCGGCGCGCTTGCTCTTCTTGCCGCCCTTCATGGCGTTGAGTTCGCCGGACAGGACGTCGCCGGCATTGATCGGCTTGCCGGGCTTCGGCGCTGGCTCGGCCTGCTGCGCCCATGCGGAAGGCGCGGCCAAGGCCGCGGCCATCATGAACACAAAACAAGAGCGCTTGCCGAATCGTGGTTTCGTCATGTCGATCAGTTCCGTTGTGTTGGCTAGAACAGCGTGCGCTGCCGCATGGCAGCCGATAGCGTACCTTCGTCGAGATAATCAAGTTCGCCGCCGACCGGTACGCCGTGCGCAAGCCGGGTCACCTTGACGTTGGCGTCCTGCAGGAGATCGGTGATGTAATGCGCGGTGGTCTGGCCATCAACCGTTGCGTTGAGCGCCAGAACGATTTCGCCGACTTGTGATTCGTGCGCGCGGGCCACCAGCGCGTCGATGGTCAGATCCTGCGGGCCAACGCCGTCGAGTGGCGATAATGTGGCGCCGAGCACGTGATAGCGGCCGTTGGTCGCGTTCGCCCGCTCCAGCGCCCAGAGATCGGCAACGTCGGCGACCACGACGATGGTCGAGGGATCGCGCCGCGGGTCGGTGCACACCGTGCAGGGATTTTGCGTATCGATATTGCCGCAGGTCTTGCAGACCTGAATCTTGTCGATCGCAACCTGCAGCGCGCCTGCAAGCGGCGTCATCAGCGCCTCGCGCTTCTTGATCAGATGCAGCGCCGCGCGCCGCGCCGAGCGCGGCCCTAACCCTGGCAGGCGCGCCAGGAGCTGGATCAGGCGTTCGATTTCAGGCCCGGCAACGCTTGCTGCCATTTCAGCCGAGACCAAGTCCGGGCGGCAGGCCGAGCCCGCCGGTCAGCGTCTGCATCTTTTCCATCGCCGCGGTTTCCGCCTTGCGCCGCGCGTCGTTGTGCGCGGTCACCAGCAGATCCTCGAGCACCTCGCGCTCCTCGGCCTTCATCAGCGACGGATCGATCCTCACGCCCTTCACTTCCATTTTCGCGGTCATGCGCACGGCAACCAACCCGCCGCCGGAAATGCCCTCGACCTCGAGATTGCCGAGCTCGTCCTGCATCGCCTGCATCTTGGATTGCAGCTCCGCTGCCTGCTTCATCATGCCGAGAAAATCAGCCATTTATCCGTCCTCTCGAGAGTCCGATCAGTCGTCGTCGCCGTCGGAAGTCTCGTTCAAGTCTTCAGCGATAATATCGGATTCCGGCGGCTCGGCGGCAAGCCGACGCACCTCGACCACCTTGGCGCCGGGAAATCGCGTCAGCACCTCCTGCACGCGCGGATCGGCCTCCGCGGCACGTGCGTGCTCGTTCCTTGCCTGCTCGTTCTGCGAGCGCAGCGTTGGCTGGCCGGCCTCGTTGGAGACGATCACCGTCCAGCGCCGCCCGGTCCATAGTTCCAGCTTGCGGGAGAGCTCGTTGACCATCCCCCGCGCGGCGTTGCGCTCCAGCGCAACCTCCAGCCGCCCGTCCTCGAAACGAACGAGGCGCATATCGGATTCCAGCGCCGTCTTGGTCAGGATATCGCGTTTCTCGCCGGCGAGCGCAACGAGTTGCGGAAAGGTGGTGATCCGCAGGACTGGCGCGGACTCCGTTTGGGCCGACGGCGCCGCCATTTGCGGGCGCGCGGACGCTTCGGCGCCGGAGCGCGGCGATGCAGGCGCGCGCATCGGCGAAGCGGCAGACATTGAAGATACCGGCGCGGTGGGCGCGGCCCGCGCCGATGCCGCGCCGCCGGAGGCAATCTGCGCTCCCCCGCCGTTCTGGTCGAGCATCCTGATCGCTTCGTCCGGCGTCGGCAGGTCGGCGACATAGGCGATGCGCACCAGCACCATTTCGGCGGCCGCCGCCGGCCGGGTCGCGGTTTGCACCTCGGTGATACCCTTGAGCAGCATCTGCCACATCCGCGACAGCACCCGCATCGAAAGTTTCGCGGCGAATTCGCGGGCGCGCACGCGCTCGGTCTCGCCGAACGCGACGTTATCGGCGGTGGCGGGGACGATCTTCACGCGGGGGACGAAATTGACGAATTCGGCGAGGTCGGACAGCACCACGACCGGATCGGCGCCGA
>NZ_LLXX01000134.1:14421-25982 GCF_001440405.1 Bradyrhizobium valentinum
TGACGAAATTGACGAATTCGGCGAGGTCGGACAGCACCACGACCGGATCGGCGCCGACATCATATTGCGCACGGAATTCGCCAAAGGCGCTGGCGATATCGCCGCGTGCCAGATGCTCGAACAGGTCGATCACCCGGGTGCGGTCGGCCAGACCCAGCATCTGCCGCACCGCGTCAGCCCGCACGGGGCCGGCGGCATGGGCAATCGCCTGGTCGAACAGCGAGAGCGAATCGCGCACCGAGCCTTCCGCGGCGCGCGCGATGATGCCGAGCGCCTCGGGCTCGACCTCGACGCCTTCCTTTTTCGCGATATTGGAAAGATGGCCCATCAGCACGTCCGCCTCGACCCGGCGCAGGTCGAACCGCTGGCAGCGCGACAGCACCGTAACCGGGACTTTGCGGATTTCCGTGGTGGCGAACACGAATTTGGCGTGCTCGGGCGGCTCCTCCAGCGTCTTCAGGAAGGCGTTGAAGGCCGCCGTCGACAGCATGTGGACTTCGTCGATGATGTAGACCTTGTAGCGGGCGCTGGCCGGCGCATAGCGCACGCTGTCATTGATCTGGCGGACGTCGTCGACGCCGGTATGGGAGGCGGCGTCCATTTCCAGCACGTCCATGTGCCGGCTTTCCATGATCGCCTGGCAGTGCACGCCGAGATCAGGCATGTGGATGGTCGGCCCCTTCACCGAGCCGTCCGGCTTCTCGAAGTTGAGTGCGCGGGCAAGAATACGCGCCGTGGTGGTTTTGCCGACGCCGCGGACGCCGGTCAGAATCCAGGCCTGCGGAATTCGCCCCGTTTCGAACGCGTTCGAAACCGTGCGGACCATCGCCTCCTGGCCGATCAGATCATCGAAACTGGACGGGCGGTATTTACGCGCCAGCACCCGGTAGGGCTTGGCAGCTTCGCCCTGCCCGAGAGCAAAACCGCCGTGGCCGGCGCCGTCTGACTTGTCGGGGGGAGCGCCAGCATCACTCATCGGTCGATCCGCAATTGATTGTCTCTCGGGGCCGGCTTGCGGAAAGGAACGAAATCAGCCGCAAGGCGCGGCCTTTCTGCCCTCCTTGCGCGATTCGCTCGAAAAACAGGTAGGAGACTGACGAGCGACCCGATCCGGACCTCGTTAGGGCTGCTTCCTTCCGGACCTGACCCGGTTGGCGAGTGGCTCGTCCACCGCCAATCTCCCGGTCCTTATTTGGGGCCAAAAGGGCCGGAAAGCAAGCGGGGCTTTCCCTGTAATACTCCGCGTTTCCCTGTCATACCCCGCGAAGGCGGGGTATCCAGTACGCCGCGGCCTAACAGTAAAAACGGAAGGGGCTGCGACGTACTGGATCATCCGCTTTCGCGGATGATGACACCTTGGTATGAAACCAGGAGTGCCCACAGACGGCACTCTATCGGCCCGGCATGGATCGGGCGCGGGAACCCTAGATGCCCTCTGACGCCTCCGCCTGGTCGCTGCATTCCCAGCTCAAAAAGGACACGATCGACATCGGCGACTTGCCGCTGTGCAAGGTGCTGGTCATCAAGGACGCGCACTATCCATGGCTGTTGCTGGTGCCGCGCCGGGAGGGTGCGGTGGAAATCATCGACCTCGACGAGGTCGCGCAGGCGCAGCTGATGGCCGAAATCTCCCGGGTTTCGCGCGCCCTGAAAGAGATCACCAAATGCGACAAGCTCAATGTCGCGGCGCTCGGCAATCTGGTGCCGCAGTTGCATGTCCACGTCATCGCGCGGCGCACCAGCGATGCGGCCTGGCCGCGCCCGGTCTGGGGCGTGATGCCGCCGCTGGCGCATGACGCCGAGGAAGTACAGAATTTCATCAATGCGCTTCGCCGCAAGATCTGGTTGGGTTGAACCGATGTCCGCATTCGACAAGTATCCGCTGGGGAAGCCCGCTTTCGTCACCCATATTCTGGATCGCGCCGCGCATCTTCGTACCAATGACGAAAAGCTGTTCGCGCTGGAGGGCCAGCGCAACGCCGGCGCCTATGTGATCTACCGCGACTCGCTTCTGGTGAGGCAGGGGGCGGATGGGCCGCGCGCGCTGCTCGGCGTCGAAGAGGCCGTGAAGCTCGGCGCCAATCCCGGCACGATCTTTTTGGGCTTGCGCGACGGCGCGCCGATTTTCGGCATGGGCATTTCGGCCACGGCCGTCGAGAAGCTCATGACGCGCGACGACGTCGCCGTCACCGAACTGCGCGGCATGGCGATGCAGGGCACGGTGCCGCCCGAACAACTTTCCGCCATCGCGATGGCGAAATCGATGGTGACCTGGCACCAGCGCCACGGCTTCTGCGCCAATTGCGGCACGCGCACGGCGATGAAGGAAGGTGGCTGGAAGCGCGAGTGCCCGAGCTGCAAGGCCGAGCATTTCCCGCGGACCGATCCGGTCGTGATCATGCTGGTCACGCATGGCGAAAAATGCCTGCTCGGCCGGCAGAAACAGTTCATGCCCGGGATGTGGTCGTGTCTGGCCGGCTTCGTCGAAGCGGCAGAGACCATCGAGGACGCAGTCTGCCGGGAGATTTTCGAGGAATCCGGCATCCGCTGCACCGATGTGAGCTACTACATGACGCAGCCATGGCCGTATCCGTCATCGCTGATGATCGGATGCTCCGCGCGTGCGCTCAACGAGGATATCGTGGTGGACCGCGCCGAACTCGAGGACGCGCGCTGGTTCGATCGCGCCGAGGTCGCATTGATGCACCGGCGCGAACATCCTGATGGCTTATTCGCCGCGCATCCGTTCGCGATTGCGCATCATCTGATCGGACGCTGGGTGCATGGGGGAAAAGACATCGGCGCATAGCGGGAACCGTCCATGGACCAGTCGATTAACTCCGGACCTTGGTTCCGGCCAAAGGCGGAGCCGACATGACGGATTCCCAGATGAACTTTCAAGATAAAGCGCCCAAACCGCCGCGGATTCTCTGCATCGGCATGCCGGTGCGCGACCTTACCTTCAACACACCCGGTGTCCCAGGGCGTGGCTCCAAGGAGAATGCAACAGGTTTCGGCGAAATCTGCGGCGGCAACGCGTTGAATGCCGCGATTGGCATCGTAAGGCTCGGCGGCCGAGCCTCGATCTGTGGGCCGATGGGTGATTCCAAGGAGACGTCCAGTCGTTTCATCTTCGAGCAGATGGCGCATGAGGGTATCGAAACAAAACACCTCATTCACATGCCGGGGCTGGTGACGCCGATATCGGCGGTCATGATCGACCCTTCCGGCGAGCGCACGATCGTTACGTTCCGCGATCCGAACTTGTGGCATGTGAAATTGCCCGATTTCGACACGCTGCTGGACGATTGCGCCGCCATTCTCACCGAGAGCCGCTGCGCGGAATTCTGCACCGAGCTTTGCGCCGAGGCCGTCCGGCGCGGCATTCCCGTGGTCGTCGACGTCGATCGGGCGATGTCGCTGCGCGAGGGCCTGTTGAACGCCTCCACGCACCTCGTGTTCTCCAGCGAGCCGCTGCAGGAAACCGCTGACGTTACCGACGATGCCCAGGCCTTGAAGAAAATCGCCAAACTGACCCCGTCCTTCCTGGCGGGAACCCGGGGCCCGAGGGGCACGATCTGGCTAGACGAGAATGGGGGGATCCAGGAGACCCCGGCCTTCCCGGTGCATACGGTGGACACCCTCGGCGCCGGCGACGTGTTCCATGGCGCATTCGCTCTCGCCATCACCGAAAAACAGGAGTTGCGGCAGGCGCTTCGATTCGCCTCCGCCGCTGCGGCGCTGAAATGCACCCGTTTCGGCGGCGCCTTCGCAGCCCCTCAACGTGCTGAAGTTGAAGAGCTTTTGAACCACGGCCACGCTGTAGACCAGGCTTCGGCCGGTCACTAGCGAGACTTGCTATAGAAGAATTTTCTATATATGAGGATATGGAACCTTTTATATGGAACATTCTTCTCATGACCGATCTAGCCGTTCAGCTCCCTGAAGCCAGCCGCCGCCTGGATGCCATCGACCGCAAGATCCTGACCGTGCTGCAGGAGGATGCCTCCCTGTCCGTTGCCGAGATCGGGGACCGGGTCGGCCTGTCGTCAACGCCGTGCTGGAAGCGGATCCAGCGGCTGGAGGCCGACGGCGTGATCCTGCGCCGGGTAGCGCTGGTCGATCAGAACAAGATCGGGCTCGGCATTTCAGTGTTCGTCTCGGTCGAAAGCAACGATCACTCCGAGGCGTGGCTGAAAACCTTCGCTAGCGCGGTCAGCGCCATGCCTGAGGTGATGGAATTCTACCGGATGGCCGGCGATGTCGATTACATGCTGCGCGTCGTGGTCGCCGACATGGCGAGCTACGACGTGTTCTACAAAAAGCTGATCAGCGCCGTGCCGCTGAAGAACGTCACCTCGCGCTTTGCGATGGAAAAGATCAAGTCGGTGACGGCTCTGCCGGTGCCGGCGGCGTAAGTAATCTCCGTAATTCTACGGAGCGGGTCCGTTCACCGAACATTAGCCCTGTGTCCGTAGACACGGGGGATGGGTCGGAATGTCACACTCAGCCACCGATGGCCCGCATGGCTCAACGCCGTGCTGTTGCTGATCGCTAGCTTCATCGGCGTCGCAGCACTGTCTTTTCAGGCTCGCCCAGGCACCGAAGTCGTGGCCGTAGCATTTCCCGTTTGGTGGGATTCTCAGCAGGCCTTCTCGGCCGCCGCTTCAGCCAATGCAGCAATCGTCCGCGTGACCGCCGTTCCATCGCTGCTGGTGGTGCGGCCCGACGGCGTTGAGGGATTGTCACGGCTGCACGAGGCCGGGGCCTGGTTCATAATCGATCCGCAAGCGATAGCGGCCTGTTTCACAAACAAAGCAGCTATTTATTGAATGCATATTGGGAATCCGGAAATGACCATTGAAAGCGATGACCTTGAAGCTTTGCGCGAAACCACCAGCACGGCCTTGCTGGGATTGCTCTGGCTTCATGTTCCCATTGCGCTCGCCATCGGCCTGATGCGCGATAGCGGCTGGCTGGCGCCAACCGCGCTGATGGCGGCGATGGCGCTGGCCGCGACCCTGTCGTGGCGCACCTCGGGTAACGGGCTTTCGACGCGGCTGATCTTTGCCGTCGCCCTGATGGGCAGCGTGTCGGTGTTTACCTTCCAGCTCGCCGGCCATGCCTGGCAGGTCGACACGCACATGTATTTCTTCGCCACGCTGGCGTGTCTCCTCGCCTATTGCGACTATCGCCCGATCCTCGCCGGCGCGGTCGCGGTCGCGCTTCATCATCTGGTGCTGAACTTCCTGCTTCCGGCGGCGGTTTATCCCGGCGGCGCCGATCTCGGCCGCGTCGTGCTTCACGCCGTCATTCTTCTGATCGAGGCCGGCGTGCTGAGCTGGCTGGCGGTGAAACTGTCCGGCCTGTTCGAGACGACCGCGCAGAAGACCGCCGAGGCGGAAGCGGCAAATGCCGCCGAAGCCCGAGCCAGTATCGACCGGATGACCGCCGAACGGCAGGCCAAGCAGGACAGCGACGCGGCGCGCCGCGAACTCGCCGCGGGCTTCGAGCGCAAGATCGGCAGCATCGTCGACGCGGTCGCGTTAACCGCCAACGAGGTGCAGGGCCTCTCCACGTTGATGAGCAAGAGCAACGCGGAAACCACGCGGCATACCGCAGAGGCAGCGGCCGCCTCGACCCGGGCCTCGTCGAACGTGGAAACGGTTGCGGCGGCGACCGAGGAACTGACGGCCTCCATCAGCAACATTGCCCAGCAGGTGACGCGCTCCGCCGAAATCGCAAACAAGGCCGCCGAAGAGGCTCGCCGCACCAACTCCGTGGTTGAGGGGCTTGCCGCCGGCACCCAGAAGATCGGCGAAGTCGTCACGCTGATCCAGAGCATTGCGAGCCAGACCAACCTGCTGGCGCTGAACGCCACGATCGAAGCCGCCCGCGCCGGCGAACATGGACGGGGATTTGCGGTGGTGGCGAGCGAAGTCAAGGCGCTGGCCAATCAGACCGCGAAAGCAACGGAAGAAATCTCCGCGCAGGTGCAGGACATCCAGACGGCCACCAGCCAGGCCGTCAGCGCCATCCAGGCGATCGGCGGAACCATCGCCGAGATCGACGAGATATCCAATGAAGTCGCCGCCGCCGTCGATCAACAGGGCGCAGCGACGCGGGAAATCGCCGGCAATGTGCAGCAGGCGGCTAACGGTACGCGGGACGTCAACGGCAACATTCTCAGTGTCAGCCGTGCTTCGGAAGAGGCGGGCCGGGCAACATCGAAGCTACTGGATGCTGCGAACGGTCTGTCGTCGAAATCCGACCAGCTGAAGTCCGAGGTCGACAGCTTCCTGGGCTCGCTGCACGTGGCGTAAGATTTCGAGAACACTGTCATCGTCCGCCTTGTGCGCAATTGCGCACTGGGGCGGACGATCCAGCATTCAAGAGACATCAGCGAACCTAAAGCCGCGGCGTACTGGATCCCCGCCTTCGCGGGGATGACGAGCGTGTGTTAGGCAAACACCGTCGCCGCTCAAATCTTCTGATTGTACTCGCCGACTTCCGGATGCGTGCGCAGCACGGAATCCATTGCCTCGAACATGTCGCGCATGCGCGCTTCGCTCACCGGGCTCTCGACCACCACCACCAGCTCGGGCTTGTTCGATGACGCCCGCACCAGGCCCCAGCTTCCGTCCTCGACGGTCACGCGCACGCCGTTGACGGTGACGAGGTCGCGGATCTTCTGGCCCGCAACCGTATCGCCCTTTTTCTGCAACGCCTCGAAATGCTTCACCACGGCGTCGGCGACGCCGTATTTGGCTTCGTCGGCGCAATGCGGCGACATCGTCGGCGACGACCAGGTCTTCGGAAGCGCGTTTTTCAGGTCCGCCATCGACTTGTCCGGCGCGCGATCGAGCATCTCGCAGATCGCAATCGCCGACACGAGACCATCGTCATAGCCGCGGCCGAACGGCTTGTTGAAGAAGAAGTGGCCGGATTTTTCGAACCCCGCCAGCGCACCCATCTCGTTGGTGCGGCGCTTCATGTAGGAATGGCCGGTCTTCCAGTAGGCCGTCTTCGCGCCTTGTTTTTGCAGCACCGGATCCGTGACGAACAGGCCGGTCGATTTCACATCGACCACGAACTGCGCATCCTTGTGGATCGCCGACATGTCGCGCGCCAGCATCACGCCGACCTTGTCGGCGAAGATTTCCTCGCCGGTATTGTCGACCACGCCGCAGCGGTCGCCGTCCCCGTCGAAGCCTAAGCCGACATCGGCCTTGTGCTTGAGCACCGCATCGCGGATCGCGTGCAGCATCTCCATGTCTTCGGGATTCGGATTGTATTTCGGAAAGGTATGGTCGAGCTCGGTATCGAGCGGAATCACTTCGCAGCCGATCGCTTCCATCACGCCAGGCGCGAACGCGCCGGCCGTGCCGTTGCCGCAGGCGACCACGACCTTCAGCTTGCGCTTGAGTTTTGATCGCTTCGTGAGATCGGCAATGTAGCGCGCCGGAAAGTTCTCGTGGAATTGATAGGAGCCGCCGGCCTTGTTCTTGAAATCGGCGTTGAGCACGATTTGCTTCAGCCGTGTCATTTCGTCGGGCCCGAAGGTGAGCGGACGGTTGGCGCCCATCTTGACGCCGGTCCAGCCATTGTCGTTATGCGAAGCCGTCACCATGGCGACGCAGGGCACGTCGAGATCGAACTGCGCGAAATAGGCCATCGGCGTCACCGCGAGCCCGATATCGTGCACCTTGCAGCCCGCCGCCATCAGGCCGGAGATCAGCGCGTATTTGATCGAGGCCGAATAGCCGCGGAAATCGTGACCGGTAACGATTTCTTGTTTGACGCCGAGTTCCGTAATCAGTGCGCCGAGCCCCATGCCCAGCGCCTGAATACCCATCAGGTTGATTTCCTTCTCGAACAGCCAGCGTGCGTCGTATTCGCGAAAGCCGGTTGCCTTCACCATCGGCCCGGATTCGAACTCATATGTATTCGGAACCAGCATGGATTTGGGCTTCGGGAACATGGGGAGGCCTTGTCGTGAAAATGCTTAAGGGAACACCGCAGCCATAGCGAATACGCGGGCCGGGCGATAGGCGGGACTGGCGCCTTGTGGCAGCTAATTAAGGCGGATTGGTAACCGGTAAACCTTACTGTTCCAGCACCAGTCTACCATTGGCGTATTCAAAACGCTTCAGCTTCGACAGGAACGACAGGCCGAGCAGGTTCTCCGACAGCGCCTCGTCGGGCAGCACCACGGCATCGACGTCGCGCACCACAAGACCGCCGAGTTCGATCATGGCAAGCCGCGTCCGCGCTGCCTTGATGGTGCCGTTAGCGGTGGTGACGGTCGCATTGTAATCGCTGCGGGAGGGACGCAGGCCAAACCGCGCCGCGGACTTTTCGTTCAGCGCGACCAGCGAGGCGCCGGTGTCGATCATGAAGTTGACGCGCTGGCCGTCGATATGGCCGTCGGTCAGGAAATGGCCTCGCGCGTCGCGGGGAATGTTAAGACTACGACCGGAGGGAGCTTGCGCGACCGTTTGCGCGGGCGCCTTGTTCGGCGATGCGCTGGCGGATGCCGGCGCTGGCGACATCTGGTCCGCCATCTGCGCCATGTAGGTGCCGAGGCCGGCCAGAGTGGCGGCAAGAATCATCAAGTTACGCATTACGCCACACTCGCTTACCAGACCGCCGATATCACCACGCCGGCCGCCAAGCCGCGACTAACAGAGGCGGCCAAGGCTGCCATTTTCGCGAAAAGGATGAGTGAAGCGTTAACGCGAGGCCGTCATACGCGGGCTCGACCCGCGTATCCGTCAATCTTCGATAAATGACTTTCTCAGAGGGGATGGATTGCCGGGTCAAGCCCGGCAATGACGACTCTAGTGCCCTCACGTCCCGCGCGGCTTGACCCGCCGGGTCGGCAGCGCGGTCGCCGGGTCTTCCGGCCAGGGGTGGCGGGGATAGCGGCCGCGCAGGTCGGAGCGCACGGCCGCATAGCTGCCGCGCCAGAAGCCCGGTAAATCGCGCGTCACCTGCACCGGGCGTTGCGCCGGAGATAACAATTCCAGCACCAGCGGCACCGCGCCCTTGGCGATCGAGGGATGGATGTTGAGCCCGAACAATTCCTGCAGGCGCACGGCAATGGTCGGGCCTTGCTCGGCCTCGTAGTCGATCGCCAGCATGGTGCCGGTCGGCGCTTCGAAATGCGTCGGCGCCTCGCGCTCTAGCCTTGCGCGCAACTCCCACGGCAGCAGCGCCATTAGCGCGTCGGAAAGGTCGCCGGGGGAAAGCTCCTTCAGCGAGGTCTTGTCGTATAGCGCCGGCACCAGCCAGTTCTCGCGGTCGGCCGCGAGCGCCGCGTCCGACAGGTCGGGCCAGCCATCGCCTTCCGCCTTGCGCAGGAACATCACGCGGTCGCGCCATTGCTTCAGGGATTTCGACCACGGCAGCTTATCGAGCCCGGCGGCGACCAATCCTGCGGCGAAGATGCGCGCGGTCTCCGCCGAGGGCGACAGCGCGACCGGCGCTTCCGACAGCGTGATCGCGTGCAGCGTCCGCTTGCGGCGTCCGCGCAGCGCCATCGCGCCGCGATCGAATGAAATCTCTTCCCTGTCCTCGATCTGATCGGCGAAGCGCGTCTCGATATCTTCTTGCGCGATCGGCGCCGCCAGCAGAATGCGTCCCTGGGCGGCGGTGCCAGTCAGTTCGGCGACCGCGATATAGGGCGCGCGCGCCAGCGACGAGGTCTGCTCGACGGCGGCCCCGCGGCCATTGGCGAGCACGAAACTGCCGTTACCGCGATTGCGCGCGACGCGGTCGGGAAAGGCCAGCGCGAGCATGACGCCCGTTGAAAGTTCGTCGTTAGGCGGGCGAGAACGGTAGGGCTCCCCTCCCCCTTGCGGGGTCCGAGACGAGCGAAGCTCGTTCTCGAGGTGGGGGAAGGGGGTAAGCCCAGGAGGGACTTCCCGTGTGAACCCCTCTCCCCGGCCCTCCCCCGCAAGGGGGGAGGGAGAAGAGAGAGCACCTTCCGTCGCCGCGACTTGCTGTGCCCAGCGCTGCGCGAGACTGCGAGCGCTACCGGCGCGCGGCGAGCGATCGCGGCGGAACTGGTCGAGCCTGTGGTCGAGATCGACGCTGTCGCCGCCAAGGCCGCGTTCGGTCAGGATGGCGGCTATTTCGGCGGCCTCCTCGCCAGCCCCCAGCCGGTGCGAATCCACGATCATGCGCGCCAGCCGCGGCGGCAGCGCCAACGCACGCAGGCTTTGGCCTTCCGCGGTGATCCGGCCGTCCGAATCGAGCGCGCCGAGCTCATGGAGCAGGCTGCCCGCTTCCTTCAATGCCGGAGCAGGCGGAGAATCGAGAAACGCCAGCGTCGCGGGATCGTTGACGCCCCATTCCGCGAGATCGAGCACCAGCGAGGAGAGATCGGCCGAGAGAATTTCGGGCTGGGTGTAGGCCGCGAGCGAAGCGGTCTGCGGTTCGTCCCACAGCCGGTAACAGACGCCGGGCTCAGTGCGGCCGGCCCGGCCGCGGCGCTGATCGACCGCGGCGCGCGAGGCGCGCACGGTCTCCAGCCGGGTCAGGCCGATGTCTGGCTCGTAACGCGGCACCCGCGCCAGACCGGAATCGACGACGATGCGGACGCCCTCGATGGTCAGCGAGGTCTCCGCGATCGAGGTCGCCAGCACGACCTTGCGTTGGCCTTTCGGCGCCGGCGCGATAGCGCGGTCCTGCACGGCGGCGTCGAGCCCGCCGAACAGCGGCACGATCTCGACGGCTGGATCATGAACCCGCTCGCTGAGAAAATTCTGCGTGCGGCGGATTTCGGCAGCGCCCGGCAGGAAGGCCAGCACCGAGCCGGGATCGGCGCGCAGCGCGGTCGCGATCGCATCCGCCATCTGCCGCTCGATGGGCGCATCCACCTTGCGGCCGAGATAGCACGTCTCGACCGGAAAGGCGCGGCCCTCGCTGGCAACCACCGGCGCGTCGCCGAGCAATTTGCCGACCCGCGCGCCGTCGAGCGTCGCCGACATCACCAGGATGCGCAAATCCTCGCGCAGGCCGGTTTGCGCATCGCGGGCCAGCGCTAAGCCCAGATCGGCATCGAGCGAACGCTCGTGAAACTCGTCGAACAGCACGGCGGCGACGCCGGATAGTTCGGGATCGTCGAGAATCTGGCGCGAGAAGATTCCCTCGGTGACCACCTCGATCCGCGTCGCGCGCGATATCTTCGAGCCGAAGCGAACGCGATAGCCGACGGTCTCGCCGGCGCGCTCGCCGAGCGTCCGCGCCATGCGCTCGGCGCTGGCCCGCGCCGCGATCCGCCGCGGCTCCAGCATGATGATCTTCTTGTTTCTCAGCCAGGGCGCGTCGAGCAGCGCCAACGGCACCCGGGTGGTCTTGCCGGCGCCGGGAGGGGCCACCAGCACCGCGGCATTGTTTGCCGTCAGCGTGCGCCCGAGTTCATCGAGCACCGCGTCGATCGGCAGTGGTGTATCGAAAGTAAGAGGCAAGGTATCACCACGTCGTCATGCCCGGGCTTGTCCCGGGCATCCACGTCTTTCTTCATGGTTAGAAAACAAGACGTGGATGGGGGGGGG
>NZ_LLXX01000134.1:26081-39772 GCF_001440405.1 Bradyrhizobium valentinum
ACACCTGCGGTTCAGGCGCGCGCCCCACACTCTCATAGATAAAGCCGTGCGCGGCCATGTCGTCGCGACGGTAGATGTTGCGCAAATCCACCACGACCGGCTGCGCCATTTCGTCCTTAAGGCGGGCCAGATCGAGCGCCCGGAACTGGACCCACTCGGTGACGATCACCAGTGCATCGGCGCCGCGCGCGCATTCATAGGGGTCGGCGCAATATTCGATCTCGGGCAGTTCCTTCTTCGCCGGCTCCATGCCTACCGGATCGTGTGCGCGCACTTTTGCGCCCATGTCGAGCAACCCGGTGATCAGCGGGATCGACGGCGCCTCGCGCATGTCGTCGGTATCCGGCTTGAACGTCAGGCCGAGCACCGCCACGGTCTTGCCGCGCAGGCTGCCGCCGGCTGCATTGGAAACCTTGCGCGCCATCGCCCGCTTCCTGATGTCGTTGACGCCGAGCACCGCCTCGACGATGCGGAGTTGCACATCATGGTCCTGTGCGATCTTGACCAGCGCACGGGTATCCTTTGGAAAGCACGAGCCGCCGAAGCCCGGGCCGGCATGCAGGAACTTCGAGCCGATGCGGTTGTCGAGACCGATGCCGCGCGCGACCTCCTGCACGTCGGCGCCAACTTTTTCGGAGAGATCCGCCATCTCGTTGATGAAGGTGATCTTGGTGGCGAGGAACGCGTTCGCCGCGTATTTGATCAACTCCGCGGTGCGCCGCGCCGTGAACATCAGCGGCGCCTGGTTGAGCGAAAGCGGCCGGTAAACGTCGCCGAGCACCTTGCGCCCGCGCTCGTCCGAGGTGCCGACCACGATACGATCGGGGAATTTGAAGTCGCGGATCGCGGCGCCCTCGCGCAGAAACTCCGGATTGGAGGCGACCACCACGTCGGCCGACGGATTAGCCTCGCGGATCAGCCGCTCGACCTCATCTCCAGTGCCGACCGGCACGGTCGATTTTGTCACCACCACCGTGAAGCCGGACAGCACAGCCGCGATCTCGCGCGCCGCGCTGTACACGTAAGTGAGATCGGCATGACCATCGCCGCGCCGCGACGGCGTGCCGACCGCGATGAACACCGCGTCGGCTTCCGCGACCGGCGCAGTCAGGTCGGTGGTGAAATCCAGCCGCTTGGCCTTGACGTTGGACGCCACCAGCGCGTCGAGCCCGGGCTCGAAGATCGGGATTTCGCCTCTGCGCAGGGCTTCGATCTTGCCGGCATCCTTGTCCACGCAGGTGACCTGGTGGCCGAAATCGGCAAAGCAGGCGCCGGATACCAGCCCCACATAGCCCGTGCCAATCATGGCGATTCGCATGAAAACAATCCGTATTTGATGGTTAACGCCAATCCCTATTTTGCAGGCGTCTTAGAGCATTTTTCAACAAAGGGGAAACCGGAAAAAGCACAGAAAGCCGGCATGTCATTTGTATGAATAAAGGAGAAAGCAACGGATCGGGCCGAAGATGCGGCCACGTCGCGCCGAAAAGGGACACCGATGACTTTAAACGGGACATCCGCCGTCACCCAACGTCCCACCCGCATCGACTGGGTGGACTACGCCAAGGGCATCTGCATCGTCATGGTGGTGATGATGCATTCGGTGCTCGGCGTGGAAAAGGCGGCCGGCGACACCGGTTTCATGCATGCATTCGTCATGTTCGCCCAACCGTTCCGGATGCCGGATTTCTTCCTGATTTCAGGCCTGTTTCTCGCCGTCGTGATCGACCGCGACTGGCGCACCTATCTCGACCGCAAAGCCCTGCACTTCGCCTATTTCTACGTGCTGTGGATGACGATCCAGTTCGGCTTCAAGGCGCCGGGCTTCGCCGCTGAAAGCGGCTGGCGTCACGTCGGCTTCCTGTATCTGGAATCCTTCATCGAGCCGTTCGGCACGCTGTGGTTCATTTATTTGTTGCCGGTATTCTTCGTCGTCATAAAACTGTCACGCGGCGTCCCTCCGCTCGCGATCTGGCTCACGGCCGCGGCGCTGGAGATGGCGCACATCGCGACCGGCTGGACGGTGGTCGACGAATTCTGCGCGCGCTTCGTCTATTTCTATTCCGGCTATCTGTTTGCTTCCTACGTGTTCGCGCTGTCGGATCGCTCTCGGGAGAAGCCCGCGCTGGCGATCATTGGATTGGCGCTGTGGGCGCTCGTCAATGGCGGCCTCGTGATCGCGGACTTCAGCCATTGGCCGCTGATCTCACTGGTGCTCGGGTTCGCCGGCGCCGGCGCCATCATCGTCATGGGCACGCTGCTGGCGCGCATGCAGTGGCTCAACTTCCTGCGCTATTGCGGCGAGCATTCCATCGTCATCTATCTCGCCTTCTTCCTGCCGATGGCGGTGACCCGAACGTTGCTGCTGAAGACCGGCCTGATTACCGATATCGGAACGATTTCGCTGATCGTGACCGTTGCCGGCGTCGCGGGCGCGGTGTTGATCTGGCGGCTGGCGATGGCGCTGCGCGCCGACTTTCTGTTCGAGCGCCCCGAGGCCTTCTGGATCGCACCGAAAAAGGCTCGTCCGGCGTTGCAGCCGGCCGAGTAGGGTTTGCCGCATCGTTGTCGTCCCTGCGAACGCAGGGACCCATACCGCGTGATCCATCGATAAGGCAGAGCGGCAGACGCCTTTTGCAAAACATCCGTCTGTGGCTATGGGTCCCGGCTCGCGCTTCGCTTGGCCGGGACGACGATAAATGGTGTGCGACAATCCCAAATTACCACCTCCGAAGGCTGTCAATCCGCGCAAAAATCCCTAAATTTCGGCCATGCCGAAATCAGCCCCCAAAGCCGCCGCCAAATCCGCTCCCGTCAAAACCCCTGCCAAGGCGCCCGCCAAACAGCCCGGCAAGGGCGACCATGTATTCCTGGTCGACGGTTCCGGCTACATTTTCCGCGCCTATCACGCGCTGCCACCTCTAAACCGCAGATCCGACGGGCTGCAGGTCAATGCGGTGCTCGGCTTCTGCAATATGCTGTGGAAGCTGCTCCGCGAAATGCCCGAGGATAACCGGCCGACGCATCTGGCGGTCGTATTCGACAAGTCGGAGATCACGTTTCGCAACAAGCTCTATCCCGATTACAAGGCGCACCGGACAGCGGCGCCAGACGATCTGATCCCGCAATTTGCACTGATCCGCGAGGCGGTACGCGCGTTTGACCTGCCCTGCCTGGAACAGGTGGGATACGAGGCCGACGATCTGATCGCGACCTATGTCCGTATCGCCTGCGAGCGCGGCGCCACCGCGACCATCGTGTCCTCGGACAAGGACCTCATGCAGCTCGTGACCGATTGCGTCACCATGTACGACACCATGAAGGATCGCCGTATCGGCATCCCTGAGGTGGTCGAGAAATTCGGCGTGCCGCCTGAGAAAGTCGTCGAGGTGCAGGCGCTGGCCGGCGACTCCACCGACAATGTGCCGGGCGTGCCGGGCATTGGCGTCAAGACCGCCGCGCAACTGATCATCGAATATGGCGACCTCGAACAATTGCTGTTCCGAGCCGGCGAGATCAAACAGCCGAAACGGCGCGAGGCACTGATCGAGAACGCCGAGAAGGCGCGGATCTCGCGGCAGCTCGTTTTGCTCGACGACAAGGTCGATCTCGAAGTGCCGCTCGATGACCTCGTCGTGCACGAGCCCGACGCACGCAAGCTGATCGCCTTCCTCAAGGCGATGGAATTCTCCACCCTGACCCGCCGCGTCGCCGAATATTCGCAGATCGATCCCGCCGATATCGAGCCGGACGCAGGCAACAAGAGCGGCGCCAGCGTTTTCGCGGTCCCTCCATCAGGCAAGAAGCCGGAAGGCTATGAAGGCGCGACGCTGTTCGACAGCCCGCCCGCAGGCAAAGCCGGCGCTGCACCGGGCAAGACCGGCGGCGACAAGCAGGACAAGGCAGCGAGTCCCAAGGGCACGCCGATCTCGCTCGCGGCGGCCCGCGCGGAAGCTGTGCGAAAGCTGCAGGTCGACCGCAGCAAGTATCAGATCATCCGTAAGTTCGACGAGCTCAATGCCTGGGTTGCGCGGGCCTATGACGCCGGCACGTTTGCGATCGACGTCAAGGCGAGCTCGGACGATCCCATGCGGGCCGACATCTGCGGCATTGCGCTGGCGCTGGCGCCAAACGACGCCTGCTATGTGCCGCTCACCCACAAGCAATCCGGCGGCGGCGCAGGCCTGTTCGACGCTGGCCTCGCGCCGGACCAGATCACGGCCGCCGAGGCGCTGGCGGCGCTGCAGCCGCTGTTGGAATCACCAGGCATTCTCAAGATCGGCTTCGACATCAAGTTCAATGCCGTGATGCTGGCGCAGCACGGCATCACCCTGTGCAATATCGACGATGCGCAACTGATGTCGTATGCGCTCGACGCCGGGCGCAATTCACATGCGCTGGGGTCGCTCGCCGAACGTTGGTTTGGCCATGCCGTCACGAGCGAAAGCGAGCTAATCGGCAACGGCAAAAACAAGCTTACCTTCGACCAGGTCGCGATCGACAAGGCGGCCGTCTATTCGGCCGAAAGCGCCGACGTGATCCTGCGGCTGCATCGCGTGCTGAGGCCGCGCCTGACCGCCGAGCACATGACGACGGTCTATGAGACGCTTGAGCGGCCGCTGGTCAATGTGCTGGCGCGGATGGAACGGCGCGGCATCTCGATCGATCGGCAGGTGCTGTCGCGGCTGTCGGGCGATTTCGCCCAGACCGCGGCGCGCGTCGAGGCCGAGCTGCAGGAGATCGCGGGCGAGCCGATCAATGTCGGCAGCCCCAAGCAGATCGGCGACATCATCTTCGGCAAGATGGGAATACCCGGCGGCACCAGGACCAAGACCGGCGCGTGGTCGACCTCGGCACAGATACTCGACGAACTCGCCGAGCAGGGCCATGAGTTTCCAAAGAAGATCCTGGAATGGCGGCAGGTCTCAAAACTGAAGTCGACCTATACCGACGCGCTGCCGGCCTACGTCCATCCGCAGACCCACCGCGTGCATACGACGTACGCGCTGGCCGCGACCACCACGGGGCGGCTATCGTCGAACGAACCGAACCTGCAGAACATTCCTGTTCGTACCGAGGACGGCCGCAAGATCCGCCGTGCCTTCATTGCGACGCCCGGTCACAAGCTGGTGTCGGCGGATTATTCGCAGATCGAACTACGGCTGCTGGCCGAGATCGCCGACATCCCCGTGCTGAAGCAGGCGTTCCGCGACGGGCTCGACATTCACGCCATGACGGCGTCTGAGATGTTCGGCGTGCCGATCAAGGATATGCCGGGCGAGGTGCGCCGCCGCGCGAAAGCGATCAATTTCGGCATCATCTACGGCATCTCGGCGTTCGGTCTCGCCAACCAGCTCGGCATAGCCCGCGAAGAAGCCTCCGCCTATATAAAGAAATATTTCGAGCGCTTTCCGGGCATCCGCGCCTATATGGACGAGACGCGGGATTTCTGCCGCACCAACGGCTATGTCACGACGCTGTTCGGGCGGAAGATGTACTACCCGGACATCAAGGCCTCCAACGCGTCGGTCCGCGCCTTCAACGAACGCGCCGCGATCAACGCGCGCCTGCAAGGCACCGCCGCCGACATCATCCGCCGCGCCATGATCCGCATGGAAGATGCGCTGGCGGAAAAGAAGCTCTCGGCGCAGATGCTTCTACAAGTTCATGACGAACTGATCTTCGAGGTGCCCGACGATGAGGTGGCGGCGACGCTGCCGGTGGTGCAGCACGTGATGCAGGACGCGCCATTCCCGGCGGTGGTGCTGTCGCTGCCGCTGCAGGTGGACGCGCGGGCGGCGAATAATTGGGACGAGGCGCATTGAGAGCTGCCTCACGCGGCGCTCCTTAACCTCTCCCCGCTTGCGGGGAGATGTCGGATCGCCTCGGCGATGCGAAGCATCGTCCGGTGCGATCCGGGTGAGGGGTACCGGACTGACCGCATGCAGAGCTTGCGGAGAGAGCCCCTCACCCCAACCCTCTCGCCGCAAGAGCGGGGCGAGGGAGCGCACCGCCGATGCGGCCACATGCAAATGTCCTCGGAGCAATATACGAAATGACATCGCGGGTCCCCGCACGTTAGAAACGTGCACACCCCTCCGCGAGTCCTCCATGCCCCACCTCCCCACCTTGCTCGGTTTCGCCCTGGTCTCGCTCGGCATGGTGCTGACGCCGGGGCCGAATATGATCTACCTGATCTCGCGCTCGATCACGCAAGGGCCGGCAGCGGGCATCGTGTCGCTCGGCGGCGTCGCCCTCGGCTTCGTGTTCTACATGCTGTGCGCGGCGTTCGGCATCACGGCGCTGTTGTTCGCCGTGCCTTACGCTTATGATGCGCTGCGCTTCGCGGGCGCCGCCTATCTGCTGTGGCTGGCGTGGCAGGCGCTGAAGCCCAACGGGCGCTCGCCGTTTCAGGTGAAGAAGCTCGCGGTCGATGGCCCGCGCAAATTGTTCGCCATGGGATTCGTGACCAATCTGCTTAATCCGAAGATCGCGATGCTGTACCTGGCGCTGCTGCCGCAGTTCATCGATCCCACTGTGGGCAGCGTGCTGACGCAGTCACTGGCGCTGGGTGCGATCCAGATCGTCATCAGCGTCAGCGTCAACGCCATGATTGCGCTCGCCGCCGGATCGATCGCGCGCTTTCTCGGCACGCGGCCGAACTGGCTGTTGGTGCAGCGCTGGCTGATGGGCACCGTGCTGGCGGGGCTTGCGGTGAAGATGGCGTTCGAGGCGAAGCGGGCGTGATCTTTCTTCCTTCTCCCCTTGTGGGAGAAGGTGGCGCGCGAAGCGCGCCGGATGAGGGGTTTGCATCGGCGGAAAGAACCCCTCACCCGTCTCGAATGAGCTTCGCTCATTCGATCCACCCTCTCCCACAAGGGGAGAGGGGAAGTGTGGCCAGCTAATCCAGCTTGGCTTCCATGCCGCGCTTCGTCGCCGGGCGGGCCATCAGCGCGTTGTACCAGCGCTCGACGTTCGGAAAATCCTTCAGCTCGACCTTGTGGCGCGGGTGGCGCCAGGCCCAACCGAGGATGGCGAAGTCGGCGACCGACAGGGCGTCGGCGACAAATTCGCGCTCCTGCAGCCGCCGATCCAGCACGCCATAGAGCCGGCGCGTCTCGGCCATGAAGCGCTTCAGGCCATAGGCGCGGTCGGTTTCGTTCTCCAGCGCGATGAAATGGTGCACCTGGCCCGGAAACGGCCCGAAGCCGCCCATCTGCCACATCAGCCATTCATAGACCGGGATACGCTCGGCAAGCGGCTTGGGGAGGAACTTGCCGGTCTTCTCGCCGAGATAAAGCAGGATCGCGCCGGATTCGAAGATGCTGACCGGCTTGCCGCCGGGGCCGCCGGGATCGACGATCGCGGGGATCTTGTTGTTCGGGCTGAGCTTGAGGAAGCCGGGCGCCATCTGCTCGCCCTTGGTGATGTTCACCGGGATCACCTTGTAGGGCAGCCCCATTTCCTCCAGCGCGACGGAGATCTTGCGGCCGTTCGGGGTGTTCCAGGTGTGCAGCTCGATCGTCATTTACGGTTTCCCCCCAAAAAGAATTTCGCCGAAGCTTTGACCCTCCCGTAGCGCGGAACCAAAGGCCGTTACAACCGGTCTTTCAGTATGTCGTCCCTGCATTGTCCGGGGCCGACGCGGGACATCGTGCCCTGTTGACGACGCCGGATCGGCGCTGGAATGTGCCCGCGAGCGCCGATAGATTGCGGCCCGCCTCAAACCCCCGGGATAATCGCCTTGTCGAAATCAGCCTCCCGCGCCCGCCTCGCCGAGATCATCCGCAAGCGTTCGTTCGGCCGCGGCGAGATCACGCTGGCCTCGGGCCGCAAGAGCGACTTCTACTTCAACCTCAAGCCGACCATGCTCGACCCCGAGGGGGCGGCGCTCCTGGCCGAACTGACCTATGAGGCGCTGAAGGACGACAGGCTCGATTACGTCGGCGGGCTGGAGATGGGTGCAGTGCCGCTGGCCGGCGCTATCGCGCAGCTCTCCTGGATCAAGGGTCACCCGATCGCCGCGTTCTTCGTGCGCAAGAAGCCGAAGGAGCATGGCGCCCGCCTCGCGGTGGAGGGCCTCGCCAAGGGCGAAACCCTGCAAGGCAAGCGCATCGTGATCGTCGAGGACGTCACCACGACCGGCGGCTCGGCATTGAAAGCCGTCGAAGCCGTGCGCGACGCTGGCGGCGAGATCGTGCTGGTGCTGACCATGGTCGACCGCGAGGAAGGCGCGACCGAAGCCTTTGCCGAGGCCGGGCTGGAGTTTCGTTCGCTCTACAAGGCCGGCGAATTTTTGAAGGGGTGAGGGCCCGCCCTCTCCGCACACACCGCCGTCATGCCCGGGCCTGAACGGAGAGCGAGTGCCATTTCTTTTCCGCCTTCTCGCTCCCAGTAAAAGCTCATTTACCATCCCCCATTAAGGTTACTCCCGACTGAAGCCTCATCGCGCTTCAGCGCGTTTGTTGCGTCGGGTGGAGTTGGCGTTGCGTACAGAGTTGGCTTTTTCGCGCGTGCGGCGCCGCGCGATGTTTGCGGCCGCAGCGACCCTTGCGGGCGCGCTCGCGCTGACGCCCGGCAGCGTTTCCGCCGAGGGCCTGTTCGATTTCCTGTTCGGCGGCATCCAGAAACAGCAGGCGCGGCAAGGCCCCGCGCAGGCGAACTTCTTCGCCGATCCGTTCGGCATAAATCAACCGCCCCATCCTGCGCCGGCGCCGCGTGTCGCGGGCTCCGGACCTGCCTTCTGCGTGCGAAGCTGCGACGGCAAATATTTTCCGCTGACCATGCGCAGCAACGCCTCGCCCGTTCAGACCTGCCAGGCCTTCTGCCCGGCGAGCGCCACCAAGGTGTTTTACGGCAGCAGCATCGACAGCGCGGCCGCGAGCAATGGCGAGCGCTATGCCGACAGTGAAAACGCCTACGCCTATCGCAAGGCGCTGCGCGCCGACTGCACCTGCAACGGCCGAAGCCCGTCCGGACTGGCGCCGGTCGATCTCACGCTCGACACCTCGCTGCGCTCCGGCGACGTCGTCGCCACCACCGACGGCCTGGTGGCCTATACCGGCGTTCGCTTGGGGGCCGACCAGACGGCGGAATTCACCCCCGTCGCCTCCTATCCCGGCCTCACGGCGGATGTCCGCGCCCGGCTCGGCGAGATGAAGGTCGCGCCAGTCAGCGCCGAGATGGTCGCCGGCACCGCGCCGCTGCCCGAAGCACGGCGCGACGACGAACTGCCGACCGCCTCGATACCGAAGACGGCCGCGCCGAAAGCGGCGAAGCGGGCGGAAGCGCGATAGGGCACCCGCAGTACGCCGCAGGGCCCAAACACAAAATTGCGAAAACAACCCCATGCAAAGTAGCGTGGGCCCGGCCTCGCAGCATTCACATAGCTGACGCCAGCACTACCGCCCCACGATGACCCCGATCACGTTCGGCGCCGACAGATATTTTTCCTCGATCGCCGCGCGTGCCGCGGCGCGGTTTTCCGGTGTCAGCAGGCCGCGCTTCTCGGCCAGGATCATCCAGCAATAGCCCCACCAGTCCGTCAGCATGCCCTGATCGTCGACCAGGTCATAACCCTGCTCGGCGGCAAAGATTCGCGCCTGCGCTTCGTCCAGCGCGTCGAGAAAGGCGTGGTCCTCGACCGAAAACAGTTCGTCGCTGAAATCATCCGTGGTGTAGCCCCACACCGACATGCAGACCGCGTTGAACTCGCGGTCGATCGCGTCGTCGTCGACGAGCTGGCGGCGCGAGGCCTGATGCAGGCGCGACAGCGAGCGCGCGAAATCGGCGATGCGGGTGAGAGCGAACTGATCGAAGGCGATGGTGGACATGTAGTCCTCGCAAGCTCGGATAGACCATAAATGTTGTATCGGCGATGCACCGAATCACAATGATATATCAGATACTTGCTAAGGTGTTCTTAATTCGTTCTACTGGACGCATCTCAAATGATGTTTTGCGCTCATGCCAGCTCAGACGTCGTCCCGGCGAAGGCCGGGACGACCGTGGCTCACATCGCCGACAACAGCTTGTCGCCGCAATAATTGGCGTAGAACTTTCCGCCGCACTGCCGCTTCATCGCCGCACAGCGTGCGGCGGGCGACGCGCCCTTCGCGGTAGAGAAGGAGCAGCTCAGGCCATCGGCGCTCTTGCCGGCCTTGCCCGCGGCGTAGGCTGCACTGGTCGCGCTAATGCAGACGACCAGCAGTGTCGCGGCGGCAATCTCGATCGTCAATCTCATGACAGGCCTCCTTTTTTGAGGACGCCTCCTTCACACGAACCGGCATCCACCAGCCAGGTTCCGGCGATCCCGCAGCTTTCGTATAAAATTATAGCACCAAAAGCGGCCGCCGCGGTGCCGCGAAATCGGCCCGGTCTTTGCATAAATTCATGGCAGCGCAGTGCACAACCTACTCCGGCGTTTCGATTACCGGCCAAGGCGCGTATCTTCGTTGTGAGTCTCAACCGCAGGGATCGATGTGTTGCAGGAACAAATCCCAGTAAATTATCCGGCGCCGGGCCAGCCGATTGACGAGTTGGCGCTGGCGGAGATCAAGGGCGCGATCCTCGCCAAGCTCCGCCTTGCGATCGGCAAGGACGCCGCTATGGCAACCCGGCGCGACTGGTACAAGGCGGCGGCGCTGGCGCTGCGCGACCGCATCGTGCACCGCTGGCTGACGGCCGAAAAAGAGAGCTACGATGCCGGCAGCAAGCGGGTCTATTACCTCTCGCTCGAGTTCCTGATCGGCCGTCTGTTCACCGACGCGCTGAACAATATGGGCCTCTTGCCGGTATTCGAGGCGGCGCTCGGCGATCTCGGCGTCGGGCTTGACGACCTGCGCAAATGCGAACCGGATGCGGCGCTCGGCAATGGCGGCCTCGGGCGGCTCGCGGCGTGCTTCATGGAGAGCATGGCGACACTCGCCATTCCCGCCATCGGCTACGGCATCCGCTACGATTTCGGCCTGTTCCGCCAGATCATTTCGCATGGCTGGCAGCAGGAATATCCCGACGAATGGCTGGGCTTCGGCAACCCCTGGGAATTCCTGCGGGCGGAGGTGGTCTATCACGTTCATTTCGGCGGCCACGTCGACCATGTCGATGACCGCGGGCGTGACCGCGCGACGTGGCGGCCGGCGGAAACCGTTCAGGCCGTCGCCTACGACACGCCGATCGTGGGCTGGCGCGGCCAGCACGTCAACGCGCTGCGGCTGTGGTCGGCGCGCTCGCCCGATCCGCTGCGGCTCGACGTTTTCAACACCGGCGACTACCTCGGCGCCGTCGCCGAGGAGGCGCGCGCGGAATCGATCTGCAAATTCCTCTATCCGAATGACGAGAGCTCGGCCGGCCGGGAACTCCGCCTGCGGCAGGAATATTTCTTCGTCTCGGCCTCATTGCAGGACCTGATCAAGCGCCATCTTGCTTCCGACGGGCAGTTGCGCAACCTCCCCTCAAAGGTCGCGGTGCAACTTAACGACACCCATCCAAGCCTCGCCGTCACCGAGCTGATGCGCATCCTGGTCGACCTGCACAATTTCCGCTGGGACGAGGCGTGGAAGATCACGGTGGCGACGCTGTCCTACACCAATCACACGCTGCTGCCGGAAGCGCTGGAGACCTGGCCGGTCGAACTGTTCGAGCGGCTGTTGCCGCGGCATCTCGAAATCATCTACCGCATCAATGCCGCGCATCTGGCACTGGCGGATCAGCGTTGCCCAGGCGACATCGACTACCGTGCCTCGGTGTCGTTGATCGACGAGAAGTCCGGGCGGCGGGTGCGGATGGGACAGCTCGCCTTCGTCGGCTCGCACCGCATCAACGGCGTCTCGGCGATGCATTCCGACCTGATGAAAGAGACCGTGTTCCACGATCTCAACCATCTCTACCCCGGCCGCATCACCAACAAGACCAACGGCATCACCTTCCGCCGCTGGCTGATGCTGGCCAACCCAAAACTGACGGAGTTGCTGCGCGAGGCCTGCGGCGAGGCCGTGCTCGACGACTTCTCGCTGTTCGAGCGCCTCGAGGCACGCGCCAGCGACAACGCATTCCAGCAGCGCTTTCGCGACGTCAAGCATCAGAACAAGTTGGCGCTGGCGCGGCTGATCAACGAGCGGCTCGGCATCAAGGTCGATCCGTCGGCGCTGTTCGACATACAGATCAAGCGCATCCACGAGTACAAGCGGCAATTGCTCAACATCGTCGAGACCGTCGCACTGTATCAGGCGATCAAGGACGAGCCGCAGCGCGACTGGGTGCCGCGCGTGAAGATCTTCGCCGGCAAGGCGGCGGCGAGCTATCGCTACGCCAAGCTGATCATCAAGCTGATCAACGACGTCGCTGCAGTCGTCAACAACGACCCCGACGTCGCAGGAAGGCTGAAGGTCGTGTTCCTCGCCGATTACAATGTCAGCCTTGCCGAGGTGATCATTCCGGCCGCCGACCTCTCCGAGCAGATTTCGACCGCCGGCATGGAAGCCTCCGGCACCGGCAACATGAAGCTGGCGCTCAACGGCGCGCTGACCATCGGCACGCTCGACGGCGCCAATATCGAGATCCGCGACCATGTCGGCGCGGAGAACATCGCGATCTTCGGCATGGAGGCCGGCGACGTCATGGTCCGGCGCAAGCAGGGGCTGGATGCAACCGACGTGATCAACCGCTCGCCGCGGCTGGCGCGGGCTATCACCGCGATCGAGAGCGGCGCGCTCTCGCCCGACGATCCGGCCCGCTTCGCCTCCATCGGTCATGCGCTGCGCTATCTCGACCACTACATGGTCTCAGCCGATTTCGATTCCTATTATCAGGCGCAGCGCGGCATCGATGCGCGCTGGCGGGTGGTGCCGGCCTGGACCCGCGCCTCGATCCTCAACGTCGCGCGGATGCCGTGGTTCTCCTCCGACCGCACCATCCGGGAGTATGCCGAGGATATCTGGCACGTGCCGGTGCGCGCGGCCGCGCCGGTGATCGAGCCAAGCGCCCAGCGCGGGGCGACGCGGTAATGCCGGGATGCGGAAGCCATTACCTCTGACGTCATTGAATTCGGTAAAATAGTCGCGATACTGCATCCACCGTCATTGCGAGGAGCAAAGCGACGAAGCAATCCATTTCTCCGCTTGCGGCGCGATGGATTGCTTCGCGTCGCTCGCAATGACGGCATTTGCGGCAACGACGTCGCGCCCCTCATAACCGAAGAACATAAATGCTGACCAAAGCCCCCCATCTTTTCGACGACGCCACGCGGGTCACCGCTGGCGATAGCCGCTGGCAAGGCAAGACCAGCCCCGACTACTGGGCCTTTGTCGGCCCGTTCGGCGGCTGCACCGCTGCGACCATCCTGCGCGCACTGATCGACCATCCGCAGCGGGCGGGCGATCCGCTGTCGATGACCGTGAATTTCTGCGCACCGATCGCGGAAGGCGCCTTCGATCTCGACGTGCGCCTGGTCAAGGCCAACCGCTCGAGCCAACACTGGAGTGTGGAGATGACGCAAGCCGGCGAGGTGACGACGCTGGCGACGGCTGTGTTCGCCGAGCGCCGTCCGTCCTGGTCGCACCAGCAGGCCGCTTTTCCGCACTCAGTGCCGTTCGAGCAGGCGCGGTCCTTTCCGCGCACGCCGATGACCTGGACGCACCAGTATGATTTCCGATTTGTCGAGGGCGAGCCGAGCTTCTACGGCTCGCCGGCCG
>NZ_LLXX01000134.1:39849-73770 GCF_001440405.1 Bradyrhizobium valentinum
CGAAGCAATGGATCGGCGATCACGTGCCGCGGAAGATCGACATACTGTCGCTGATGTCGATGTCGGACGCCTTCTTCGGCCGGATATTCCTGGCGCGGCGGGAACTGGTTCCATTCGGCACGGTTTCGATCACGACGTATTTTCATACGGCATCGGAAGAACTGGTAGCCGAGGATATCACCCATGTGCTGGCGGTCGCCGACGCCCGAATTTTCCACAGGAGTTACGGCGACCAGCACGGCGAATTGTGGTCACCTTCGGGACGCCTGCTCGCAACCACGACGCAAATCGCTTATTTCAAGGCGTGAGCACCGGGGGTGTTGTTGCAACCATTAGACCCTCATGGTGAGGAGGCGCGGAGCGCCGTCTCCGGACGAACGCATCGCCGGGAGAACCACGAGGCCCCGCTGGTGCCATTCATCCTTCGAGACGCCGCTGCGCGGCTCCTCAGGATGAGGTCTGACAGAAGGTGAGCAGGCGAGAAGGCGCGTGCGCCCTGCGATCGATCGAAAGGCGGCCTCATGTCCGAACCCGAAGCCAACCAGCCCCGCATCGCCTTGCTCGGCGTCCCCATCGAGATCGGAGCCTCGCAACTCGGCACCTTGATGGGACCGGACGCGCTTCGCACCGCCGGCATCGGCCGCATCCTCGATCAGCTCGGCTTTGTCGTGGAGGATCATGGCAACTTGGCAAAGCCCGGCATAGCTGCCGACGAGGGCCCGCCGCCGGCGAATGCAAAGTATTACGATACGATCAAGGGCTGGATCCGCGCGCTCAGCGAGCGTTCCTATGCGCTGGCGCGGTCCGGCGCGATGCCGATCTTCATGGGCGGCGATCATTCGCTGTCAATGGGATCGGTGAACGGTGTCGCACGCTACTGGCAGGAGCAGGGACGGCCGCTCTTCGTGCTCTGGGTCGATGCCCATGCCGACTACAACACGCCGCAGACGACGGAGACAGGCAACATGCACGGCATGTCGGCCGCCTTTCTATGCGGTGAACCCGGCCTCGACGGCCTGCTCGGCGGCGCACCCCGCGCTTCGATCGGACCTGATCAGCTCGACCTGTTCGGCATCCGCTCGATTGATCCGCTGGAAAAGAAACTGGTGTTCGAACGCCGCGTCGCAATCGCCGACATGCGCGCCATTGATGAGTTCGGCGTTGGCGTGCTGATCCGAAACGTCATCGAGCGCGTGCGAGCGCGCAACGGCGTGCTTCATGTCTCCTTCGACGTCGACTTTCTCGACCCCACGGTCGCGCCCGGCGTCGGCACCACGGTGCCGGGCGGCGCGACCTACCGCGAAGCGCATCTCATCATGGAGCTGCTGCACGATTCCGGCCTGGTGTGCTCGGTCGATATCGTCGAGCTCAACCCGTTTCTCGACGAACGCGGCCGCACCGCGCGTGTTGCCGTCGAACTGATCGGCAGCCTGTTCGGCCTGCAGATCACCGATCGGCGAACGCCGAGCAACGCGGTGTTGCCGGGCAACGGCTAGCAGGGACGAGAACACAGCCGCATGAAAACCAAAGGGCGGCCTTGCGGCCGCCCTTTGTCGGTCTCGAATGGTCCCGTGTTCGACCCGCGCGGCTATTCGGCCGCGAGCTTGGTGTCCGGCGCGGCTGCAAGGACTTCGGCGTCGACCTGGGCTTCGAATTTGGCAAAATTCTTCTGGAACATGCCGACCAGGCTACGGGCGGTCTTGTCGAACTCGACCTTGTCCTTCCAGGTATTGACGGGATTAAGGATCTCGCTCGGAACGCCCGGCAGCGCCGTCGGCACCGCAAAGCCGAAATATTTGTCGGTGCGGAATTCGACGTTGCGCAGGCTGCCGTCGAGCGCGGCGGTGAGGAGTGCGCGCGTCACCTTGATCGGCATCCGGCTGCCAGTGCCGTATTTGCCGCCGGTCCAGCCGGTGTTGACCAGCCAGCAGTCGACATTGTGCTTGGCGATCAGCTCGCGCAGCATGTTGCCGTAGACGGAGGGATCGAGCGGCAGAAACGGCGAGCCGAAGCAGGTGGAGAATTCCGGCTGCGGCTCGTTGCCGAGACCGCGCTCGGTGCCCGCGACCTTGGCGGTATAGCCGGACAGGAAGTGATACATCGCCTGCGCCGGCGAAAGCTTTGCGATCGGCGGCAATACGCCGAAGGCATCGGCCGCCAGCATCACGACGTTCCTGGGCTGGCCGGCGCGGCCGGTGCGCGAAGCGTTCGGGATGAAGTCGAGCGGATATGCCGAACGGGTGTTTTCGGTTTTCGAACCGTCGTCGAAATCCGGAACCCGCGTGCGCTCGTCGAGCACCACGTTCTCCAGCACGGCGCCGAAGCGGCTGCTGGCCGCGAAGATCTGCGGCTCGGCTTCCTGCGACAGCTTGATGCACTTGGCGTAGCAGCCACCCTCGAAATTGAAGACGCCGTCACTGCCCCAGCCGTGCTCGTCGTCGCCGATCAGCGTGCGGTTCGGATCGGCCGAGAGTGTGGTCTTGCCGGTGCCGGACAGGCCGAAGAAGATCGCGGTGTCGCCCTTGGGCCCGACATTGGCCGAGCAGTGCATCGGCAGCACGCCCTTGGCGGGCAGATAATAATTCAGCGTGGTGAATACCGACTTCTTCATCTCGCCGGCATAATAAGACCCGCCGATCAGGACGATCTTGCGGGCGAAGTCGATCGCGACGACGTTCTCCGAGCGCACGCCGTGACGTTTGGGGTCGGCGCGGAAGCTCGGCAGATCGATGATGGTGAGTTCGGGAACGAAATCCTTCAGCGCGGACGCCTCGGGGCGGATCAGCAGCGTGCGGATGAACAGCGAGTGCCAGGCGAGCTCGGTGAAGACGCGCGTCTTGATCTGGAAGCTCGGGTCGGCGCCGCCGTAGAGATCCTGCGCGAACAGCGTCATGCCTTCGGCATGCTTGAGGAAATCGGCGTGAAGCGCCGCGAACTGGTCGGATGTAATCGACTGGTTGCCGGCCCACCACATGTTCTTGTCGGTGGTAGCATCCCGAACCGTAAACTTGTCCTTCGGGCTGCGGCCGGTGAACTCACCGGTATCCGCACACAATGCGCCATCCGCCGACAGTACGGCTTCACCCGCGGAGAGCGAATATTGATAGAGCTGCGGCGCACCGAGATTCCAGTGCACCGTTTTGAGATTTTTTAAGCCGAATTTGTCGGCGCCGAAGGCACCGTTGCGTAGACCCGTCTCTTGCACGAAGACTCCTCCTCGAACCCGCGTTACTCGAATCGCGCGCCTGTCGCTTGACGCGCTCTGTCGCGGTGACCCCTGAATATAGCCTTCCGGCCTCGGTCCGGCGACCTAATACTGATGAACGCCGGGCTTGCCAAGCCGATCCACTCGATTTGGTTTATTCAAGCGAGGCCGTTGATCTGCATCAATCGTTTGCTGCAGCGCTTTTCGCTGTTTTGCCGTCGTGGTTGCGCGACCATCCGGCACTGCTTGACCCGATCGAAAATTATTGCGCCGCACAATAGGAAAATATCAGCACGCAGCTCCTCACCGGCCAATGCAAACGGCCCAGAACGCCGGATAGGCATTGCGGGGAGGCATCGTGGAGATAGTCCGGCATGGCCTGCCGCAGCGCTTCGGCCGCTCCTTCGAAACGGCCGCGACAATCAATCAACTTGTCCAGCGCGTCCGCTTCGCTACCGAGATCCTAGGTCGCGGAAACTTCCGCACCTGTTCAAATCCGCTTCAGGTGCCGGCGTTAACCGCTGTTAGCCCTTGGCCCGCGCCTCGCCCGCCAACCGCACCAGCATCTTGCGCAATGCCATGGCGCTGGTGACCCGTTCCGGAAAATCCAGCCGCAGCGTCGCCGTGCCGGCCTGCATGTCCATGCCACCGGGATCGCAGCCAGTGCAGCGCCAGTCGGCGGTGTCGGCGCCCAGCAGTTTGGTCGCGTAGAGGTTCATCGCCTCGCGGTGGTCTTCATTCATGTGCTCCACCGCGCCCTGCTCGGCTTCCAGCAGATCGGCGGCATCGCCGATCTCGGTCAGAAACTTCTCGGGCGTGAGGTCGATGATGCGGCCAAACCCGGCGACCAGATGGAGGCCCGACGGCGCGATCCGAAAGAACGAAAAGTCCTTAAAATCCACAAAAGCTTCCGCGGATGGATGGGCGTTGAGGTAGCGCCGGCGCAAGATTTTCGTGGTTTCGCCTGCGGCCTCCTCGGCCCTGCCCGCCAGCATGATCCGCGCGCCTTCGAGGGGATCGCCGGCGGCGCGCTCGTCCAGCATCAGCGATACGCGACCGTCGGCGAGAACATTCTTCGTATGCAGCGCCAGCCGCGAAATCAGCAGAATAGGAGATCCGTCGGCGTGGCTGGCGACGTTCACCAGCGAGCAATAGGGATCGCCGCTTTCGGGCATAAGGGTGGCGAGTGCGCCCTGCCGACTGCGCCGCAGCAGCGAACGGGCAAGTTTGGAAGCCTCAAAATCTGCGGTCGGCTGCATAGTTCCTTTCCGGCCATCTTACTGCAAAAAGGGCCTTTTCTGGGCCCGACAGGGTGCTATATGGGGGACAGCGTATCCCCGCAGGAGCGTTTTGCGGAACTCGGTCACACTTCAGCCCAGCTTGCATTGCTCGTTGGCCGTGTACAAAGCCCATTTATGCGGCGTCTGGCTGATTTGCCCGCCGTTTAAGCCACTCTCTTATTCGAAAGCAGGCTCATGCCCACAATCGCCCTGGTCGATGATGACCGCAACATTCTCACTTCCGTGTCGATCGCGCTCGAAGCCGAAGGCTATCGCATCATGACCTACACGGATGGTGCATCGGCGCTCGATGGCTTCCGCACCTCGCCGCCGGATCTCGCGATCCTCGACATCAAGATGCCGCGCATGGACGGCATGGAAACGCTACGCCGGCTGCGGCAGAAGTCCGATCTGCCGGTAATCTTCCTGACCTCCAAGGATGAAGAAATCGACGAATTGTTCGGCCTCAAGATGGGCGCCGACGATTTCATCCGCAAGCCATTCTCGCAGCGCCTTCTGGTCGAGCGCGTCAAGGCCGTGCTTCGCCGCGGCCAGCCCAAGGATCCGACCGCCGTTCCGAAGGAACCGGATGCGCGCGCTCTCGACCGCGGCCTGCTGCGGATGGATCCGGAACGTCACACCTGCACCTGGAAGAACGAGCCGGTGACGCTGACGGTGACCGAATTCCTGATCCTGCAGGCGCTGGCGACGCGGCCCGGTGTGGTGAAAAGCCGCAACGCGCTGATGGACGCGGCCTATGACGATCAGGTCTATGTCGACGATCGCACCATCGACAGCCACATCAAGCGGCTGCGCAAGAAGTTCAAGGTGGTCGACGACGATTTCGAGATGATCGAGACGCTGTACGGGGTCGGCTATCGCTTCAAGGAAGCCTGATCTGCATTTTCCGGGCGGGTGTGCCGACTGACACATCCGCCCGTTCGGCGTAGAAGCGTAGAACTACAAAGCGGCGCATCACAACCGGCAGTCTCAGCCATTGCTAGATCGAACGCAGCCCGATCCCAGCCTGAACCACGAGGAAGCCCCGGAGCTCCTCGAAGGGAATCGCGTTGCCGACGATAATGTGGGCGAGAGGGGCTGGCGGCGGCCGCTCGGCTGGCTGCGCCGGGCCGGGCAATTCTTCTTCGCGCTCTCCTTCTCCAGCCTCACGCGCCGTATCGTCTCGCTCAATCTGGCGGGCCTCGTGGCGCTGGTGGCGAGCATTCTCTACCTCTCGCAATTCCGCGCCGGCCTGATCGACGCGCGTGCGCAGAGCCTTCTGGTGCAGGCCGAAATCATCGCCGGCGCGATCGCCGCCTCGGCCACCGTCGAAACCAACACCATCACCATCGATCCGGACCGACTGCTCGACCTGAAGCCCGGCGAAAGCTACGGCGCGCCGGACGAATCCTCCGGGCTGGATTTTCCGATCAATCCGGAGCGGGTCGCGCCGGTGCTGCGGCGGCTGATCTCGCCGACCAAGACCCGCGCGCGCATCTATGGCGGCGACGGCGGCATGATCCTCGACAGCCGCAGTCTCTATGGCCGCGGCGACGTGTTGCGTTTCGAATTACCGCCGCCCTCAACGGAGAAGGCGGGCTTCGTCGAGCGCGCCTTGATCGCGATCCGCACCTGGCTCAATCGCGGCGACCTGCCGCTCTATCGCGAACTCGGCCCGGAAAACGGCAAGGGCTATCAGGAAATCGTGCAGGCGCTCGACGGCGTCAAGAGCAGCATGGTGCGCGTCAACGACCGCGGCGAGGTGATCGTCTCGGTCGCGGTGCCGGTGCAGCGGTTCCGCGCCGTGCATGGCGCACTGATGCTCTCGACGCAGGGCGACGACATCGACCAGATGGTGACCGCCGAGCGGCTGGCGATCCTGAAGGTCGGAGGCGTCGCCTCCGCAGTCATGATCATGCTGTCGCTACTCCTGGCGAGCACGATCGCTGGGCCTGTGCGGCGGCTGGCCGACGGCGCCGAGCGTGTCCGCCGGCGCATCCAGACCCGCGTCGAGATTCCCGACTTCACCCGCCGCCGTGACGAGATCGGCCATCTGTCCGGCGCGCTGCGCGATATGACGAATGCGCTGTATAGCCGCATCGAAGCGATCGAGATGTTCGCCGCCGACGTCGCTCATGAATTGAAGAACCCGCTGACCTCGCTGCGGTCGGCGGTGGAAACGCTGCCGCTGGCGCGCAACGACACCAGCCGCGCGCGCCTGCTCGAGGTGATCGAGCACGACGTCAAGCGGCTCGACCGGCTGATCTCGGATATTTCCGACGCCAGCCGCCTCGACGCGGAATTGCAGCGCCAGGACATGGCGCCGGTCGATCTGCGCCGGCTCTTGACGACGCTGACCTCGGTCGCCAACGAAACCCGGCTCGGTCACGACGTCGCGGTCGAGGCCCGCTTCGAGGGCCGCGGGGCAACCGACACCTTCTCGGTGCCGGGCCATGATTCCCGGCTCGGGCAGGTGATCTCCAACCTGCTGTCCAACGCGCAATCCTTCTCCGATCCTGGCGGCAAGGTGCGCGTCACCTGCCGCCGCGTGCGGTCGGAAATCGAAATCACCGTCGATGACGACGGGCCTGGCATCGGCGAAGACGCGCTGGAACGCATTTTCGAGCGCTTCTACACCGACCGGCCGCATCAGGGCTTCGGCCAGAACTCGGGCCTGGGATTGTCGATCTCCAAGCAGATCATCGAAGCGCATAACGGGCGGATCTGGGCGGAAAATCGCCATGGCCCGGCGGATGCCGACGGCAAGCCGACGGTGGCCGGCGCGCGGTTCGTGGTCAGGCTGCCCGCGCCATGACGCCGGTTGCGAGCGTGCATGCCTCCGCCGTGCTCGTGGGCAATCGCGCCGTGCTAATCCGCGGGCCGTCGGGCGCCGGCAAGTCGCGGCTGGCCTTCGACCTGATTCTCGCCGGACGCGCCGGACAGGTTCCGCCGGCCGTTCTGGTCGGCGATGACCGTGTCCATCTCGACACAGTCGCCGAACAATTGTGGGTCCGCCCGGCGCCGGAACTGGCCGGCTTGATCGAAATCCGGGGCCTCGGAATCCGCCGCTGCGACTTCGCCAGAGAGGCGGTGGTCGGCCTCATCGCCGATCTCGCGGCCAGCGATGCGGAGCGGCTGCCGCCGCCAGAATCGCTCGCGATCAGCTTAAATGGTGTCTTATTACCGCGAATCCCGGTTGGAACCGGCTGTGATCCCCTCCCATTGGTTGTGGCCGCATTAACGACAACCGCTGGTTCCGACGCTGTCCAACCTTTGGATGATTGTTCGAAGGGGATTGGTAACCATATAAGCCCCAATATCGCCACCGATTAAACCGGCACAGGCCTCACTGTTTACCGCCAAATACCGGAACAATAGCCAAGATGCCCTCTTGCGCGGGGCCTCTGGATGGTCAAAGTGGCGCGTTCGTGCGGTGCACCAAAAAGCACCCGCGAGGAGTTTCCGATGATTGGTCTAGTGCTTGTGACCCATGGGCGCCTTGCCGACGAGTTCAAGGCGGCGCTCGAACATGTCATGGGTCCGCAAAAACAAATTGAAGCCATCACGATTGGAGCCGAGGACGACTCCGATCTGTGTCGAAGCGATATCATCGAAGCGGTGAATCGCGTCGACAGCGGCGATGGTGTCGCCATCCTCACCGACATGTTCGGCGGCACGCCTTCCAACCTCGCGATTTCCTGTATGAGCCGCCCCAAGGTGGAAGTGCTCGCAGGCATCAATCTTCCCATGCTGGTCAAGCTTGCCAAGGTGCGCGAAGAACGCTCGCTTCCCGATGCCATCGCCATGGCCCAGGAAGCCGGCCGCAAATACGTCACCATCGCCAGCCGCGTGCTCGCCGGCAAATGAGCGACGAGGCCGCGCCCGAAAAGGAACTCGGGCCGAGCGTGCCCGCGGGTGCCATTTCGCGGGAACTTCAAATCATCAACAAGCGCGGCCTGCATGCGCGGGCATCGGCGAAGTTCGTCCAGATGGTCGAAAAGTTCAACGCCGAGGTCTGGGTGACACGCGGCAGTGAGACCGTCGGCGGCACCTCGATCATGGGGTTGATGATGCTGGCGGCGGGACCGGGAACTTCGGTCGTGGTCTCCGCGATCGGCCCCGAAGCGCAGCAAGCGGTCGATGCGATCGCCGCGCTGGTCGCCGACAAGTTCAACGAAGAAGGCGTGTGAGGCGCTCGCGTTCGCGGCCGTAGCAACCAGCAAACCCTCATGGTGAGGAGCCGCGAAGCGGCGTCTCCGGACGATGCTTCGCATCGCCGGGAGAACCACGAGGCCCCACTGGCGCCATTCATCCTTCGAGACGCCGCTCCGCGGCTCCTGAGCATGAGGTCTGACACCATCAAAACGGATTGGTGACGATGCCGCCGTCGACGCGGAGCGCGGCGCCGTTGGTGGCGCTGGAGGCCTTTGAGCAGACATAGCAGATCAGATTGGCGACCTCTTCCGGCTTGGCGTAGCGCTGCAGCAGCGACGCCGGGCGCCGTTCGCTGAAGGTGCGCGCGACGAGATCCTCGACCGTCGTTCCCATCGTTTTTGCGCGCGCGGCAAGGCGGACCGGCGCCATCTCGACCCAGGTCGGGCCGGGCATCACCGAATTGACCGTTACGTTGGTGCCTTTGGTCGTCTCCGCCGCGCCGCGCGCGATCACGAGCTGCGCCGATTTGGAGAAACCGTAATGCACCATCTCCTTCGGAATGTAGACGCCGGATTCGCTCGAGACGAACACGACGCGGCCCCAGTCCTTGTCATCAAGCATCCGCTTCAGGTAATGCCGCGTCAGTCGGACCCCGCTCATGACGTTGACTTCGAACATCTTTGACCAGTCCGAATCCTCGATCTCGAAGAATCCCTTTGGCTCATAGATACCGAGATTGTTGACGAGGATGTCGACGTCGGGAAATTGCGCCAGCAGCGCGGCACAGCCTGCCGCATTGCCGAGATCGAAGGCTGCGGCATGCACCTTGGCCGATGGTGCAGCCTCTTGAACTTTCGCCACTGCCTCACCGACCGCCGCATTATCGCGCCCGTTGACGATCACCTCCGCGCCCATTTCCGCAAGGCCAATGGCCGTGGCGAGCCCGATGCCGCGCGTCGAACCGGTGACGAGCGCCGTCTTGTCCGTCAGGTCGAGATCCATGTGTTACCCCCTTCGATTTTTCTTGTGGTCGCTTCTATTTGGCCGGCGGCACGATGAAGATGTTCCAGGCCGTCGCGGGACCTGGCATCCCTAAGAAGAATCGCCGCGTCGTCATCACCATGCGCTCGGCATTGGCGGCATGGGCTTTCATCCACGCTTCGCATTTTTCCAGCTTCCAGTCGCCGACTTGGCAGATGCCGATGAAGCCCGATCGCTTGGCGTCGTCGAGCGAGGTCAGGCCTGACGACCACGGCTCATCCGGCGTCAGCGGCGCCGGATGATCGGGACTGTAGAAGGTGACGGGCTGGCCGGTATCGGTATAGGCCGCGACAACCGGCCAGCGCGAATGAAAGCGCGTGTGCCAGGCTTCCGTCAGTTCGCGGGCGAGTTCGGAACGCGCCCGGTAGGTCGCACCCGACGTGCGCTTTTCGCCCAGCTCATAGGCGACGATCCTTGGTGATACCGCCAGCACGACGAGCGAAATCACCAGCCACGTCGCGGTCAGGTTCAACAGCGAAACTGACCGCACCCGCACCGCGGGAATGGCGATCAGCGCGAGCGGCATCAGGAAGAACAGCGGGATGCCCCAATCGGTCTTGATGTAGACGCGGAATATCACGGCGCCGAGCGGCGGCCCGATCGCCACCACCGCCTGGATGATCCAGACGTTGAGCGCCTGGGAGGTGTTCACGCCGGAATTGGCGCCGCGCGCAAAGGCCGGAAACGGCGTCAAGCGCCACGGCCGCCAGACAAGCGCGATCGCGCCGAGCACCACCGGCAAAGCCAGCAGCGCGAGATTGTGCCCGACATAGCCAAGTGCGAGATCATCGATCATCGCGCGGTCGGTGAGGGAGTAGGTATCGCCGGCATAGGTGAGCGGCACGAAATCGACCTGCTTCAACCATATCAAATGCGGGAGCATCGCAACCGCGAGCGTGGCTATCGCGACCCACGGCGCCGGCGAGCGCAGGAACTGCAGGCGCGCGGGATGGATCAACGCGGCAAGGCCGATGGCGCCGATCATGGTCAGCACCCAGTATTTGGTCATCAGCGCCAGCGCACCGGCGAGCCCGAGCCACACGCCAGATTTGATGCTGCGCTTCTCGAACGCATCGAAATAGGCCAGCACGACGAGCGGCAGCGTGACGAGCTGCAACAGGTCCGGATTGTATTTGAAGCCCTTGAAGTTGAAGATCGGATAGAGCGCCAGCATCACCACGACGAAGAACGCGCGACGGTGATCGACGACGCGTAGCGCCAGCAGCCAGCAGATCACGAGCCCCACGCCCAGCGTCGCCATCGCCAGCGCGTAGGTCGCCCAGTCGGTGATCGGAAAGATCATGAACCAGACGCCGGCGACCCAGCCCGACAGCGGCGGGTGCTTGCCATAGCCGAGCAGGAACTTCTGCCCCCAGGCAAAGGCTTCGGCGACGTCCATGTGGACGTCCTGCCCGTTCTTCAGATTGACCAGGATCAGCGTCCACAGGACGGCGTGAACCACGGCAAAGCCGGTCACCAGCCACAGGGCGGCCTTTGGATCACGGGCCCGCGAGGTCAGCCACGCCGCCAGCCGCCGGATCGTGGGAATGCGCTTGCCACGCGCGGCCGTAGGCAAAATGGATGCAGTCGACATGACCCATTCCGTAGCGTGTTTTTGCCCTAAGTGGAATCAGCTTGGCGGGAAGAAACTCCCTTAAAATACAGCAAGATGGTTGCCGCACGGTGATGTGAATGCTATCCCGCGCCCCATGACAACGACGCCCATTTCCAACATTCGCAACTTCTCCATCGTCGCCCATATCGACCATGGCAAATCGACGCTGGCCGACCGCCTGATCCAGATGACGGGCGGGCTGACGGATCGCGAAATGGCGGGCAAGGAACAGGTGCTCGATTCCATGGATATCGAGCGCGAGCGCGGCATCACCATCAAGGCGCAGACGGTGCGGCTGAACTACCGCGCCAAGGACGGCAAGAATTACATTTTCAACCTGATGGACACGCCCGGCCATGTCGACTTCGCCTACGAAGTCTCGCGGTCGCTGGCGGCCTGCGAGGGATCGCTGCTCGTGGTCGACGCCAGCCAGGGCGTCGAGGCGCAGACGCTCGCCAATGTCTATCAGGCGCTCGACAACAATCACGAGATCGTGCCGGTCCTCAACAAAGTCGACCTGCCGGCAGCCGAGCCCGAGAAGGTCAAGCAGCAGATCGAGGACGTGATCGGCATCGACGCCTCGGACGCGGTGATGATCTCGGCCAAGACGGGCCTCGGCGTTCCCGACGTGCTGGAAGCGATCGTCACCCGCCTGCCGCCGCCGAAGGGCGACCGGGAGGCGACGCTGAAGGCGCTATTGGTCGATAGCTGGTACGACGTCTACCTCGGCGTCGTCGTGCTCATCCGCGTCGTCGACGGCACGATGAAGAAGGGTAGCCGTATCCGCATGATGGGCACCAACGCGGCCTATGACGTCGAGCGCGTCGGGTTCTTCACGCCGAAAATGGAGCAGGTCGACGAGCTCGGTCCCGGCGAGATCGGCTTCATCACCGCGGCGATCAAGGAGGTCGCCGACACCCGCGTTGGCGACACCATCACCGACGACAAGAAGCCGGTCACCGAAATGCTGCCGGGCTTCAAGCCCGCGATCCCCGTGGTGTTCTGCGGCCTGTTCCCGGTCGACGCCAACGATTTCGAGACGCTGCGCGCGGCGATGGGCAAATTGCGGCTCAACGACGCCAGCTTCTCCTACGAGATGGAAACCTCCGCCGCGCTGGGCTTCGGCTTCCGCTGCGGCTTCCTTGGGCTCCTGCATCTGGAAATCATTCAGGAGCGGCTGTCGCGCGAGTTCGACCTCAACCTGATCGCGACGGCGCCGAGCGTCATCTACAAGATGCACCTGACCGACGGCCAGGAGATCGAGATCCACAATCCCGTCGACATGCCCGACGTGGTCAAGATCGCCGACATCGAGGAGCCGTGGATCGAAGCCACGATCCTCACGCCCGACGAATATCTCGGCAGCGTTCTGAAACTTTGCCAGGACCGCCGCGGCGCGCAGAAGGAACTGACCTATGTCGGCTCCCGCGCGATGGTGAAATACGACCTGCCGCTCAACGAAGTCGTGTTCGATTTCTACGATCGCCTGAAATCGGTCTCCAAGGGCTATGCCTCGTTCGACTATCATCTGACCGATTACAAGGTGGCGGATCTCGTCAAGATGCAGATCCTGGTCAACGCCGAGCCGGTCGATGCGCTGTCGATGCTGGTGCACCGCACCCGCGCGGAGGGGCGCGGCCGCGCCATGGTCGAGAAGATGAAGGAGCTGATCCCGCCGCACATGTTCCAGATCCCGATCCAGGCCGCGATCGGCGGCAAGGTGATCGCCCGCGAAACAGTCCGTGCGCTGCGCAAGGACGTCACCGCCAAATGCTACGGCGGCGACATCACGCGCAAACGCAAGCTTCTGGAGAAGCAGAAGGAAGGCAAGAAGAAGATGCGGCAGTTCGGCAAGGTCGACATCCCGCAGGAAGCGTTCATCGCCGCGCTGAAGGTGGATAGCTGAGGAAGGCCTGTAACGGCAGCCGGCCACCCGCTAGCCGAACGGCTGAATAGACCGACGGCTCGGCGTCGCGAAACAAATTCTACCTTTACGAGTATTTGCGATCCTGCCTATAGTCGGCGGCACTATTATCGGCGGGGAGGATTGTTGATGGCCCGCATCGCCCATATTTCCGATATCCATTTTGGGACTACCTTCAACTTCGAGATTTGGAACAAGACCAAGGACGAAATCATCGGGTTGCGCCCCCGTACCATCATCGTCTCGGGGGATTTCACCGACGATCCAGATCCGCTGCTGCTCCTCGCCGCCAAGAGCGAGCTTGAGGATGTGTGCACCGCTTGCGGGCCAGGCACCGAGTTCTTCATCGTGCCGGGAAACCATGACCTGCTCGACCTCGGTAACATCTTTCATCCCCGCAGCGCGAAGAAGTTCGACCACGTGATGTTTCACGACACGACCAATCTTAGGAAGAATCTCGAGTCGGGCCTCGGCTTCAAGCTAGGCCTAAACAGGGAAACCCTGCGCTGGGCAAAGTTTCCGCGATTCAGGCGGATGCGGCCGCGCAACTGGCTCTGGGTGGAAACATGGAGCGGCAAATGCGATGGCCGCCTGCAGAGCTGCGACTATCGCCGCGCCGGCAAGCGATGGCCGACCCACAGCATCCATGACCAGACGCTCATCACATGCCTTGATTCCAACAACCCGGTGCTTCGCCAGTTTGTCTTCGCGACCGGAGCTATCGCAAGGAATCAGATCGACAGGATCAATGCGCCCGGCCTGCTCGAAAGCTGTCCCTGCTGTGGAGCTCGAACGAACGGCGCCAACGCGGACAACGGAATTCTGTTGCGGATCGCCGTTCTGCACCATCACCCGATGCCTATCGCAGTGCGCGACAAATCTCTCGACAATCAGGACGCAGAGGCAAGACTGGAACCTTTTCTGATCCTGAAGAACGGCGGCGACCTCATCCACGAGCTGCAACGTCAGAGGTTCGATCTTATCCTGCATGGCCACAAACACCGGCCACAATTTGCCCGCGTCGAGCTTCGCGCCGACGATCCGGAGCGTTATCCGATTCTTGTGCTTGCCGGCGGCAGCACCGCGAAGCGGGACGAGGCTCCATCTGACAATACGCTCCGCGATATCGCCACCGAGGCGAACGGACGCTTGAAGGTCCGGACTTTCCAGCAGGGCAACTGGCAGGAGGATCGGGACTACCGCGAACCGCTTGAGGTGCTCAAGCGTCGCGCCTTTGCGCGTGCGGTGGAACGAACCAAGATCTCGGCCAAGGAGTGGACCTCCGACATAGTAATTGACGCAGTGGGCCATCTGCGCAGCCTCGACAAGACGTCGGAGTTGAGGGTGCGAAGCAGGGACATGATCCTTCCGGGAATTGTTTCGAGCGTCGACCTTGCCCTCCATGACACGCGGCTAGACGTTCAGGTGGAGGGCAACAGCTCGGTTAGCCTGTGTTGGCGTGACGACTCCGGCGAGAACTACCCACTGGGCACCCCCAAACTTCCAGCCGATTGCTGCTATTGGGTGAATTTTCAGGAGCCGCTCCGAATCGGCGCGGAGCCGCTTACCTATGCCATTCGCGAGGCAGCCGCCAACAGTATCGCGATGAGCCAATGGGAGATTGAAGAGCGGGCGGGTCGTCGAGGCGGCGCTGGTAATCCTGACTACGGCTATGAAGAGGTCGGATCGCACATCAGCTACCCGGTGGAGAAGCTGATCGTGCGCGTAGAGTTTCCGCCGCAACTCGACGGCATCACGCCGAAGCTGCGCTGTCGCCGTCATCCCGCGACACCGAATTTTCCGCTGCGGTACCTGCCGGAACAGCGGCCAAGACGAGGCCAGCCTCAACCGACACTCCTCACAGACGACGATCTGGCGAACGAGGAAGCCAGGGTGCTGACCTACGAAGCGCATAAGCGGACGTGGGTGCTGGAGATTGACCAACCCGTTCCAGGATATGCCTACAGTCTGCAATGGCGCGTTCCTGATACTCGCGCCAACAAGAAGGTTTGCGATCGTACCCTAGCCTATCGAGACATGCTCGCCCGTCTCCACAACCGTTCCTGCGGAGGCGACGTCGTTCAGAGTTGCCAGGACCGGTTCAACAGGCTTGCCCGAAATCTCATGCTGCGTTTTCATGCGGGCTTCGACAATCAGGAACAGCAAACTGCTTTCCTGATGCTATACGATTCAAACAATCTTTGCCTGCAGCCTGCGCTAACGAGTGGACCTGTACCGCGTGGCTCGTACGAAGTCCCGCTCGGCGGAGGCGTGGCCGGAGCCGCATTTCTGCAGCGCCAGATCATCGCTTGGAAGAACGACCCGAACAGCAAATCCCTGATCAAACCGCCTTCATCAGGCGCCCTCAATTCGCACTGGGTACTGGCGCTGCCGGTGTTTCATCAAGGAGGCCCTGATGCCACCGGCAAGGAGCTCGATACCGAGCCCGGGGCGGTGCTCGGGGTCATCACGCTGGGATCGAGTAGCGCGGCATCAAAAATCAGCGATTGCGAGCCAAATGAGGATGATCCAACGGATAAGAGCGGCGAGGAAATTGGACAGGAAGCGCAAAAATTGGCTCAGGAGTGCGTTTTCGATATACTTAACATCATCGGAAAGGCGGGCGGCAATACCGATCCCGTCGCTCCCACGGTTCCCTAGGGAGGCTCCATCCTTGCAAGGAACCAGCGCTTGAACTAAGATCGTTAAGAATTATGTTGTAGGAACAATCCGATAGACGGAGAACGCCGTGCGGTTGGCAAATAACGTGGTCGTGCACAATCCGGAAACGAGCCTCGGTAGGATCAACGCCGATCGCTTGCGCGCGCATGGTTGGCCAGAGGAAGTGGTCCAACAGCAGCAGCAGCGCGAACACTCGTCTCACGACGCGACACCGCCGATATCGGCAACTATGTCGGACGCCGACTAGCCACGTCGCCGGACAACTAGCCAACAGAGAAATGAATATTGAAGTGCTGGCTCGGGCCGGCGCAGAAGATGCGGCAGTTCGGCAAGGTCGACATCCCGCAGGAAGCATTCATCGCTGCGCTGAAGGTGGATAGCTGAGCACGCGCCTCACGACACGCTCAGGACATAGAACTTCGAGTCGACGGCCATGACCGGAAAAGCCTTGGGCAGACGGCCTTTTGGCAGCTCTTTAAAATCCCTCTTTTCATAGAAGCGATGCGCCGCCGGGAATTTGTCCGTGGCGCCGAGAAAAATCTCCGCGACGCCCCGCGCGCGAGCATGCGCCAGCAGCACATCAAGAAAGCTTTCCGGCCACGCCCAACTCCCTCCCGCGAAACGGAGCGGCGACAAACATCTTGCGCAGTGCCGTCTGCCCTGAACCGATATTCTTCAATCCGACCGTGCCGACGACTTCGCCGTTGGATCAAGCCACCTAAAAGCCGCCAGTCCCCGACTGGTAGAATTCGGGAATATTCGTGAGATCAGGCTGATCGGCCCCCGTTATGCGAATACCAAATTCCCGTTGCTGGATTGGCAGGATGATATCCAGGACTCCTTGCTGATCGGCATCGGAAAACGCGGGATAAGAATTTCCTGCATGGGTGTCCCGTCGTTCCATCCGGCCAGCGCATCGAGCGCAGACACCGGGAGCAGCGAGCCCGATGCGCGATCATCGAACAGGCAGCCGTAACATGTTGCGTCAGCGCCACGGCCGCAACCCCGCAGAAGGCGAAGCCTCGTCCGGTCCGGATGATGCTCCGCCTAACGCAACTCACAATCGCAGTTCTCCGAATGAGAGGGTTGCTTTCCACCGCATTGCGCTATGGCGGCGAATAGGCCACCATCGTTCCGCGCACAGAAACAACAACACAACCGCGAGGAAATGCATGAGCAAATCCGCCGGATCTTCCTACGGCTGGGTCGTAGTCGCCGTAGGCGCGCTGATGACCTGCGTGGCGTTCGGGTCGATGTTGTCGCTGGCGGTGTTCCTGCAGCCGATTTCGGAGGCGATGGGCTGGTCGCGCAGCGGCATCTCGGCGGCGGCCACGATCGACTTTCTCGCAATGGGGCTGGCGGCGTTCTTCTGGGGCGCGCTGTCCGACCGGTTCGGCACCCGCATCGTCGTATTATCGGGCACGCTGCTGCTCGGCGCCGGGCTGATCGGGGCGAGCCAGGCCACCAGCCTGTGGCAATTCCAGTTGGCGTTCGGCGTCTTGATTGGCGTTGCGGCCGGCAGCTTCTATGCGCCGATGGTGGCCGCGGCGAGCGCCTGGATCGAACACCACCGCAGCCTCGCGGTTGCGTTGGTGTCGGCCGGCATGGGGGTATCGCCGCTGACGGTTGCCCCGTTCGCAAGTTGGCTGATCGCGAGCTATGACTGGCGCACCGCGATGCTCGTGATCGGCATCGTCGCGTTGGCGCTGTTGCTTCCGGCCTCTCTGCTGGTGCGACAGCCGCCAGCGCCCTCAACACCTGCGGCCGCAAATGGAACCGACGCGCCTGACGGGCAGTGGACCGTCGCGCAGGCGCTGCGAACGCCGCAATTCGTCATCCTGGCAGGTGCGCATTTCGCCTGCTGCGCGGCGCATTCCGGGCCGATCTTCCACCTGGTGAGCTATGCCATGGTCTGCGGCATCGCGCCTTTGACTGCGGTTACCGTCTACAGCCTTGCCGGATTCTCCGGACTCGGCGGCCGGCTCCTGCTCGGCGTATTGGCCGATCGCCTCGGCGCCAAACACGTTCTGGTCGGCGGCCTGTTCGTGCAGGCCCTGTCGATCGCCACCTTTCTCGCCGTCGGCCAACTTGGCGAATTCTATGCGCTGTCGGTGATCTTCGGCCTCGCCTATGGCGGCGTAATGCCTCTCTACGCGGTGCTGGTGCGCGAATATTTCGGCGTGCGCATCATGGGCAGCATGTTCGGCGCCGTCTCCGCCTTCGCCAGCCTCGGCATGGCGCTGGGGCCATTGGCCGGCGGATGGGTATTCGACACCTTCCACGCCTATAACTGGCTGTACGTCGGCTCGTTTGCCATCGGCATGGCCGCCGTCGCCGTGGCATTTAGCTTCCCGTCGGCCAGGCGGCCGTCGCAGCCCTCCCTCGATCTGGGGCGGGCAGCGGCGTGAGAGGCTGGCAATCCCCGCCGCCTTGATCACCAGTGGCGGATGGGTCACCATCGCGGTTACGTCAAGAACAAGAGAACGCGAGGAAGCGCATGAACAAGCATCCCGGCCTCGACCTCGTCGAGCGCGCCCGAGCGCTTGCTCCCTTGATCATGCGCGAGGCCGATGAGATCGAGCGGACGCGGCGGCTGACATCAGCGGTAACACAGGCGCTGATCGAGAACGGGCTTTATCGCGCGCTGCTGCCGCAAAGCCTTGGCGGCGCCGAGGTGCCGCTCGAGACCTTCATGCAGATGCAGGAGGAAATCGCCAAGGCCGATGCCTCGACCGCGTGGTGCCTCGGCCAGTGCAGCGTCTGCGCCATGACCGCGGCCTATCTCGATCCCGATGCCGCCAACGAGATTTTCAACGTCGCGCCCGGCATTCTGGCCTGGGGCGCGATCAACCATGAAGTGCAGGCAGTTGCGGGCGGCTACAAAGCCAGCGCGCGCTGGGATTTTGCTTCCGGCTCGCGGCAGGCAAGCTGGCTGGGCGCCCATGTCCGGGTCGTCGAAGCCGACGGCACCCCGCGGCGCAGGCCGGACGGTTCGCCGGAGATTCGTACCATCCTGTTTCCGGTAGCCAGCGCCACGATGCACGACGTCTGGGACGTGATCGGCCTGCGCGGCACCGGCACCGATTCCTATTCGGTCGACTCTGTTCATCCCGGAAAAGTTCGCAGCGCTTCGCGACGATCCGGCGGCGCTGCGCGAGAACGGGCCGCTGTACAAGCTCTCTACCAACATGGTTTTCGGCATGGGCTTTGCAGCGACCTCGCTCGGCGTCGCGCGCGCCACGCTCGATGCGGCGATCGACCTTGCCCGGGGCAAGACACCGCAAGCGTCAAAGGCGATGCGCGACAACAACGCCGTGCAGGGGCTGATCGGGCGCACCGAGGCGCAACTGCGCGCCACCCGCGCCTATCTCTATGCCACTGCAGCGGATGTATGGCATGACCTGTCGCAAGGCGCAGCCGTCACGGAAGCCCATCGCGTGGCGCTGCGCCTCGCCTCGACATGGACGATCCATCAATCGGCCGCCGTGGTCGACACCGCCTATCACATGACCGGCGCAACGGCCGTATTCAATGCCAACAAGTTCGAGCGCCGCTTTCGCGACATGCATGCGATCGCGCAGCAGATCCAGGGCCGTGACGCCCATTACGAGGATGCCGGCCGGGCGATCCTCGCGGGCAATCTCGACGCGCCGCCGACGATGCGATGAAGCGGCGGCCCGGCCGGCACGCAAGAGACGGCTTCCCCCGCTCGCATCCTGCTTTAGGTTCTGCAATGGAAGCTGGCAGGATGCGCTGACATTGCAATGAAGAAGGCGGCACGGAAGCGAGCTATAAAGCGCATCGCCAAACGGCCGAGCACTGCCACCCGGGACGCTGCGGTGGAAACCGTCTTCGAGGCTTATCCCAATCCGGTCGGGGCAAAACTGCTGGCGCTGCGCCGGCTGATTTTTGACACCGCAAGGACCACCGAGGGCGTCGGTCCCCTGGAAGAAACGCTGAAATGGGGGCAGCCGAGCTATCTCACGACCGAGAGCAAGAGCGGCAGCACGATCCGGATCGACCAGGTGAAGACGGAAGCCGGCCGGTATGCGGTCTATTTCCACTGCCAGACCGACCTGGTCGAAACCTTTCGCGAGCTCCATCCGGAGCTGCGCTACGGCGGCAACCGCAGCATTCTGCTCGAAGCCGGCGAGAAGGTGCCCGAGAAGGCGTTGCGCCACTGCATCGCGCTGGCGCTGACATATCATGCGCGGAAGCGGAAGGTGAGATGAGCGTCATTCCGGGATGGTGCGCTAGCACCAGACCTCAGGTGTGCAATTGCACACCGGGGAATCTCGAGATTCTCAGGTGCGCAATTGCGCACCATAGTTCGATGCTTCGCATCGCCCCGGAATGACGATCCTCACGCCACCAGCGCAGCGCCATAGCCGCGCTGCGCCTTCAACAGGCTCATGATCTCCGCATTGGGCCGCGCGCGGCTGAACAGGAAGCCCTGCCCCTCCTGGCATCCCTCGTTGCGCAGGCAGTTGACTTCGGCCTCGGTCTCGACGCCTTCCGCCGTGATCGTGACGCCTAGCCCCTTGCCTAGGCTGATGATCGAACGCACGATCGCCTGCGCATCGGGGTTGGCGGCGAGGTCGCGCACAAAGGACTGGTCTATCTTGATTTTGTCGAACGGAAAGCTGCGCAGGTAGCTCAGGCTCGAATAGCCGGTGCCGAAATCGTCCATCGAGATGCGAACGCCGAGCGCGCGCAGCGCATGCAGCGTCGCCAGCACCTCGCTGCTCTTTTCCAGGAGCAGCGTCTCGGTGATCTCGAGTTCCAGGCGCTTCGCCGACAGGCCGGACTGGTTCAGCGCATCCATTACCAGGCACAGCAGATTGCCGACACGGAACTGCAGCGGGGACAGATTGACCGCGACGCGGATGTCGTCGGGCCATTGCACCGCATCCATGCAGGCGCGGCGCAGCATCAAACCGCCGACGGCGTTGATCAGTCCGGTCTCCTCCGCAACGGGGATGAATTCGGCCGGCGAAATCATGCCGCGCTCGGGATGCGGCCAACGCACCAGCGCCTCGAAGCCGGTGATGCGCCCGCTCGAAAGATCGACCAGCGGCTGGTAATAGGGTCGCAGCACATCGCTCTGGACGGCCTCGCGCAGCTCGGTTTCGATCTTGCGGCGGGCCTGGGCTCGCGCATCCATCCCGGCCTCGAAGAACGAGAACGTACCCCGAGAATCGTTCTTGGCGCGCGACAATGCGAGGTCGGCGTTCTTCAAGAGCTTCTCGGATTCATCGCCGTCGCCGGGAGACATCGCAATGCCGATGCTGGCGCCGATCACGACGGAATGCCCGTCCAGCAGATAGGGATCAGCGATCACGTCCAGCAGGCGCCTCGCCAGAAACGCCGCATCCTCAGGCCGCGTCGCCCCGCTCTGGACGATTACGAATTCGTCCGAGTTGAGCCGGGCCAGCGCATCGCCCTCGCGCAATATCGATCGCAATCGCTTGGCGACGCCGCGCAGGAGCTTGTCGCCGATACCATGGCCGAGCGTGTCGTTGACCGCCTTGAAATGGTCGAGGCCGAGCACGAGCACCGCCACCTGCTCGGCGCTGCGGCGCGTGCGCAGCAGGATGTCGTCCATCTTCTGACGCAGCAAATTGCGGTTCGGCAGCCCGGTCAGGCCGTCATGCTGGGCCATGAAAGTCATTTGCGCTTCGGCGCGCTTGCGTTCGGTGATATCCATCAGCGCGAGCAGGATCGCCGGCTGATCGCCATAAACGAGCTGGCGCGAATAGATCGCCAGATCGATCAGCGCACCGTCGGCCCTGACATGCTTCCAGGTGCGCGCTGCGCGCTCGTCGCCAGAGTCGCCGGTCCACGGCAGCTCGGGGTCGAAGGCCTGCAGGCTGCGGATCGTCAGCTTCTCGAATTCGCTGCGGCTGTAACCGTAATGCTGGATCGCAGCGTCGTTGACGGCGAGAACGCGTTCGTCACGCGCCGCACAGACGATCATCGGAATCGGATTGCTGTCGAACAGCAGCCGGAACGATGCCTCGCGCCGCTTCAACTTTGCAGCGGGCTTTGCCGGCCGGCCGAGAAAGCGAACAATCGCCGTCTGCTTTGGCTTTCTGGTCTTTGTTGGCTTCTTCGGCATTTGCTACGCTCTGCTCGCACTCTGCGTGCAAAGTTTTCGGATAAGTTGTCTGAAAGAATAGTATCTTTTGTCGATGAAACTGGCTCGTGCGTGGTCATGCGCAGCCTGAGAGAAGCGGCAACCGCACGCTTTGCGTGTATCGTCAGTCGAAACGTCGACGCGAGTCGCAAATTCACGTGGCAAAAACGGCAACACCCGGTGACGGGCGCACGACCTGCGTCCTGGATACACAAGGAATGCGCGAAACGCCGCGCGTGCTCATAAATAAAAGGTCAATGACCGACAGGGTTATCGGACGGTTAAGGACGGCGGCGACATAACGCCCGTTCAACTGAACGCAGCGGCCGCGGCTTGCGCTTCCGGCACGACGTCGTGATCGTAAAGCCGTTTTCGGAATGCTGCATGCGCTGAGATCTCTGCATCGCGAACGCGCACAGCTCCGACGATTGCTGCGTTGAACGCTGGTAGCTGGTTTGCTAGATTAAGTTTGCCATGATGATCCGTACCTCCAGAATCGCATCGGTCTTCTTCCTCGCGTGCTGATCGCGTTGCCCGCTCACATGCGGGCGGAAGTCTCCGACCGAAACAGCCCGGCCGATCCTGCATTGCGCAGGCCATGGCCGTTTGCCCCGCGATAAGACGAGGAACATCATGCCTTTCAGCATACAGCCGCGCGCGCTCAGCGACGCGCAGATCGAGCAATTCATTCAAGACGGTTTCGTCAGGATAGAGCACGCCTTTCCGCGCGAACTTGCCGAGCAAGGCCGCGCCATCCTGTGGCGCGACCTGCCCTGCGATCCCCAAAAGCCCGCGACCTGGACTCAGCCAGTCATCCGCCTCGGCTATTACGGCGACGAACCCTTCAGGAAAGCTGTCAACAGTCCGCAGCTTCACGCGGCCTTCGACCAGCTCGTCGGACGGGGACGATGGCGGCCGCGGGCCGACCTCGGAACCTTCCCCGTGCGGTTTCCAAGCCCGCACGATCCCGGCGACGCCGGCTGGCATGTCGATGTCAGTTTCCTGGGGAAAGACGAAAACGTCGACAACCCCGATTACTCCGCCTGGCGGGTCAACGTGACGTCGCGTGGACGCGCGCTGCTGATGCTGTTCCTGTTCTCCGATGTGGGAGAATCCGACGCGCCCACCCGAATAAGGCCGGGCTGGCATCTTGATATGGCACGCCTCCTCGAACCGGCCGACGAGTCCGGCATGTCACATTTGATGCTAGACGGAATCGGAACCGGCCGGCCCGAGGTACTTGCGACTGGCGAAGCCGGTGCGGTCTACCTGTGCCATCCGTTCCTCGTTCATGCCGCGCAAATGCACCGGGGGTCTGGTCCACGTTTCATGGCTCAACCACCGCTGCATCCGGCCGAACCATTCAAGCTTACGCGATCGGACGGTGATTATTCGCCGGTTGAGCGGGCCATCCGGCAGGCCTTGCTGGCGCGCGGATGAGAAGCAAAAACTGGAGCGGGGATCATCGCCGCTCCAGTTAATCTGGATCCGCGTGTTGTGCGGGCCGTTGCATTGGACCAAGGCAAACAGGGGGTCCCTGCTACAACGCCATTACCTTAAATTGTCGCAATATGTCGTTTGGCGATGCGCTTTTGTAAAGTAGCCGGCGCTTGTCCCCTGTTGCCCATTTCATGCTACGTTTGCGCGAATAGAGTGATCCGATGAACCCTCGCCTGATTCTGATCCCGCTCATAACCTTAATGGCCGCCGTCGATGCCGCAAGCGCATGGGCGCAGGACAAGGGCACGGTCAACCCGAAGCCGCTGCCGCCGCTCGCCAACCCCAACGATCCCAAGATCGCCGCCAAGGAGCTGTTCGGCCGCAAGTTATTGCCGGCGGCGATGCCGACGCGCGTGCACGGGTTCTATGCCCATGGCTGCATCGCGGGCGCGGAAGGGCTGCCGATCAACGGCGACAATTGGCAGGTGATGCGGCTGTCGCGCAATCGTTACTGGGGACATCCCGATTTGGTCGCGCTGGTCAAGCGGCTCGCTGCCAAAGCGCGTAGGGATGCCGGCTGGCCGGGCATATTGGTCGGCGACATGTCGCAGCCGCGCGGTGGTCCGATGTTCACCGGACACGCCAGCCATCAAGTGGGGCTCGACGTGGACATCTGGCTGACCCCGATGCCGAACCGGCAATTATCGCGCAACGAGCGCGAAGATATGTCCGCCGTGATGATGGTGCGCACCGATCGGCTCGACATCGACCCGCAGGCCTGGACGCCGACCCATCTCGCGGTGATCCGCGCCGCTGCGCTGGAGCCCAGCGTGCAGCGCATCTTCGTCAATGCCGCCATCAAGAAGGCGCTGTGCCGCGAAGCCAGGGGCGATCGCGGCTGGCTCCACAAGGTGCGGCCGATGTACGGCCACGACTATCACTTCCACATCCGCATCAGATGCCCGCCCGGCGCCGGCGAATGCGAGAGCCAGCCCGAGCCGAACGAGGGCGAAGGCTGCAGCACAGGCGACCTCGCCTACTGGTTCAGCGATGCGGTGCTGCATCCCAAGCCGCCGAAAGTGCCGCCGAAACCGAAGCCGCCAATGACGATGGCTGAGCTGCCGCCCGCCTGCAAAACCGTATTGCACGCGCCGGACGCAAAGCCCTGACGGCGCAAGATCAAACCCGCAGGAGAATGACGATGAAGATCTGGCCTCTGATCGCATCCATCGCTTTTGTCACAAGCGTGCATGCACAAACCCCATATGCCGGAATGCAGTCTCGTTCGATCAAGGCGCTTTCGGATCAGCAGATCGCCGACCTCAACGCCGCTCGCGGCATGGGTCTGGCGCTTGCCGCCGAATTGAACGGATATCCGGGGCCCTCGCACGTCCTCGAACTCGCCGACAAGCTCGAACTCTCCGCCGATCAACGCGCCGGCATGCAGCGCCTGTTCGATTCCATGAAGGCCGAAGCGATGCCGCTGGGCGCGAAGCTGATCGAGCAGGAAGCCGAGCTGGATAAGCAGTTCGCAACCCGCACGGTCACGCCGGAAAGCCTGAAGGCGTCCACCGCGGCCGTTGCCACGACGCAGGGAATGCTGCGCGAAACCCATCTGAAATATCATTTGTCGACTGGAAGCATTTTAACGCCAGCGCAGATGACGAAGTATGCGGAATTGCGAGGCTACGGCAGCGGCCACAAGCGTCAGCATCACCATTGACAGTTCGGAAAGGCCGGAGCGATCTCAACTCAGTGAGGTCGAGCCGCCTTTACCTCGGCTGCCATCCTGATTATGTTGGGGCTGGCGATATCCCTATCGACCGCAAGTCCTCAGGGGATTCCGGAACGGCGCTTCCGACCATCGCCTCATCGACCCAACCAACGCCTGTCTTGTGCGCGCTATCTGCGGCTCGCAAGCATGCATGGAGCGCCTCATGTATCGCCGTACCGGTATCTTCATTGCCCTTGTCATTCTGATCGGCGCGCTCTGCCCGCCCGCGGTCGCGCAGGACAGGACCCTGAGCGTCTTTGCCGCGGCTTCGATGAAGAACGCGCTCGACGAGATCGACGCCGCCTACGCCGTGAAGACGGGCGTCAAAATCACCGTCAGCTATGGCCCAAGTTCGGGATTGGCTCGGCAGATTGAACAGGGGGCGCCGGCCGACGTGTTCATATCCGCGGATACCGACTGGATGGATTACGCGATCGGCAGGAAGGCCATCCATGAGCCGACCCGGATCAATCTACTGGGCAACAGCATCGTGCTGATCGCGCCAAAGGATTCGAAGATCGACAATGTGAACATCGGCGCCGGCTTTGACCTCGCCAAACTCGCGGGCGACAGCAAGATCGCAACCGGCGACGTGAAGTCGGTACCGGTCGGCAAATACGCCAAGGCCGCGCTGGAGAAGCTCGGTTCATGGCAATCAGCCGAGCCGAAATTCGCCATGGCGGATAACGTTCGGGCCGCCTTGACGCTGGTGGCGCGCGGCGAGGCTGTTCTCGGCATCGTCTATTTCACCGACGCCAAGGTCGAGCCCGGCGTCAAGATCGTCGGCACCTTCCCGGCCGATTCCCATCCGGCGATCATCTATCCGGTGGCGGCGACGACCACCGCAAAACCGGAGGCCTCGGATTATCTCGCCTTCCTGCGCTCGGCTGCGGCGAAGACCATCCTCGAGAAGTACGGCTTCAAGTTTCTCGTCAGCCCCTCGACCTGATGTTCGAGATATCGCCCGCCGAATGGACGGCCATCCTGCTTTCGCTGCGGGTGGCCGTCGTTGCGACGCTGGTGGCGACGCCGTTCGGCATCGCGCTGGCGTGGCTGCTGGCGCGGCGTGAATTCTGGGGCAAGTCCATTCTCGATGCTCTGGTTCATCTGCCGCTGGTGCTGCCACCCGTCGTGACCGGCTATTTGCTGCTGCTGACGCTCGGCCGCCGCGGCCTGGTCGGCGCATGGCTCGCGGACAACCTCGGCATCGTGTTCGCGTTTCGCTGGACCGGAGCTGCGCTTGCCTGCGGCGTGATGTCTTTTCCGTTGTTGGTCAGACCGATCCGGCTCTCGATCGAGGCGATCGACCGCCGACTTGAACAGGCATCGAGTACGCTCGGCGCCGCACCGTGGCAGGTGTTCGCTACCGTGACCTTGCCGCTGGCACTGCCGGGCGTTCTCGCCGGCATGGTGCTGGGCTTCGCCAAGGCGATCGGCGAGTTCGGCGCCACCATCACCTTCGTCTCCAACATCCCCGGCGAGACCCAGACCATTTCGTCGGCGATCTATTCGCTGATCCAGACGCCGGATGGCGACAACGCGGCCGGGAGGCTGGTTGTCGTTTCCACCGTGATCGCGATGGGCGCCCTGATCGCGTCTGAATGGTTCGCGCGGCGCGCCACCAAGCGCCTGCACGGGAACTGACCATGCTGCGCGTCGACGTCACCAAACAGCTCGGCGAGTTCTCGCTCGAAGCCTCGTTCGAAAGCCAGGGCCGGGTCACCGGCCTGTTCGGCGCGTCCGGCGCCGGCAAGACCTCGCTGATCAACATGATCGCCGGGCTGTTGCGGCCTGACCGCGGTATTATCGCGCTGGACAACGAGACGCTCGACGATACATCCGCAGGCGTCCACGTGCCGCCGCATCGTCGGCGCATCGGCTACGTGTTCCAGGACGCACGGCTGTTTCCGCATCTCGACGTGCGGCAAAATCTCGACTACGGCCGGCGCATGAACCGGCTCGCCGAAGATCAAGCGCAGCACGCGCGGATCACTGATCTGCTCGATATCGGCCATTTGCTCGACCGCCGTCCCGGCCAGCTCTCCGGCGGCGAACGCCAGCGCGTCGCCCTTGGCCGCGCGCTGCTATCGAAGCCGCGCCTGCTGCTGCTCGATGAGCCGCTGGGCTCGCTCGACGAGAGCCGCAAGGAGGAGATCCTGCCCTATCTGGTGCGGCTGCGCGACGAGGGCATTCCGATGGTCTATGTCAGCCACGACGCGGCCGAACTGCGTCAGCTCGCGACGCAGATCGTGATGCTCAAGCGCGGCCGCGTGACCGCGCTCGGCGGCGTCAAGGTGCTGACGTAACTTCTTCGTAGGATGGGTGGAGCGCAGCGATACCCATCAATTCGGTCGAGAGGAAAAGATGATGGGTTTCGCTGCGCTCTACCCATCCTACAAGACTTACTCAGGAACGATGCGCACCGCGCCGCGGGCGGCGCTCGTCGTCAGCGCCGCGTAGGCCTTCAGCGCCATCGTCACGTTGCGGCTGCGCTTCTTGGCGGGCTTCCACGCCTGTGCGCCGCGGGCCAGCATGGCTTCACGTCGCTTCGCCAGCGTGGCGTCATCGACCATCAGGCTGATCGAACGGGCGGGGATGTCGATGCTGATGCGATCTCCATCCTCCACGAGGCCGATCAGGCCGCCTTCGGCGGCTTCCGGCGAGATGTGCCCGATCGACAGGCCCGAGGAGCCGCCGGAGAAGCGGCCGTCGGTGATCAGCGCGCAGACCTTTCCGAGCCCCTTCGATTTCAGATAGCTGGTCGGGTACAGCATCTCCTGCATGCCGGGACCGCCGCGCGGTCCCTCATAACGGACCACGACGACGTCGCCGGCCTTGATCTTGCCGCCCAAAATGCCTTCGACCGCTGCGTCCTGGCTTTCGAATATCCGCGCCGGCCCTTCGAACTTCAGAATGCTCTCATCGACGCCTGCGGTCTTCACGATGCAGCCGTCGAGCGCAAGGTTGCCCGACAGCACCGCCAAGCCGCCGTCCTTTGAGAACGCATGCTCGGCGTCGCGGATGCAGCCCGTCGCACGGTCGGTATCGAGTTCCTCGAACCGGCGCTCCTGGCTGAACGCGACTTGCGTCGGCACGTTGCCTGGCGCCGCCGTGAAGAACTTGCGGACGCTTTCGCTCTTGGTGCGGACGATGTCCCAGCGGCCGAGCGCGTCCTCCAGCGTCTTGGAGTGAACCATCGGCAGGCCGCGGTTGAGCAGGCCGGCGCGGTCGAGCTCGCCGAGGATGGCCATCACGCCGCCGGCACGGTGGACGTCTTCCAGATGCACATCCGCCACCGACGGCGCCACCTTGCACAGAACAGGCACCCGCCGCGACAGGCGATCGATATCCTGCATCGTGAACGGCACCTGCCCTTCATGGGCGGCAGCCAACAGATGCAGCACGGTGTTGGTCGAGCCGCCCATGGCGATGTCGAGCGTCATGGCGTTCTCGAACGCCTTGAAGTTCGCGATCATGCGCGGCAGCGCGGTTTCATCATCCTGCTCATAATAGCGCCGCGCCAGATCGACGATCAGATGTCCGGCCTCGACGAACAGGCCCTTTCGGTCGGCATGGGTGGCCAGCACCGAGCCGTTGCCCGGCAGCGCCAGCCCCAGCGCCTCGGTAAGGCAGTTCATGGAATTGGCCGTGAACATGCCCGAGCAGGAGCCGCAGGTCGGACAGGCCGAGCGCTCGATCACTTCCACGTCGGCGTCGCTGACATTGCTGTCGGCCGCTGCGACCATGGCGTCGATCAGGTCCACCGCGCGGACCTTGCCCTTGAGGTTGACCTTGCCGGATTCCATCGGACCGCCCGAGACGAACACGGTCGGGATGTTGATCCGCAGCGCCGCCATCAGCATGCCGGGCGTGATCTTGTCGCAGTTGGAGATGCACACCATGGCGTCGGCGCAATGCGCGTTGACCATGTACTCGACGCTGTCGGCGATGATTTCACGCGATGGGAGGCTGTAGAGCATGCCGTCATGGCCCATCGCGATGCCGTCATCGACCGCGATCGTGTTGAACTCTTTCGCGACGCCGCCCGCCTTCTCGATCTCGCGCGCGACGAGCTGGCCGAGATCCTTCAGGTGCACGTGGCCGGGCACGAACTGGGTGAACGAATTGACCACGGCGATGATCGGCTTGCCAAAGTCCTCGTTCTTCATGCCGGTGGCACGCCAGAGGCCGCGGGCGCCCGCCATGTTGCGGCCGTGGGTCGTGGTTCGGGAACGGTAGGCGGGCATGGTCTGTCCTTTTGGATCGGGAAAGGCGTCTTTTAGACGGTGAGCCCTGCCGATTAAAGCGCCTTGGCGCAGGGTCGCCATGCGCGGGCCCACCCAAAACGGGACAGGAACGAGCCTCCCCGGCCCCCCGCTAGTTCTACTGCGTCACAGCCGGTCAAACCCCTCGTCCTGAGGAGCCCGCGAAAAGCGGGCGTCTCGAAGGATGTAGGCCACAGACGGGGTTTCACGGTTCGAGACGCGCTCCGCGCTCCTCACCATGAGGGCTCGCAGTAGAACTAGACCACCTCGCGCACGCGCAGTTCCGCGATCGCGCCTCCGTCATAGCCGAGCGAGGCCAGCACCTCCTCGGTATGGGCGCTGAGCGCGGGGGCCATGCGGTCGAGCCGGCCGCCGCCATGGGCGAGCTGAAAGCCGCTGCCGGCAAAGCGCAGGCGGCCATAGGGCGTATCGATCTCCTGAATGGCGCCGCGCGCGGCGATCTGCGGATGGTCGATCACTTCCTCGACCTTCCAGATGCTGGCGCAGGGCGCGCCCGCGGCCTCCAGGACCTTCTCCCACTCGCGCGGGTCCTTTTTCGAAAGCGCCTCCTCGATGATGGCCCGCAGAGCCTTCTCGTTTTCCTGGCGGGCGAACCAGTCAGCGAAGCGGGGATCGTCCAGCGCATCGGCTCGATCAAGCGCGGTCATCAACGCGCGGTATTGTTTCTCGCTGTTGACGGCCAGCAGCAGATAACCCTCGCCCGCCCTAAACAGATTGGCGGTCGGCCGGCGGCTCACGGCCTGATTGCCGGAGAGCTGCTGGCGGTGGCCGGCGACCGAGTAGTCCGCGACCTGCCCGGACAGGAACGCCAGCGTCGCCTCCAGCATGGAGACGTCGACCAGTTGCCCTTTGCCGGTGTGGGTGCGCTGGAACAGGGCGCTGGATACGCCGAAGGCTGCGGTGGCGCCCGACAACACGTCGCAGACCGCGAAGCCTGCCCGCGTCGGCCCGGTCTCGGCATGGCCGGTGATCGACATGATGCCCGAGAGCGCCTGGATCTTGCCATCGTAGCCGGCGCCCAGCCGCTCCGGCCCGGTCTGGCCAAAACCTGAAATGGCGCAATAGATCAGCCGCGGATTGATCTCCGAGAGCGCGGCGTAGCCGATGCCGAGCTTGTCCATCACGCCGGGCCGGAAATTCTCCATCACCACGTCGGCCTGCGCGGCGAGTTGCTTGACGATGGCGATCGCTTCCGGTTTTTGCAGATCGAGCGTCAGGCTTCGCTTATTGCCGTTGATGGCCTGCCAGCCCGGCGCGAGGCCGCGCTCGGCCCATTCGCGGCTCAGCGGCGTGCGGCGCATATCCTCGCCTTCGCGACGCTCCACCTTGATGACGTCGGCCCCGAGCAGCGCGAGCTGGTAGCTCGCATAGGGGCCAGCCAGCACCTGCGTGAAGTCGAGAATCTTCACGCCTTCGAACGGTCGGGTCAATTCAGTTTCCTCCTCTCTTCCCTCTCCCCTTGTGGGAGAGGGTGGCTTCGCGAAGCGAAGACGGATGAGGGGTTCTCTCCGCGAGTGCCGAGTGCGCTGTGAGATACCACTCATCCGGCAGCCTTCGGCTGCCACCTTCTCCCACAAGGGGAGAAGGGAAGTAACCCGTCACGCCGCGCGGTTGCCGCGCGCGATCTCTTTCTGCTTGTCGAACTCGGCGCGACGCCGCGCCAGTTCTTCCGGGCTCATCTGCGCGATGTTGTTATAGTCGAGCTTCCAGGAGGCATCCTCGCTCCAGCGCAGCGGCGACTGCACCGTGGTACGCGCGCCGGGAGCGGACTCCAACAGCCGCAGCGCCAGTTCGAGCGTCAGCGCCTGCGATTCCACGTCGTGCGGCTTGCCGGCGGAATTGCCGAGCGGGAAATCCGAAAACAGGAAGCGCGGCGCGGCCGCGTGCTCGACGATGTCCTTGGCGCACCCCATGACGACGGTGGCGATGCCATTGGTTTCGAGATGACGCGCGACCAGTGCCGACGTCTGATGACATACCGGGCAGTTCGGCACGATGACGGCGACATCGACTTCATCGGCGAGACAGCGGGCAAGGATGTCGGGCGCATCGACATCGATGGTGACGCGGTGACTGCGATTGGTCGGCGCACCGAAGAAGCGTGGCGCCACCTCGCCGATCCGGCCCGAGGCGGCGGCTTTCAGAAGCTGCGGCAATGGGAACCAGGTGCCGCTGTCGGTCGCGGTGGTGTGCTTGCGGTCGTAGCCAATATGCGAGATCCGCAAATCGTGCTGCTTGGCCGTGTCGCCATCATAGACTTGGTAGAACTTGGCACTACCATTATACGCCGCACCCGGGCCCTGATCGCCCTTGGTGGGATCATATTGGGCCGCGGTGGTGACGATGGTGACGCGCGATTGCGCGAGCGGCTTTTTCAGCGCCTGGAACGGCGCTTCGACATAGTGGGCCCAGCGGTAGGGCGTGGTGTAGCCGATCGCCGCGTAATAATCGCGGGTCCGCTGCATATAGGGAATCGGCGCATCGTAATCGGGCGCAAAGCCGAGCTGATCGTCGAGGGGGCCGGACATTGTGTTTCTCCTGCGTTTCCACCGCGCGCGTAAGATCGATTTTCGGGAAGACTAGAGATAGTCGGCCGGTTCCTCAACTGCCGAAAGTGCAACTCAAACCCGCATGACCGGCGACCAGCGCTGCGGCCTCTTCTCCCTCGCCCCGCTCTTCGCGGGGAGAGGGTTGGGGTGAGGGGCTCTCTCCACACGCACGACGCCAATCGATAGACCTGCACCCCCTCACCCGAAATTCGCGCTCCGCGCAAATTTCGACCTCTCCCCGCAAGCGGGGCGAGGTGAAGAAAGAGCCCGGACGCACCTCTACGCTCGCAGGCGACGCGCGCCCCGAGCTGATGCGACGGCTCGTGTCCCCCGAAATGACACGGAGAGCTGTCATGCCCGCGAAGGCGGGCATCCAGTACGCCGCGGCCTATCGGTTCAATCATTGACGTCTCTGGAATACTGGATCACCCGCCTTCGCGGGTGATGACGACGGAATATGAGGTGGCGTTCTCGCGGCGCATTGCGTCCGAGGTTTGCTATCAACTTCCCGCCCTCTTAGTCAGAGGGCGCAGGGAAGACCGGGTGCGCGCTGCACCCGCGGTCTCGTGTGCAATGTGCACAAAGAAGTGCGCACACGAGCATACAGGTCCAGCGGGTTTGTGACACTCATCGTAAGTCCCACACGTTAAACGTCAGCTCAAACGTCTTCTTCGATTGCAAATGGTCCGCGAAAGAGCGCCTTGATGCTTTCATCGTCCATCTCCCCGCCCAAACGGGCCATTTCCTTCAACACCCGGGAGCACGTGGTGTAGGACAGAAAAGAATCATTCGTGGCATTCTTCATTCTGAACCAGTTCGTAAACTGGCTGCATAAGGAGACAGCTTCCGCGCTTTCAGCGGAGTTGCCTTCGTCAATGTCGGCCTGTTTGACGGCGCCGCTGACGAGCTTGTCGTTCAAGTCCACGAATTTGTTCCAGACTTCTGGCGTCGCGCGAGCCATCCGAACAACCGAGAGTAAATTCGACATCTTCGCCGGAGGCGTATCCGGCTCCTCGATGTTTGACCGGCCGCCACTGGCCTTGGAGCGAGCCTCTTCCCAAGCCCACAGCTCGTATTGCCACGGATAGTATTGGTTCTTCTGATCTGTCATTCGCCGCCTCAATCACATTCGATGAGCGCCCGCTTAAGCTCGTAGCGCGGATTGGAGCCGAAGGCGTAATTCGCCCCTACGCACTTAATTCAGACCCCCGCTACCGAGGCCCAGACCTCCGCAAGCTTGCGCCTCAACGCCTGCCGGCGCGTCAGGGGCACGGCCTCCTCCTCATCCTCCGGCAGGCGAAGGCCAACCACGTTGACCCGGCCGCCACTGATGCTGCGCGCGACAAGAACGATGGGATCAAGCGCGAGTTCGGCGCCTTCCTTCGGCGCGCGATCCAGATGAATGTCAAAGTAATCCGCCAGCGTCAGCTTCGCCTGCTCTTCTCCGGCCGATACGCCATAGATCTCAGCCAGTTCGCCGAGCGTGTGCTCACCCGATACCATGAAATCGCCGAGCAGATGCGGATCGGGCGCCGAGCTCGGCGCCATGTCGACAAAGAAGCGATCGAGCGCCTCCGCCTTTTCCGGCGGCGCCAGCAGATAGACGTAATCACCCGGTTCGACCGGATCGGCCTCGGCAGGTGAAAGAATCCGCTCGTCGCGGATCACCAGCGTCGGTTTCGACCAGGACGGGATGAGGCCGCGCCGAAAATAGAGGCTCTTCGGCCGCACCGGATAGCCGACCAATTGCTGTTCGAGCTGGCCCGGCAGATCGAGCTCGACGCGCCGCGGACCGCGGTCGGCGCGCGGCAGCGCCACGTGCAGCCAGCGCGCC
>NZ_LLXX01000135.1 GCF_001440405.1 Bradyrhizobium valentinum
CGTTGCGCCGACGGATGCCGCTGCGCCCGCAGCAGCAGCGCCCGCTGCTCCTCAAGTGCCACAGAGCGCCGCTCCGGCAGTACCGCCGGCGCCCGCCCCCGTTGCCGCACCAGCACCAGCACCACCGCCGCCGCAACAGAAACAGGCCGCCGCTCCGGCAGCTTCGACGGCTCCGCCGGCGAACTCACCGCTTGGCGTGTGGCTGACGGAGGAAAAGGAAGGCAAGGTGCGGATCGAGCAATGCGGCCCGAATCTCTGCGGCTATTCCATCGACAAGAAGTCGGAGCAGAACGGCGAGCAGGTCTTGATCAACATGAAACCCGGCAAGGATAAGTGGAGTGGCCGGATTCTCGATCCGACCACCGGCAGCACCTATGACTCGACGATCGCCCTCAAGGGCACCGACAGTCTGCGCGTTCAGGGCTGCGCCTTCGGCGGCATGTTCTGTGGCGGCCAAACCTGGACCCGCGTCAACTGACCGGCAGGCACGGCCTGTGCATTCGACCGGAGCCCCGCCGTAGCGCGGGGCTTTTCACATGAGCCCTGTTTTTTCATGGGTCCTGTCTTGGCGTCCCGTCGCGTGATGGCAGTCACAGTCACCATGGAACCGGCGTGAGAGTGTGATCGTGTCCAACCAAAGGGGCACGTCATGCTAAAGTCTCGGAAATCCGTAGTAGCCGCTACGCTGCTTGCTGCACTGGGCCTTGCGACACCATCCGCAGCCGCAACATTCGACGGCGCCTGGAATGTGCAGATCAACTCGTCGAACGCTGCCTGTAGCAGTGGCGCGTCAGTCTCGATCGGGATCAGCAACGGCCAGGTTGCATCGAACAACGCCGCGGTAACGGCTTCCGGCCGCGTCGCCGAAGCCGGCACCATCCGCGTGACCCTCGAGAGCGGCATGAAGCGCGCGGTCGGCTCCGGCGTTCTCACGGGCACGTCAGGTTCGGGCACATGGCGCGCCGCCTTGTGCTCCGGCACCTGGACCGCTCAGCGCTTGTGAAGCGGCAGGAATTTAGCCGACCTTCACGGAATACTCCGCGTCGGTCACGTGCTCCATCCAGGTGACGTAGCTTCCGTCGAACGCTTCCTGCATGGCAATGTGCGTCATGCCGTTAGTCGGCGAAGCGCCGTGCCAATGCTTCTCGCCGGGCGGAATCCAGACAACGTCGCCGGGCCGGATTTCCCTGACAGGTCCGCCCTTGGCCTGCACGCGGCCAACGCCTGAGATCACGTACAGCGTCTGCCCCAGCGGATGCGTGTGCCATGCAGTGCGCGCGCCCGGCTCGAACGAGACGCGTGTCGAGACCAGCCGCGCCGGTTGCTCCGTTGCGATGATCGGATCCTGCAACACCGTGCCGGTGAAATAGTCCGGCGGCGCCCGGCGCGTCGGCCGGGAGCCAGCGAGATGGATTTCCATGGAGTTACCTCTGCTGGTTGATGTTATTTCTTTGTAGCAGCGTAGCGCGCCTTGGTCTCGGCGTTCATCGGATAGAGGCCCGGCAATGCTGCGCCGTTGTTCACCTCGTTGACAATCCAGGCCTCCATCCGTTCCTGCTCCGACCCTTCGGCCAGCACGTGATCGAGTAGCGCCTGCGGGATCAGCACCGCGCCGTCCTGGTCGGCGACGACGATGTCGTTCGGAAATACTGCAACTCCGCCACAGCCGATTGGTTCGCCCCAGCCGACGAAGGTCAGCCCGGCCACGGAAGGCGGCGCCGCGAAGCCGTCGCACCAGACCGGAAGATTGGTGCCAAGCACGCCTTCGACGTCACGCACGACACCGTCGGTGATCAGCGCGGCAACCCCGCGCTTGACCATGCGCGCGCAAAGAATATCGCCGAAGATGCCGGCGTCAGTAACGCCCATGGCGTCGACGACAGCGATGCAGCCCTTCGGCATGGCTTCGATCGCGGTGCGGGTCGAGATTGGCGACGACCAGGATTCCGGTGTTGCCAGATCCTCGCGCGCGGGCACAAAGCGCAGCGTAAAGGCCGGGCCGACCAGCCGCGGCTGCCCAGGCCGTAGCGGCTTGGTGCCGCGCATCCAGATGTTTCGCAGGCCCTTCTTGAGCAGAACGGTGGTGATCGTGGCGGTGGACACGCCGGACAGGGTTGCGAGGGCTTCAGGGGACAGGGACATCTGGAATGCGGGCTCCGGCGGATGGGTGAAAGGTAGCGCATCTTGCGGGGCGCGGGCATCGCGTCAAGGGCTCGCGGAAACAAGCGCGATCACAACATCTTATCATCGGCATGCAGATTAATTTATTGAACTTACTGGCTGATTTCGCACGAAGCGAATTCCACTCGCGTCCAAAACACGCTACAGCTTGGCGCAGCACAGGAGCATGATCCGGAAAAGTGGGCACCGGTTTTCCGAAGAGATCATGCTCAAAAGCAAAAGCTAAAGCTGCGAGACAGTTACGAGGCCATGGCCGCGACGCTATCCCCGCCCCGCCTTTTGCCGAGTGGCGACAGCGCCATCACGGTGGAATTCAGCCGCAACATCGATGACGCCGCCAACCGGCGGGTGCTGGCGCTTGACCGTGAGCTGGCTGCAGAACCCATCGCAGGCATCACCGAGACCGTGCCGACCTATCGTTCGCTGCTGGTGCATTACGATCCCGTGTTGATCGATTTCGACAAGCTTGGCGAAAGGATTCTCGCGCTCGCGCAGCGGCCGGTACCGGCAACGGCAAAGACCCGGCGCTGGCGCATTCCGGTTGTTTATGGTGGCGAGCACGGCATCGACCTCGAGGACGTCGCAAAAACCCTCAACACCACACCCGACGAGATCGTGGCGCGGCATGTCGCCGGTGATTACCGCGTCGCCATGATCGGTTTTACGCCGGGCTGGTCCTATCTCAGCGGGCTTGCCGATACCCTGCACATGCCGCGGCGGCAGAATCCGCGCTTGCTGACGCCGGCCGGCACCATCTCGATCGGCGGGGTACAAACCGGCGTGCAATGCCTTGCCGGCCCGAGCGGCTGGCACCTTCTGGGACGGACAGCGGTGCGTACCTACCAGCTTCACCGCGATCCGATTTTCCTCTTGGAGCCGGGCGACAACGTCACCTTTGCGGCTGTCGATGCCAAGACTTTCGAGGAGCAGGATCGCGCCGCCGAAGCCGGCGAATTCATTGCCGAGCAGATCGCCTCATGAGCAAGCTCGTCATTGCATCGATCGGACCGGCAAGTTCGGTGCAGGACGGAGGACGTCCCGGCGCTCAGCGTTACGGCCTGGTGCCGAGCGGCGCAATGGATCGGCTGGCACTGGCCGCCGCGAATACGCTGGTTGGCAATGAACCGTTCACGGCGGCCGTCGAAGTCGGTCCGTTCGGAGCAAGCTTTACCGCGCGCGGCGGCGCGGCGCGCATTGCGCTGGCGGGCGCTCCGCGCAATGCCGATATCGCCGGTCGTGCCGTGGCATCGGATACTTCCGCAACCCTCGCCGATGGCGAGAGCCTGACGCTGGGCTTTGCCCGCGGCGGCTCGTTCAGCTATCTCGCGATCGAAGGCGGCATTGCCGGCGAGCCGATGTTCGGCAGCCTTGCCGTCAACGCGCGCGCCGGCCTCGGTAGCCCCTATGCGCGTCCGCTGCAGGCCGGCGACGAACTGCAGACGAAAGCGGCAAGCAGCGCGCCGGAGCGGAGGATCGAGCTGCCGGCGGCAACCGACGCGCCGATCCGCGTGGTCTGGGGTCCGCAGGATGACGAATTCGCCGACGAGACCAAAAAACTGTTTGTCGACAGCGAATGGAAGATTTCGGCAACCAGCGACCGCATGGGCTACCGGCTCGAAGGCCCTTTGCTCAAGCATCTTCACGGCCACAACATCGTCTCAGACGGTACCGTCAACGGCAGTCTGCAAGTGCCCGGCAATGGCCAGCCGATCGTGTTGATGCCCGACCGCGGCACCAGCGGCGGCTATCCCAAGATCGCAACCGTGATTTCGGCCGACCTCGGGCGGTTCGCGCAGATTCCCGCCGGGCGCGCCTTTCGCTTCCGGGCCGTCAGCATGGCGGAAGCGCAGGCCGAGGCGCGCAAATTTGCCGGATTGCTGCGCACCCTGCCCGAGCGGCTGCGGGCAATCGAAAACATTGATCTCAACATCGACGCGCTGCACGATGCCAATGTCGCGGGCCACGCCGTCAGCGCAGTCGATGCCGGAACCTGGCACGCAGTATCTCTGGCCGACGCATCGGGCCCGGACTGACGGTTACGAAATCCACTCACGAGAAGCGGATCAACATCATGACAACCATCGACCTCAATTGCGATCTCGGCGAAGGGTTTGGCGCGTGGGAAATGGGCAATGACGCCGCGATGATCGAGCTTGCGACGTCAGTGAATGTCGCCTGCGGCTTTCATGCCGGCGATGCCGACATCATGCGCCGCACCGTTGAGCTTGCGAAAGCGCGCGGCGTCAGCGTCGGTGCCCACCCTGGATATCGCGACCTGCACGGTTTCGGCCGGCGCCCGATCCCCGGCTTGAAATCTTCGGAGATCGAGAACCTCATCGCCTATCAGATCGGCGCATTGCAGGCGATTGCGACTGCGGCCGGCTACAAGGTCACGCATGTGAAGGCGCACGGCGCGCTCTCCAATGTCGCCTGCGAAGACGATATGACCGCGAAGGCCATCGCCAATGGCATCAAGGCGGTCGACCCCAATCTGATTTTCGTGGTGCTCGCCAATTCCAAGCTGGTGCAGGCGGGTGAAGCCGCCAACCTGCCGATGGTGCACGAAGTGTTTGCCGACCGTGCCTATGAAGACAACGGCTCGCTGGTGTCGCGCAGGAAACCGGGCGCCGTGCTGCACGATGCGAAGACGATTGCCGACCGCGTGGTGCGGATGGTGCAGGACAGCGCGGTGGTTTCGGTCACAGGCAAGGTGATCAAGATGCGCACCGACACCGTGTGCATCCACGGCGATACGCCGGGCGCAGTCGACATCGCGCGCGGCGTGCGTCAGGCTTTGAAGGATGCGGGGATAACGGTGGCGCCGTTCAAGACGGCAGGCTAGTACAACTCTATCCGTCATCCTGAGGCGCGAGCGAAGCGAGCCTCGAAGGATGAACAGCCGGCCGTCGCCCTTCGAGGGCCACGCTACGCGCGGCCACCTCAGGGTGACGGGTTACGTTCTCAGAACGGATGAACCGACAGCGTGCCGAACACGATGGCGGCAATGAGCGCGAACGCGCTGTAGAGCGCGGCGATATGAAACCCGGTGCCGGAACGGCGGGACACCGAGCGTGCGTAAAGGTGCAGGCGGGCTTCCGCCGATAGTTCGCGCATGATCGATCTCCAACGCGGCATGGACTGCATATGGAATATCGTTCGCGCTCCGATGCAAGATATCAGCCGAAATAGCGATATTGGCGCTCCGGCGCCCTCCATTTCGAGGGGAAAATTCCCCGCCTCCCGACCAGCGCGAGAATTTTATTCGGACCGATTTGAGCCAGTTGGAACCCAGATTGGTAAACGCTTCGGCTGGAACCGGCCATTCTTCTTCATTCGCCGAACGCCTCAGCCGGCCGAGCTAGGGCTTCCAGCGCCCGATCCCGAAGGCGGCCAGGTGTCCGGCTATATCCGCCGGATCAAATGCGGGCCCGGCAAAGGCGCCGATGGCTTCCGAGGCGTCTGGGGCCTTGCCCGGGCGCCCCATGGCGGCGTCGTAGAGGTCCGGCCTGAAGACCCCCATGGCGGTTCGGAGCGCATCCGGCCGCATCACCGTCTGACCCCAGCGCACCATTTGCGCGTAAAGCCAGGCGGCCTGCGCAGGATCGGGCCTACCCGCGCCCTCGCGCCCGACCAAAAGATAGCGGCCGCTCTCGCGCCGCTGACCATCGGGTGAAATCTTCAGCCGGCCGTCGAGGGTGCGCTGGATCACTTCGGCGCCGACGCCGAGCCGGTCCGGCCGCGCCAGGACATGCGCGGTCTCTGCGCGGTTTCCGGCATCCTCGATGTATTCGGCGGCGTGGGAAGCCGCCCGGATCAGGGCAGCCAGCGCGTCCGAATTCTTTTCCGACCAGCTTTGCCTGACCGCGAGCACCTTTTCTGCCGCGCGCACCAGGATATCAGAGACGAAATGCAGGATGTGGCCGACGCCGAGATCTACCGCGACCGAGTTCCAGGGCGCGCCGACGCAGAACGCATCGACATGGCCATTGGCGAGGCTGTCCACCATGTAGGGCGGCGGTAGCACGACCAGACGAACGTCCTCGTCGGGATCGACCCCGCCCGCCGCCATCCAGAACCGGAGCTGGTAGTTGTGGGTAGAGAACGGGAACGTCATGCCAAAAGTCAGCGGTTCCGCGCCGCTCTTGCGCCTGGTGGCCACGACGCGGGCGAGCGCCAGTGCGGTGGCCATGGGATCGACGGCGTCGCCCTCGATCTCGCTCATGATCGCGGCGTGCAGCGCCGGCGACACCGTGATCGCGTTGCCGTTGAGGCCGAGATTGAACGGCGCCACGATCGGCACCTTGACGTGGCCCAGCCCGAGGCTCGAGGCGATCGCCACGGGCGCTAGCAGATGGGCGGCATCGAACAGGCCGATATTGAGCTTGTCGCGGACGTTGGACCACGACACTTCCCGCACCAGCGTGACATCGAGCCCTTCGGCGGCCGTAAAGCCCTTGTCGACGGCGATGATCAGCGCTGCCGCGTCGACCAGTGGAATGAAGCCGATATGCAGCGGTGTGGTCATTTCAATAGCTCCGACGCGGTCAGGATCGATTGCGCGATCTCGCCGATCTTCTTTTTCTCGCGCATCGCCGTGGAGCGCATCAGCACATAGGCCTCGTCTTCGGTGAGGCCCTTCACCTTCATCAGGATTCCCTTGGCGCGATCGATCACCTTGCGCTCCTCGAGCGCGGATTTGGTGCGGTCGAGTTCGTCCTGCAGCTTGGAGAAGGCGTTGAAGCGGGAGATGCAGAGGTCGAGGATCGGCTTGATCCTCTCCTTCTTCAGGCCGTCCACGATGTAGGCGGAAACGCCGGCATCGACGGAGGCCTGGATCGAGGCCGCGTCGCTCTGGTCGACGAACATGGCGATCGGCCGCCGCACCGCGCGGCTGACCTGGAACATCTGTTCCAGAACGTCGCGGCTGGGGTTTTCCAGGTCGATCAGGATGACGTCGGGGTCGAGCGCATAGATCCGCGCCAGCAGGCTCTGCATTTCGCTGATATGCACGACGCCGGTAAAGCCCGCCTCCCGCAAGCCCTCCTCCAGGATTGCGGCCCGGATCGGGCTTTCGTCGACAATAACGATTTTCGGCGACGACTCAGCGCTCATCGATCAACTCTTAACCCGGCAGGGCTTCCATAGCACGTCAGAAGTCCCCGCAAAGCCTTGTAATTGTGGGCCATTAGGACTAGTTCGTGCTCATCAATCAGGCAGATTAGATATGCAACAGGCCGCTGCGCCCAAAGTCAGCTTTGTTTCGCTTGGGTGCCCCAAGGCGCTCGTGGATTCCGAGCGCATTATCACCCGGCTGCGCGCCGAAGGCTATGAGCTGGCGCGCAAGCATGACGGGGCCGACATCGTCATTGTCAATACCTGCGGGTTCCTCGACAGCGCCAAGCAGGAATCGCTCGGCGCCATCGGCGAGGCGATGGCCGAGAACGGCAAGGTCATCGTCACCGGCTGCATGGGCGCCGAACCCGAGCAGATCGAGGCGGCCTATCCGGGCGTGCTCTCGATAACAGGCCCGCAGCAATATGAGAGCGTGCTGGAGGCCGTGCACCGCGCTCTGCCGCCGGTCCATAACCCGCATCTGGACCTGGTGCCGCCGCAGGGCGTCAAGCTGACGCCGCGGCACTACGCTTACTTGAAGATTTCCGAAGGCTGCAACAACCGCTGCAGCTTCTGCATCATTCCAAAACTGCGCGGCGACCTGGTGTCGCGTCCGGCCAATGACGTGCTGCGCGAGGCGGAAAGGCTTGTCACGGCCGGCGTCAAGGAATTGCTGGTCATTTCGCAGGATACCTCGGCCTATGGCGTCGACGTGAAGTATGCGGGAAGTCCGTGGAAGGATCGCCAGGTCCGCGCCAGATTTTTCGACCTCGCCAAGGAGCTTGGCGAATTCGGCGCTTGGGTACGGCTGCAATATGTCTACCCCTACCCGCATGTCGACGAAGTCATCGCCCTGATGACCGAAGGCAAGATTCTGCCCTACCTCGATATTCCCTTCCAGCATGCAAGCCCGGACGTGCTGCGGGCCATGAAGCGTCCCGCCGCGCAGGAAAAGACGCTGGCGCGGATCAAGAAGTGGCGCGAGGAATGTCCTGACCTGACGCTGCGCTCGACCTTCATCGTCGGCTTTCCCGGCGAAACCGATTCCGATTTCGCCTATCTGCTCGACTGGCTCGAAGAGGCCGAGATCGATCGGCTCGGCTGCTTCAAATACGAGCCGGTTGCGGGCGCCGCCTCGAACGCGATCGGCCATGCCGTGCCCGACGAGGTCAAGCAGGAGCGCTGGAATGCGCTGATGGCCCGGCAGCAGAAGATCTCCGCCCGCCGCCTCAAGCGCAAGGTCGGCACAAGGCAGCAGATCATCATCGACGAAGTCGGACCGACGGTCGCAAAGGGTCGCTCAAAGGCCGACGCGCCGCAGATCGATGGCGCGGTCTATCTCTCCAGCCGCCGCCCGCTGAAGGTCGGCGAAATCGTCACCGCGAAGATCGAGCGCGCGGATCAATACGACCTGCACGGCAGCGTCGCGGGGTTCTAGACCGCTCGGCGCCGCTTGACATCCACTGCCATCAGGCTGTATGGGCCATCGCCATGAAACTGAACCGGACCAACCGCCGCGCCTGCCTGCGTCGTCGCTCCAGCGACGATGGGTTGCGCCGTGTCCGACGACAACGCTGATCAGCTAGTTTCAGCAAAGTTTTCGAGAAGGCCGCACCCTCAAAAGTGCGGCCTTCTTGCGTTTCGGCCTGCCCCTTCCCCAAAACCCCTGAGGAGCCTGATATGACCAACGCTGCCCATCCGTTCGACGCGCTGATGAACATCACCGCCCGCCCGCAGGCCGTGTTCGTTCGCGGTGAAGGCGCGTATCTGTGGGACGACAGCGGCAAGCGCTATCTCGATTTCATGCAGGGCTGGGCCGTCAACTGCCTCGGGCATTCGCCGCCGGTCATCGCCGAAGCGCTCGCGGCGCAGGCAAAGCAGTTGCTGACGCCAAGCCCCGCCTTCTACAACGGCCCCAGCCTGAAGCTCGCGCAAGCACTTCGCGAGAAGAGCTGCTTCGATCAGGTGTTCTTCGCCAATTCGGGCGCGGAGGCCAATGAAGGCGCCATCAAGCTCGCGCGCAAATACGGCACGAAATACAAGAACGGCGCGTTCGAAATCATCACCTTCGAAGGCGGATTTCACGGCCGCACGCTCGCAACCATGTCGGCATCGGGCAAGAAGGCGTTCGAGCCACTGTTTGAGCCGAAAGTGTCAGGCTTCCGCAAGGCCAAGCTCAACGATCTCGATTCGGTGAAGGCGCTGATCTCGGACAATACGGTCGCCGTGATGCTGGAGCCAATCCAGGGCGAAGCCGGCGTCTGGCCGGCAACCGATGAGTTCATGAAGGCGTTGCGCGCACTGACCAAGGAGCATGGCCTGCTGCTCATCGTCGACGAGATCCAGACCGGCATGGGCCGCACCGGAAAACTGTTTCACTACGAGCATGCCGGCATCGAGCCCGACATCATGACCCTCGGCAAGGGCATCGGCGGCGGCGTGCCGCTGGCCGCCTTGCTCGCGACTGAACATGCCTCCTGCTTCGAGCACGGCGATCAGGGCGGCACGTTCAACGGCAATCCCTTGATGTGCGCTGCGGGGCTTGCGGTGCTTGAGGAGGTTTCGAAGCCGGAATTTCTGAAGGCGGCTGCGGACGCCGGCCTGTTTCTGGAAAGCGAACTGCAAAAACTGTCCGCCCGGCACGGCCTCGGCGAAGTCCGCGGCCGCGGACTGTTGCTGGCGCTCGACCTGAAACTGCCGATCGGCGCCGCGATCGTGGCCGAAGCGCTTGCGGACGGCGTGCTGATCAACTCGCCGCAGCCCGATGCGCTCCGCTTCATGCCGGCGCTCAACGTCACGCGCGAGGAGATATCGCTGATGATCGATTGTCTTGATGCGATTTTGGTGAAGGCGGGTGCGGCGAGACGGGTGGCGTAACCTCTCACGTCATTCCGGGGCGATGCGTAGCATCGAACCCGGAATCTCGAGATTCCGGGTTCACGCTTCGCGTGCCCCGGAATGACGAAGGACCTACGGCCGCAAGATCGCAGCGCCCGTCGTCGCGCGGCTCTCAAGCTCCGTATGTGCCTTCGCCGCGTCCTTCAGCGCGTAGGCGTGGTTGATCGGCACGTGGAGCTTGCCGTTGATGACGGCGGCGAACAGTGTGTCGGCGCCTTCGAGCAATTCCTTGCGGGTAGAGACGTAGTCGTTGAGCTTCGGCCGCGTCGCGAACAGCGAGCCGTGGTTGTTGAGTTCGGCGAGCGGGAACGGTGGCACCGGGCCGGAGGCGTTGCCGAAGCTCACGAACAGGCCGCGGGGCCGCAGGCACGACAGGGAGCCCGGGAAGGTGGTCTTGCCGACGCCGTCATAGACGACATCGCAGAGCTCGTTGCGGCTGATCTGCTTTACCCGGGCCACGAAATCTTCCTCATTGTAGAGGATGACGTGGTCGCAGCCATTGGAGAGCGCGAGATCGGCCTTCGCCTTGGAGCCCACGGTGCCGATCACATGTGCACCGAGCGCCTTTGCCCACTGGCAGGCCAAGAGGCCGATACCACCTGCGGCGGCATGGATCAGCACGCGGTGGCCGGGTTCGACCTTGAAGGTCTTGTGCAGGAGGTACCAGACCGTCAGCCCCTTGAGCATCAGGACCGCGCCCTGCTCGTAGGTGATGTGGTCGGGCAGCTTGACCAGCTTGTCCGCCGGGATCACCCGCTCGCTGGCATAGCCGCCAAGCGTGAAATAGTAGGCGACGCGGTCGCCGGGGTGAAAATTGGTGACGCCGGGGCCGACGGCCACGACCTCGCCGGCGGCTTCGTTGCCCGCGATGAACGGCAGCCCCGGCGCCTTGTATAGGCCGGTGCGGAAGTAGACGTCGATGAAATTCAGGCCGACGGCGTGCTGGCGGATGCGGACCTCGCCCGGTCCGGGCGCCGCCACGTCCACGTCCTCATACACCAGGGCTTCCGGACCCCCTACTTTGTGCACTCGCACGGCCTTGGTCATGACAGTCTCTCCCTCGGTATTTCCTGAAGCGCCCAACTTGAAAGCGAAACGAAAGCCATCGCCGCCGTATTGTCAACTCACCGGCCAAAACCGGCTACCTGGCGGCCTTCCTGCGGTTGCGCCGGGCGAGCACATTGAACAGTTCGACGGCGGCCGCGAACAACATGGCAAAATAGATGTAGCCGCGCGGGATATGGAATTTGAATCCGTCCGCGACCAGCGCCACGCCGATCAGCACCAGGAACGCCAGCGCCAGCATCTTGGTGGTCGGGTGATTGGCGACGAACTTCGCCACCGGGCCGGACGAGACATACATGACGATGCAGGCGATCACGACCGCTGCGATCATGATTTCGAGATCCTGCGCCATGCCGATCGCGGTGATGATGGAGTCCAGCGAGAACACTATATCGATGACGATGATCTGTATGATCGCCCAGAAGAATACACTGGCCCTCGGCTCGGCATCAGGCTCGCCTTCGCTCGCCTCGACTTCGGCATGGATTTCATGCGTCGCCTTCGCGATCAGGAAGGCGCCGCCGGCGATCAGGATGATGTCGCGCCAGGAAAGATCGACGCTTCTTACGGTCACGATGGGCTCCGTCAGGCCGATCAACCATACCAGCACGCTGAGCAGCACGATGCGGAACACCAGCGCCAACAGCAGACCGATCTGGCGCGCGCGCTTCGCCTGCACCGGAGGGATGCGTGACACGATCACCGAAATGAAGATGACGTTGTCGATGCCGAGCACAATCTCCAGCGCCGTCAAGGTCACTAGCGCCGCCCAGGCTTCCGGGCTCGTCAATAATTCCATCATGCCTTGAACGACTTGATCTGCCGGATCACGGCGTCACTTCCTATTACGTACGCCCCAATGGCGCAAAGCCCGGCGACGACGGGAGCGCCCACGTTGAAATCGCAGATGAGCGTGTAGATCGCCAGCACGGCTCCGATGGCCATCAGCCACAGGGTCAGCCAGCGCAGACGCACCACCCGGATCGGATGCAACACATGAAACGGCGCGAATGTCAGCGCGATCAGGACTGCGATGCCGAGGCTGGAAAGCACAGGCGGCAGGTGCAACAAGAACAGATAAAACGCCGCGGCGTTCCATAGCGCGGGAAAACCGCGGAAATGATTGTCTGACGCCTTCATGCGCTTGTCCGCAAAATAAAGCGCACCCGACACCATAATGCCGATGCCGAGGATTGGCGCCGCTACCGGCAGCAGCAACCCGCTCGCCGTGATGGCATAGGCCGGAACGAAGACGTAGGTCACGTAATCGACGACGAGATCGAGCACCTCGCCCGACCAATTCGGCTGCAACCGAACGACCTCCAGTTTTCGCGCCAGCGGACCGTCGATCGCATCGATGATCAGGGCGACGCCAAGCCAGCCGAACATGCTGGCCCAGTGCTCGCGTACGGCTTCCAGCATTGCAAGCAGCGCGATGCCGGCGCCCATCGCCGTGAAGATATGTACGGCGAATGCTGCGGTCCGCATTCGGCTGGTCGCCGGGACGGAAACTGGTTCGGTTGTCTGGTCCATTGCTCGAGCAGTGCTATCAGGAATCGCCCCGGTTTGCATATCGGCGCTTGCGGCGTTCGGCCGCGCGATTGGGCGGAAACATTTCGGCCGGTTGATGGCTTGAAAATGCCGGTCCGAACGTCAATTGTCCCAGTATGAACGATGCATCGCAACTTTATGACGCCGCCGTGATCGGCGGCGGGCCGGCGGGGTTAACCGCGGCCATCGCGCTGGCCGCAACTGGCGCGAAGACCGCCCTGCTCGCGCGCCGCGTCCCCTATGCCGACAACCGCACCACGGCGCTGCTCGGGGCTTCCACCTATCTGCTCGAACGCCTGGACGTCTGGTCCCGCTGCCGGGACAAGGCGGCCGCCTTGCGGACCATGCGCCTCGTTGACGACACCGGCCGGTTGATCCGTGCGCCCGAGGTGCGGTTCACCTCGGAAGAGATCGGTCTCGAACAGTTCGGCTACAACATCGACAACCGCTCGCTGATGGTCGCCCTCGAGGAGCGTGCCGCCGGGCTTTCGAACCTGACCCGATTTGACGATGAGGCGGCAACGATTGACCCGCGGGATGCGGCCGTTGCCGTCCGGACCGGCAAGGGCGAGCAGTTGGCCGCGCGATTGGTGATCGGCGCGGACGGCCGGCAGTCGCCTTCCCGCGAGGCGGCCGGAATCGGGATTAGCCGGCGCGACCTGCATCAATCGGCGCTGACCTTCAACATCACCCATTCGCGGCCGCATAACGGCATCTCCACCGAGTTTCACACCTCGCAAGGCCCGTGCGTATTCGTCCCCCTGCCCGGCAACCGCTGCAGCGTGGTGTGGGTTTCGGGGACCAGGGAAGCCGAGCGGCTTATGTCGCTCAGCGACGACGAATTGTCGGAGGCTGCGGAAAGGCAGTCGCACTCCATTCTCGGCCGCGTCCAGGTTGAAGCCGGGCGCAACGTCTTTCCACTGACGATCGAACGTCCCGACCAATTCGCCCGCCATCGTGTCGCGCTGGTCGGTGAATCCGCCCATGTGGTGCCGCCGATCGGCGCGCAGGGCCTCAACATGGGATTGCGCGATGCGGCCGATATCGCCGACATCGCGGGCAGTGCGATCTCGCTCGGGGAGGATCCGGGATCGCCGGCGGTGCTGGCGCGCTATCAGTCCGCCCGTCGCGCCGACGTCGCGAGCCGGTTGATTGCCATCGATGTCGCAAACCGTTCATTGCTCAGCGCGTTCCTGCCCCTGCAATCGCTGCGGGCGGCGGGCATGCACCTGCTCGGTTCGTTCGGCCCGCTGCGGCGGCTCGCGATGCGCGAGGGACTGGCGCCCACCTGGAAGCGCGTGAGCTAGCTCCGGACGCCAGCGTGAGGGCTGCGACCTGGCCCAACTCTACTTTGCATGGGGTTGTTTTCGCGATTTTGTATCTCCGCGCCACACTTACGGAAACACCAGCCGTCCGCTCTGGATGAACCACATCACGCTGGTCAGCGTGACCACGGAGGCGAAGGTCCCGATCAGGACGGCGACGGACGCCGGCTCGATCCAGGTGTTGTTCTGCCGGGCGATCACGAACACGTTCAGCGCCGGCGGCAGCGCGGCCATCAGGACAGCGGTCGCGGCCCAGGGCTGCGCAAACGGGCCGAACAGCAGCATCAATCCAAACACGATGAGCGGATGGACCAGCAGCTTGATCGCGATCACGCCGGGCACTTCCCAGGGTACGCGATCGAACGGGCGCAGCGCCACGGTAACGCCCAGCACGAACCACGAACAGCGCCGTCGGCGCCGCGGCGTTCTGCAGGAACAGCAGCGTCTTGCCGATCGCGACCGGCAGTTGGATATGCAGCGCCGCCGCAAGTGCGCCCGCGGCGGCCGACATGATCAGCGGGTTCATGATGATCTGCCGTGCCGCGATGCCAACGGCGTGCAACATCGACGGATGCTTGCGATCGGTTAGCGCGATCAAGAGCGGCACGATCGAGAACAGGAAGATGCTGTCGCAGCAGAAGATCAAAGCCGTAGGCGCCGCCGCCTTGCTGCCGAGCACCGCGAGCGCGAGCCCAGGTCCCATATAGCCGATATTGCCGTAAGCGCCGGCAAGGCCCGCAATGGTGGCCTTGCGCAGCGACAGTTCGCCGATGAAGCGGCCGGTCACCATCGCAAGCACGAACGCGCTCACGGTTGCCAGCGTGGTCGCGATCAGGAATGGTGGGTTGTTCAGTTCGGAAAACGGCGTCTCCGACATGATGCCGAACAGCAACGCCGGCAGAGAAACATAGAGCAGGAAGAAGTTCATCCAGGCGAGGCCTGATTCCGGCAGCCCTTTGGTCTTGCCGCAGGCAAAGCCGATGAAGATCAGGCCGAAATAGGGAAGCGCTAGGTTGAGGATATCGACCATCTCGGAAACGTCTTTTCGTTAGTAATTTCGAGGGCATGGCGTCAAATCTGGCGACCACACGTAAAGGTTAATTCGTCCTATTGCCCCTAGCATCGGCCACAATCATGGTCTATTCGACGGGACATGATCAAAGCGCGCACCGCCAAATTTCAGATCGGGCAGATCGTCCGCCACCGGGTGTTTTCATTCCGCGGCGTGGTTTTCGATATCGATCCGGAATTCAACAATACCGAGGAATGGTGGTTGTCGATCCCTGAGGAGGTCCGGCCTCACAAGGATCAGCCGTTCTATCACCTGCTCGCGGAAAATTCGGAGTCCGAATACGTCGCCTACGTCTCCGAGCAAAACCTGCTGCCGGACGATTCCGGCGAACCGATCCGGCATTCGCAGGTGGCCGAGATTTTCGTGAAGGACAAGTCGGGCGGCTACCGTCCGCGCAATCCATCGCTGAACTAGCCATCTCTGTGCCGGCAACGAAAAAGGCGCCCCGGTCGGGCGCCTTTTGTGTTTTGTCGAACGACGCGGCGCTTACTTCGCCGCCGGGTTGGCGCCAGCGCCAGCCCCCTGCTGCTCGAGCTTCTTGCGCTGCTCTTCAGCCCGCTTCTGCAGCTCTTCCTGCAACTTCCTTTGGTTTTCCTCGAACTGCTTCGGATCGGTCGGCGGGCCGTCATAGGCCTTGGCGAATTCACCCGCGAGCGGCAGCGGCAGCGTCAGCGGCGCGCCGTTGGAATTGATAGCCTGAACAACGAGGTTCTGGCCCTTCTTCAGGTTGGCAATCAGCTCAGGGGTGGCTTCGTAGTCGGACATGCAACCGTTCTGGAAGCAGATGACATAGGGGCTCTGCTGCGGCGCGTTGCTGTCGACGATGATCCGGGTTCCGTGCACGAGCTGCATGCCGAGCGGAAGGGTCACGCGCAGGAGCTTCTTCGGCTCGCCTTCCGGCTCGATGATCACGGCGGCAATGACCGGCTGGCCCGACTCGATGCGACCGTCCTTGCCGGTGAAGCACACCTGCTTGGCGTTGGCTTCCTGACCCTTGAGGCAGAACTTGGTCCAGGGGGCGTAGATCAGTTGGACCTGCTGTTCCTGCGGCGGAGCCCCGCCGGCCGGGGGAGCGCCAGCCGGCGGGGCTTGCGCGGCCGGAGCGCCG
>NZ_LLXX01000136.1:0-6796 GCF_001440405.1 Bradyrhizobium valentinum
CCGCCTCGATGCCCTCGTGCTGTTCCGCGAGCAGCTTGCCGGTGCGGCCGAGCCCGGTCTGGATCTCGTCCAGAATCAGCATCACGTCATCTGCAGTGCAGAGTTCGCGCACTTCTGTAAAGTAACCTGACGGTGGGATGACGACGCCCGCTTCTCCCTGGATCGGTTCGACCAAAAAGGCGACCGTATTGGGCGTGATTGCCCTCTTCAGCGCCGTGGCATCGCCGAAGGCGATGATCTTGAAGCCCGCCGCGAACGGTCCGAAATGGTCACGTGCCGCCGGGTCGGTGCTGAAGCCAATGATGCCAAGGGTGCGGCCGTGAAAATTATCGGCGCAGACGATGATCTCGGCCTGCCCGTCTGGCACCCCCTTCACCTCATAGCCCCATTTGCGCACCGACTTGATCGCACTCTCCACCGCTTCGGCGCCGCTGTTCATCGGCAGCACCTTGTGGGAGCCGGTCAGCGCCGCGATCTCTTCGTAAAAGAGGGCCAGCTGGTCGTTGTGAAAGGCGCGCGACGTCAGCGTCAGCCGGCCCGCCTGCTCCACCATCGCGGCCAAGATCTTCGGATGGCAGTGGCCCTGATTCACCGCGGAATAAGCGGAGAGGCAATCGAGGTAGCGATGGCCCTGCGTATCCCAAACAAAGACGCCCTCGCCGCGCGACAGAACGACGCCGAGCGGTTCGTAGTTCTGGGCGCCAAAGCGCGCTTCCCTCGCGATGAAATCAGTGACCGATGGATCCATGTTTTGTCACTCCAGTTGGAGCGAACTGGCAGGCAGTGGGCTATCGCCATTTTCCAGCCTGCGAATGCCCGATGATCAAGTTACCACAGGCATTGCTTGCGGACGCATTGGGTGACGCTAAACGGCACTACCTATCGGGCTGGACAGAAACAACCTGGCGATCGGCCTGTTCCGGCTACAGGCATCACCGCACCTCCGACCAGACTGATCACAGTTGCTCCCGCTGCCGTGCGGTGGAACCCTCAGCGTTCGTGCCCGTTGCACCACGAAATCAAGCCCCAAGGAGGGCCTCCAACATGATGAAGATCGCTCTTGCCGTGTTGGCAGCCGCAGCGGTGCTGACTGCTCCGCTCGTCATTCCGGCCAAGGCTCAAGGCGTCAAGATGACCCAAGTAGATATGCAGACCGGGCGGCACCTCGACGACCGCGACCCCGGCTACTATAGGGAACGTCGGGGGTACGACTCCAACGCCACTGTTGGCGTCGGTCCAGGTGATGTCACCATCGGCCCACGACACCGCTGCCGCATGGAGACCATCACGATTGAACGGAACGACGGCCGCAGGATCACGCGCAGGGAGCGCCGCTGCGACTAAACGGCGGCGATGAGGAGGAGTCAGCCGCCCAGCGCCAGTCGTCATGCGACAACAGAAAGCGGGAGGCCAGCAAGCCGACCTCCCGCCCTGTTCAGGTGAAAAGGTAGACAAATAGCGCGATTCGCCCGAAGGCAGGCCGCCAAGTCTACTTATGATGTTCTGGAGTGAATGCCGAAGGAGTGTGCGACGGGACGATTTCAGCCTCGGCGGGATAAGGTCTCAGTTGGATTCGCGTCACTTTGACCGTGCGCCGGTCACTTCCGGTCTTCCCCAACAAGCGGACAATCCAGGAGCCGGTCAGCATGTCTCAAAGGTGCTAATTCCGGACTCATGCACCGCAGCAAACGACGTGCGTAGGATTGCAGTGATTTTACTCGATGTGCACTTTGAGCCAGGTCAATTCTATTGGTGCTTGGGGGCGTATTAATATTTGGTCCTCGCATCGTAATTAGAGACTGCGATGCAAGTTTTATCTACAGGAAGCGATGCCCGAGCGCACTTACCTGCTCCTCACGGTCGGGATCATCGCATTGATCTTCATAGTATCGATGACAATTCCTTTTGCCTCGATACTGATCGGCGCTGTTCTACTGCGTCACGCTCGATGGAAAGAGATAGTGCTGGTATCGAGCCTGGGCAGTGCGACGGGCGGGAACCGCCGATTGGTCTTGGCGCTGAAGAGCGGATGGTCGATACGAAAGCGATGGAGGTCGTCGTGGAGGAAGGCGACCGGCTTGTCTAGCTCTCCATCTCCTCCGAAAGCGATCGAGTTCGCGCAACGCTGGGGCAGACGTATACGCAACTACATTGCGCTCGATTCCAAAGTGCTCGGGATATTGCCGCGCATACGCGAAGATCGTTCAACTCTACCAATCGAGAGCCAATCGTTCGTCAGCAGCGGCGACGGCGTTTTTATCCCCGCATTTTCGTTTCCAGGATTTGACTCAATACCAGGAGTGATACTGGCCAAACACCGACCCAAATTCCCAACCGCTCTGCGTGGGCTTCTTGCAAAGCCGCTCTTAAAGCAGGATCGCTAATACTGGCAAGGACTGGCCTTAGGACTTCAAGCTGTGGCCCAAAGTACCATACCACCCATGCGAACGGGATAGAAATTAGTCCCAACCAAAACAAGACTTGAGGTAACATTTTCATTTTTTCCTCCTTGTGTTGCAGAGTCTAGTCATTCAGCGCGAGTGCCTTTGAATGGAGGCCCCTACTAGACCATCTTGCTAGGCTCCTCGCTGTGCCGTCGTGGTGCTGCGTCTTCTCAGTTTGACCGGAGCCGTTGCCGGAACGCCGCGAGCCGCTTTTTCAATTCCGGATCTCCCTCCGGGAGGGCGATCATGACGCCAATCCGGCGCGGCTGCAGCGCCGTCGAGCAGCGTGATGAACGCGCGTCGTTTCATTCGCACCTGGTCGGCCTCTTGTCCTCCAGGGAAAGGATAGCACACCTCGGTGGTGCAGGAGACCCTGCGCTGCGGAATTTCAACCCGTTGCGGCTTCCTGGTCGAGCGTGCGGGCGGAAATCTCCGCCGCCAGGTCGCAGTCAAGCACCTCTTTGACGTTCTGACCGATGCGCAGGGGATCGAGCAGTTGCAGGTTCGGGAAACCTTCGAGGAAAATGATTCGCACGACCAGCTTGTCAGCGTGCTCCATTTCTTCGATCGATTCCTTACGCCACTGCTTGGCCAGATCCTTGTAACCCCAATTGTCGAGCAGCCGGTAGTGCAACCAATATTCAATTCATGCCGCAGCGCCTTATTTAGAAATTCGACGACCTTTGCATCACCCTTCATAACCACGCTCCTGTTTTGGCCATGGTTCAGACTCTAGAAAATTTAGTCTGAACGATGCCACTGGATGGCGGCACCATTGAAGCCTAGGGCTGCTTGTCCGCGGGCGCAGCGAGTACGGCGCCGCCATCCGCACGACCGACTTTCGCTCCGTCAAAAACCTCGTCCATGATTTCTCGGATGTTGCGGGCGCAGCGACCGCAGCGGGCTCTGCAGCCAAGGCAGCTATAGACATAGCTGGTGGTTCGGCGCGTCGCAGTGTTGGCGACAGTTCGCACCTCGGTGTCGCTTAGGACGTTGCAGGAACAAACGATCATCGGAAGCCCGCTAGCTCCATTCCTATGTCTGCTTTATCGCAGTCACCTTCGGACTTCGGCGCAAATCCCAGCGATTTCCGCTCTACCCCGAAGAACGGACATCGGCGACAGCCGATGCGATGTCCGTCTCGTGCCAGATTCGGAGACTCATGCACCGCAGCAAACAACTAAAATTATTCGATCACTTCGGCGAACAGAAAATGCGGGATTGTGATCTCGCCGAATTGGCCCGCGTGAAGAGAGTAGATTTCCCGAAAGCGATTTGCGCATGAGCGACAGAGATCACCCCAAAGCTCTGCGCCCTCTCGTTGACGACGAAGGTCAATTAAGCGTCCTTTCAGCAGATCGCAGTGGTGAACTCATTCATGGTGTCCGTCCTTGCGGTGCTCGTTCATTGGTTGAAAATGGACGCACAGAAGACCTACGTCCTCTGGCTGAATCGGAACACCGAGGAGCAGGCATTCAGCGGCCGAGGGGCCCGTGCTCGGCAGGTTGCCGCACATCTCTCTGCCGAAGTACGTGCAGTCCTGGCAGACACCGAAGCGCCGATGCGCCCCACTCGTAGCTAGAGTGGACAACACTTGGTGCAGGGCGCGACGCATCGCAGTTCGCTCTGTCGCGTCGAGCGAATCCACGGCGCGCACCAGAACTTCGAACGGATCGCGTGCAAGGGCTTTTTTGCCCTTGCTCGTCAGTCGCAGACTTACGCTTCGCCCGTCCGTCTTGAATGGCTGTCGGACCAAGTACCCGCCCGCTTCAAGCGCCTTAATGGCTTGTGTTGCGGTGCCGCGGGTTGTCGCTTGAAATTCCGCGAATGCCGACGGGGTCCGCGAGAACGGGTTGGCACGGGCGAAGAAGCGGAGCGCCATCCATTGGGCCGGACTGAGCTCGCCGTCATAGCCCTCAGCTTGTACGAGCCGTCCCGCCTGCAGCAGGAGCTCTGCCGTTTCGCGCGCTGACATGTTTGCCTCTTCGAGATATAATAGCGTTTCGAAATTAACTTGACAACCGATTGGATGCAGATAATTTTGTTTCGAAACTAGTTTGAGGGCTTGATCATGGCCCGCAACGCGGCCCTGCCGATCCTTACAGCCGAACCCGGCCTCACCCGTTATCTTGAGGAAATCCGGCGGTTCCCGATGTTGGAACGCCGGGAAGAATACATGCTAGCCAAGCGCTGGCGCGAGCACGGCGATCGCGACGCGGCGCACAAGCTGGTTACCAGCCATCTGCGGCTCGTGACCAAGATCGCCAGGGACCATCGCGGCTACGGCCTGCCGATCTCCGAGGCGATCTCCGAGGGCAATGTCGGCCTGATGCAGGCGGTCGAGCGCTTCGAGCCGGAGAAGGGCTTCCGGTTCGCCACGTACGCCGTGTGGTGGATCAAGGCGGCGATCCAGGAATACATCCTGCGCTCGTGGTCGCTGGTGAAGATGGGCACCACGGCCAACCAGAAGAAGGTGTTCTTCAACCTCCGCAAGGCCCAGAGCAAAATCTCCATCCTCGACGATGGCGATATGCGGCTGGACCAGGTGAAGATTATCGCCCGGCGGATCGGCGTCACCGAAACGGACGTGATTTGCATGAACCGGCGGCTCGGCGGCGACGCCTCGCTCAACGCTGCGATCCGCGAGGACGGCGATTCCGGCGAGTGGCAAGACTGGCTGGTGGACGAATCCCCGGACCAGGAGACGACGCTCGCCGCCGGCGAGGAGTTCGATAACCGCCGCAAGACGCTGTCCGATGCGCTCACCGTGCTCAACAAGCGCGAGCGGCGCATCTTCGAGACGCGCCGGCTCGCCGAGGAACAGATCACGCTTGTGGAGCTGGCCGAGGAATTCGGCGTCTCCCGCGAGCGCGTGCGCCAGATCGAGGTGAGCGCCTTCGAGAAGGTGCAGAACGCAGTGAAGCACCCCGTCGCGGCGATGCCGACCCCGGCGTCTCTACAGGTGCGTTAGCTTCCAACCTCTCCCTTGGTGGGAGAAACTGACGATGGACGTGTCGCTATGGGTACGTTTTACGGCAACCGAACGACGCGAGAGGGGCGCCGCTCACCGGGTGCTGATCGAGCCCTCGCTCGACGATCCATGCACGGCACTTCGCATCATCGATCGGGCGCCTAAGCCGCGCACTGCAGATGGAAAGTTATCCGACGTTTCATAACGAAGTCGGGGTGCCGATCGTCCGCATTGGCTGCCGCGAGTTCAAGTGCATTGGGGATAAACCGCCACAAGATCACCCACACATCTTCCTCAAGATGGGCGATGCCAGTGAGATCGTCAGCCCCTATTGCTCTACGCTATTCCGCTTCGATCCGAGCTTGGGCGCACACGAAGCTGATCCGGCAGATTGTGCTTACGGTGACAGGGACTGAGTCAAAAAGCAGCAACGCTGCTTCCTTCGTCATGCCGGCCGCAGCCAATCAGCCTCAGGCGCCATCGTCCCGCAGTTTCGGGGCGGTTCACCATGACCACGAACGATCCGAATTCGGCAGGATGCAAGCCGGCAGGATGCAAGCGTCACGACGGCCGAAGCTAGAGCTGCGGCAGCAGCGGCAATTTCCACAGGTCTCTTCATGCACGATGCGACTATCTGATTTCGGGGTCGTCCCCGTTCAGACTGCCGTTCGCAGCCGCCTCATCGTGAACTCGATCTCCCCGCCTGGCAGCTCGCGCCAGTGCTCGATCTCGCTCATGTAGGCCGGCTTCGGGTAGTGATCGAGGAACTCCCTGACCGTTTGGCGGGCGTCGTCACGGCGCTGGGTGAAGGTCTCTCGCACGAAACCATCGCGGGCGCGGTGCTGCGCGCGATGATCGCGCATCCGGTCTGCCAGCTGACGCGGGGTCTTGAGCCCTGCCATCGCTGCTACTCCATATAAAGCGATGCCTATTAGATTGGTGCGATTCCGGTCCGGGCAAGTCCGGAGCAACCCATTACTGCAAAGAAAAAGGCGCGCCACGGCACCCCACAGCACTCCCGAAGCCGGAGAACCTTGATGGAGAGATGCCGCATAAATCCGCAGCCGAACTTTTGGCCGAGTGCCTTCGGCTTCTGGCGATGGATCCGCACACGCGATGCATTTAGCGCGTTAATTCGCCTGTTCCCTAAAGGAACGGGGCCGAATTGGACCTGCGGCAGGCTTGATCCGATGCCGACGCGAGCGGGCTTGGCCATTGCCCAAACGCTTATCGCGGCGGTCTAGGGAAGATGGGCGCTGGCAGATTGATGCGCTCATGCAGCCCTCGCTTGTAGGAGGCCGGATAAACCACCATATGTTAGTCTTACCCCCGTCTGAGGACCATTCTCATGGTTGTTGCTGGCGGCGATTACGTCCATTTC
>NZ_LLXX01000136.1:6936-56036 GCF_001440405.1 Bradyrhizobium valentinum
GGGACGCAGGCCATGCACAACTCATCGCTATCTTTGTAAGGCACCGAGCCGAGATCGAACATCTCGCTCGCGCGAAGTTGCAACGGGAGGGGCACTCTGACCGCGGTGTTGTAGTGACCACTGAGGATCTGAACCCTTGATGCAGCCTGGCTGTTCGACGCCAACTCTTGCGCAAGCGACGACGTGGCCACTAGCTGTTGAGCGCCGTTCGTTTAGGTTATCCGATGAACCGGCTTCGTCCATTGCGGTTATTCCTGCCCCAGTCGATCCATGAGGCGACGGTCAGCCCGTACGTCGCGCACTCGGCTTTGTTCTGACCCGTGGAGAAGTGTCGGCTACAAGCGGCGCGGGGAAATGAAACAGGAGAGTTCTGTCCATGATCGAGGGGATCAGCGCGGTCACACTGGGCACCCACGAAATGCCACGAGCTGTCCGGTTCTACGGCGCGCTGGGGTTTGAGGTCCTGCATGACGGCGAAGGGTCGTCCCTCACCAGCTTTCGAGCAGGGGCGAGCTTTCTTAACCTCATCGCCCAGCCAGCCGAGCGGCGCTGGTCCTGGTGGGGGCGGGTAATCTTCTACGTTGCCGATGTTGACGCACTTTACGACCGTGCGCTCGCAGCGGGATACCAGCCAGCTACGGTGCCCCGCGATGCCGAATGGGGTGAGCGCTTCTTCCACCTAATTGACCCCGACGGCCACGAACTCAGTTTCGCTCGGCCTTTGCTCCCGGTTTCCGTCCAATAGCAGCTCGAAGCGGCCTCCCATTCCAAGAAGCGCTGGGAGAGCGTATGGTGCTCCGATTATCCGCTGAACCTGGGAGGCAATCATGCAATTCAGGACAACCGGACTACTGTTGCTCGGCGCGATGGCGCTTCCCGCCTCCGGGACCGCACAAATCACCCCCGCTCCACCGGCAATTACACGAACAGTGATCGCCGCAACCAAACTGCCGACCGTCACAGACGTGCCGCTCCATTTCAAAGCAGTGAGCGTCACTCTTCAGCCGGATGAGAAGAGCGGCGTTTTGGGAGCCAACGGCATCCTCTACCAGATGTCAGGATCGACCGAGGTCGCGCTCGATGGCAAGGCCAAAATGCTCAACGCCGGAGAGGGGCTGTTCATCGCCGGCGGAAAGACCGCGGCGCTAACGGCGGGCAGCGGAGGGCCATCGACTTTCCTCCACTTCTTCCTCGCGCCCGCCGTGGACTTGGGTCGGCCTGCCGAGACGGCACCTGCCGCCGTGAGAGAATTGTATCGCACAGCGAATCCGATCCCCGACCTGAAGCCAGGCGGTTATGATCTCAATCTCACGCGAGTCACATTTCCGGCACGGATGCCCTCCAACCCTCCACACCATCGGTCAGGCGCGGCTCTATATTTTATCATCTCCGGCACCGGGGCCAACACGGTCGACGGTAAGACAGAAGCAAGGGGACCGGGTTCTTTGATCTATGAACCCTACGGCCTCGTGCACCAATGGGGAAACCCAGGCGACGAGCCGTTGATATTCTTGGCCTTCAACATCAATCCGGAAGGTGTGGCAGCCGTGCTTCCGGGCGCACCAGCAAAGAATCAATAGCTACCGACGGGCGGCCAGCAGTGTCATGCCCGCATTCCACTCCTGGAGGGCGCGATGGACGACGACAAGGATAAAAACGTAATCGAGAAGTTGGTCGATAAGGTCAACGACGCCGTCGAAAACATAACAACCACGGTATCGGACGCCGTGCAACATGCAATGGAGCCAGACCCCGTGAAGCCGGGCGAACAACCCGTCACCTATATGCCGATGGCCGGTGACGGTTTACTAGCCGACCCTATGATGCCGCCATTTGTGGTAATTCCTCGTCGAAAGAAATCAACTTCGAAGAACGCGCCAAAAGAGTCTGGTAAGAACGCGGCTAAGAAAACCGTCAAGAAGTCAGCAACGACCGCTAAGAAGGTTGCAAAGAAAACGAAGCGATGAAGTCGAGGCGAAAGTGAACTCGACCCTCAAAGTTTGGACGCCGGGAACACGGACTTTGATCGATAAGATTAAGGCCGATCTCAAGAAGCGTGCGGAGAAGAAGGCCAAACGAATGCTCCTGAAGGAGCCCAAATGGCAGGCGAAACGTTAAGGGTTAATCGATCACCTCGTCGGAAGCGCTGCGTTCTTTGAACAGCGTTCTCAACAAGCGTTATCCGACCGAAATACCGACGGCTTTGCGCGGGGGAAGATCCGATGGAGTCGAGCAGTGCAGATTTTTCGACGATACTAAACCGCATTCTTGATACGGCGGCGGACAACCTCAGGATCGCAAAGATTCTGGTTCAGATGGGCCTCGATCCCAACAGCATCACCTACGACGCACTATTCAATCGGCTGCTGGAAATTGTGCTAGCCAACATTACGCTTGCCAACATGTTCGCTCTGGTTGGCGCCATCTTTCTTGTCGCTACCTTGCTGATGCATACAATGGTGCCGCTGCGCGTCGCGAACATGGCCGGCTGTACATTCTTCGTCGCCTTTGGCGCGCTTTCAGGAAACGTCGCGACTTTTATCTTGTATCTGCTGTTGCTGCCTATCAATGCAATTCGCCTCCGTCAAATGCTCAATCTGATCAAGAGGGCACGTATCGCGACGGAGGGCGATACCTCATTGGAATGGCTCAAACCTTTCATGACCGAGCGCAAATATCGCCGGGGCGATAAATTGTTCAAGAAGGATGATGCGGCCACCGAAATGTTCTTGACGGTCACAGGAAAGTTTTTGGTCAGGGAAATCGACGTCGAACTTCCGCCGGGACGACTGATGGGCGAGCTTGGTTTCCTTACTCCCAATAACATTGAGCGGCCAGTTGTGTTCCTGGCGTCGCCGACTTGCCAATAATTGCCAATGCGCCGGCCGTTAGAGAGATAGTGACGGCATACCGCCTCGGCCTCATGCGCCAGGCGAAATGCCAGCTCCGCACCATGCCTCTTCATGATCATTCCCCCCTTCGGCCGGGCACCGAGATGCCGGCCTTCGCGCGGCAGACGTTGGGCTGACCCAAGGCAAACTTGTTGAAGGGAATATCACCGGACGGTCTGAGTTTGATGCTTGTCATGTTCGACTCTCCGCGACGGGCGGCCGAAAGCCTCTCTCTCGACCTCCAACCCGTCACGAGAATCCGATTCCCCTCTCACTCTCTCACGTACGGCTCGCAACCGACGGCTGAAATGACACAGGTTTCTTCGCACGGGCCTTCCCCTCTCCAACATGAGTAGCATCGACTATACGAGGCACGCTTGAGAAGATTTCTAGAGTCAATCAACTTGGTTAGGGGCTTTCGGTGCTTCTAGGAAGGCAAAAGGGTTCAAATCAAACAGAACCCGTCGTCGCCGGCCTTCTATCGGCAAGTGGCAAGCAACTCGCGACCATCATTCGTCATCGGTTTCAGGCGCCAAGGGAGATCTAAAAGAACTCTTTGCCCGAATGCTGTTCAACATTCTCTACATAAATAGACCGTATTACCTTAAATGGACTATTTATGGGTCGCGTGTCAGTTTGGCCGGAGAAATCGCGCCGAAGCGAAGCGCAGGCCGGAGAAAGAGGCAGCCGCAGGAGCGTCAGCATAGCGCCGACGCGGTAACCGCGGCGGGACGCGGGACCGACTGCAGTCGCGAGACCGGTTAAGAAGGCACCCGCAGAGGGGGAGTGATAGCGACGCCGGCATGAAATGACGGCGGGCCCCGAAGGCGAGTGCCTCCGGCGAGCGACTCATCATCGCGCGAGGGATCGAAACGGGATGGCGTGCCCCGTCGAGGCGTGGAGAAGAAGGGAACGTTCGGAGGAATCCAGCCCTAGTCCTTTCTCTGAATGACCTATCTGCCCGGCCATGACGGCTTGCGCTTCTCGCCGAAGGCCTTGAGGCCCTCCTTGGCGTCTTCCGTCATCGCCAGCAGCGCGATTTGGCTTTCGGTATAGGCGATGCTCTCGTCGAACGACATCGAGGCGATCGCCCGCATCGCATATTTGCCGCGCCGGATCGCAGTCGGCGACTTATCGACGATGCGGCTGACCAGCCAGTCGACTTTGGCGTCGAGCTCGGCCGAGGGCACGACGTAATTCAGGAGCCCGGCAGCCTGCGCCATGTGCGCGTCGAACGGCTCGCCGGTCAGCGACCATTCGCTGACGAGCCGCTTTGGCGCGATCGACTGCAGCAGGCTCAACACCTGCATCGGGAACACACCGACCTTCACTTCTGGCAGTCCAAAGATCACGTGGTCGGCGGCGACCGCCATGTCGGTCATGCACAACAGGCCCATGCCGCCGGCCATGCAGACGCCCCCCACCCGCGCGATTGCGGGCTTGGTGGCGCTTTGCGACAGCCGCAGCAGGTCGGCGTAATCGACATTCGGCTTGGAATAATCAGTCGCGAAGGCCGCGCCGCTGTGCTGCAGGTCGGCGCCGGCGCAAAACGCCTTGTCGCCTGCGCCCGTCAGCACGATGACCCGGATGTCCTTGTCGTCATGCGCTTCGCGATAGCCGCGGGCGATACCGCCGACCACATCGGCATTGATGGCGTTACGCTTGTCTGGCCGGTTGATGGTAATCCAGAACGCCTGTCCGCGCTTTTCGCGTATCACGCTGCTCGTGTCAGTCATTGTCCCGCTCACCTGTTTGCAATGGCTTGGCAATCATTTGCGGCAGGACGGCGGTGGACTGCAAGCGGGAATTAGGCTGCGGGCGCGGCCTTCCTGACCCAGACCTTGTTGTCATGGAATGCCGCACCGCCGACCGGCGCAACCGCTTCGGCTCCGGTCAGCATGTTGATGCCGCGGCCGCCGATATGGGCCTTGTTCGGATGGATGGACTCGGCGATCAGCACGCCGCGGCGCAGGCCGTCGAACACCCTGACGGTCAGCGTAGTTTCGCCCCGCATGTTGCCGAGCGTCACGGCGTCGCCATCGACAATCGAAAGGCTTGCGGCGTCTTCTGGGTGCATCATCACCGTCGGTGCGCCTTCGCGAGCCTGCGATCCCGGCGTCTCATTGAAACTGGTATTGAGATAGCTGCGCGACGGCGAGGTGGCGAGACGGAACGGATGCTTCTCATCCGCCTCCTCGATGACCGTCCAGTGATCGGGCAGCGATGGCATCTGCGTCCACGGACCCAGGCCCGGATTGCCGAAGGGAGGGTTGGCCCAGTCGGCCTTGAAGTGAAACTTCTTGTCGGCGTGCGCAAAACCGTCGAGATAATGGGAGGTGCGAAAATCCGGCTGAATGTCGCGCCACAGATCCGCTTCCAGGGTTTCGATGTCACCGTGGCCGCTCTGCTTCAGCGTGGCATCGATCAACTCGCGCGGCGTCATCTCAAAACCGGGATGCACGGCGTCAAGCCGGCGGCCGAGGCCCTGCAGCACCTCATGGTTGGAACGGCACTCGCCGGGCGGATCGATCAGCTTGGCGCCGACCGAAATATGCTGGTGGCCGCCGCCGTAATAGAGATCGTCATGTTCCATGAACATCGTGGCCGGAAGCACAATGTCGGCCATGACAGCCGTCTCGGTCATGAACTGCTCGTGCACCGCGACGAACAGATCCTCGCGGGCAAAACCCCGACGCACCAGCGCCTGCTCGGGCGCGACCGTCACGGGATTGGTGTTCTGGATCAGCATCGCCTTGATGGGGCCGCCGCCCTTCAGGGCGTCCCCGTCACCAGTCAGGATGCGCCCGATTTTGGACTGGTCGAGCCAACGCGTTGTGCGGTCGATCGCGTCATGGCCCTCGATGATGGATTCGTTGAAGTTCCATATCCCCGCGTTGTTGAAGAAAGCGCCGCCTCCCTCGTATTGCCAGGCACCCGTCACTGCCGGGATGCACAGCGCCGCGTGCATCTGCGCCGCACCGTTGCGGCTGCGGGTAAATCCGTAGCCGAGGCGGAAGAACGTACGCTTGGTCTGGCCGACAAGGCGCGCGAATGCTTCGATCTCCTCGACCGGCACGCCTGAGATTTTCGAGGCCCATTCCGGCGTACGCGTCGCCAGATGCGATTCTAGTTCATCGGGGCAATCGGTGTAGTGATCCATATAGGCACGGTCCGCATAACCCTCGCGGAACAGCACGTGCATGACGCCGCAGGCGAAGGCGCCGTCGGTACCCGGCCGGAGCAGGATCTTGATATCCGCCTGCTTCATGGTGTCGTTGTTGTAGATGTCGATTGCTGCAATCTTGGCGCCGCGCTCCTTGCGGGCGCGCGAGGCATGCGTCATCACGTTGACCTGGGTATTCACCGGATTGGTGCCCCAGATCACAACGAGATCGGAGACACCCATCTCGCGCGGATCGACTCCGGCAATCTTGCCGGTGCCGATGGCAAAGCCGACACGCGCAATGTTGGCGCAGATGGTCGAATAGAAGCGCGAATACTTCTTCACATGCGAAAGGCGGTTGATGCCGTCACGCATGACCAGCCCCATGGTGCCGGCGTAGTAATAGGGCCAGACTGATTCAGCGCCGAATTCGTGCTCGGCCTGATCGAACCGTGCGGCGATTTCATCGAGAGCTTCATCCCAGGAAATCCGCGCGAACTGGCCAGAGCCCTTTGGTCCGGTGCGGCGCATTGGATAGAGCAGCCGGTCGGGATGATGAATGCGCTCGGCGTAGCGCGCGACTTTCGCGCAGACGACGCCCGCCGTATAGGTCTGCAGCTTGGAGCCGCGGACCCGGCCGATCGAGCGACCGTCGATCACCTCGATATCAAGCGCGCACGCCGACGGACAATCGTGCGGACAGGTGGAGTGGCGGATATCGACCTTGGCATGCTGGTTCATGCGTTTCTAGGTACCATCAAACGCCGCGCTCGCCGAGGGGGTTTGTCCGGCAGTGCACCTGCAAAAACGGCCTTGAGCCATGCATCAGGCGCCCAAATAGGCGCCGCCATTGGTGTGGATCGCCTGCCCGTTGATGTAGCGCGCGCCAGGCCCGCACAGGAAACGCACGGTTGCAGCGACGTCCTCCGGCAGGCCCCGATTGCCGGCGATGGTCTGATGAATCAAATGATGCGCCGGCTCCGGTTTGTCCTTGGGCCGCGGCGTGCCAATCAGACCGGGAACCACGCAATTCACTGTGATGCCGTCATCGGCAAGATCATGGGCCAGCGCCCGGGTCAGGCCTATGATGCCGGCCTTCGCCGTCACCACATGCGCGCGATTCTTCGCCCCCGTATGCGCGCTGAGGCCGCCGATATTGACAATGGTCCCACCGCCCGACTTTCGTAGTGCCGGCAGGCAGGCCTTCACGCAGTGAAACGTTCCATCGAGGGTCACATCGAGGATTTCGCGCCACGTGGCGTAGTCCATCTCGGCAAAGGGCTTTTCGCGACGCAGCGCCGCGTTGTTGACGAGGATATCGATACGGCCGAATTGCTGAACGGCAGCATCCGCCATGGCCTGCACCGCCGCCGCGTCGGCGACGTCGCCGATATGAACCAGCGCCTTGCCGCCCGCAGCCTCGATCTCGCGGGCGACGGTTTCCGCCTCGGCGCGGTTGCTGCGCGCATTCACGAGGATGGACGCACCGCCGTCCGCCAGGGTCAACGCGATAGCGCGGCCGATATTGCGACCCGCGCCGGTGACGATAGCGACTTTGCCTACGAGTTCCTGGGTCATGAGCCGCTACCCGCGCAATGAGGAAAGATCGATACGGCCGTTATACAGCCCCGCCATCAGTTTCAACGCCGCATCGCTTTGCGCGGCGCTCCAGCCGCCATGCTCGGCGTTGAGCAAGAACTTGTCGATCAGATCCTGCCGCGTCAGCGGCTCCTGCGCGCCGCCCCGCAGATATGGCTGCCGCTCTTCAACCACACTGCCGTCCCTGAGGGTGGCGCGGATGTGGCCAGTGTAATTGTTGGGATAGGGATTGTCCGGATCAATCATGAACTTCACTTTGGCGGCGAGCGCCAGCACGCGCTCATCGCGGATCGCGCTTTCCGTGAACGCCCCGAGCCCGACGCCGCCATGAACGAATCCGGTGGCCAACAGATAAGGCACGGCAAACTTGGCGGCATAGCCGTTACGCGGACGCTGTTTGTCGGGGAGCGGCTCCCATAGCCGGTGCACCGTGCCCTCCGCCACCTCACAGACGATCTCGGCGACGTCTTCCGGCTTGATGCCGTGCGCGGCCAGGCGGCGCGCGCAATCGATGTAGGGCTGCGCCATAGTCCCGCATGGATATGGTTTGAACGCCAGCGTGTCCATCACCCAGCGCGTGCCGAAATCGCCGGTCAACGCGTCGTAGTCAGCCTCGGCGGTGCGCGCAAAGCCATGGAACAGCCCGTGCACGCCCTCGAACACCGTGCGCGGCCCGACGAATCCTGCCCGCGCCAATAGCGCGGCGCGGATGCCTGATTGCGCTGCCCATCCGGCGTGCAGCCGCTTGGTCCAGGCGCCATCCGCGAGATATTCGATGATGCCGCCGGCCATGCTGCCGGCGACGCCAAGCGCATCGACGATCTGCTTGGCGTTGAGGCCAAGTGCTGCGCCGACACCGGCGGCTGCGCCCATCGCACCAAATATTGCCGTCGGGTGGAAGCCTGCCTTATGAACGGCCTTCGGCACCACGAGGCTCAGACGGCAGAGCACTTCGGCGCCGACCGCGATGCCGATCAGCGCCATCCGGCCATCCGGATTGTGCCGCTCGCAGGCGGCGAGCACCGCTGGCACGATCACGGCGCCTGCATGCACCGGGCCGCCCTCGAAAGTGTCGTCGAAATCCTCGCCATGCGCGGCAGTGCCGTTGACGAAGGCGGCGCCCGCCGCATTCAGTGTGCGCCGATGTCCGATCGCGGCGCACGGGCCGTCATCGTCAAAACCTGCTAGTGCGCTTACGATGTAGTCCTCGTTGCGTGCAGTGACGCACAGGCCTACCACGTCGATCAGCAGGTCCTCACATTTGCGCGCGGTCGCTTCCGGCAATGCGCCGAGCCTGAGCGCGACGATCTTTTCGGCCAGCGTTTCGGCGACCGAAATCCTGGGCAGTCCCGAGGCCATGCCGGTCAAACGCGGAAGATTTTTGTGTAGCGCGCCTTGATCGCCTCGCTTTCCTTCTCCACCGCCGCCGCGTCATCCTTCATGGTCTTGATGTCCTTGAGCGGCGTGCGTCCCGCCTTCTCGACCGTTTGCGAATGCACCGAGCGGAGGCCGCCGACATCGACGATCAGTTGCTGGGCCTCCCGGCTGAGACTGAACGACTGGAACAGCCTTGCCGCGTTCGGATTCGGTGCACCCTTGAAGACGCCGTTCGGTCCGATGATCAGCGGCGAACCCTCCGCGGCATAAACCGGCGCGACCGGACGCCCCGCCTCCTTCATCTGGAAGATGTTGTATTCATTGCCGTCGGCCATCACCGCGCGCTCGCCGAGATCGAGCTTCTTCGGCGGATCGGCCGATGACTGTACCTGCATGATGTTCTGCCTGGCAAGTTGCTCGAAGAAGCTCCAGCCGAGATCGCGCTGCATCTGATAGGTCGCGGTCATGATGGTGCCGCTGTAGCCCGGATGCGCCTTGACGATCTTGCCCTTCCATTTGGGATCGAGCAGATCGGCAAAACTCTTCGGCGCATCCTCCGCCTTCACCAGATTGGTGTTGTGAGCGATGATGCTGAGCCAGACGCGGAAGCTCGCAAACTGGCCGTCCGGATCCTTGTGCTCGGCCGGATAGTATTTTGCGACATCCTCGGTCACGTAAGGCGCCAGAATGCCGTCACGCTTCCAGACGATGAAATGCGCGGCATCGGACGAGTTCACCACGTCGACGGCATGGATGTTGCTCGAATATTCCTGGCCGATGCGCTGGAATAAGCGCTCCGCGCCGGTGCGTTCGACGCGCACCGCGATATCAGGATATTTCGCCTCGAACGCCTTGGCGAGCTTCTCCGCGACCGGCAAATCGGTCGAGGTGTAATAGTTGACCTTGCCTTCCTTCTTTGCCGCTTCGATCAGCGCCGGCGTCACCGCTTCCGGTGGGGGCGCTGCGGCCATCACGCGCGTGGAAAATGCTGCGCCTGCGAGAACAGCGCCTGTGCCAGCCAGCACGTAACGGCGTGAAATCCCTGGGTGTTTCATGTTCTCGTTCCCCGCGCTTGTTGGCGAAGTTTAAGTACCCTCGAGCCCGAGCATTATTCCTATGGATTGAGAGCTGTCCATGGCTGATGCGCCTGGCCCGTCGCAGCTACGCCCAAATGCTACTGCGGAGGACAGGCCGCGCCGGTTTTCACCCAGGCCTCGACGAGCGCACCAGCCTGCTTCTGCGAGCCGGGCACGGGGCTGCGGCCGGCGCCCGGAGCCCAGGCCCAGCCGACCAGCGTATCTTCGCCGATATGATGGATGAGTTCCTCGAGCTTGCGCCCGCCGTTGCGTGCGGGGTCCTTAAGCTGCGTGCAGATTTCAGCAACCGTCTTGCCCTCCCACGCCATTTCGCGCGGTGCGAGGTGCCATTCCGGATGGCCCGGCATGCGACCGGGTTCGAAGTTCGCATGCTTGTGGCAAATCGAGCAGCGCATCGCGGCAAGGCCATGGCCATCCGCGCCGCGCGTGACCGGCGGCTGGTGTAGCCGCCCCTCGTCGCCCTGCCGCGGTCGGTCGGTTGCGGGATGGCAATTCGTGCAGCGAGGATGCGTCAACACCTTGCCAAGTTCGGTGAACATGGCCGCCGAGCGCGCATCGGTATCGGCAATCGAAGCAAAGCTTTCCGGGCTTGCAAGCGCCTGCTGCGCAGTTTGGGAAACGGCGTAGCCGGTAAGCGTGCTCGTCGCGACCGCGACGAGAGCGACCACGATCTGAAACCGCAATTCCGATTTCATGGCGCGTTCCCCTGCCCGGTCACCGGTTCGCCACGAGATAGCGCCCGGAGTCGGCCAGAATCACGTCGCGCACGGCCTCATGGTACTTGATGTAGCCAGTGCAGCGGCAGAGGTGGCCGTCGAGCGCTTCAGCGACGGTGTTTTCGAGATCAGCGCGCCTCACCGGAGCCTTCGCCAGACGTTCCAGCAGGACCTGCCCCTCGTTGAGAAAACCTGCAGTGCAGTAGCCGCACTGGAAGGCAAAGTGCCGGATAAAGGCCTTCTGCAACGCGGTGAGTTCACCTTCCTTCTCATGACCCTCGACCGTGCGAATGGTCTTGCCGTCAAAGCTTGCCGCCGAGGCGATGCAGGTCGGGCCGGTGTAGCTTGTGCCATCGGGCTCATCGACGATGACGGCGCAGCTCAGGCACTGCGCCGCGCCGCAGCCGAACTTGGTACCGGTCATGCCGAGATATTCGCGCAGGAAATCATTCATCGAGAGTTCGTCGCGCACATCGACCGGGCCGTACGCCCGGCCGTTGATCGTGAGGCTCAATTTGGTCACGCCAGAACTCCCTTGAGCAGGCTTGCCGTCACTGGCAGCGATTGGAAGCGGCGGCCGGTAGCGTCGAAAATCGCGTTCAGGATGGCGGGCACGACCGGAACCATGACGACTTCCGCCATGCCTTTCGGCAGCTCATCCGGCGTCAGGGGCGGCAGCATCTCGATTTCGAGATCGTGCAGCGGCAGATCCGATCCACGCGCGACGAGATATTGCCCGAGATTCCACTGGCCGTTGCCCGGGCCGCCTTCAAAGGGCGGCAGCGTCTCAAGCAAGGCATAGCCTACTCCCATTGCGAAGCCGCCCTGCGCCTGACCCATTACTACGTCGGGTACCAGCGCCAGTCCGCATTCGAATACGCTGTAGGCCTTGGCAATGCGCAGCGCGCCGGTGGCGCGCTCGATCTCGATGCGGACCAGCGTGCCGCACATCGAGGTATACGTTGTGCCGATCCGGTTGTTGTCGGTCGGCGGGAATTTGACGCTGACGCGGTTGATGCGCTCGAACTTGCCGTTGCCCCTGCGCACGGCCAGCGCGTCGATCTCCGCGCGATATTGTTCGCCAAAAAGCGGAAAGCGGGCGCGCGACCATTCCCAGCGGGAGAAGCTGTGAGCCACTGCGCCGGTCACGAAATTGCGCGCATGCGCCTTCGCGGCAACGGCAGACAACGGCAACGGCGCAAGACCGGACATGACGAGCTGCCCGCCCTTCCACTGCGCCTTCGCCCAATCCTTTGCGCGCTGATCATTCCCAGCGATGTGCCATAGTTCCAGCGCCGCCGGCCACAGGCCGAAACGGAAGATGACGCGCGCCGCTTCTGCGGCCGAGTGGGTGCCGACATGCGCACCGATCGAAGCGCTGGTCGCCGAACTGATCGCCGGCACCCAGCGTGGGTTCCTTTCCGCTGCGTCCTGCGTCTTCTGGTCCATCGTGTAGGGATCGCCTGACGTGACCAGTCCGAGGGCGTCATACGTGTCCACACGCGCCACCGAGACTTCGTCAGCGACCGCGCCGAGATGGATCGCGACCCGGTTGGCAAGCGCGGTACCGATGCCGTTGCCCATCTCGGTATGATCGCAATAGATCGTGATCTTGCCGTCGGGGGACAGTTCGACACGACCAAGCGAACAATCGGCGCCGGTGCCATAGTCCTTGGTCACACACGCAACACCGGTACCGACGAGCCTGCCCTGCGCCGCGCCCGATTTCTGCTGCGCGCGCAGCTGCCAGATCGGATGCTTCTCGAGCTTGTCGAGGATTTCAGTGGTGCGGACCGAAACGCCGTAGGGATTACCGGTCAAGGTCCGGCCCTTGGGCGCGAGCGCATTGCGCCGCCGGAATTCGATCGGGTCGAGCGGCAAGGCGGCCGCTACTTCATCAACCAGCACTTCGAGCGCCGTCATCGTCTGCAGCGTGCCGTAACCGCGCATCGATCCCGCGGTCACTCCGCGCGAATGAATGGCAACCGTGGTCACGTCGACCTTCGGCACATCATAGATTCCGATCGCGGCGGTCGCGCCGACGGTCGCTACGTTGGCCGAAAAATTTGCCAGGCCGCCGCCATCGAGAACGTGGTCCGCAGCGAAAGCCTGAATTTTTCCGGTCGACCGATCGACCCCGATCCGCGACCGCATCTTGAAGGCGTGGCGCTTGATGCCACCCTGAAACTGCTGATAGCGATCGTGCGCCAGCCGGACCGGATGCCCAGCAAAGAACATCGCCGCCAGCGCCACATACAACACAAACGGCGTGTGATCGCGTCCGCCGAAGCCGCCGCCCATATGGGTGAACTGGGTATTGATCCGCGCCGGCTTGAAGGGAGCGCGGGCCTCGCCAAGCAGGTGCGCGATCGACTCCGCCGCTTCGTAAGGAGACTGCACGCCAAGAACCAGTTCGAGGCTTTCGCTGTTCCTGTTGTACCAGGCGAGACCGGATTCCGGCTCAAGGAACATCGGATCGACCGATTGCGTCTCGAACTCGCGATCCAGCACCAGAAGGTTCGGATTTTTGGCCGCGAGCTCAGCGCGGATCCGTTCGCCATGGATCGCCGCCTTGGCATAGGAAGCCTCGGTGTCCTTTGCGGCCGGCGACCATATCGGCAGCGGCGAGTTCTGCGAGCGCCCGGGGCTGACCCAGCCGGCCTGGATCGGCGAATAGACGTCGGGCGCGTCCGGCGTCGCACCGGCGACGCGCGTAAACCGATACGCGCCGTAAGCCGGCATCGCGACGGGGCCGGTCTCCTCGCCGAACCTCACGAACGTTCCATCGCGCAATGCAAGACGCGCCTGATCGAAGGCATCGAACGTCTCGAAGATCAACACTGCGACCGGTTGCCCCAGATAGAGCGGCGTCTTGCCCAGCGGGCAGAACAGATCGCCGGTGTAGAATTCGGGAACGCGCGTGCCGATCTTCGCGAGATCGGCCGCGGTCACCACCACGGATGGCTTCAACGCACCGCTGAGCCGGCCGAGGTCCATTCCCACATAGACATGCGTGGCATCCGGTGCGCGGATGAGCATTGCGTGCGATGTACTCGCCGGCCAGCCCGGAAGGTCGGCCGCACGGAAGTCGGATGCATAAAGCTTCGCGCCGGTAACCTTGGCGACGCCATCGACCCGGCCCGCGCCATTGGCGGCCGGACTCCAGTTCGCACGCCCCGGAAGCGACGCACGCGGGGGCAAGCCGGCGGCCTCCGCCGAGCCCAGACGCGAAAGGCTGAGCGCAATACCGCTCGCCGACACCCAGGTCAGAAACTCGCGCCGCGAAGGCCGCATGTCCTTTGCCCTTTGCCGGAACTACTTCAAATCAGCGATGGTCGCTGGCCCCTGCCCCGGCGTGACCAGTGTCGGCCATTGCTTCGAGCCGAAGGGAACGGCGGGCGGCAGGAACGGCGTCATGCCACGCTTGGCGCTCTCGGCAACGATCGCGGCGCGCGCATCGCCACCCATCAGCTCATAATCCATCAGGTGGTAGTTGCCGAAGAACAGCGCGCCGACCGAACGATCGGCGATGATGCGGGTCAGCGATTCCAGCATGTCCGCCGGCGTCGTCGTGAAGGAAATCGTCTCGATCAACAGCAAGCGGCTATTGATCGCGTCGGGACCGAAGAACTGCGCCAGCACGCTGAACAACACGTTGTTCTGACGCGCGACATAGATCGTGTTGCTGGCCGCGTAGGTCTTGTCCCATTCGGCGCCGAGCTGCGCCTTCCACTCGGCCAGTACCGTCATCCAGTGCGCGACCTGCGTCTGCGCCGCCCACGCGACATTCTGCGCCAGATAAGGCGCCTGCTTCTTGCCGAAGGCTTCGAGGGTGCTGAAGGGAATGACGCCGTTTGCGATGCATTCGTCCATGAAGGCAATGTTGTTCTGCAGGATGGTGCGATTGTTGTCGCGCCAGCCCGGCTCCATCGGCGTTGCACCAAGACCGTCGAGCGCCGATTGCATGCGGCTGCGGTAGGCAAGTATCGAACCGCGCCAGGACTTGTTATCGGGGTTATCGACATAGGGGCCAACGACCTGCACCAGCGCCATCGTGCTGTGGCCGACCGATTTCAGCAATTGATACACGACCGGTACCTGCGGCGCGTCCAGCGGCGCCATTCCCGGCCGGTAGAGGATCATCCGCCCGCCGGCGCCGGAGAAAAGCGCGAGGATCACCGGATGCTTGCTCAGAATGTTCTTCTGGAAAATCTTCGCTGCATCGCCGTAGAGCTCGAACATACCGGTGTTGAGCGCCAGCATATCCTTGGTTGCGGTGTCGGAAGGTGTTGCGGCGGCTTTGCCGGCGATGGGCGCCATATAGGCCGGAAGGGTCTGGGCACTGGCGACGGTCCCACCCCAAAGCATGATTGCAGCGACGGTCAGGCTGGGGGCAATTCTCATGTCGCGTTCCTTGTCACCTTGAAATTGTATAGGCCGAACGCTGACGAATATCTGATTCTGGGGACTAGCGGTCGGTGCGCGGATAGCTAGACTTGGCACGAGGCCGGTAAACGGGCCCTTGCAGAAAAAGACCAAGTTGGGGAGGTCGATATGATGCGCTTGAGAACGGCGCTCGCGCTGGCAGTAATTGTCGCGGCTCCACCTCTTCTGGCTACGCCCAGTCTGGCGCAGGATTATCCGTCGCGGCCGGTGAAGGTGATTGTTCCCTTTGGCGCCGGAGGGCCTGCCGACGTCACCGCCCGCCAGATCGGCACCATCCTGCAGGAGAGTTTCGGTCAGCCCTTCGTGATCGAAAACCGCACAGGTGCCGGCGGCGTGATCGGCACGCAGGAAGCCGTCAAGTCGCCGCCAGACGGCTATACGCTGTTGATGATGTCGAACACCCAGACCGCGAACGAATCGCTGGTCCCGCAGCGCAAATACGAACTGATGCGCGACCTCGCGCCGATCGCGCCGGTCAACTATTCCGACCTCGTCATCGTGGTTCATCCCTCCGTGCAGGCGAAGACGCTGCAGGAATTCGTCGCGCTCGCCAAATCGCAGCCCGGCAAATTGAACTATGCATCATCAGGCCAAGGTACGCCGTACCACATGGCGGGCGAGCTATTCAAAGCCATGGCCGGCATCGACGTCATCCATGTACCGTACCGCAACAGCGGCGAAGCGCGCAGTGGCGTGATTGGCGGCCAGGTGCAGATGATGATCGATGCCGTTCCGGCGATGGCCCCCAACGTCGCCGAAAATCAGGTGCGCGCACTGGCGACGACAGGCAAGACGCGATCGACCGTCCTGCCCAATGCGCCTTCGGTGATCGAGGCCGGTATTCCCGGCTATGAGGCCACAATCTGGCTCGGCTTGATGGCGCCCGCGGGCACGCCAAAGCCGATTATCGACAAACTCAATGCGGCCGTGAACGCAGTTGTGAAACGGCCCGACGTCGTAAAGCTCTGGACCCAGCAAGGCGCCGTTCCTATGTCGATGACGCCGGAGGAATTCGACAAATTCCTGCGCGGCGATATTGTGAAATGGGCGGAGGTCGTCAAGAAATTCGACAAGCCGCCGCAATGAGAAACCTTGAAAGGTTCGCCCTCGATGCCGACCGTTCGATTTCACCTCAACGGCGCCGAGACCGAGATTGAGGCCGATCCCGACCGGTCATTGCTGGATATTTTGCGCGGGCAGATCGGCATGACCGGACCGCATTTCGGCTGCGGCGCCGGCGAGTGCGGCGCCTGCAACGTCATCATTGGCGATCATGCGGTGCCCGCCTGCGATACGCCACTGTGGTCGGTGGCAGGCAAGGACGTCACGACGATCGAAGGGCTCGGAACGATCGAGCGGCCGCATCCGCTGCAGCGCGCCTTCATCACCGAGCAGGCGTTGCAATGCGGCTATTGCGTCTCCGGCATCCTGATGAGCGCAGCGGCATTGTTGAAGCGAAATTCGTCGCCGACAAGCCGGGAGGTGAAGGAAGCGCTCGACCGCAACCTCTGCCGCTGCGGATCGCATAATCGCATGGTGCGGGCGGTGCTGCGTGCAGCGGAAGAAATGGCGGCAGGATGAACCAGCAGGCGCCCGATCCTTCGCCCCCCAAATTGCCCGTCAGTCTTGCGGCCAACCCGAGGCTGTCGTCATGGCTGAAATTCTCAAGCGACGGACAGGTGGCGGTCTCGCCGGGCAAGGTGGAGATCGGGCAAGGCATCGTGACGGCGCTGGCGCAGATCGCCGCTGACGAGCTCGATATCGATTTGTCGCGCGTGCAGATGGTCCGCGCATCGACCACCGCCAGCCCCAACGAGGGCGTAACTTCGGGCAGCCTTTCCATCCAGCAGTCGGGACGCGCGCTACGCCATGCCTGCGCCGAAGTTCGCCGGATCTTTCTTCAGCAGGCGGCAGAACGGCTGGGCGTCGGCGTCGACGCGCTCGATGTCGAGGACGGCACCATTTCGGGTCCCGGCAATGTCAGGACAAGCTATTGGGAGCTTGCCGACGACGTCTCGCTCGATCGCGATGCCACGCCGGGCGTCACGCCAAAAGCCGTAACGAGCCGGACACTGGCCGGCCATTCGGTCCAGCGGGTCGACATTCCCGACAAGGTATTGGGCCGGCCGCGATTCATCCATGATCAGGCGTTACCGGGCATGCTGCACGGCCGCGTGCTGCGTCCGGAGGATGCGCGGGCGAGGCTTTTGGAATTGAGAGAGGACGGCGCCCGCGCGGTGGCCGGTCTCGTCGCCATCGTGCGTGATGGCAGTTTCACGGGCGTCGTCAGCGAGACCGAACCTGGTGCGGAGCTGGCCGTTCAAGCCTTGCGTAAGGGCGCGACCTGGTCTGATGGCGATCTCCTTCCCGACGAGGGTGACCTGCCTTCATTCTTGAAATCCCAGCCGGCGGAATCGACGATCATCGACAAGAAAACGGCAACGTCACCTGGCGCTGCGGCGCGAACCATCAGACGGCAATATACCCGTCCCTATATTGCCCACGCGTCGATCGCGCCGTCCTGTGCGATGGCGCAGTGGGAGGGCGACCGCATTCATGTCTGGACCCACAGCCAGGGCGTTTATCTCCTGCGCGCCGATCTGGCGCTGGTTCTCAAACTGCCGGTCGAGAACATCACCGTTGAGCATATGGAAGGTGCCGGCTGCTACGGGCATAATGCCGCCGACGACGTTGCGCTCGATGCCGTGCTGCTCGCCAAAGCCGCCGGCGGCAGGCCGGTGCGGGTGCAGTGGTCGCGGCAAGGCGAGATGTCGGATGCTCCCTTTGGGGCGGCGATGGCGATCGAGATTGAGGCCGACCTGGATGCGCAGGGAGAAATCGTCGGCTGGCGGCACGCGATCTGGAGCAACGGCCATGCGGCGCGGCCGGGGCGCGCGGCGCAGCCCGCCTTGCTGGCAGGCTTCGAACTGGCAAATCCTTTTCCGCGCATGATCTCGACCAATCCGCCGCAGGCCAATGGCGGCGGCGGTGACCGCAACTCCATCCCGCTCTATGATTTTCCGTCCTGGCAGATTGAAAGCCATCGTCTGACGACGATGCCTATCCGCACCTCGGCGCTGCGGACGCTGGGTGCGCAGGGCAACGTGTTTGCGATCGAATCCTTCATCGACGAACTTGCCGCCGAGCGTGGAGAAGATCCGGTCGCGTTTCGGCTGCGTCACCTGCGGGATGAGCGGGCCAAGGATGTCATCCGTGCTGCAGCCACGCGCGCCCGATGGAAGCCCGAGAAACAACCCGGCATCGGGCATGGTATCGGCTTTGCCCGCTACAAGAATACCGGCGCCTATTGCGCTGCGATCGCCGAGATCGAGAGCGCCGAGGAAATCAGCGTCAGAAAGCTGACGCTCGCGGTCGATGTTGGCGAGACCATCAATCCGGACGGCGTCATCAACCAGATCGAGGGCGGCGCCATCCAGGCCACAAGCTGGGTGTTGAAGGAACGCGTCCGCTTCGACCATCGGCGCATCACCAGCACGAATTGGACGGAATATCCGATCCTGCGCTTCAGCGAAGTGCCCGATGTCGAGGTTGAGATCATCCAGCGTCCGGATATTGACCCGGTCGGCGCCGGCGAGGCTGCCCATGGCCCGGTTACTGCGGCCATCGCCAACGCGGTTTTCGACGCGCTCGGCGTGCGGGTGCGTCATCTTCCGGTCACGCGCGACAGCATCATCGCCGCGATGGAATTGACCTCATGAGCAGCCTGAACATCCTGAGCGGCGGCGCCGCACAGGGCCTGGTCGGAAGCCTGACGCCGGCTTTCAAGGCCCATACCGGATTCGATATCGCAGGCGAGTTTGGCGCGGTCGGCGCCATGGCCGACAAATTGCGCAAGGGCACGCCGGCTGACATCGTCATCTTGACCGCGGCGCTTCTCGCTAAACTGGCGCAGGAGAAGCTGGTTGCCGCCAGTTCGATCGCCGATGTCGGCCTGGTCGAAACCGCCCTCGCCGTTCGTACCGGCGATCCCCAGGCCGCCGTCAGCGATGCCGCTGATTTGCGCGAGGTCTTGCTGGCCTCCGATTCGATCTTCGTGCCGGATATCAAGGCGTCGACGGCCGGAATTCACGTTGCAAATGTCCTTCAGCAGCTCGGCATCGCCGCTGAGGTTGCCGCCCGCCTCAGGATCTTTCCGAATGGCGCGATGGCGATGCGCGAACTGGCGGCGTCCGAGGTGCCGAGACCGATCGGGTGCACGCAGTCGACCGAGATCATCAGCACTAAGGGCGTGACCTTGTCCGGTTCACTGCCGCCGGGCTGCGAACTCGCAACCATGTATACGGCGGGTATCACGACCGCCGCCGCCCACCCGCAACAAGCCCAGGAGCTGATCGACTTGTTGATCGGCGCCGGACAACATGAGCAGCGCAAACGCGCCGGCTTCATCGGCGGACAAGGCTAGGCGCCAGCGCACGGTCCAACTCGTGGGCAAGTCTTGCGGTCGCACGCGCCAAACCGGTGCGCAGCACGATTTTTGGTTTGTCAAAGCCAATTCATATACTAATATATTAATCGAGGAAGCAGCCATGCCCGCCCGCGCATCGAAAAAGACGGATTCAACGGTTCGCCGAATTGCCGCCGGCACTCGCCGCAGCGGCAGACCGCGTACAGCCACGGCAGCGTCCAGGATCTATTCCGATCTTCGGATCGAGCTGGTGTCGCTGCAGCGCCGCCCCGGCGAAGCGATCTCGGAGGCGCAGATCGCGCTCTCCTACGGGGTGAGCCGCACTCCCGTTCGCGAGGCCATACTCAAATTATCGGATGAAGGCCTGCTGGAGGTCTATCCCCAGTCCGGCATCTTCGTTTCGCGCATTCCGGTCGCAGCACTCCCCGAAGCCATCATCATCCGCAAGGCGCTGGAGGAGACTACCGCGCGGCTCGCCGCAGAACGCGCGACGTCGAGCCAAATACTGGCGCTGCGGTCGATCCTGGAACGACAGCGCGAGGCCAGCGCTGCCGGAGACAGCGACACATTCCATCAGGCCGATGAAATGTTTCATGCTACAGTCGCCGATGTCGCCGGGTATCCCGGAATCTGGAAATATATCCAGCAGGTGAAGATTCACGTCGATCGCTATCGCCGGCTAACCCTGCCCCAGCGCGGGCGGATCGCAAAGGTGATTGTCGAACACGAGGCCGTGCTGACCGCGATCGAGGCGCATGACGCGGAGGGCGCAAGGCGGGCGATGGAAATCCACCTCGAGAGCCTTCTCGAGAACATCTCGGCTACTCAACATATCTATCCGGAGTACTTCGACGAGCGACCCTAGAGTTCGAAAAGCCCACAAAACGATAAAACAACATCAGGAGGAACAACATGAAACGCCGCGACTTCATCAAGCTAAGCGCAGGGCTCGGGGCCACAATGGCGACCACGACGCCGCTGTCATCCGCATTTGCGCAAACGAAAATGGTGCTGAAGGCATCAGACGTTCATCCACTGGGCTATCCAACGGTCGAAGCCGTCGTCCGAATGGGCAAGAAGCTGGAAACCGCCACCAACGGCCGGCTGACGATCCAGATGTTCCCCTCGATGCAACTCGGCGGCGAAAAGGAAATGATCGAGCAGGCCCAGCTCGGCGCGCTGCAGATCGCCCGTATTTCGGTCGGCGCCGTCGGCCCCGTCGTGGACGACGTCAACGTTTTCAACATGCCCTTCGTCTTCCGTAACTCCAAACATATGGAGAAAGTCATCGATGGCGAAATCGGCGACGAATTGCTGGCGAAGATCTCCGCCAACGAAAAGACCGGCCTGATCGCGCTGTGCTGGATGAACGCCGGCTCGCGTAACGTCTACAACAACAAGCGGCCGATCCGGACCATGGCCGACCTCAAGGGCCTCAAGGTCCGCATGATGGGCAATCCGCTCTTCGTCGATACCATGAACGCGTTGGGCGGCAACGGCGTCGCCTTGGGCTTCGATCAGGTTTTCAGTTCGATGCAGACAGGCGTGGTCGACGGCGCGGAGAACAATCCGCCATCATTCATTGCGCAGAACCATTATCAGGTGGCCAAGTATTTTACGATGACCGAGCACCTGATCATTCCGGAGCTTTTGGTGTTCTCACGCATCTCCTGGCAAAAACTGTCGCCGGAAGATCAAGCGCTGATCAAGAAACTTTCGAAGGAAGCGCAGGCTGAGCAGCGCGTGCTCTGGTATGAAGCGGAGAACGCGGCCATCGAAAAGATGAAGGCGGCGGGCACCGAGATCATCACGGACATCGACAAGAAGCCGTTCCAGGAGGCCGTCAAACCGGTCTGGGACAAGTATGGCGCGAAATACGCGACCATGGTCAAGCGTATCGAAGCGGTGAACTAGCGCCAGGCTCGCGGTTGGCGAGTGGCCGGACGACGTCCGTTCCGGCCACCCTTCCGAGCTGCCAAAGCGATTTGACGCGCCGTTATTCTCGAGGTCAAAATGTCCAATTCTGCGGCCGGAATTTTTCGGCGTGTGAACGATGCGGTTTACTGGACCGGCGCCGTGATCGCCTGCGTGGCGCTCGTGCTGGTCTCTGCGGTGATTCCATGGGCCGTCTATACCCGCTATATCCTCAACAGCGCCTCGTCATGGCCCGAGCCGATGGCCGTGCTGCTCACTGTCGGCATCACCTTCATCGGCTCGGCCAACTGCTATCGCCAGCGCATCCACATGAACATGACGGTGGGTACCGACTTGCTGCCGCCACTGCTGCGACGCGCTTCGCTGTTCCTCAGCGAAATATTGATGGGCGTGATTGCCATCTTCATGGTCGTTTGGGGATTGCGGCTCGTTCATACCACCTGGGATAACTCGGTGGACGAATTTCCGTGGCTTTCGGTCGGCATCACCTATCTGCCGATCGTGGTCAGCGGCGCCATGATGCTGCTGTTCGTCGTCGAGCGCCTGACCATCGGGCCACCGTCGCGCGACGGCAGTGACGCTCACATACCGGTCGAGTAATTGCCATGGATATCGCGGTTCTGCTTCTTAGCATGTGCTTCTTCTTTGCGATCGGCATGCCGATCGCTTATGCGCTGGCGCTGTCCTCGCTGGTCGGCGCGCTCTGGATCGACTTGCCGGTCGGCGCCGTCATGCAGCAATTTGCCAGCGGCGTCGGGAAGGTCTCGATGTTGACCATCCCGTTCTTCGTGCTGGCGGGCGCTATCATGGCCGAGGGCGGCATGGCCAAGCGGCTGGTCGACTTTGCAGCCGTGGTCGTCGGGTTCACGCGCATGCGGGGCGGCCTCTCACAGGTCAACATTCTCGCGACCACGATCATGAGTGGCATCTCGGGATCGTCGGTTGCCGACACGTCCGCGATCGGTTCGGTGATGATCCCCCAGATGGCCGCCAAAGGCTATCCGCGGGTGTTCGCAACCAATGTAACCATCAGCGCTTCGCTGCAGGCCATCATCATTCCGCCGAGCCATAACTCGGTGATCTACTCGCTGGCGACCGGCGGCGTGGTGTCGATTACCAGCCTGTTCCTGGCCGGCGTGCTCCCCGGCCTGCTGCTCGGCTTTTCGCTGATGGTGCTCTGCCTGTTCTACGCCTATCGCGACAAGCATCCCAAGGGCGAGCCCGTGCCGATCCGGCAGGCGATCAAGATGCTCGGTGACGCCGTATGGGGAATCGTGACGCTGGTCATCGTTCTCGGCGGCATCCTCACCGGCGTCTTCACGCCGATCGAAGCGGGTGCGGTCGCCTGCGTCTGGGCGTTCTTGGTCACCATGTTCATCTATCGCGACTACAAATGGTCCGAACTGCCGCTACTAGTCTACAAGACGCTGCAGACCGTGGCGATGGTGCTGACGCTGGTGGCCACCGCATCATGCTTCGGCTATGTCGCCGCGCTGATGCAGATGCCGGCAAAGATGACCGAATTCTTCGTTGCCATATCCGCCAACAAATACGTGCTGCTGATGTGGCTGAACATCATGCTGCTGGTGCTTGGAACGGCGCTCGATCTCGCGCCCTTGCTGCTGATCTGCACCCCGATCCTGTTGCCGGTCGTGAAGAGCTTCGGCATCGATCCCGTCCACTTCGGCATCGTTATGCTGCTCAATCTCGGCATCGGCCTCTTGACGCCGCCAGTCGGAACGACGTTGTTCGTCGGGTGCGCCATCGGCAAGGTTTCGGTCGATGAGGTGATGCGCGGCATCTGGCCATTCTACTATGTGATGTTTACGGTGCTGATGATCGTAACCTACGTGCCCTGGCTGTCGTTGGCGCTGCCGAGGATGTTCGGGTTCTAGAACAGACGCCGCAGTTCGCGGCGGGGAGACTGCGCGTGAAGATCGTCGACCTCAGCCGAGAGCTCTATCATCGCACGCCAAGCTATCCCGGCCATCCTCCCGTCATGCATGGCGTCTGGAAGACCCACGAAGAATCCTTCGCCGAATCGGGAAACGTGCACGGGCTGGCGTCGATGTTCATCTCCATGGTGGACCACGCCGGTACCCACATCGACGCGCCCAGACATTTCGGCAAAAACGGCATATCCATCGATGAGTATCCGCTCGAGAAATGCATCGTGCCGGGCATCTGCATCGACCTACGCCACATCGCACCTCGCGCCGAGATTACGCCCGCCGATCTCGAAGCGGCAGTGGCGAAGGCCGGCGTTCCGGTGCCGAAGGGCGGCACCGTCCTGCTCTGTACCGGTCACCACGAGCGTACATTCCCCCGCAAGGAATATTCGAGTGACAATTCCGGCGTGAACGTCGCCGCCACCGAATGGCTGGCGCAGCAGGGCATCGTGCATTTCGGTATCGATTCGATGCGGCCGGGACCGGAGGGCAAGGTGAACGCCCTTGTCCACAAGGCCTGCCTCGACCTCGACATCACCCATATCGAGAGCCTGTGCAATCTCGAAGCGCTGCTTGGCCGCGGCCAATTCACCTTCATCGGCCTGCCGATGAAGTGGCGCGGCGGGACAGCTTCGCCGATCCGTGCGGTTGCGGTGTTTGATATGTAAACGTCGGCAAGGCGGCATCAGGCCGGTTTATGGCTATCCTCCCCTTCCCGGCGTGTAGACGCGCCGTGAAAGCTTGCCTAAACTCGCGTCAATGGCGACCGACGCCGGCTAAAAACGGCGCGGATAATCGGGCGGGAACAGCCGCCGACATCAGGGGAGGAGCTCATGGACCGTTCTTGGCGGACCAACTGTGCTATAATACTCGCAACCATCGCCACGACGTCGTTTACGCTGGCAGCCCCGCTATCTGCACAGGAAACCTTCAAGCTTGGCATCGTGACCTTCCTCTCCGGGCCGGCTGCGGATAGCTTTGGCGTTCCCGCCCGCAATGGCGCGCAATTCGTCATCGATCAACTGAATAAGGGTTCGGTGCCATCGCCCTACGAGAAAGTGGGATTCGGCGGCATGAAGATCGAGCCCGTCATCATTGACGAGAATGGCGGCGCCACCAAGCAGGTGCAGGAACTGCGCAATCTCTATCAGCGCGACAATGTCGACGTCGTGCTTGGCTATATCAGCTCAGGCGATTGCCTTGCGGTCGCGCCGATCGCAGAAGAGTTGAAAAAGATGCTGGTACTGATGGATTGCGGCACACCGCGCATCTTCGAGGAAGCCAAGTACAACTACGTGTTCCGTACCGCGGCCCATGCGGCGATGGATAACGTTGGCCTCGTCAGGTACATGAAGGCCAAGAATGTCAAGATGGACACGCTTTCGGCGATCAATCAGGACTACGCTTGGGGCCAGGACAGCCGAGCCGACTTCGTCGCCGCCGCCCAACAGCTCTACCCCAACGTCAAGGTTCAGACGGACCTGCTACCCAAGTTCGGTGCAGGCCAGTACGGCACCGAAATTTCCGCGCTGGTAGGCGCCGGCTCCGATGTGGTCTATTCGAGCCTGTGGGGCGGCGACCTGCAGGCCTTCGTCCTGCAATCGGTTCCCCGCGGGCTGTCGAAGCGTAGCCAGTTGGTGCTCAGCGCCGCCGATCACGTGCTGCCGCCGCTCGGCGACAAGATGCCCGATGGCACCATCATCGGTGCGCGCGGCGCCTACGGCCTGATGTCGCAGAAGTCGCCGCTGAACGATTGGCTGTTCAAGGGATACGAGGCTGCCAATGGCGTCTATCCGGTCCAAGCCGCCTATCGCATTACGCAGTCGATCCTCGGATTGAAGGCTGCGGTTGAAAAGGCCATGAGCAAGAACGGCGGCAAGAAGCCTTCGACCGATGAAATGGTCGCGGCAATGACCGGCCTGGAGTGGCCGTCGCCTGGTGGACTCATTCAGATGAAGCTCGCCGATGGCCATCAGGCGATCCAGCCGATCGCCATCAGCCGCACCAAGTACAATCCGGATCTCAAGCGGGTCGAGCTGGTCGATATCCAGTACTTCGCTGCCGAATGCGTCAACCCGCCCCCGGGCGTGAAGTCGATCGACTGGATCAAAGGCGGCATGCAGGGCGCCAAGTGCAACTAGGCCGCACTGGTATCCAATGAGCGCACACGGCGGCGCGTGATTAACCTCCGCGCCGCCTTTTTCTACTCACCGACGACCCGTGTGACGCCGCCGCCATGAATTTCTTTCTGACGATCATTCTCGATGGCCTGATTCAGGCCTCGTGGCTGTTCATCGTCGCCCTCGGCCTGACGCTGGTATTCGGCGTATTGAAGATCCTCAACATCGCCCATGGCAGCTTCTACGCCCTCGGCGCGTATATTGCGGCAACTGCGGTAACCATGGTGGCCGCACGCGGCCTACCGCCGAGCGTTGGTTTCGTCGCCATGCTGCTCTCGGTGGCGCTGATCGCGTCCGCCGTCGGACTTCTGCTGGAACGCGGTCTCCTGAAAATGTTCTATGGCCGCAACGAAGTGGTGCTGCTGCTGGTGACCTATGCCGTGTTTCTGATCCTTGAAGACGTCACCAAGCTTATCTGGGGCGTCAATCCGATCTATGCGACGCAGCCATATGAGCTGTTCGGCAATCTCGAATTCGCTGGGCTCTACTACGTCGGCTACGATCTGGTGCTGATACCGATTTCGGCCGTGGTCGGCCTTGCGATATGGTTCGGCCTCAATCGCACCGTGATCGGCAAGATCGTGCTCGCAGTCATACATAACGAGGAAATGAGCGTGAGCATGGGCGTGCGCGTCAACCGCGTCTACGCGATCGCCTTCGCGTTCGGCGTCCTGCTCGCCGCCCTCGCCGGCGCCCTGACCGCGCCGAAAATATCGATGCAGCCAGGCCTCAGTTCGGACGTCATCATCCTAAGCTTCGCTATCGTCGTGATCGGAGGGCTGGGCAGTGTCGAGGGAGCGGCAGTCGGCGCGATTTTGGTTGGGCTGGCGCGCGCTGCTTCGGTGCATCTCATGCCGCAAGCCGAGTTGTTCATGATCTACTTGATCATGGCGGCAGTGCTGATGTTTCGCCCTGAGGGCCTGTTCAAGCGCGAGACGGCAAGGCGGATTTGATGAGGAAAGGCCTGCATCCCCTGGTCATGATCGCCCTCGTCACCGCGGTGACGCTGTTCGGCCGCGTGCTGCCGACCTGGACCTTATCGCTGGCGACGATTGCCGCCTCCAATGCGCTGATCGCGCTTGGCATCGTCGTGCTGGCGCGCACGGGCAACGTGTCGTTCGGCCAGGGCCTGTTCTTTGCCGCCGGCGGCTATGGTGTGGCGCTGATCGCCAACGCCTGGGGTCTCACCGATGCGGTGGCTCAGGTAATCGTCGGCGCAGCCTGCGGCGGCCTGCTCGGCCTGGTCATCGGGCCGTTGATCGCGCGCTACAGCGGAATTTTCTTCGGCATGCTGACGTTGGCGCTGTCGATGGTGTTTTACGGCGCGCTGGTGAAATCGACCGCGCTTGGCGGCTCCGACGGGTTCAATGTCGGACGGCCAAGCCTGTTTGGCATGAGCTTCACCGATCCGCGCGAGGCCGACTTCATGCTATACGCCGTCTCGGTCATCGTGACCGGATTTGCCGGCATTGCCGCGACGATCTTGTTCCGGTCCGAATTCGGTCTTGCCAGCCTTGCGGTGCGGGAAAATAATCTGCGAGTCGAGTATCTCGGCCTGTCGGCCAACCGGATCATATCGATCAACTTCCTGATCGCAGCGATCTTCGCCGGCGCCAGTGGCGCCTTTGCTCTGATGGCGCAGCGGCATATCGATCCGCAGTTCGCATACTGGACCACATCAGGCGAATTCGTCTTCGTGGCGGTGCTTGCCGGCAACCAGAGCGTGGCCGCGGTTTTCGTCGCCTCGATGGCGCTGGAGCTGGTCCGTTCGTTCTCGAACCTCTATTTGCCCAATACCTGGCAACTCGTGCTCGGTGTCTTCCTCCTAGGCGTCATTCTGTTTCTGCCGCGTGGCATCGGTTCGCTCTGGATCAGGGACCGGCACAAGCGGCGCATCTCGGCAACGGTTCCGCTCACCGCCGAACGAGGAGCCGCACCGTGACCCCGGTCCTTTCGGTGCGCCGGCTCGAGAAACGCTTTGGCGCAGTAGTTGCGGCCGATGCACTCACCCTCGATATTCCGACCGGTCAAAAGATCAGCCTGATCGGCGCCAACGGCGCCGGCAAAACCACCTTCGTCAACATGGTCACCGGCTATCTAAAGCCTGACAGCGGGACGATCTTGCTCGACGGAATCGACATCGGCAGGCGCTCGCCGCGAAGCGTAGTCCGGCTTGGCATCTCCCGCTCCTTCCAGATTCCACAATTGTTTGTCGAACTTACCGCCGCCGAAAATCTCACTGTAGCAATTTCCGGCATCGGCACGCGAATGTCACTCCGGGCGCCGGCCGAGGCCCAAGGCCGCCGCGACGAGGCCGTCGAGTTGCTGGAACGCTTTGGTCTTGCCGATCTAGCCGATCGCCCGATCTCGGAGCTTGCGGGCGGCGTGCGCAAACTGATCGACATCGCCATGGCATTGGTCCGCCGTCCAAAACTACTGCTGCTCGATGAGCCGACCTCCGGAGTATCGGCGGAAGAAAAATTCACGACCATGGATCGCGTTATCCACGCCGTCGCGCCCGACGCAGCGACCCTCGTATTCGTCGAGCACGATATGGAAATCGTCAGCCGGTACGCCGACCGCGTCGTGGCGTTCTATCAGGGCCGGATCCTAGCCGACGGAGCGCCGGCCGAGGTTCTTAATAATCAGGAAGTCCGCCGCTACGTCACTGGGGGCGTGCGATGAACATCGCTTCGCCATTGCTCGCAGTCGACAATCTTGTAGTCGAGATCCAGTCGATGCCCGCATTGCGCGGCTTTACGATGCACGTCGCGAAAGGCGCCATGGTCAGTCTGGTCGGCCGCAACGGCGCGGGCAAGACGACGCTGATGCGTTCGATCATGGGGCACCTCACGCCGGCGCGGGGCTCCGTGCGGTTCGAAGACACCGATCTGTCGTCCCGCCCGCGCCATGCGCGCGCGGCGCTCGGAATCGGCTATATGCCGGAAGATCGCTGCCTGGTGCCTCAGTTGACGGTCGAGGAAAACATCATGTTGCCGTTATGGGTCGCGGGACATCTGGACCGCAAGGCCCGACTCGACTTCGTCTATGAGGTGATCGGCGAACTTACCGAGATGCGCCAGCGCAAGGCGCTATTGCTGAGCGGCGGCCAGCAAAAGCTGGTCGCCCTCGGCCGGGCGCTTGCCATCGGCACCAAATGCCTGCTGCTCGACGAGCCGTTCGAAGGCATCGCGCCAGCGCTGTCGGAACGGCTGTCGGAAGTGCTCGCATCACTCAAAGGTAAGGATCTGACCCTGCTGATGTCGCAATCGGACCTGAATCATTCGCGCGGGCTGATTGACATGGAATTCACGATTGAACGTGGCGCCAATCCCATACCCACAAGTCAATGAACCCCGACGGGTTCGGACGTTGCCGGCCGGTTTCGCGAGACGCACCGCCGGCCTAGTCGCCCTCGTGTCCGGCTCCCGCTTCTGCCATCTCACGAAGCATCTCGGCGTTCAGCACAACGATAGCGCCGTGCTCCAGGCGTACCCAGTCGCGGGCCGCCCAGGCGCGCAACTGCTTGTTGATGCTCTCCCGGGTCATGCCGACCATCTCGCTGATCTCCTGCTGCGTGATCGCGATGGTTCGGCCCTGCGGTGCAGATTTGTGCTTTTCGGACAGGCGAAGCAGCGCGCTGGCCAGCCGTCCGGGCAGATTCTGCAGGATGATCTGCTCGACCTGATCGCTGGTCCAACGAATCCTGGTGCACAACAGTTCGATAAACTTCATCGCCAGCCCCGGCTGGCTGCGCACAAAGGGTATGAATTCGCGCCGGTCGATGGTGAAGAGCTCGCAATTGCTGTTTGCGGTAGCGTCTGCCGAACGCGCCGAACCGTCAAGCAACGCGATCTCGCCGAAGATCTCACCGGCCCCGATCAAGTTCAGGATCGCACTGCGACCGTCCGGCGAGGAAATGCTGATCTTCACTGTGCCTGAAATCACCGCGAACAGGCTGACACCTGGATCGCCCTTGGAGAAGATCGTAGCTCCCCGCTTCAGCGTGGAATGTTTGGCGTAACGGCAAAGCTGCTCGAACGCCTCGGCCTCGAGATCGGCAAAATACGGATGCTTTCGCAAAATCGACAGTTTGCTACTCGGAAATCCGTGAGCTTCACCCGTCCTTTGTTGAGGCACGCCAGTCAAACTCCAGACTAAACTGCAGGGATGCAACCCTTCCGTAATCAACGCGGACTGGCTTTTCAACCGGAAAGCGCGCCACTGCGTCGATTTAGTGGCCGAAAAATGAAGCAGGCGCCCAGCGTTAACGCACCAATAACCGTGGAACCGGCAACCAGATAGTACAGCCAATCGAGCTGCGCGGCAGGCTGTTGCAGCAACAACCACCCTCCAATCAACACGATAGCAGCCCTCAACAGGCTCACCAGCAACGGAGCGGTGGCCCGGCCCCATCCTTGATGGGCAGAAAGCAGCACGTCCGATACGGGTCCTGTGCGATGGACGCCGACTACTACGTAGGCCGCGGCGGCCGCCAATACGCGTGCTGTTGATTCGAGGGAAGCTGACCGGCCGCTGGCGCCCGTGGCGCCATATGCCGGTGGCTATTCCCTCGCGATTCCCATTTCCTTGATCACGCGCTCATACTTGGCGACCTGATCGCGTGTCATGCCGCGCAACTCCTCGGCTGAACTGCCGCGTACAGCAAAACCCAGCTCTTCGAGTTTACGGCGCACATCAGGATCGCCGACCGCCTTCAGCACCTCGGCATTCAGACGGGCGATGATGTCCTTCGGCGTGCCGGCGGGAGCAAGAATGGCGAACCATGAATTGAAGAAGAAGCCGGGCAGACCGGATTCCGAGACGGTCGGTACATCAGGGAATTGCGACAGTCTTTTCTCAGTGGTTAGCCCGATCAGCTTGAGTTGGCCACCACGAACCAGCGTTGCCACTGTGCCCAGGCCCTGGAAGCCGACCGGGATTTGCCCGGCGGCAATGTCGGTTGCGGCTTGGGTGGCCCCCTTATAGGGCACATGCGTCAGCGATATGCCGGCAGCCGACGCGAACATCGCCATCGCCAGATGCTGCGGGCTTCCCGGCCCGCCTGAGCCATAGTCGATCTTGCCGGGCGCCGCCTTCGCGGCAGCGATCAGGTCTGCTGCGCTCTTGAAGCTGGCCTTGTTGCTGGTAACCAATCCCCACTCCACCGTCGCAACCAGCGACACCGGCTCGAAGTCCTTCAGGATGTCCCAGCGCATCTTGGACTGCAGGTTCGGCACCATCGTCATGATGCTGTCGTTGAACCCGCCAATCGTGTAGCCGTCCGGTTCGGCTCGGGCGACGGCCTCAGCCCCGATCAGTCCCGACGCGCCTGGTTGATTCAGGATCACGAATTGCTGGCCCATGTTGTCGGCCATCTTCTGGGTCACGATCCGCGCTGCAACATCGACCGCACTTGCCGCGGCAAGAGGTACGATCATCTTGATGGGCCGGTCCGGATAGCTCGCTTGGGCGATCGCCTGGTGGCTTGAGAACAACGCGACCGCAAGCAGCAAATGGATCAGGCGCATTCGTATCCCCCATCATGTGAGCCGCAGCTTGTGCCTTCATTTATTGGGGAAAGAGTGCGCTTGAACTTACCGCTTTGCAACCGGGCCAGAAATTGATCCGGCCTCGGCGGCGATTCGCTTGGAAGGCCGCATGGACACGTAGTGATTACAACAGCTTTCCGTCCGGCCCAAAAAACGGATGGGGACCGTCGAAGGTGCCTATGGGGACGTGGTGCGTGACGATGCTGCCGAACCTCTCTCCCGGAAACCACGTATGGAGGTGGAAGGCTGGTGGCTCGACCTTGAAGGAGGGTTCGCGCAGCTCAGCCAGATCGAGATCGACAGCATGGTTCGGAGCGGGACAAATCGTGGTGGGAACGCCCGCAAACATGGTCAGCGTCGCGCGATGGACATGCCCCGTTGCGATCAACTGCACGCGCGGGTGACGGCGCACGATGGGCGCGAGTTCGCTTGCGTTGAGGAGATTCTGGCGGTCCATGTGCCAAATGCCCGCCCGGAACGGGGGATGGTGCAGAAACAGCAGTGCCGGCCGGGCGGGCGACGAAGCCAGCATCTCATCCAACCATTGCAACGTAGCCCCCTCAAGCTCACCGTGCGGCTTTCGGTGCACGCTGGAATCCAGCAACAGCAGATCTACTCCGGCGATCTCGATCTTCTGATTGAGCGCCCCGGACACGAAGGCATACGAAGCGGAGGGAAACGCGGCACGCATCAACTCGCGCGAGTCGTGATTGCCCGGAATACCGGCGAACGGGAGCTTGAGCGGCGCCAATAGCCGCGTGAGGTATTGGTATTCCTCAGCCGTCGGCGTGTCCGCGAGGTCGCCAGAGATCACCACAAAATCGGGCGCAGGGTTGAATTTGTTCAGTGCCACAATGCAACGTTCGAGCGCCTTTGCGGTATCGACCCTGCCATAGGCAAGCGATCCCGGCGGCTTGATATGCAGATCGGAAATCTGGGCAATATGAACCGGTTTTGGCAACATCGACCCTCTCAGCTCTCGGGAGGCAGCAGGCGGACAGCGTCCGGAGAAATCGATAATCCGATCCGTTCGCCTGGCCTTGTTCGAAGCGTATTCGGCGCGTCGACCGTGAGCAACCTGTTGGATGCGCCACTGACGACCAGCCGTTGCCTGTCCCCGATGAAGCTGATGCTGTCGATCGTGCCCGAAAGCGACGCACTTCCGGCTGACGTCACGCGAATGGTTTCGGGGCGGATCATCGCGACCGCCGCCGGCATGTTCACATCGCAGTGAATCGGCTGCCGTCCGCCCGGCAACACTAGATGACGGTCCTCGATGGTCGCTTCGACAATATTTGCGGCGCCAATGAATTCGGCAACAAAGCGACTTCGCGGCGTGAAGTAGATCTCGCGCGGCGTGCCGATCTGGGCAATCGCTCCCTTCTGCATGACGACGACACGATCGCCGAGCTCCATGGCCTCTGACTGATCGTGGGTCACGTAAATCGTGGTGATACCCAGCGCGCGCAGCAAGCGATTCAGCTCACTGCGCAGTCGGTCACGCAACGCGGCGTCGAGCGCCGTCAACGGCTCATCGAGCAACAGGATACCAGGCCGGATCGCAACCGCGCGGGCCAGCGCGACGCGCTGACGCTGGCCGCCGGAAAGTTGGTCGATGCGGCGGTGCTCAAGTCCGGAAATATTTGTGAGCGTCACCAGTTCAGCGACGCGTTCGGCGCGCTCTTTGCTGGGCACCCCGCGGATCTTCAGGCCATAGCCGATATTGTCCGATACGGTCATGTTGGGGAAAAGCGCGTAGGATTGGAACACCATGCCGACGTTGCGCCGCTCGATCGGCACCGGCGTCATGTCCTTGCCGTCGAACAGCACCCTGCCGCCGGCATCGGGCAGCTCGAGGCCTGCGATAATGCGCAGCATGGTGGTCTTGCCGCAACCGGAGGGACCGAGCAGCACCAGCGTTTCGCCACGCGCGATGTCGAGCGTTGCGGGTTGGAGCGCACGCGTTCCGTCGGCAAAGGTCTTGCCGCAGGCATCGATACGCACCGCGGCGCCGTGTCCGGCCTGCGCGCTCATCTCTTCGCTTCCTTCTCGGCAAACAATTGCATGGCGACCAGCAGCGGAATGATCATCACGAAGAAGATCAGCGTATAGGCAGAAGCCACTTCCAGCCGCATTGAGGCGTAGCTGTCGGCAAGTCCGATCGGCAACGTCTTGGTCAGCGGCGTATGTAGCATCCAGGTCAGGTTGAATTCGCCGAGCGACAGCGTCACCACCATCAGGCTGCCCGCCAATATACCCGGCAAAGCGTTGGGCACGATCACGTCGCGGAATCGTCGCCACGGCGATGCACCGAGCGACGCTGCACTTTCGTCCAATGTCTTGATGTCGATGGTCGCGAATACGGCCATCACCGACCGCACCATGAACGGCATGGTGAAGATGACGTGGCCCACGAGAATGAACAGCCAGGAACGGCGGAAGTCGCCGAAGTCGCCGTAGGTCAAGAGCAGCGCCAGCGCGATGGCCAGGCCAGGGATCGCCAACGGCAAGGTTATGATCTCCTCGACGACCCGCGACATGCGCCCTCCCCTGATGTGCAAGGCATAGGCGGCTGGAACGCCCACGGCGAGCGTCAATGCAAGGGTTGCGAATGCTATCACGAATGAGAGCAGGATAGTGCCGGCATAGAGCTCCCACACCTGCGCGACCCATTGCAGGGTCACGCCGGACTGGATGCCGCGGAAATAATTCACGGTCACGCCGGCGGAAATCGACAGGATCGCGGGCACCACCAGGAAGGAGGCGACCAGCAGAGTGAAAATGAGTTGGGAGGTGAAGATCAGGCGATCGCGCATGGTCTCATCCGGCGGCCGCGACGGCGCTTCCGCTGAAGGAACGAGCAAGCGCAAGAATGAACCAGGTGATGATGCCAAGCCCGACCGACAGCGCGGCCGAGATGGAGAAATTCGCAGCCAGCGTGAATTCGGTATAGATCAGCATCGGCAGTACGTCGATGTTCGTCGCCAGCGTAAACGCCGTCCCGAACGCCCCCATCGCAGTCGCAAAGGCAATTGCGCCGGAGGCAACGAAGGCCGGCGCCAGCGCCGGCAGAACGACATCGCGCTGCACGGCCCAAGGGCCCGCGCCAAGCGATCGCGCGGCTTCTTCCAGGCCGATATCAAGCTTCTGCACCGCGGCCATGATGGTGAGAATGACGCGCGGAATGGAAAAATAGAGATATCCGAGAAACAGCCCGTAGATCGAGTAGGCGAATACCAGCTTTTCGCCAAACAGGCGGTTCGAGAAATCGCCGATCAGGCCCTGTCGCCCGGCGAGAAGAATGATCATGAAGCCGACCACCACGCCGGGAAACGCGAGCGGAAAGGTCAGCATCGCAATCAGGACGGCGCGGCCGGGGAAACGATGCCGTTGCAGGAACATCCCGGCGATCGTCGCCACGATCAGGGTCACGATGGTGGTCGCGGCGGCGAGCAGCACCGTGTTGATCAGGGTCGCGCGGTAGCGCGGCTCGGTCAGGATCGCGAGATATCCCGCGAGCCCCTGCGGTCCCCCTGCCCCGGTTACAACGAGCCGCGCCATCGGCAACAGGAAAAATGCCGCTGTCACTACCGCAAGCGGCAGCAGGCATAACCAGACAAAGGACCTATGTGACATCAGAAGTTGGCGCCCCGGCGAGCGGCACCATATTGCCTCAGCGGACCTCGGCGAGATAGCGGTCGACAAAGCCTTTTTGCATGTTTTCCATCTGGCCCCAGTCGACGTTCTTCGCGCGCGCATATTCGCTGTCGGGCAGGAATTTCTTCTTGACCGCTTCGGGCAGATCGATCGGCCGCGCCGGGCGGAGGTAGGCGTTGGTCCAGATCGCCTGTCCCTTGTCGGACAGAAGATAATCCAGCACCTTCTTGGCCTTGTCCTTGTCGGGCGCGTTCTTGACGAGGCCGACGACGTAGGGAAACACCACCGATCCCTCGCAGGGGATCACGAATTCAAAATTTCCCTTCTCTGAATATTTCGCGCGATAGGCGTTGAAATCATAGTCGAACAGGATCGGCATCTCGCCGGAAACAACGCGGGCGTAGGAAGTCTGCTTGGGAACGATTGGGTCGTTCTTCCGCAAGTCCTTGAAGAAGTTAATCGCAGGATCGAAGTTTGCTTCGGAGCCACCGAGCGCCAAATTGATGGCGACCGCGCCGACGTAACCGACGGCGGCCGAGGACGGATCGAGATAGCCGACCATGCCCTTATAATCGGACTTCAGGAGATCCTTCCAGCAGGCCGGCACCGGCTTGCCGCCGAGAGCGTCCTTGTTCACGAATAGGCCGAGCGTGCCGGAATGAATCGTGGTCCAGTGGCCGTCGGCATCCTTCAGGCCGGCAGGAACCTGATCCCATTTCGCAGGCTTGTAGGGCTCGAGCGCATCCTGTGCCTTGGCCTTCATGCCGAAGGTGACACCGAAATAGCCGATATCGCCGACCGGGTTGCTCTTCTCGGCCAGTATCTGAGCCAACGCTTGGCCGGAATTCTTGTTGTCGTGCGGGATATCGTAGTTGAGATCGGCTTTAATGGCCTTCAGCATGGAGGCCCAGTCCGCCCATTCTGGCGGGCAATTGTAGCAGATGACGTCGGCCGCTTTGGCGGATTGCCAGGGCGCCATCAGCAGCAACAGCGCCAACGGAGCGAGAACAAAGCGGGCGGTCTTCATGGGTCACTCCAGATTAACATCGCAATTTGCGATTTCAGTATCAGTCGGTGTGCAAGTATAGACCGCGTATGAACGTTTTGCGACAAGCCGTGTTGCTATGCAGCAAGCTGCAACGCCAGAGGCATCCGGCAATTTCGCAGGTCGGCGATTTCCGCTAGCATCCAACGCGAGAGGAGATGACCATGTACCAACCTCCAGGCGTGAAGGCGTCGCCCGATCTTCCGATTCCTGACCGGATGAGAGCCTGGGTGCTCGGCGATCCGGATCAGCTTCTGCTGCAAGAGAAGCCGGTACCCGTTCCCTCACGCGCCGAAGTTCTGATCCGGATCGATGCGGTTGCGATCTGCGCCACCGATCTCGAAATCATTCATCGGGGCTCGCCAGCCAGCATTGGAGGCGGCCTGCCCTTCAACAAGAATTTCACGCCGGGCCACGAATATATGGGCACGGTCGCCGCGCTCGGGCCTGACGTCGACGAATTCGAAATCGGAGAGCGGATCAGCGTGGAGATCCACGCCGGCTGCGGCCAATGCAAACGCTGTCGCCAGGGCATGTATACGTCATGTCTGAACTACGGGAAGCCGGAGAAGGGCCATCGCGCGAACGGCTTCACGACAGACGGCGGCTTCGCCCAATACGCCATCAATCACATCAACACACTGGCGCGGGTGCCCGACGCCATGAGCGACGCCGAGGCAACGCTCGTCGTTACCGCGGGAACCTCGATGTATGGGCTGACGGAGTTGGGAGGGCTGGTGGCCGGCGAGAGCGTCGTGGTGATTGGTCCGGGGCCAATCGGACTACTCGCGGTCGCCGTCGCCAAGGCGCTCGGCGCAAGCCCGGTCATCCTGACGGGAACGCGCAACAAAAGGCTAGCGATCGGTCAGGAGCTCGGCGCCGACCGTGTCATCAATATCAACGACGAGGACGCGGTTGAGGTGGTCAAACAACTCACCGGTGGCATCGGCGCAGACTATGTGGTCGAGTGCGCCGGCAACGAGGCGACGATCAACCAGGCCATTCACATGACCAATCGCGGCGGGAAAATATGCCTCGCCGCGTTTCCTCATGATCCAGTCACGATGGATCTCGCGCATCTCGTGAAGAACAACATCTATGCCTACGGCATTCGTGGCGAAGGCCGCAGCGCCACCCGCCGCGCCATGGCGCTGATGGCGGAAAAGCGTTTCGACGCCACGAAAATCCATACCCACACATTTCCGCTGGCCGACCTGCCGACTGCGCTGCGCTATGCCCGCGAGCGCATCGACGATGCGATCAAGGTGGTTGTGACCAACCGGCAGGCGGGCGCGATCACGAACGCGGCTGCCGAATAGCACGAACGGCGGCAGTCACCGCCCTTCGAACTTCATACTAGATTCGTCCCAAGGCGGTCAGGACAACCTGAGGCGTCAGAGGAATCTCCGTGATAATTGTTCCGAACGGCCTGAGTGCGTCATTGACCGCATTGGTTACGGCCGCCGCCGCACCTGCCGTCCCGGCCTCGCCCGCGCCCTTCGCACCCAGCTCGGATTCCATTGTCGGTGAGACCACATGCCCGACATCGATATCCGGCATCTCACCGGACATCGGAACCAGATAATCAGCCATATTGGCGTTCGTGAGCTGGCCGCGTTCGTCATACACGCATTTCTCAAACAGCGCCGCGCCAAGGCCCTGCACCACGCCACCCCTGATCTGCTCATCGACCAGCTGGGGGTTGATGATGGTGCCGCAATCCTCGACCACCCAATGCTTCAGCAGCTTGATAAAGCCGGTATCGATATCGACCTCCAACCACGAGGCCTGAACGCCGTTGGTGAAGGCGAAAGGGTATTCGCGCGGGACAAAGTGCCTGGTAGCCATCAGTTCGGCCTGAATGCCCGGCGGCAGCGTGTCGGGACGGAAATAGACAATCCGCGCGAGTTCGCTCAACTCGATCCGCGGCGTACTATCGACGGCATTCACGACAGCATTGTTGACGATGTCGAGTTCACCCGGCGCAGCCTGGAGGATGGCGGCTGCGACGTCGAGTATGTTCTTGCGCAGTACCTTGGTGGCCTGCAGTGCGGCCTCACCGCCAATGCCGGCGCCACGAGAGGCCCAGGTGCCCCCGCCATACGGCGTGTTGTCGGTGTCGCCCAGGATCACGCGAACACGGTCCATCGAGACGCCAAGCACGCTGCCAACGATCTGTGCCGTGAGCGATTCCGAGCCCTGCCCCTGCTCAGTTATACTGGTCTGGCAAATCACCGAGCCCTGAGCATCGAGCCGCACCGCGACGCCGTCCTGGGAAGATATTTTCGCGCCCCCGACACCATAGAAGGCAGCGCTGGGATTGGTGACCTCGATGAAGCTGGCGATCCCGATACCCCGATGGATATTTCTTGTTCGCAAGGCCACCTGCTCCGCGCGCAGCGCGTCGTAATCCATCATCCCGATGAGCTTGGCGAGCGCTGCGTGATGCGACAGTTGTTCGAAGCGCAAACCCGATGGTGAGGCGCAGGGATAGGCGTTATCGGAAATCAGATTACGGCGACGGATTTCGATCGGGTCCATGCCGATCTTCATGGCCGCCAGATCGACCAGACCTTCCGTCACCGAACAGGCGATCGGATGGCCGACGGCGCGGTACTGGCACATCACATTCTTGTTCTGGAATACGACGCGAGCCCGGGCGCGGTAGTTCCTGGTCGCATAGGGGCCGCCGACGAGATTAACGACCTGATTGGCCTCGATCGCGCTGGTGCGCGGATACATCGAATAGGGTCCGATACCCGTGAGATCGTCGATTTCGAATGCCGTGATGGTGCCGTCGCGATTGACGCCGATCTTTCCCTTGCAGCGATGGTCGCGGGCATGAATGTCGGTGTTGAAGCTCTCGACCCGATCGGCGACGAATTTGACCGGACGCCGCAGCAGCTTGGATAGCGCGTAAGTTGCCATCTCGTCGGCATAGATATGGACCTTAATGCCGAAGGAGCCGCCAACGTCCTTGCAGACCACGCGGACCTGCGATTCCTTCAAACCGAGATGGAGCGCTGCGATATTTTGCACCATATGCGGCGCTTGCGTGCCTTGATAGATGGTCAACCTTGCTTCCGCGGCATTCCAGTCTGCTACCACCGCGCGTGGTTCCAGCGTCACGCCGGTGTGCCGCCCAAAAACGAAGTCTGCCTCCACCACCTCGTCGGATTCGGCAAAGGCCTGATCGACGGCGCCTGCGTCGTGATTGCGCTCAAAAGCCAGGTTGTCACCGAGCGAGGCATGGATTACGGCTGTCGCTGGATCGAGCGCGGTGCGCATATCCGTTACGGCATCGAGCTCCTCATATTCGATCGAGACAAGCTCCGCGGCGTCCTCGGCCTGCGCGCGGCTGCTCGCCACTACGGCCGCGACCGCTTCACCCTGCCAACACACGCGGTCAACCGCGATAGCGCTTTGCGGAGCGGATTTGAGGCCCTTCAAATGCGAGAGTACGCCGACCCACGGCGTAATGACGGTCGAGAGCTCCCTACCTGAAACGACCGCAATCACGCCCGGCATCTGTTTGGCCGTCGAAGCTTCGATGCCATTAATCTTCGCATGCGCGTGCGGCGAGCGCAGAAACACGACGTGCGCCATGCGCGGCAGCTCGATGTCGCTGACATAGAGCCCGCGCCCCTGCATAAGCCGGTCGAGGTTCGGCCGTGGCACTGTCTTGCCGATATAGGAGTTCGGACGGTCCAGCGCAGAAAGCGTTTCAGAATTTGCCCGGGCTGATGTCATGGCAGGCGTCCGCTGCGTGCCTGCGCCGTGGTCTCGATCGCGTCGACAATTGCCTGGTAGCCTGTGCAGCGACAATAATTGCCGGAAAGATGTTCGCGGATCTGTTCTCGGTCCAGAGACGCCGATTGCTTCAGCAGATCCTGCGCCGCCATCAGCATCCCCGGCGTACAGAAGCCGCATTGCAGTGCGTTACGTTCCCGGAACGCAGACTGCAAATCCGCAATCTCACCGCTGTCGGATAGCCCCTCGATCGTCTCAACCGTTGCATTGTGCGTCTGCACCGCAAGCATCAAACAGGAACGGACAATATCGCCATTGACGCGGACCGTGCATGCACCGCACACCCCGTGTTCGCACCCGACATGCGTGCCGGTAAGCTTGAGATGCTCGCGAAGAAAATCAGCCAAGTTGAGCCGCGGCAGTATATTCGCTTCAATACGCTCACCATTAACACTCAGCGAAATCGCAACCGCAGCCGTCACGCCGATGCTCCCGTGCAGAGATCAGGGCGGGCAAGCAACGACGATACGCATCGTGTCAACAGGACCTTCGCCAGATGCCGACGCATGGTAGGTGTCGCCTGTTGATCCTCCAGCGGATCCAGCTCATCATTCAATGCGGAAGATGCCTCGGCCAACACCGCAGGCGTGACGGCGACATCAACCAGTTTGCCGGCAGACTTAGCTAGCAGCGGGCGATCACCGACGGCAAAGAAGCCAAGGCGAAGATCGGCGAACTGTCCATCCTTGACGAGGGCTTGTGCTGCGAGGCCGACGATCGCATAGTCGCCATGACGGCGGGCGAACTCATGAAAGAAATGCGTCGAACTCTTTGGGATCACCGGCAACTCGACAGCGACCAACAGTTCCTGCGGCGTCAGCGCGGTCTCGTAGATTCCGGCAAAGAACTGGTTTGCCGCAATCCGCCGCTCGCCGCTCGGCCCGCAAACAACAATGGTCGCGCCAAGCGTCAGCATGCAGGCCGGCAGCTCCGAAGCTGGATCTGCCTGCGCAAGGCTCCCCCCAATGGTCCCGCGGTTGCGGATCGCGGGATGGGCGACATGGGTGACAGCATCCCTCAGCAAGGGAGCATGGGCTGCTATCTCCGGAGATTTCAACAGATCGACGTGACGTGTCAGCGCACCGATGGTGAGGACACCTCCCTTCACCACAACCCCGCGCAACTCGGCCAACTCGCTGATATCGACAACAAGTTCGGGCGCGATCAAGCGTAGATTCATCGCCGGCAGCAGGCTCTGGCCGCCCGACAACACCTTGGCCTTCTCGCCATGCGCGGTCAGCAATTCCAGCGCATTTGCGACGCTGGTCGCGCGAGCGTAAGCGAAAGCCGAGGCTTTCATTTTTGGCGTGACCTCCCCGGCCCACACGATCGGCATTTTCGCGGGATTAGACGGCTGAGACTGCCAAAGGTCAAGTTTGTTGTCGGGCAATTATTTCGACTTTGAGCTTGTTTTCGTGCGGCGAACGACGCACGTTCTGTGCCAAACGAAAAAGCCTGCCTTTCGGGGAAGAGCAGACCATGAAGCTTGGGTTCTTTACGATGCCGATCCATCCTGTCGACAAGGATTGGCGGCTTTCGCTCAAGGAGGATCGAGAGGCTTTCCTGCTAGCTGACGAGCTCGGATTCACCGAGGGCTATGTCGGCGAGCACACCACCGACAGAGCCGAGAACATTACGTCCTGCATAGCTTTCATGGCATGGCTCGCTGCGGCAACCAGGCGGATCAAGCTTGGCACCGGCACCGTCAACATGCCGAACGCTCATCCGGCTGCTATTGCAGCCTCGATCGCCATGCTCGATCACATGCTCGACGGACGCCTGATCTTCGGTATCAGCCCCGGTGGCCTGCTCTCGGACGCGGAAGTGTTCGGTAACCTTGAAGCGGACAGGAATGCCATGTTCCTGGAGGCGATCAACCAGGTGCTTCAGATCTGGGCCAGCGATCCCCCGTACAATCTTCGCGGCAATTACTGGAACATATCGGTTCAGAAAACCCTGATCGAGGACATTGGCCAGGGCTTCATTCCGCGCCCGCTGCAACAGCCGCACCCGCCAATCGTGGTGACGGCGGTGGCGCCGTTCTCTAAAGGCGTAACGGAAGCCGCCGCACGTGGTTGGGATCCTATCTCCGCAAACTTCCTGATGCCGGCCTGGGTGAAAAGCCATTGGCCGAAATATGTCGAGGGTTGCGAACGCGCGGGCCGCCCTGCGGACACGGCGAATTGGCGCGTTGCCAAGAGCGTGTTCGTCGCCAAGGACGCAGCCACCGCAAAGGCGTATGCCACCGATCCGGACGGGCCTTATGTCTATTATTATCGCTCGTTGCTTACCAAGCTGAAGCGCGGCGGTCGCATCGAGCTGTTCAAGACACGCCGCGATCAGCCCGACGACGAAGTGACGCTGGAGTCGATCTGCGAAAAGCTCATCATTCATGGCACTCCGGACAGCGTAGCGGATCAGATAATGGCTTTTCAGGAAGAGATCGGGCCCTTCGGCACGCTGCTCTATGCCGGCAAGGACTGGAAAGACCGGGAACTGGGGCGTCAGTCGATGATCCTGATGGCCGAAAAAGTCATGCCGAGGGTCAATGCCGGCGCGTCCAGCGGCTCCAAAGCCGCCGAATAACCCGCTTACACGAGGAACGCTTGCCGTGGCGCTGAGCGATCGTATCCCCTACCAAGCACAGATCGACCGGCCGAAGCTCGCACTTCCCGGCGGAAAGAAGCTTGCGGTATGGGTCATCCTCAATGTCGAGGAGTGGCGGATCGAGAACCCCATGCCTCGCACGGTGCTAAGCCCGCCGATGGGGCAGCCGCTGCTGCCCGATATACCGAACTGGTCATGGCACGAGTACGGCATGCGCGCCGGCTTCTGGCGTCAGTTCAAGGCACTGACCGACCGCAAAATGCCGGCGACCCTGGCGATCAATGCCAATGTCTGCAATTCCTACCCGCGCGTCGCATCCGCCGCGTTGGAAGCTGGATTCGAATTCATGGGCCACGGCTTTGTGCAGGGGCCGATGCACAAGGTCGAGAACCAGGCAGACGCCATCAAGCGCTCGGTCGAAACAATTTCAAAGTTTTCGGGGAAGCCGCCACGGTCCTGGGAAAGCCCCGGCCTCACCGAGACCGAGGAAACACTTGATCTGCTGCGCCTCAACGGTATCGAGTATGTCGCGGACTGGGTGATCGACGACTTGCCGCAGGATATCGCCACGCCTCACGGCACCATCACGACGATCCCCTATTCGGTCGAAACAAATGATATCGTCATCCACGCGCTGCAGCATCTGCCTTCCGAGCAATTCCTGAAACGCTGCACCGATCAGTTCGACCGGCTATACCTGGAAGGCGCATCTAATGCGCGGATCATGGCAATCTCGATTCACCCCTATATTACGGGCGTGCCGCATCGCATCAAGTATCTGGAGGCGCTGCTCGACTATGTGCTTGGTCACGACGGCGTAGCACTGATGACAGCCAGCGAGATTGGCGACTGGTATCGCGCAGCGATGGCAAAGAATTGAATTGCGGGTCTACCACAAGGCCGCCGGAGGTTCAGTAGCGGGATTCGGCGATCCACTCATGGGGACTTGTCGCCATCCCCGGCAATAAACCGGCCGAAGCTGCCGCGCGCAAACAGCAGCGGTTCCTGCCGATTATAAGCGTAGGCTTCGACGGCACCCAGGAAGATGATGTGGTCGCCGCCGTAATACCGGTTGGCCGCGCGGCATTGGAAATTCGCGACGCTGTCGGTCAACACCGGCGCGTTGCCAAGCCCCGGCGCCCAGCTCACGTCAGCGAACTTGTCATCCGACGATTTGGCAAACCGCGACGCCAGCGCTTGTTGGGAAGCTCCGAGAACATTGACCGCGAAATGGCTGGCATTCTGGAAGATCGTAAGTCCTTGAGAAAACATCCCCAGACTCCACAATACCAACGGCGGATTGAGTGACACCGAAGCAAAGGAGTTGCAGGTCACGCCATACGGCCTCCCATCCGCCGCCATCGCCGTAACGATGGTGACGCCCGTGGCGAATGTGCCAAGCGCATTGCGAAAATCGCGCGGATCAATCGCCGAGTTGTCGCTGGCAAGTTCATTGGCCGGATCAGCCGGATGTTTGGGTGCGTCAGACATCCGCCGGGCCTCAGAGCGTCAGATTTTCGGACGGCAGGCCAAGCGCCACGCGTCCATAATTGGTTCCTGCCGCATCGAAATTGAATGCGAGGTGCGAATTCACCGCGTGAGCGTCGCGGAACTGGCGTTGCAGCGCGCCAGACGTGAACAGGCTGCGCGCACCGCTTGCTGCGAACAACAACGAGACCGCTTCGGTGCAGAGGTTCACCGCGAACGCGCCATCCCGTCGCAGTCTCGTCTTGGCCGCAAGGTCGGGAACGTGGCCCCGCCTTGCGTCGGCCATCGCATCGATGCAGTTCGTGCGCATGACGAGGCGGGCCGCGTCGACTTTGGCGGATGCCTCGGCGATCTTGATTTGGGTCGTCTGGAGGTCGCTGAGCTTGGCACGATTGTAAGTCGAGGCCCGATGCCGCGCGAATTCGACGTAATCATTCAGACAGGCCTGGGCATTACCCAAGCCGACACCTGACAACACGTAGGGAAACAGCGAGAATACCGGCAGCGCATACAGCGCGTTTGGATTGACGACGCTTCCTGGCGTCGGCCCGCCGGTCAGATCACTGACCGCGACGGTCATTTTCTCCGCAACAAAGGTATCCTCGACCCATACATCGTTCGACCCGGTACCGCACAGCCCCGTCGCGTTCCAGGTGTCGTTGATCTTGTACTCACTCCTGTTGAGCAGGAATATCCGGTATTCGATGCCGTCAGCCTCATCGTCTGAAGACACCACACCGGAAAGCATGTTCCAGTCGCAAGACTCGACACCCGAGGAGAACGGCCAATGACCACGTAGGACATATCCCCCATCCGCTTTTCTCGCGCGGCCGGCTGGAAAGATGAAGGACGACGCGATCAGCGCATCGGCGTCCCTGGCCCAGACCGCGTCCTGTGCCTGCCGGTCAAACATCCCCAGCATCCAATGATGGCTGGCAAGATTGGCAAAATTCCAGGCCACGGAAGCATCAGCCTGCCCCAGCGCATCGGCACAATCGACCAGAGCGACGTAGTCAAGCTCAGCGCCCCCGACACGTTTGGGCTGCACGACTCGGAACAAGCCGGCATCATGCAGGTCGCGCTCGGTCTCCGGCGGCAGGCGGCGAAGCTCTTCGGTCTTTGAAGCACGATCGCGCAATTCTGGAATCAGAGCCTTGGCACGCGCAACCATGGCGGCATAGCCCGCCGTACCCGGTCCCGCGGCCGACCCCGCATCCGCCTTGACGCCATCTCCAGCCATATGTTTCTCGCCTGCTCCGTTGCTTTGCGCCGCCCGAGCTTCGTTAGTCTACCGCCTGATCGGCAATGATCAAGGCGTGGATCGTGGCCCGAAGCCACCCCTTCATCCTCGGCTTCGTGAACGGGATGTCGGTCTGGTATCGTCCGAATGGACCTGCGGCATCCACACATATCATCGAGACGTTTAGTTCGCTTGCCCGCCGCGGGCTGGTGATCGAAAAGTCGCCTCTGCTGGACGGCGGCGCGCCACCTGCGGACCTTTCCGGCGGCCGGTCAGCAACTGGACAATCAGGTCAGTGAGCTCGGCCATTAAACGCGGTGACCACCACCTCGATCAACGCGCTACCCCCGAGATCGGCCACGCCGACCGTCGCTCGCGCCGGGTAGGTCGTCGACGAAAATTTCGGTCCAAGCCTCCATCTCCTTTTTCTTTGAAGATCGAGGCGCTGACGACGCGGGAAGCAGCTGTCTTGCCTCCGTCAGAATAGTCGGCAATCTCGCCGAGGGTGTTCCGAGTCTGCTCACCTGTCGAGGCGCTGGTGTCGTCCGCGATCGTGCCGCCGACGAATACAAACCCGCTAGCCTTAACCGCGCGTGTATGATCGGCGTGCGGATGTTGCGGATGTTGTTCATGATGTCCCAGGGCATCCGGTAGATTCGGACTGTTCCTGCGGTTACCGACAATTCGCGGGGTGTATCCATCACAGTCGTAAAGAACTCAGCACTATCTTCGGATACTCCCTCATCGTCGACGACTGCCTGGGACCAGAGCGAGTCGACCCAGTCCAGATGAGCGCAAAGATCAACTCTGTACATCCTCGAGAGATGCTGACCATCTTCAAACCCTCTAACAATTTTCGGAATTATCGACTACCCGATGCACTCGATCAGAGAAACGCAAAGACTCTCGATACCCATGCGACCGTGGTGTTGGTCGATATGAACATGCGGGCACGGCGCAAATGTCGAAGATGGCCCTATTGGCCTTGACGCGTCACAGTCGGCGTTGGAGCTCCCTGCCACTCGAGACGCCAAATGCCACCTTGCCGCAGATTCTGAACAAGGTCGGGACGAAAGCACACGAGACAGGTGCCCCTGGCGTGCCGAATTGAGGGATAGATAATTCCGTTGCTCGAGTGGTCGATCCGCAACTGTCGGGCGAGGCTTTGACCAGCCGGATAGGCAATTGCCGGGTCCTTGTGCAGAGCGGGGTCGACCTCGACGTCGACATCACGCAAATCGTGAAATGGGCCAAAGAAGTCGGCAATGAGTTCGGTGTAGTCGGTGACGTTTTCAAAGCGCCCGACAGCTTCAAGTTCGCGCGTCAGGTGATAGGAGATTTCGCCAATCGCGGTGTCGGCATCAAAGGCGCAATAACAGGCACCGCGATCGTCATCATTGAAACGATTGCCGCCCGGACGCGTATGCGTGAACGCAGCGTTGATGAACGTGAAGCCGGCCCGACCAAACACGAGTTCGCGTGGATCTAGCTGCGGAAGCCCCGTCTCCTGCGCGACCAAGCGACCATTTGTAGCACTCTCAAGCGCAGCCAGATCTTCAAGCGCGCCGTGATTGGCAGCAAGCGGAAGCAACACCGGGTCTTTGAGCCGACCGGTTGAGATCAGCCGCACCGTGTCGCGCTGTGTCAGGTTGAACGTTGGTGGCAAGGGCATTCATAAACCGCCGCGTAGTGCGTCGATATGCCGGCGCACTTCCAGCATCTTCGGAATGCCACCTTCTATCATCGTATCGAGTGGACGTCGGCCGCCATAGAGCGGCCCCTTGTTGACTAGCCGCACCCATTCGTCCGACAACGGCTCGGAAAACAGTAACCGAAGGCCTTTGAAGATGCCGATCAGCGCGCTGATCCTGGTCAGCGTGTCCTGCGATAGCGTGCCAGACCACTCACCTTTCTTCATTCGGAACCAGGTTCGTTCCGACACGTCACCAAGAAGCGCGCAGACCTCAGGCCCAGTTAGACGCCAGATTTCGGCAAGACGAACCATGCCGTCGACCGCAGACGGCGTCAGTCGTTCACGTGTGGAAACATCCGAGAGGTTCGGCACTGACTGCCCCGCCCCCGGGTCTATCACCGGTCTAACCGCTGCCTGATTCATTGAAGCAGACCTCCGCCATTTGGCAGCCAATATACTGCCATTTGGCAGGATCTCAAGTGATTGAAATGGGGTGCCTAAGCTATTGTGAACAAACAGCAATACGTACCCGAAACGCCCATTCGTTTTATTCGCCATTGCGTCACAGCTAGTGGTCCTCCCACGGCGCAAGGTGTCCTAGTACCTCGTCACAGAGGTTTTGACGGGACTTGCAAGACGGGGAGGTCCTCGGGAGGAACGGCACTTCGGTGCTGCGCGGCACGCCCGCTTGGCGGCGAATAAAGCCTGAGCGTTCGAGAGTAAGGATCATCTGGTGGACTGACGCTGGGGTCACGCCAAACTGCCGTTGCATCTCCCATTCGGCGGGGCGGGCGGCGATGCACGCGCGTATAGGCATCGATAAAGGCAAGGTACTGGGCCCTGCTTGGGTGTGAAGCTGGGTCTGCGTCCGTCAGACATTTGATCCATCTGTCGATTCAGTTTGGCCTCCGACCCGGAGGCCACGATGAATATACGTTATCGTGTCACGTTGACCCAAGTCGAGCGCAACGAACTCAGGGCGCTCCTGAAGCGCGTGACGTCAGGACGATCCAGCCTCTTGATGTAGCTCGCCACCCCGCATCAAGCGGCGGGCTATATCGGCTGTCTGCAGTGACGCGCGTTCGGTCGGTGAATGGGCCGCCAGATAGCGGGCAACCGCGACGAGGATGTGCCGGCCCTCGTCCGTGTCGCCCCACGCGCCGAATTGCCGGACTCCCGCCTCCAGCATCTGATACGCATGATCTTCGCGCAGCACCGCATGCGCGAGCATGGCGATCAGCGCCTGCGGCGAATGGCCGAGCGTGAGATGCCGTGCCACCAGGCGCGCGGCGAGATCAACCTGTCTCTGCCGGTCGAAGGCGTCGAGCAAGGCGGCGCCGATCGTCTCTGGATCCGCGGGCAGATCACCGAGCTGCTCGCCGCCGTCGCCCGGGATGCGCGCCGGCGGCACATTGAGAAAGCGAGGTCAAGATGCCGTCCTCGACGCTGCCGCGCTCGAGCGGGAACCCCATGTGCGGGCACCGATTGTCGAGGGCGAAGACACGCCCGCGGTCGTAGATGACGAGGATCGGACGATGGCCACCATGCACAACTAGCCGCCCCTTGATCTTCAGCTCCTCAAGGCTGCCCGCCAGCGCAAATTTCTTGCTAGGCATGTCCATGAGCATACCTCCCATTGTCACCTGGGCCGCTGCAGGTACCCCACAACATAGGCATCCTCTCGCGCAAAGGCGAGAGATTGCCATGGGGGGCTGGCGCAAAAGGGCGCGAACGCTATTGGCGGCACGGAAGTCACCTATCAGGTCCCCGATCTTGATCCCGTCCGGTCGGTCTCCTAGCTGGTGCACGCGAGCCATGAGCGCCAAGGTTGGCGCGCGCCTGTGACGGTCGCGTCGGAGCGTGTCCTAATTTGCCTTCGCCAGTGTACTAGTTAGGACAGTGCCCGAGGCTCGGCACTGCGTGTTTGAGCGGCGCTGGACATGAAGAGCGCAGCGCTGCGTCCACTACGCTGCTAAACTCAGCCAACATCGCGTGTCCAGTATTCTTGACGACCCGGCCATGGTGTTCGGCAACCTTGGGATTGACAAGAGCGCAGATGGATCTGAAGCTGGACGTGCGGCCCTCTTGGTCCACATCGGTCAGCCGACTGTAGCCAGCCGCATCGCTGGATTACGTGAATCGTAAACAACGAAAGCGCGGCTTGGCGAGCGCGAGCCTCAAATCCGGTTCAATGGCCGCTTCTGGCCCCAAGCCGCCGATCTGCAAAAC
>NZ_LLXX01000137.1 GCF_001440405.1 Bradyrhizobium valentinum
GGCTCGATCCGGAAGCCGCGGATCTTCACCTGGTCGTCGTTGCGGCCCAGAAACGCCAGATTGCCGTCCGGCAGATAGCGCGCAAGGTCGCCGGTGCGGTACATCCGCGCCCCCGGCTCAGTGCTGAACGGATCGGCCAAAAACCGCGCCGCGGTCAGCTCGGGACGGTTCAGATAGCCACGCGCCACCCCCGCGCCGCCAATGTAAAGCTCCCCCACCGCCCCAAACGGAACAGGCGCGCCATCACCATCCAGCAGATAGATCCGCGTGTTCGCAATCGGACGGCCAATCGGGACAACGGCGCCATCAAAATTATCCGGGCAGCTCCACGCTGTCACGTCGATCGCAGCTTCCGTCGGACCGTAGAGATTATGCAGGCCAGTCCAAGGCAATACGCGCCGAACCTTGTGCAAGCTGGCGGCAGGAAGCGCCTCGCCACTGCACAACAGGCGCTGCAGCGATGTGCAGCGATCAACCCCCTTCGCATCGATAAAGCTGACCAGCATCGATGGTACGAAGTGTGCCGTGGTGATGCGTTGGCTGATGATCAAGTCCACCAATGCATCGGGGTCTTTGTGCGCATCCGAAGGCGCCAGCACCAAGGTCGCACCTTCAAGCAGCGTCCAGAAGAACTCCCAGACCGAGACATCGAAGCCAAATGGCGTCTTCTGCAACACGACATCAGTTGCCTTGAGACCATAGGCTCTTTGCATCCAGATCAGCCGATTGATGATGGCCCGATGCTCATTCTGTGCCCCCTTGGGCGTTCCGGTGGATCCTGAGGTGTAGATCACATAGGCGAGATGGCGCGAGGTCAGACCGAGGGCGCGCGGGTCCGGGTTCGCGGCCGGCAGCTGCGCCCACGCCGGGGTCGCCGTCTCCAGGTCGACCACCGTCAGATCGAGTAGCGCATCGCTGCCGAGTGCGGCGCGGCCGGCCACATCGGCCAGCAACAGGTGTGGGGCCGCATCCTTGAGGACCTGCCGCAGCCGCGCCGACGGATAGGCCGGATCCAGCGGCAGATACGCCCCGCCCGCCTTGAGGATCGCCAGCAGCCCGACCACCATCGCGATGCTGCGCTCAAGGCAGATCGCCACCGGCTGGTCCGGCCTGACCCCGAGCGCGATCAGGTGGTGCGCCAGCCGGTTCGCCCGCGCATTGAGCTCGCCATAGCTTACGCGTTCCTCCGCATCGACCACCGCCACCGCATCCGGCGCTTTGCGCACCTGCGCCTCGAACAGCTCATGGATGCACTGCTGCTCAGGATACTCCGCCTCCGTCCGGTTCAGCTCCTCCACCAGATACGCCCGCTCGTCGGCCGGCAGCAGCTCGATGCGCCCGACCTCTTGCCGCGCATCGGCAACCATCGCCTGCAGCAGCGCCAGCAGATAGCCTCGTTGCCGCTCGATTGTCGTCTGATCGAACAGCCCCGTAGCATAGCCCAGCGTTCCCGCGATGACCTCGCCATGCTCGCAAAGGTTCAGCTCCAGATCGAACTTGACCTGATCGAAGCCGTCTGCCGCCCCCTCCACACGCCGCCCAGGAAGGTCGAAGGCCGGGGCGGCGTTGTTCTGCCAGGCCAGCATCACCTGGAACAACGGCGTGTGATCAAGACGCCGTGGCGGCTGCACGATCTCCACCACCTGCTCAAATGGCAGGTCCTGATGCTCCTGCGCTCCCAAGGCCGTGCGCCGCGTCCGCGCTAACAGCTCCGACACGCTCGGCTCCCCCGACAGGTCAAGCCGAAGCGCCAGGGTGTTGACGAAGCAGCCGATCAGCTCTTCGACCTCGCGCCGACCGCGATTGGCGCTCGGCACCCCGATCACTATGTCGTCCTGCCCCGACAGACGCGACAGCACCGCCGCCCACGCCGCCAGCACCGTCATGAACAAGGTCGTGCCATGCCGCTGGCTCAGCCGCCTCAAGCCCCGCGTCAGATCCGCATCGATCACGACAGGCACCATGGCCCCGGCAAACGACTGCTCTGCCGGCCGCGGCCGGTCCGTCGGCAAGGCCAGACGGGCCGGCGCGCCAGATAGATTGTTGCGCCAATACTGCGCCTGGCTCTGCAGCCGTTCCCCTGTTAGCCACCGCCGCTGCCAGGCGGCATAGTCCGGATACTGGATCGCAAGCGGCGGCAGCGGATCGTCTTGTCCAGCCTCAAACGCCCGGTACAGCTGACTGAGTTCACGCGCCAACACGCCCAGCGACCAGCCATCCGAGACAATGTGATGCTGGGTCAGCAGCAAGACGTGCTCCTCGTCCGACATCCGGATCAGCCGGCCGCGGATCAGCGGCCCCCGCGCCAAATCGAACGGCGTGCGCGCCTCTTCACGGCACAGCTCCAAAAGCGCGGCGTCCGCATCTCCCCGGGCGCGCAGATCATGCTCCGTGACGGGCAGCCCCGCATCCTTCGGCAGAACCTCGACCCGAGGCTCACCCTCTGAGGCGACAAAGACACTGCGCAGCGCCTCATGCCGTGCCAGCAACCGGTCAAGGCTGCGCTGCCAGACGCTGCGGTCGAGCGCACCTTGCAGCCGCCGCGCCAGCGGCATGTGATAGCTCGTGCTGCCCTGATCCAGCTGCGCCAAAAACCACAGCCGCTGCTGCGCAAACGACAACACGAGCGGCGCATCACGCGACACGGCCACAATGGCCGGGAGGTCTTGCGGACCGCGGGGGCTCATCTCGACCACGCTTTCCGCCAGATCGGCCAGCACCGGTTTGGCAAACAGCCTCGTCAGCGGCAGTTCGACACCAACAGCCCGCGACAGCCGGCTCAAGAGCTGCACCGCCAGGAGCGAGTGGCCGCCGAGTTCGAAGAAGTGGTCGCGGCGTCCGACCCGCTCGACCCCGAGAAGCTCCGCCCAGATCTCTGCCAGCGCGGTCTCGATCTCGCCCTGCGGCGGCTCATAGGCGCGGCGCGCATAGGCCTCATCCTCAGGCATCGGCAGCGCCTTGCGGTCGAGCTTGCCGTTTGCCGTCAGCGGCAGCGCCGCCAGCCGCACGAACGCCGACGGCACCATGTAGTCCGGCAGCCGCGCACTCACATGCGCGCGCAAGGCGCCGGCAAGCTCGGCTCCATCCAGCTCCTCCGATGCCGCCTCGGGCGCACACACCACATAGGCGACAAGACGCGTCTCGCCGGTGCGATCCTGTTGCGCCACCACCACCGCATCGCGCACGAACGCGTGCTCGCAAAGCCGTGCGGCGATCTCGCCGGGCTCGATCCGGAAGCCGCGGATCTTCACCTGGTCGTCGTTGCGGCCCAGAAACGCCAGATTGCCGTCCGGCAGATAGCGCGCAAGGTCGCCGGTGCGGTACATCCGCGCCCCCGGCTCAGTGCTGAACGGATCGGCCAAAAACCGCGCCGCGGTCAGCTCGGGACGGTTCAGATAGCCACGCGCCACCCCCGCGCCGCCAATGTAAAGCTCCCCCACCGCCCCAAACGGAACAGGCGCGCCATCACCATCCAGCAGATAGATCCGCGTGTTCGCAATCGGACGGCCGATATGCGGCACAATGTCGACGAAAAGCCGTCCCGAGGTCGCCACGACCGTCACTTCAGTAGGGCCGTAGTTGTTTATTAGCTTGAGAGCCGCTGGTAGAGGCGCAGGCACACGCTGGAGACGATCCCCGCCAACAAGCAAGTACTCCAATGTGGGATTTACCAGCTTATCTTCTAACGCGATCGTGGCGAGCGGCGTGATCAAAAAGGCGGAGTCCAGCGATTGATCACGCCACCATTGCAGCAAAAGGAGAGAATCTCCTGCCGGCGCTCTGGGCGGGAGCAGCAATGTGCTGCGGTTACATAACGCAGACCATAGCTCCCAAGTGCTGGCATCGAATGCTACTCCAGCCGTGAGCGCACAGCAGGTTTCGGGTTGCGGACAAAACGTTTGCACATGCCATGCTATAAGATTGACCAATCCCCGATGCTCGACCATGACGCCCTTGGGCGTTCCGGTGGATCCCGAGGTGTAGATCACATAGGCGAGATGGCGTGAGGTCAGACCGAGGGCGCGCGGGTCCGGGTTCGCGGCCGGCAGCTGCGCCCACGCCGGGGTCGCCGTCTCCAGGTCGACCACCGTCAGATCGAGTAGCGCATCGCTGCCGAGTGCGGCGCGGCCGGCCGCATCGGCCAGCAGCAGAGGCGGCGCCGCATCCTTGAGGACCTGCCGCAGCCG
>NZ_LLXX01000138.1 GCF_001440405.1 Bradyrhizobium valentinum
CGCGCCGACTTCTGCCGCCAGCCGCCGCTGCAATGCGGCCTCGCCCGCCGCACGTAGCCGTTTCGCGCGCGTCTTGATCGCCTCGCCCGCCACCTGCGGCATCCGCGCCGCCGGCGTGCCCGGGCGCTTCGAGTAGGGAAACACGTGCAGGAAGGTGAGATCGCACTCGTCCACGAGATCCAGCGAACGCGCAAACATTTCTTCTGTCTCAGTCGGAAAGCCCGCGATGATATCGGCGCCGAGCGTGATGTCCGGACGGAGCCGCCGCACCTGCGCGCAGAACTCAATCGCGTCGTTCCGCGAATGCCTGCGCTTCATCCGCTTCAGAATCATGTCGTCGCCGGATTGCAGCGACAGATGCAGATGCGGCATCAGCCGCTCGTCGCTGGCGATGACATCGAGCAGATCACGGTCGGCCTCGATGGAATCGATCGATGAAATCCGCAGGCGTTTCAGCTCCGGCACGTGGCGCAAAATCTGTTTTGTCAGTTGCCCGAGCTTCGGATTACCAGGCAGATCGGCGCCGTAGCTCGTGAGGTCCACGCCGGTCAGCACGATCTCGGCATGGCCGCGCTCGGCCAGCGCACGAACCTGATCCACGACCGCCCCCATCGGCACCGAGCGTGAGTTACCGCGGCCGTAAGGGATGATGCAGAAGGTGCAGCGGTGGTCGCAGCCGTTCTGCACCTGCACGAACACCCGCGGCAGGCCGGCCTTGAAGCCGTCAAGCAGATGCGGCGCCATCTCCTTGACTGCCATGATGTCGGCGACCGCGATTTTCTCGCTTGTCCCGATGCCGAAGCCCAGGTCGAACGCCGCGCGCGCACTGCGCCAGGCTTCACTGCGCATCTTGTCGTCATTGCCGACGACGCGATCGACCTCGGCCATTTCGGCAAACATTTCTGCTTGCGTCTGCGCCGCGCAGCCGGTGACGACGATGCGCAAGCCCGGCCGCGCGCGCTTCAGCCGCCGGATCGATTGCCGCGCCTGCGCCACGGCCTCGTTGGTGACCGCGCAGCTATTGATGACGACGGTGTCGGACAAGCCCGCACGCTCCGCCTCGCGGGCGATCACCTCGGATTCGAAGGCGTTGAGACGACAGCCGAACGTGAGGACGTCGACGCTCATCTCACGCGACGTTGGCGAACAGCGCGGGATCGAAGCGGCCTTCATATTCGAAGTCGGCGGTGCCGGTCATCAGCACATGGTCATCGCCTTCGCGCCATTCGATCGCAAGTTTGCCGCCGGGCAGCGTGATTTCGACCGTGCGATTGGCGCGCTTCAGCCGGGCAGCAGCAACTGCGGTCGCGCAGGCGGCCGAGCCGCAGGCTTTGGTCAATCCGACGCCGCGCTCCCAGGTGCGGATCGTGATGTGGTCGCGATCAACGATGTGGGCGAGCGTGATATTGGCGCGCTCGGGGAAGATCGGGTGATTTTCCAAAAGCGGCCCGAAGCGTTCGAGATCGTAGGCGTTGACATCGTCGACCCAGAAGATCGCATGCGGGTTGCCCATCGAGACCACCGACGGCGAATGCAGCACCGGCGCATCGATCGGCCCGACCTGAAGCTCGATATAGCGGGTGTCGCGAAACTCCTCCGCCAGCGGAATATCCTGCCAGCCAAATTTGGGCGCGCCCATGTCGACGGTATAGAGATCGGGGCCCGGGCCCTGCCAGCAGTTCAACAGGCCGGCGCGGGTCTCGAAGGTCACGGCGGTCTGGCCGGTCTTCTCGAACAGGCGGCGCACCACGCAGCGCATGCCATTGCCGCAGGCGCCGGCCTCCGAGCCGTCATTGTTGTAGATGCGGATAAATGCCTCGGTGCCCGAGAGCCGCGGCGGCAGCAATACCATCAACTGGTCATAGGGCACGCCCGCGGGCGAGGCGACCGCACGCGCCTCGTCGGCCGTCACGGTGGCCTTGGAATCGCGCAAATCCACCACGACGATTTCGTTGCCGATGCCGTTCATTTTGGCAAATGCGTGGTTGGCCAGCGCGCCCATGGAATTTCCCAATTTCTGCCTGCCTTATATGGCGAATCTTGGCGCACTGCCTAGTGCGCAGGAGCATATGACGCATCTGTCATGGGACGAAAATGGACCTTGCGTGTTAGGACAATGGCACCATTCTGGCGGGTGCGGACCGGGGATATGCCGCCGCCGGATGGGGTGGATGGAGAATACCTGAAATGAACCGTATCAGCACTTTCCGCGCGGCCATGGTCGCGCTCTCCATGGTTGCATTTGGCGGCGCCGCACTGGCGCAATCGCCGGCGCCCAGCCCTGCACCATCGGCGGCGCCGGTCCCGCCGCCGGCCGAAACCAAATCGCCCGCGGATGCCCCCACGGCGGAAAAAGCCCCGACGCCCGCGCCCCCTCCCCCCGCCGCCAGCGTCCAGAACGCCGACCCCTTCGGCGAGGAGTTCACGCTCGAGCCCAAGAAAGTCGTGGTGATGAAGGGCACGGCGAATTGGGATGCGGCGTTCGACACCCTGATCGACGCGTTCAAGGCGCTGACCGCCCTGCTCGACAAGCAGGGCATCAAGGCCACGGGCAATTCGATGATCGTCTACACCTCGACCGACGACACCGGCTTCACGTTCCTGGCCCAGCTACCGGTCGACCAGGACGTCAAGAGCCTGACCAAGGACATCAGCATGGGCAAGTCGCCCGAGGGCAAGGCGCTGAAATTCGTCCATCGCGGCTCCTACGACAACATGGACAACACCTATGAGGCGATCACCAATCACCTCGACGACAAGAAGCTCGAAGCGAAAGACACCTTCATCGAGGAATACATCACCGATCCCCTGAAGACGGCGGAAGACAAGCTGGTGATCAACGTCTACGTGCCGCTGCGGTGATCGGCGTGAAACGTCCGCTCATCCTCGCCGCCGCTAGCGCCACGTTGCTGGCCGCGCCCGCGCTGGCGCAGACGGTGCCGCCGCCGGCGATCTCAGTGACCGGCGAAGCGAGCGTGTCGGTGGCACCGGATCAGGTGCAGATCGACGGCGGCGTGACATCGGACGCCAAGACCGCGCGCGAGGCCTCGGATGCCAACAACGCCGCGATGGGCAAGGTACTGCTGGCTCTGAAAGGCGCCGGCATCGAGGAGAAAGACTACCAGACCTCGCGGCTGTCGCTGCAGCCGCAATTTGCGACGCCGTCCAAAGAGCGCGCAGGCATCGTTAGCTTCCGCGCCAGCAATCGTGTCACGGTCAAGATCCGCGACGTCACCAAGATCGCCAACGTGATCGACGTGCTGGTTGGCGCCGGCGCCAACGACATCGGCGGCATCAACTTTAGTGTTTCGCAGGCGTCAAAGCATCTGGACGAGGCCCGCGAGAAGGCGATCGCGGACGCCCGCCGCAAGGCCGAGATCTACGCCAAGGCCGCCGGCGTCACGCTCGGCGAGCCGATCAGCGTTTCCGAGGAAGGTGCGCCCGTGCCGTTACATCGCGGCAAGATGGCAGCCCCCATGGCCGCCGGCGCACCGATCGCGCAGGGCGAAGAAACGCTTTCGGTGACGGTGAGCGTGTCCTGGGCGATCAAGCCCGCGCAGTAAATTGCTGTCGTCCCTGCGAAAAGCAGGGACCCATAACCACAGGAAGATGTGGTTATGCCGAACTGGGGCTCCAGCTTTTCCAAACAATGTGCAACGGTGGCTATGGGTCCCTGCGTTCGCAGGGACGACAGTCAGATCTCGCACACCTGCCCCGGTTTCAGCGCCGCAAACCGCTCCGGCGGAACCTTCGCCTCTTTGAGCGCATCGGCCAGCGCATTGACCGGCGCGTCGATCGCCTCATCGGTGAGCTGGAACGTACCGTGATGATGCGCCAGCGCTTGCTCGGCGCCGCAATCGGCGAGCGCTTTCACGGCATCGGACGGATTCATATGCTGGTCCTTCATGAACCAGCGCGGCTCATAGGCGCCGATCGGCAAGATCGCCAGCCGCAGCGGACCGTGCGTCTCGGCGACGCGCCGAAAATGCGTGCCCTCGCCGTAGCCGGAATCGCAGACGATGTAGAGTTTGCCCGCCGGCGTCTCCAACACAAAGCTTGCCCACAGCGCCTTGTTGCGGTCGAACAGGCCCCGCGCGGACCAGTGCCGCGTCGGCACCAGCGTCACTGCGATGCCATTGCCGAGCTCGACCCGATCCTGCCAGTCGAACCCTTCGGCTTTGATCGCCGCATCCGTATCGCGCATGGTGACGTCGTTGCCGAGCGGCGTGATTACGCGCGGCGAAAACTTTTCTGTAAGTTTCGACAGCGTCGCGATGTCGAGATGGTCGTAATGGCCATGCGACACCAGCACGACATCGATCTTCGGCAGCGCGTCGAAGGCGATACCGGGATCGTTGTGTCGCTTCGGCCCGGCGAAGGCGATGGGCGAAGCCCGCATCGACCATACGGGATCGATCAGGATGTTGAGGTCGCGGGTCTGGATCAGCCAGGTGACATGGCCGACGAAGGACAGCCGCACCTTGTCGCCGCTGACCCGCGCCGGCGGCGTATCGCTGTGCGCATTCGCTACCCAATCCGGCCAGCTCGCGCGCTTGCGGTCGGTGCCGAACTGCCAGCGCAGCACCTCCGCCAGCGATTTTGGCGGCGCGCCATCGGGATCGAAGAAGCGCGTGCCGTCGAAATGGTCGGAGACGGGGCCGTCATAGGTTTTCATATTGCTGATCCAGATCGACGGAACGCCGACGGCCGCGGCGGCGCCGGCGAGTACTCCAAAAATATGGCGTCGGGTGATAGGCACGGGAGATCACGAAGGGCGTGAGAGAGCTGACAACATGGGGCGTTATATGGCGTTTGCAGGCTCAACTTGGAACCTGCGGCAAAATTACCGCCCGCCGCTGAACGATCTCTCCAGAAACGCAATATTTCCAATGACTTATACGAAGAACGAGGCCATTTCGACCCAGTTTCTCCTTGACTTTCGCCCCTTCCGGGCGTTTAACCCGCCCACTTCTCGGAAAGATGTTCTTTTCGACCCGCCGCCCGGCCCATGAGACCGGAGGCCAACGCCCGACAGCGCGATGCGCCCTCGGGCGCGAAAGTGTTTGGACGATCGTTTTGGCGTGCTCCGCCGAGACAATTGGCCGTCATACCCCGCGAAGGCGGGGTATCCAGTACGCCGCAGCTTCTCGGTTCAAACGAGCTGCTCTGGAATACTGGATCACCCGCCTTCGCGGGTGATGACAGTAGTGAATGGATCGACGTAGCGCCTGCAAAGGCAGGACAAAGGACAAACGGCATTGTTCGACAATCTGTCGGAAAAGCTTGGTGGGATACTCGATCGGCTGACGGGCCGCGGTTCGCTGTCGGAGGCCGATGTCGACGCCGCGATGCGCGAGGTGCGCCGCGCGCTGCTGGAAGCCGACGTCTCGCTCGACGTTGTCAGAGGTTTTACCGATCGCGTCCGCGAACAGGCGGTCGGGGCTACCGTCGTCAAGTCGGTCACGCCCGGCCAGATGGTGGTCAAGATCGTCCATGACGAGCTGATCGCCACCCTCGGCGCCGACGGCCAGACCATCGATCTCAACGCCGTGCCGCCGGTCGCCATCATGATGGTCGGCCTGCAGGGCTCCGGCAAGACCACCACCACCGCAAAGCTCGCCCGCCGCATGACCCAGCGCGACAAGCGCAAGGTGCTGATGGCCTCGCTCGACATCTACCGCCCGGCGGCGATGGAGCAATTGGCCATGCTCGGCCGCGATCTCGACATCCCGACATTGCCGATCGTGGCGGGACAAAAGCCAGCGCAGATCGCGAAGCGCGCGTTGGAGGCCGGCAAGCTCGGCGGCTACGACGTGGTGCTGCTCGACACCGCCGGCCGCACCACGCTCGACGAAGAAATGATGAGTGAGGCGGCCGAGATCAAAGCCACGGCCAATCCGCATGAAGTGTTGCTGGTCGCGGATTCCTTGACCGGCCAGGACGCGGTCAATCTCGCGCGCGCCTTCGATCAGCGCGTCGGCCTCACCGGCATCGTGCTGACGCGCGTCGATGGCGATGGCCGCGGCGGCGCGGCGCTGTCGATGCGCGCGGTCACGGGAAAACCGATCAAGCTGATCGGCACCGGCGAAAAGACCGACGCGCTGGAAGATTTTCACCCGAGCCGCATTGCCGGCCGCATCCTCGGCATGGGCGACGTGGTATCGCTGGTCGAGCGGGCGGCGGCGAATATCGACGCCGAAAAGGCCGCGCGCACCGCCGAGCGGATGCGCAAGGGTCAGTTCGATCTCACCGACATGCGCGAGCAGTTGCTGCAGATGGCGAATATGGGCGGCATCAGCGGGTTGATGGGCATGATGCCCGGCGTTGCCAAGATGAAGAACCAGATCGCAGCCGCCGGGATCGACGACAAGATCATCAAGCGCCAGGTCGCAATCATCGATTCGATGACGCGGCAGGAGCGCAAGAACCCCGACATCCTCAAGGCCAGCCGCAAGAAGCGCATCGCCGCCGGCGCCGGCCAGAATGTCGAGCAGGTCAACAAGCTCCTGAAGATGCACCGGAACATGGCCGACATGATGAAGGCGATGGGTTCAGGCAAGCGCGGCCCGCTGGCCGGCATCGCACAGGCGATGGGCTTTGGCGGCGGCATGAAGCCGCCCTCGCCCGAGGAGATGAAGGCGCTCGCCGACAAGATGCAAGGCGGCGCCGGAGGCGGCCTGCCGAATTTGCCGAAGGATCTTCCGGTTGGCATGCGTCAGGGCCTGCCGAATCTGCCGGGTCTCACCGGCCTCAGCGGCAAGCCGAACCTGCCGGGCCTCGGCGGCTTTCCGGGGAAGAAGAAATGACCTCTTTCGTCATTGCGAGGAGCGAAGCGACGAAGCAATCCATGCCGCCATATGCGGCGCTATGGATTGCTTCGCGGAGCCTGTCATCGGGCCGGCCAGAGGCCGGACCCGTTGGCTCGGAATGACGGTACGTACAAGTTCAACCATCCAATTTCGTATTTAACAGGAGAACCAAATGTCAGTCGTTATCCGCCTCGCTCGCGCAGGCACCAAGAAGCGTCCGGTCTATCACGTCGTCGTCGCCGACTCGCGTTTTCCCCGCGACGGCCGCTTCATCGAGCGTCTCGGCCATTTCAATCCGCTGCTACCGAAGGACAATGAGGCGCGGCTGAAGCTCGATATGGACAAGGTGAAGTCCTGGCTTGCCAAGGGCGCGCAGCCGTCCGATCGCGTGACCCGCTTCCTGGATGCTGCCGGCGTCGTCAAGCGCACCGCGCGCAACAACCCGGAAAAGGCCGTGCCGCGCAAGGAGCGCAAGGCCGCCGAAGCCGCCGCGAAGGCGTAAACGATGATCCGGGCCTCGTGCTTCGAGACGCACGGCTTTCGCCGTGCTCCTCAGCATGAGGAACTATCCCCGCGTCCCTGCGTAACGGCTTCGCCGTTATCGCTGGAGGAGCGGCGTCTTCGCCGCGTCTCGAAGGATGAGGCCCGCTGATGGCCTCGCAAATTTGCGTCGCCCGTATCGGCGCCGCGCATGGCGTGCGCGGCGCGGTGAAGCTGTGGACGTTCACCGAAGATCCGCTGGCCGTAAAGCATTACGGCCCGCTGATGACCAGGGACGGCGCGCGCCAGTTCGAGGTGACGCATGTCCGCGAGGCCAGGGATCATCTGGTGGCGACGCTCAAGGGCATCGCCACCCGCGAGGATGCCGAACGGCTCAACGGCCTCGAACTCTACGTCGCACGCGAAAAACTGCCTGAGACCGACGAGGGCGAATATTACCACGCCGACCTGATCGGACTTGCCGCAGTCAGTGCCGCGGATGAGCCGCTCGGCCGCGTGATCGCGATCCATAATTTCGGCGCCGGCGACATCATCGAGATCGCGCCCGCGAAAGGCGCCACCATGCTATTGCCGTTCACCGATGCGGTGGTACCGACGGTCGATCTGGCAGGCGGCCGCGTGGTGATCGAACTGCCGCAGGAAATCGAAGGCGACGAAGCCCCGACGCTCACGTGATGGGTTTGATATGACCTGGCGCGCCACTGTCCTCACGCTATTTCCCGAGATGTTTCCCGGGCCGCTCGGCGTCAGCCTGGCGGGCAAGGCGCTGGCGTCCGGCCTGTGGGAGCTGGAGGCGCGCGATATCAGGGATTCTGCCACAGACCGCCACCGCAGTGTGGATGACACCCCGGCCGGCGGCGGCCCAGGCATGGTGCTGCGGGCCGACGTATTGGCGGCGGCGATCGACGCGGCGGATGCGGACCAAGGCCGGCCCCACCTCCTGATGAGCCCGCGCGGTCGGCCATTGACCCAGTCGGAGGTGGCGCAGCTCGCCGCCGGACCGGGCCCGCTGGTCATCTGTGGCCGGTTCGAGGGGGTCGACCAGCGGGTGATCGAAGCACGAAACCTCCAGGAGATCTCGATCGGGGACTATGTGCTTTCCGGAGGCGAGATCGCCGCGATGGCATTGATCGACGCCTGCGTACGGCTTTTGCCGGGGGTCATGGGCAAGCAGGCCTCCGGCGAGGAGGAAAGCTTTTCCGATGGACTACTGGAATACCCCCAATACACCCGCCCGCAGGAGTTCGAAGGCCGCGGCATCCCGGAAATTCTCACTTCCGGTGACCATGCCAAGGTGGCAGCCTGGCGCCGGGCCGAGGCCGAGGCCCTGACCCGGGCGCGGCGGCCGGATCTGTGGGCCGCGAGGGGAGGCCAAGAAGGTACAAAAAGCACGACAGACGGGTGACAAGCGCCACCCGATGCCTTATACGGGCGCCAAATCCGCGCAATGGCAGGATAAAAGGACGTTCGCGCAGCCCGCGCTGGACCGGCTGGGCGCGCCGCCGATGGAGATTTCAATGAACCTCATTCAACAGCTCGAAAAAGAGCAATTCGAAAAACTGTCGGCGACCAAGTCGATCCCGGAATTCGGCCCCGGTGACACCGTGATCGTCAACGTCAAGGTGGTCGAAGGCGAGCGCACCCGCGTGCAGGCCTATGAAGGCGTCTGCATCGGCCGTTCCGGCGGCGGGCTCAACGAGAGCTTCACCGTTCGCAAGATTTCCTACGGCGAGGGCGTGGAGCGCGTGTTCCCCGTGATGTCGCCGATGATCGATTCGATCAAGGTGGTGCGCCGCGGCAAGGTGCGCCGCGCCAAGCTGTATTATCTGCGCCAATTGCGCGGCAAGTCGGCCCGCATCGTCGAGAAGCAGGACCGCGCGACTGCCGTCGGCGAGTAATTCGTCCCGAACGGGATGCGACAAAAGCGCGGGGTTTTGCCCCGCGCTTTTTTGTTGCCGGGCACCCATATAAGGCTGGCGGCTCGTTCCTCGGTTGTCATGCGCGGGCTTGACCCGCGCATCCATCAGGAAAGAAGCGCTCTTGCTCGGAAGGATGGATTGCCGGGTCCCGGCTACGCCAAGGCTTCGCCGCGGCTTCCCGTGCTGGCGCGCCGAAGCTTTAGCGGAGGCGGCAAGCCCGGCAATGACAGACCGGCCCTGCCGCATCGATTGATTGTGGCGCCCACGGGCCATGTGTTAGAAATTCAGAATGGTTCTAGATCGCACCAGCGCCGCCTTCGGCACCGCCCGGCTAGTCGTCATCGACGACCGCTCGCGCCTGCCCGGCCGGTTCTTCGGACGGTTCGCGACCTCGGCGACGTCTGAGCTTACGCGCGCAGCTTGATGCTGCGCTGACGTCCGTTGCTTGCGCGTTCCGCGCTTAACCGCTCACACAGAATTTTTTTTGGAGCTTACGCTCATGTCCAAACCGACCACACTGTACGACAAGATCTGGAACGACCATCTGGTGCACGAAGCCGAGGACGGCACCTGTCTGCTCTATATCGACCGCCACCTGGTACATGAGGTGACCTCGCCGCAGGCGTTCGAAGGCCTGCGCGCCACGGGGCGCAAGGTGCGCGCGCCGGAGAAGACGCTGGCCGTGGTCGACCACAACGTGCCGACGACCGATCGCAGCAAGCCCAATCCCGATCCTGAAAGCGCCGAGCAGATCAAGGCGCTGGCGGAGAACGCCAAGGAATTCGGCGTTGAATATTACAACGAGTTCGACAAGCGCCAGGGTATCGTGCACGTGATCGGCCCCGAGCAGGGATTTACGCTGCCCGGCACCACGATCGTCTGCGGTGACAGCCATACCTCCACCCATGGCGCGTTCGGCGCACTGGCGCACGGCATCGGCACGTCGGAGGTCGAGCACGTGCTGGCAACGCAGACGCTGATCCAGAAAAAGGCCAAGAACATGCGCGCGGTGGTCGACGGCAAATTGCCCGACGGCGTCACCGGCAAGGACATCATCCTGGCGATCATCGGCGAGATCGGCACCGCCGGCGGCACCGGCTATGTGCTGGAATATGCCGGCGACGCCATCCGTGCGCTCTCGATGGAAGGCCGCATGACGGTCTGCAACATGTCGATCGAAGGCGGCGCCCGCGCCGGCCTAGTTGCGCCGGACGAGAAAGCGTTCGAATTCCTGAAGGGCCGCCCCAAATCGCCGAAGGGCGCCGATTGGGACGCCGCGATGCGCTACTGGGAAAAGCTGCGCTCGGACGAAGGCGCGCATTTCGACCACGAGATCCGGCTGGACGCGGCAAAGCTGCCGCCGATCGTGACCTGGGGGACCTCGCCCGAGGACGTGGTGTCGATTTCCGGCTTTGTGCCCGATCCCGACAAGATCGAGGACGAGGCCAAGCGGCTCTCAAAACACCGTGCGCTGAAATATATGGGCCTGACGGCAGGCACGAAGATCACCGATATCAAGCTCGACCGCGTCTTCATCGGCTCCTGCACCAACGGCCGCATCGAGGATTTGCGGGCGGCGGCGAAAATCGCCGAAGGCAAGACCGTCAACGCCAACGTCAACGCGATGATCGTGCCGGGCTCCGGCATCGTGAAGGAGCAGGCGGAAGCCGAAGGCCTCGACAAGATCTTCATCAAGGCGGGCTTCGAGTGGCGCGAGCCGGGCTGCTCGATGTGCCTGGCGATGAATCCTGACAAGCTGAAGCCGGAAGAGCGCTGTGCCTCGACCTCGAACCGCAACTTCGAGGGCCGTCAGGGCTTTAAGGGCCGCACCCATCTGGTGTCGCCGGCCATGGCGGCGGCCGCCGCGATCGCAGGGCACTTTGTCGACGTCCGGGAGTGGCGTTAAAGCGTTTTCAAGCAAACCGGGACCGGTTCGCGTGAAGAAAACGCGTCAGAACAAGAAGTCCCTCCCTTTGTCTAGATAGCGAGGCGTTCTGGCAACGCCGCGTTAACAGGCAAAGGCGCAGACTGATCCCTTGCGAACAGCCTTCGCGAGGGACCCAGCCGTGACGGACAAGCCTGAATTTGTCGATATGATCAGCGAGGCGACGCGGCAGGTGCGGCGCCGCACGACGCCGCGCATCGTCGACCTGCAGCCCGTCGCCAAGGAAACCTCGCGTCTCAGCCATTGGCCGCCGGAACATTGGGCACAGTGGCGGCTGGCGAAGCTGACCCCTTGGAAGATCAAGCCTTGGAAAGGCAAGGATTGGGATTGAGCGAATCTTTCCCGCTCGAAAAAACAGGCGCCCGTCCGGGCGCCTGTTTCGTTTCAGCCTGATCTTACCAATACCGGTATGCGTAGTAGCGGTGGCGCCACCACGGACGACAAATCTTGCGCGGCCCGTAATAGGTCAAGATGATCCGGCAGCGGCGCGGATAATAGTAGGCCGGGTATGTGTAGTAGGCCGGCGCTAAGTAGAAGCGGCTGTGGAAGTGGCGCCGGTGGTGGAAGTGCGGCCGATGGTGGAAGTGCGGCCGGTAGAACGCGTGACGATGTGCGAAGCGGTGTCCGCCGCCATGGAAGACGGGCGCCGGACGAAAACCGCCACGGTGGATCGCCATCCCACCACCTCTGAACCCACCGCCGTGAAAGGCCGCGCCGCCACCGCGGAAGCCGCCGCCATGAAATGCCGCTCCGCCGCCGCGGAAGCCACCGCCATGGAAACCGCCGCCACCACCGCCGCGGAAGCCACCGCCGCCGCCGAAACCACCGCCGCCACCGCCGCGAAAACCGCCGCCGCCCATCCCGCCGCGGTGTTGAACCTCGGTGGCCAGTCCGTCGGTTGCGTATTTTGCCGACGGCGCCGTAGCTGGACTCGCTAGCGAGAGTGCCTCGGCGCGGTGATGTGATGACGCTGCGAGCGCGAACACCGCCGCAGCCGTAACGCCCAAACAGCGGACCAGGCCGCGTCCGGGATCCGATATCGACATGGATGAATCCTCCCTAACCGGCGACGGCGCGCTCAAACCGTTCAACGGTTGGGCCCCGTCGCTTCCTTGCGGTCGCTCCCAACGTTACGTTAGAGACAGGCACGTGAACGCGCCATGAATGCGCTGACCGCAAGGATGAATGCGCAGGAAAGCGCGCTGAAGAAATTTTTGCGGCTGACAGAAGTTGTGCACGCTCGCTACCAGAACGGTCCAAAGCCGATGCCGAAGGTGAACGGCGCGGGCGCGTAGTAGGGATACGGCCGATAGTAGACGGGCCGGGCGTAATAATAAGGCCGGTGGTAGTATGGGCGATAATACGGACGGTAGTACGGACGATAATATCCGTAGTGACGGTAGTATCGCCGCTGCGCGCCGAAATCGGTGGCGTCGGATGTTCCGGCGCTTTGCGCTCTTGCCTGCGGCGCCGCCGCGGCTCTATCGATCGCTCCCGGCCCGGCGAGCGCGAACGCGCCGGCGACAAGGGCTGCAGAGATCAGGCTCCTCACGATGGACTCCTCTTGCGGATGCTGATGTTAGAGATAACAGGCGGCAATCTCGCCAGTTTCAAGGCGACCGCTGAAATCGAAACAGGCCCGCGATGAAGCGGGCCTGTTTGCATCTGCGCCAAGCTGTCGCACTTACCACCGGTGCCAGTGACGATGATGGTGGTGATGATGGCGATGATGGTGATGGTGCCAGCGATGCCACCGATGATGATGATGGTGGTAGCGGTGGTGTCGCCAGTGCACTTCCGTAGTCGCCAGCCTGGCGTCCTCTTGAACCGCCGCGGCAGCGCCGGGATTGCTGAGCGATAGCGCATTCGCACGCTCCGCCGGAGCTGCGATTGCGAGCAATGCGCCAATCGCGGCAAGCCCCAGAACTTTCCTTATCTGCATATGTCATCTCCTTGGGTCGCCGGATGATGCACGTCTGCGCCGAATGGCTCGCATCAACAAAACTGCATTGCCGCGACACGTGCAGACAGTGAAGCAGGTGAATTGAACAGGGTGTGAATGAATGCGCCACGAACATGAACGGATGACGGCCGCAGTCCGCCGCAATCGTTGCGCACGCAAATCGGCGCAGCAGCTACCGCAGAGTCGGAGCCCGACCCGCGTCAACGACATGCGCGAGAAAAATTCGAGCTGGAAAAACCTAGCCGGGCCGCCACCAGCAGTTCATGCGCGGCGTGATCACCGTGCCGCTCGGCCGGTACTCCTGCACGTAATGCGCGGTGCAATCCCGCACGGCGTTGGGGCCGGGGTTGTAGCGCGGGTAGACGTCGGGCGCCCACTCCTGGCTATAGATCGGCACGCGCCGCAGCGGACGCCGGCGCTGGGCGGACACGTCAGTGACGACCGGGCTCGGCGCCTGTGCGATCCGCAGCCCCGATGATGCCGTCTGCGCCTCCGCAGCCGCCACGTCCGGGAGCAAAAGCCCGGCCAAGACAGCCGACAAGGCAGCCGATATGGCGACCGTCACAATCCGCTTCATTGAAGTCCCCAAAACTGATCCCCCGACACGGTCACCGATTGGCGCGTCAAAATCAACTCGCAAAACCAGTATGCGCCCGGGCATAACACACGCTAAATACGACGTGATGTGGACCGAAGCAAAAGCCCCCTCGCTCGCCGAAATGGAAGCCATGGCGCATGAGGTGTTCGAGCGCCTGCCGAAGACGTTTCGAACCCTGTGCCAGGGCGTGATCATCCGCGTCGAGGATTTTCCGACCGACGAGGTCCTGGATGAGATGCAGGCCCAGAGCGAGTTCGACCTGCTCGGCCTGTTCCAGGGCGTTGGCCTGCCGCAGCAGAGCAACGAGGACATTGCCCGCCTTCCCAACATGATCTGGCTGTACCGGCGGCCGATCCTCGACTACTGGGCGGAGCACGACGAGACGCTCGGCCATATCGTCCGCCACGTCCTGATCCACGAGATCGGGCACCATTTCGGGCTGTCGGACGCCGATATGGAGGCAATCGAGGCCAGCGCGGGCTAGGATTGCGTATTTGGGTCTTTTGCCGGGGCCATATTCGCGATAAATCAGCGGCCTGCCCCCAGATTTCAACCGGAAAGTGCGATCGATGGAAAAATTCACCACACTGGAAGGCGTCGCGGCGCCCTTGAAGATCATCAATGTCGACACCGACATGATCATCCCGAAACAGTATTTGAAGACCATCAAGCGCACCGGCCTCGGCAAGGGCCTGTTCTCGGAACAGCGCTACAAGGACGACGGCAGCGAGAACCCGGACTTCGTCCTCAACCAGCCGGCCTATCGCAACGCCAAGGTGCTGGTCGCCGGCGACAATTTCGGCTGCGGCTCGAGCCGCGAGCACGCGCCGTGGGCGCTCCTGGATTTCGGCATCCGCTGCGTGATCTCGACCTCGTTCGGCGACATCTTCTACAACAACTGCTTCAAGAACGGCATTCTGCCGATCCGCGTCACCCAGGACGACCTCGACAAGCTGTTCGACGACGCCGAGCGCGGCGCCAACGCGACGCTGACGATCGATCTCGCCAACCAGGAGATCCGTGGGCCCGACGGCGGCAAGGTGAGGTTCGAGATCGACCCGTTCCGCAAGCACTGCCTGATGAACGGCCTCGACGACATCGGCCTGACCATGGAAAAGAAGTCGTCGATCGACGATTACGAGGCGAAGCTGAAGAAAGAGCGCGCCTGGGCCTGATTGTGCTACGAGAGCCCCGACCAAAATCGGGGCTCTTTTTATATGTGCGGAGGCGACGCGAATGCGGCCTGACGTCGTCACCTTCTGGCACGGCCCGCTCGACGGGCTACGGCTGACCTGCCTGCGGTCGCAGGTCGCCGCCGGCCACAAGGTTACGGTTTACAGTTTCGATCCATTGCCGGGCCTGCCCGACGGCGTCGGCAATGCCGAAGCGGAAGCAATTCTGCCGCATTCCTTTTCCGAGCGGCTTCGTCCGCCCGAGCCGGATGGAAGCTGGCGCGATTGGACCGTTCTGCAGTTCAGCGATTTCTTCCGTATGCGGCTGATGGCAGAGAAGGCCGGGCTGTGGCTCGACGCCGACGTTCTGCTGTTGAGGCCGGTCGAAATTGATCCGGCAAAGCCTTACTTCGCGTGGGAGCGCCGGCGCCAGCTCGGCAACTCAGTCTTGTATCTGCCCACGAAGGATCCGATCGTGCGGGCATTCGAAGAACTGATGGAGCAGGAGGATCTGACGCCGGATTGGCTGGCGCTGCGTCATCGCCTCACCTTCATGCTGCGCCAGCTACGACGCCGATCGAGCCGTCTCTCCGACATCCGCGTCGCCATCTACGGTCCCGCCGCGCTCACCGCACTCGCGCGCCGCTCGAACGAACTGCAGCACGCACTGCCGAAGCAATCCTTCTACGCCGTCCATGCTGAGCCAAAGCTGTTCTTCGAACAGACGGATTTTTCAGGCCTGCTCACCGATCCCGATATCATCGGCCTGCACATCTCGCCAAAAGGCCGCGGCAGCGAGAAGCCGATTTCAGGCAGCCTCTATGCCTGGGCGGCAGAGAGGTTCGGTAAATAGCGGCGGCTTTCTTCCTTCTCCCCTTGTGGGAGAAGGTGCACTCGCGAAGCGAGGGCGGATGAGGGGCTTGTCTCCGCGGATAGAGACCCCTCATCCGGCGCTGCGCGCCACCTTCTCCCACAAGGGGAGAAGGGAAGAAGGCCTAGTTCCCCATAGCCGCGATCGCGTCCGCGATCGCAATCGTCCGCCTCGCCATGTCGGCGTGTAGCCGCTCCACCATCCGGCCGTCGAGCTGGATGGCGCCGCGTGAGGCGTTTTCCGGCCTCTCGAATGCCGCGATGATCTTGCGTGCTTGCTCGACCTCTTCCGCCGGCGGCGTGAAGATGGCGTTGCAGGTCTCGATATGGCTCGGATGGATCAGCGTCTTGCCGTCGAAACCGAGGTCGCGGCCCTGCGCGCATTCGGTCGCAAAGCCGTCGATGTTGCTGATGTCGCTGTAGGGACCGTCGAGAATTTCGAGCCCATGCGCGCGCGTCGCCAAAACGCAGTGCGTGATCATCGGGATCATCGCCGCGCGGCCCGGCTGCATGCGAATCCGGGTCTCCCGCGAAATGTCGTTCGGTCCGAACACGAAGCCGGCGAGCCTGGTTTCGGAATCCCTGGAAGCCGCCGCCAGCTTGTCGGCATCCAGCACGGCGCGCGCGGTTTCGATCATGGCCCAAACCCGGATGGACATGTCGGCATTGATGTCGCTCAGGCGGTTGGCGATGGCGTTGAGATCGGCCACGGAGGAAATCTTGGGAACCAGAATGCCGTCGGGCCTGGCCTTGCCGGCCATGGTGACGTCATCGACCCACCAGGGCGTATCGAGGCTGTTGACCCGGATCAACACCTCGCGCTTGCCGAATCCGCCGGCCGCGATCGCCTTGGCGATCTGGTCGCGGGCCATCGCCTTGGCGTCCGGCGCCACCGAATCCTCGAGGTCGAGAATGATTCCGTCAGCCGGCAGGTTGCGCGCCTTTTCCAGCGCCCGCGCGTTCGATCCCGGCATGAACAACAGGCTGCGGCGCGGACGGGTCATGGCAGATTTCCTCGAAGGTCCTTTGGAACCCACGCGATACCACCTCGCGCCGCCGCCCGAAAGCCTTGTTCCGGTCATCGGCTTATGGTTAGGCATGGCCCAAGACAGGCACAGAGACTATGGCATCGTCATTCCCGCAACATCTGCTCGACGGCTACCGGGCCTTTACCTCACAGCGTCTGCCGACCGAGCAGACACGCTACCGGGAACTGTCCGAGCGCGGCCAATCACCGGCGGTGATGGTGATCGGCTGCTGCGACTCCCGCGTCTCACCGGAAGTGATCTTCGACGCCGGCCCCGGTGAACTCTTCGTGGTACGCAACGTCGCCAATCTGGTACCGGTTTTCCAGCCGGACGGCGGCGCGCATGGCGTCTCCGCGGCGCTGGAATATGCGGTACAGGTCCTGCGCATAAAGCACATCGTGGTGCTCGGGCACGCGCAATGCGGCGGCATCCGGGCCTTCATCGATGACATCGATCCGCTGTCGCCGGGCGATTTCATCGGCCGCTGGATGGCGATGTTCATCAAGCCGGGCGAGAAGGTCAGCCAGCGCGAGCATGAAACCAGGCAGGACTTCACCACGCGGATCGAGAAGGCCGCGGTGTTCCGCAGCCTCGAAAACCTGATGACGTTTCCGTTTGTGCGCACGCGCGTCGAGCGCGGCGAGATGGAATTGCACGGCGCCTATTTCGGCGTTGCCGAAGGCTCGCTGTTCGTGCTCGACCAGCAGGCGAAGGAATTTCGTAGCGTCCGGGATGCGGCATAGCTGGTAGCAACCATTAACCCCTCATGGTGAGGAGGCGCGCAGCGCCGTCTCGAACCATGTGGCCCCGCTGGTGCCTTTCATCCTTCGAGACGCCGCCTCAGGATGAGGTCTGACAGTTGCTCGGGTGGGCACGGCGCAAATGCGCCTTTGCCCACCCTTGTATTAGCGCGAAGGATTAAAGTGGCCTTGTTCCGTGAGGAA
>NZ_LLXX01000139.1 GCF_001440405.1 Bradyrhizobium valentinum
TGTCCCATCTCGACTTCGGAGTTTTGGCCGGGCTCGATTTGGCGGTACAGCTTGACAACATAGTCCTGATCAACCAGCGCCGTACTGTTGGATTGTTCGCCGTGAATTGCGCGGATCCGGGATGGAGTATTCGGTGGTTGGCTCCCGAGTTTGCTCGTGGGCTTGAAGTCTAGCCGCCAACCCGAGCCGGCAATGGAGGCCTCCCGTCGAAGGTGCTCGAGGATTTGTCGGATGAAAGCCGGGTCAGCAGCGACATCGCACAGTAATCCTTCACGCTTACCCTGGTGCAAACGGGCCACGATGGATTTATCCAGTTCGGGAGCCGCATCAACGGACCAGTCGACCCGTAAGGGCAGGAGATAGCGCGCGTGATGGCTGGTTTCGATAATGACGAAAGTGGTTGAGTCCGCGGTGAAAGGAAGGCGTGCAATGATCTTTGGCTTGATTCGCGTTTCAGAGTTACCAGGGAACCACCGGGCTTTGGCGAGATAGGCCGGAAGAAAATGTCTTTCGAGAGCTGCGGTCACCTCTCTGTTCGCAACCCATGAAGAACCTTCCGGTATGTCCAAGAACGCAAGTTTTTCACTGGCGGTGCCCATGTTCGTTAACCCAAGCATCGGAAAATAAGCACGGGATCGTGTATGGGATCGATCCAAAGCCGCATTCCGCCATAGGCGACGGGCGAGGTCGGACCGGATTTGAGGTTTTCGAGGGCGGTCACGGGCTTCAAGTCGCCTTGGCCTGGCCGCACTTGCACATCACCGAGCGGGAGCCAGAATTCCCGGAAACCACCCGTTAACGCGATGACGGTCACAACTACGTTTGTCTGACCGGCGGAATGTTTGACGTAGGCTATGACCGAGTTGTCCTCCACGGGCAGAAACCGGATCGCGGACGTCTGCTGCAGTGCCGGATTTTCGCGCCGGATACGATTGATCTGGGCGATATAAGGCTTGATGTTTCCGGGCTTGTCCCAATCGCGGGATTTCAACTCGTATTTTTCGGAATTAAGATACTCCTCGCGGCCCGGTATCGGCTCATGCTCGAG
>NZ_LLXX01000140.1 GCF_001440405.1 Bradyrhizobium valentinum
CTGGTCGCGTTCCTGCAGGCCTACGTATTTGCGATCCTGACCTGCATCTATCTCAACGACGCTCTTCATGGGGGACACTAACGGGCTCGGAGGGCAAGGAGTCGGCCCCGCAATTTCTAGCAACAAATTCCAATTGCTTGTTCGCTCAGTGACCGCAAGCTCGGACTAGAAAGAAACGATTGTTGAGTCGCCTCAGCGCGAGGTAAAGCCATCACGCCGAAATTCCACCTCTCCGCTTTGGACATAGGGCGTCTGCCCGGCGGCCGACACAGGGCCGATCCGCTCCGCAAGAGACACAAGTTCCGGCAAGTTCCGAACCTCCATTTTTTCCATCACCCCGTGGCGGTGGCCTTGATGGTGCGTTCGGTACAGCCTAACGCGCGGGCGATCTGCTTGTTGGTGTCGCCGCGAATGACAAGCAAAAAAACTTCCCGCTCGCGCGGCGTCAATGCCGCGACATGAGCGCGAACGATGTTCAGCTTGCTCTTCAAGCCACGTGCCACTTCATGATGCGCAACCGCCCGCTCGATTGCCCGAAGAAGATCATCCGATGATACAGGCTTGGTCAGGAAGTCATCGGCACCCGCCTTGATAGCCCGAACCGTGGCCGGAATATCGGGATGCCCACTGAGGAATATGATAGGCAGCGTCGAACCGAGTTCGCTCAGGCGCTCTTGCAGCTCCGGACCGCTCAGTTCCGGTATCCGCACGTCGAGGAGAAGGCAGCTTGGGACGCTTTCGCTCGGCAAGCGATCCAGCAAGTGCTAAGCATAGGTGGCGACCTCGTAGCCGGCTTTCGTCAAACGACGCTCCATGGCTGTTCGAAAGGACGCATCGTCATCGACAATATGCACGCACACTTGCACAGGTCTCTCCCCGAGAAGTATCTCAGGGTATCAGTAATATGCGTGATGTTAATTCTTGCGGGTTTTGTCAGGCTGGCTGACCGATCCATGGGTGACCATTTGATGTCGCCTTAAGGGTCAATCTGCGACATCAGCCGACGGCCGGGCTAGGTCCGTTCTGCCCCTACAACGGACATCAGCCAATGCCGGACCGATGCCCGTGCCAAACCGCGACGCTTCGTGATTGGGACAGCCCTGTGAATAACCGGCAGAAACGTCCCAATCCTCATATTGCTACCCTGCATTGTGCCATGAAGGCTCCCCTGCCTCTTTCCCATACTGGAGCTTACTTGGGCCGTCTTTGCACGCAGATGGCGGGATACATCGAGAACGCGGAGACGCCCCCGAGACCGCGTAGACAGCCCCGGCTTCGAGCCGCCGCTATGAGAAACAGGATTCTGCTCAACCAAAAGCGGCTATGTGTCAATTTCGTTCATGAAGATGAATGGGAACTCGATGGGACGGTTCGCTTCTTAACGCACAAGCAACCTTGCGCGCCGGATTTGCCGAGCGCACACTTGCCACCTCAAGCAGAACTTACGGAGGATGCAGACCATGCCACGGGTCAAGCAAGCTTCGAAGCAGAAACGCACAACCAAAGCCGCCGCCGTGACGGTGCTGGGTGCCACCGGACTGGGTTTTTCGCTGCTGGATAGCGCATCAGCATCCACGATGCCCGCTGCTGATATCGCGCAATCTGACAATACCTCGCCCAATCAGCGCTTCGTTCTAAGCGAAGAGGAAATGGCCGACGTCAGTCTCGCCACGTTCCATCTCCTCGATAAGGAAAACGTTGGCAGCGGCGTGCAGCTAGCCGCCCGCGGTGGCTGCCGTGGCTGCGCGGCCCGTGGCTGCCGTGGCTGCGCGGCCCGTGGCTGCCGTGGCTG
>NZ_LLXX01000141.1:0-25219 GCF_001440405.1 Bradyrhizobium valentinum
TCATCCTGAAACGACCCCCCGCATCAAGCCGGGGTTCGTGACGCTGGCGTACATCCCGCCAGTGACCGCATAATGGGCCCGCGATTTGCTTTTGCCGTTTTGATTATTGCCTTCGGTGCCGCTGGCTCAACCCGGTCGCGAATGAGCCACAACGGACATCAGGACTTTGCAACAAGCAACTCGAAGCCAGCCCCTATAGTGCGCTCAGTTGAACCTGATACGATGGCCGCCCGCTGGATTACATGCAGCGGCGGCCGCGTGGCCGCACGCCATGCACGCACAGGAGGGCCTAGAATAGAAGACATGCTGCCTTCGTCGCGGTCGCAACGATTGCCGGAGACATCCAACAGCATCCCACGTTGCAGTAGCGAAGCTGGTCTCAGCCCTTTCAATACCCATTGTAGCCAATACGATGCCGGCTCCCCTAAGCTCGGTAGGCAACGAGTACGACACCGCAAGCGACCAGAATCACGCCGATCCAATTTGGCAGTGCAAGCCGTTCGCCCAAGAAGAGCACTGCAAAAACTGACACGAAAACGACGCTGAGCTTGTCCACGGGAGCAACGCGCGCGGCATCTCCGAGCTTCAAGGCGCGGAAGTAGCAAATCCAGGAAGCGCCGGTCGCGGCACCCGATAGGATAAGGAACAACCACGTTCTTGCTGACACGCCGGACGGCTGTTGCCAATTCCCGGAGGCGTAGACGATCAGTCCGGCCAACAGCAAGATGACCACGGTGCGAATAAACGTCGCGAAGTCCGAATTGACGTTCTCAATACCGATCTTTGCGAATATGGCTGTTAGGGCAGCAAATCCTGCGGAAAGCAGCGCCCAAAATACCCAGGAGAGCAGCAGATTTTTCATGAAAGTGCCCGAACAAAGCGCAGCGCCCCGATCAGGGCAGTCCCCACCTCAAATGACGGCGTCCCAGTTCGCCTCGGGGTAAACCGGAAGTGATCGGCCCATTTCCCAAACGCGCTTTTAACCATTAGCGACATTCGATTCATTTGCGAGATGTCGGATTATGACCCCATCATCTGGAGGGGGCAGTCGAGATCGGAAAGAGAGATCGCCATCGCTTCCTGATGAGGTCCGCCTCGCGCCACAACGCGCCACGCGGCCCTGGGGCCGGGCACGGCGCTGTACCGCGGCCGAGTTACGACCGGTGATGGCGGCGAGCATGATGACGCGGGAATGCGTCGGGCGCAAAAGCATATGAGTCGTAGCGGTCGCCGCAGTAAGAGACGCCGCCGCCGGCCGACGCGCACGCGCCCTTCAACGCAGGCCAGTCGGGAGAAGCCTTGGCAGCGGGCGTTGGCGCGCCTCCATTCAGAACGTCCAGATTGGGATAATAGAATGCGAACGCGCCCGGCTCCTGGATGGCGGCCCTTATGGTCCCGTTCGGATTGAAGTCGTTCTTCGGATTATACCCGGAGTCGTGTAGATTCTTGATATACAGGGCGTGATCGCTGCTGCTCACACCGCCTGGCACCAGCGCACCCACAGGAGCTTGCGCGAAGGCCGGCGTCGCTGCGGTCGCGGCCAGCAGCACGGCGGCTGCAAGAGCTTTGAATGAAATCATTTTCGTTCTCCTGTATGGATCGATTGCAGACCCGCGTGGACAAGACGAATTGATCACGCTTCGTGAGGCGAGCGTGCTGTCTGGACTGCGAGCTAGCTGCTTGCAGCATCCGATGCGGATCTTGGTATTGGATGTAGGAAGACCGCGCGCCTGTCCCATTAAATTCCGCTTCAATAAATTCAACTCGGCTGGAAACGCGCGTCACAGAGTCAATCGCCTGCGGACCGGTATTCGCACACAACAAAGCTGATTGCGGCGCGACAGGACGTCGTGACGAATTCAAGCCGCGTGAACACGGCGGTGAAACTTGCAGACAAAAAGAAGGCCGCCTGCGTTGCCACAAGCGGCCAAGTCTAGGGAGGAAACGCCCTAAGGGGCAGCGATAGCGCGTCGGCTGGGAGGACAGGGGGTTAGCTACCGCATGCTGTATCTGGGTCGATCGCGATCCAGCGGCTCAATTGCACGTAGGTAGCTTCGGGGCATGCGAAGGTGTGTGGGGTGCACTGAGGGGTCCCCGGATAGTTGGCGGAAATCTCTGAAGCCCAGGTCGAGTGGGACGGAGGCGGCTTCCCCCGGTGGTGCCTCGATCCCTGCGAATGGCAGGCCATTGTCACCCGCCCACCACCATGGGCTAAGCCCTTGCGCCAAGCGGGGTGGTCCGGGACAACAGTCAAAACCGGATCATGATGGAGATCTAGAGGCCGCCTTAGTTGGCGGCTCTCTCATCTATAGGTAGGTTCATGTCGCCTGTTGTGAACTTTTCGGACCTAGCCCGATGTCTTCGTTTACTGCTATCTTCAAAAGCGGACAAGGGCCGCCCTCGCCTATCCGTTCGTTCAGCGCGCCGAGATGCCGCTTATCCTGTCAAGATGGCCGCGGCTCCTGCTTGAAAACACGCTGCACTACGCTCGTGCCGATGCGAATAATCTCCCGCTCGAACTCAGCAATACACCGAACATCTGAAACATCGCCTTGCCGGCGGTGGTTGACGTATCGATACCTTGCTGATGAAGGAACAGGTCGACCCTTTTTCCTGAAGCTCTTGCAGGATGCCGAGCAGGTCGGTCAGCGATCGACCGAGCCGATCCACCGACCATGCGGCGACCATATCGAACTCCTTGGCATTCACCGCCTTCATCGTCCCTCCGGGACGTTTGTCCCTGCCCTTGGCACCGCTGATGCCAGCGTCCTCGTAGACTTTCTAAATCTCCCAGCCCGACCGTTCCGCAACCGCGATCAATTCGCGGCTTTGATTGTCGGTGTCTGCTTGGACGTGCTGACAGGGATGTAGAGTGCAACCCGCTTCATGTAATTTCCCTTGCCTGCCAGACCACCTGAGCGAAAGAGCGGCCATGATTTCACATATACATTTTCGATCCTTCGCGAAGGGGGTTGGTATAGGCGCGGGCCGTGGGATCTCGCACTCTTGAAAGTGCACAGATCGCTTGACCTCGCCATGACCGTCGCATGTTTGACCGCGGGCGGAAGTGCGACACGAAATTTGGCCATCGGCAGAAAGCCCTCAGAAGAATGGTCTGAAGCGTTTGAGGAAATTCGGTCTGCCCCTAACAGGTCTCCGGACCCGACTTTTCTCGATGCTTGCCGCTCACGATGCGCGCGCGCCTTGCCAAGCAATGTCTTATCGCCATCGATGAGCATCGCGACGCACGTGGTCGCGTAAGCAACGAGCCCCAGCATCCGGACCTCACCACCGACCGCGCATGGCCGCCGGAAGCGGAAGACTTTCGAGTGAGACGACGGCGTATCGAATGCCTTAAACCGCCACGTCGAAGCCGGCAGAAATCCGCTTCAGCCGCCACCCCGATCAGCTTGAGCTGACCGCCGCGTACCAACGCCCAACCTGCTCGCAAAAATCAAACTGAGTTTTCTGAACGGCAATTTAATGGTGCCGGCAGGCCATCCGTCTATCTTCAGCTCTGACGGTAATGCTTTTGGAAGCAGAAAGCCTTGAGACGTGACGCTTCATCGGTCCATCGAGCCGTCGTCTTGCTGAAATGCAAGCTCTCGGCACCTGCAGTTGCCCCGTTGAAACGGTAAACGCTCATGCCTCTCGCAACTGAGACTCCGGCCTCCACGAGCCGACTTCCTTTGCTCGCCCTCGCGTTGGCTTCATTTGGGATCGGCACAACCGAATTCGTGATCATGGGACTGTTGCCCGATGTCGCCGGCGATCTTGGCGTCACGATCCCGCACGCCGGTCTCCTTGTGACCGGATACGCGCTGAGCGTGGCATTCGGGTCTCCTTTCCTTGCCGTTGCAACGGCAAGAATGGACCGGCGGAGGGCGTTGCTTCTGCTGATCGGCATCTTCATTCTCGGCAATCTACTTTGCGCGCTGGCTCCGAATTATGCCCTGTTGATGGCGGCGCGAATCGCAACGGCACTTTGTCACGGCGCATTCTTTGGACTCGGCGCTGTCGTCGCCGCCACCCTGGTGCCGGAGCAGAAAAAGGCCCAAGCAATCGCAATGATGTTCGCCGGTCTCACCCTCGCCAATGTGCTGGGCGTTCCGTTCGGCACCGCACTCGGCGAAGCCGTCGGCTGGCGGAATACATTTTGGGCCGTGGTTGTCATCGGCTTCGCCGCGGCATTTGCCCTTTACGCCTGGCTGCCGCGCGACATACCCGCTCCCCGCATGCAGTTCATCCACGAAGCAAGGTCGCTTGGCAGCACGCAGGTGATTTTAGCGATGCTGATCAGCGTGGCGGTGTCTGCAAGCCTCTTCAGTGTCCTCACTTACATCACGCCGATCCTGGAGAACGTGACAGTGATCTCGCCGCACGAGGTCACGTTCATGCTGCTGCTGTTCGGCATTGGACTCACGGCGGGTAATTTCATTGGAGGGTGGCTCGGCGACTGGAAGCTGATGCCGTCAGTGATCGGCATCCTGGCGTTGCTGATTCCGGTCTTGGGCCTGTTCACGCTTACGACCGCATCGCTGGTGCCGGCGGCCGCGACGGTCTTCTGCTGGGGTCTGCTGGCGTTCGCCCTCATCTCCCCACTGCAGATGCGCGTCGTCAACGAGGCAGCGCAAGCGCCCAATCTAGCCTCTACCCTCAATCAGGGTGCATTCAACCTGGGCAACGCGGCGGGTGCCTGGGTCGGCGGTCTCGCCCTGACCGACGGTCTGGCCTATCGCGAGTTGCCGTGGATCGGCGTGGCTCTGGCCGCAGTCGCCTTCGCGCTCAGCTTTCTGTCCCATCGGCTCGACGTAAAGGCGTCCGTCGCCGGAGCGCCGGAAGCCGCGCGATGACATCTGCGCTATCGCAAGTTTTCGCCGGACGCTCTGGTATCGGACCGAGTAGTCAAGCACCTTGGGCTTACTAAATACTGATCGGCCTGTGTTAGGCGGCGATTGGCGGCTATTAGCCTAAGCCAGAGGCGGCGCTGCCATTGTACAGCCACTGCCGGGTCTCTTCGTCGGTCCATCCGGGAACCGCGAATCGCGGCGTGGGAGCGGTAACACGTTGGACCGGGTGTAAGTGACCGTCGCGCGGCTGGAAGCGATGCACCGGCGCGGCGTTGGCAGAAGCGCACAAAGTGGTCAATAGACCCAAGGCCAGAACGGCTCGCATCGTATTTGCTCAGCTATCGTGGATATCACGCTGCTATGTGGACACGCGCGGCCAACTCCCCAAGTTGAAGCGACTTTACGATTAGTCAAATACGTTTGATGCCGGGCTCGTGTGCCCGTCAAAACGCACGGATTAAAATTCAATTTAATGGTGTCGGCGAATTGCTAACTTACATCCATCTTCAGGAACATCGAGCAACGAATTGCGCAGAACATGAACGTCCACACTCGACGACGCGGTGACTTACTACCCGTGATTTTGACTGTAATCGTCGCAGTCGTGGGTACCGCTGGTATCCTCAAAAACTTGCGCCCAGGCAACGATTCGCAGGGCGACGACGCGAGGATGATCACGTCCGCGGCGGTGTCGAGGGTCGGCGCAATTGAAATCCTTTCAGAGCCGCCCGCCGGCCGGCGCTAACGAGGAGTCTCGGCATGAAAACGCTTTCCGTTCTTTGCATCGCCCTTTGCGTTGGGCTTTCAACCACCGCGGCGTTTGCGCGCGGCGGCATGGGAGGAGCGCATGGCATGGGATCGTCTCATATGGGCATGATGGGTATGTCCACGATGGGCGGCGCGTTCGTCACCACCGCTGCGGCGCCCGGCACCAACTCGTCGGGCACGGCGCTTTCGTCAGATGGCGTGGGCCACCCCATGCTTGACAACAAGCCCGCTATCGACCCCGAAGACGCGAAGGTCGACAAAATGATAAATTCGATCTGCCGGGGATGTTGATGCTTATGGCCTGGGGCGTTGCCACTGACCTTAAGGAACGTCAAAATGATTGAAGCAGTCGCGGCATGTCTAGCCCTGCTTAGCGCTGGTATCTTTGTGGCTCACGCGGTTGACGCTTACGCCCACACGGCGAAGGTCAATGAAGCGGTGCGCAATCGAGACGATCACCAGTGCAGTTAAGTGTCGTCGTTTGCAAAACCCGGTGGCGGTTGTCCTTCACGGCAGGTGTGAAAATTTTGCTCATGTTCGGCCGCAGCAGGTCGGGGCAGCCTGTCGAGTTTGTCCATCCTTAAAGTGTAGGAGAGCGACGAATCTGGCCAACGTCCCCCTCCGTGATCGATGACAAGCACCTCGAATTCTTCAAGACGTTTCATGGCCGAGCAGACGGCCGCGACAATCCGGTTGTGCGCCCGAGGAGCTCCTGATTAGCCCAAGCCCAATTGAAGCGCCCGCGGGCCGGGTCTCGCTTGATGAGCTAAGGCGATAATCAGGCCAACGAGCTTCTCAGAAGGCGTGAGTTCGGAAGCCGATATCGATTCCATCCAGCGATCGCGAGCTTGTCGCCAGAGAATGGCTTCCCGAGGCAGCCATTCTACGCAGCGCTGCCGCGAAGCGGAATCTCACTTCAATTGCTCGATCGAGCTCGCCCCACACTTTCGTGTCGGCGTACGCTAGGAAGGCCAGTAGACTTGATCAGGTCTGGACCGTTCGAATTCCGGCCCCCCACTCCGGAGCCCGGAACGAATGAATTGTGTACCTCCGCTCAATCCAGGGATGCTGGCCCGCCCCATCCAGGAAGATAAATGGCTTCCTGACTCTTGGCAAATTTCATTGCCGTTATGAGTGCGCGATCGAAATCACGCTCAATGAGCCTGCGTTTGATACGCCGTCGCAGAAAGTCCGCCCACAGAAACTCGCTGAACGGTGTCGTATCCTTTGCGAATCCCCCCGCGCGCCTCAATTCGCCGGCCAGAGAGCGGAAAGGATCATCCACGAGGTCGCGCACCGATTTCGGAATATCCTTGTAGTCGCGACGACGACCCTTGTCGTCAAACGGATGCATCCACCTGCGATTGTCGAGGACCCTCCAAAAAGTACCCGGGTCGACCATGCTAAGGTTGGCGACAACCGCAACCAACACATCTTTGACGCCCTCCTCGTGAAGTGCGCGCGTCAAATGATGATGATCAATAATATAGAGGCGATCACTGGGTCCCAGAATAACTGGAATCATGTGTTTGCCGAGAAACTCCGCAGCTTTCTTGTCCTTCTTCTCGCGCCAGCCTTTCCGCTTTCCCTCGACCTCGCGCATGCCTACGGTAATCTGGGTTGGGCGCAAATCGGTGATACCTACCGGCTTAAGAACGGGTTCGCGGACCGCCACCATTGGTTGCTCCTGCATATGCTGTCGCTTGTGTATCGCTGGGGACTGACGGCACGTCCGCTGGCTGGTCGAATACCTCGATCATTGAGCCCGTTGGCCTGAGGTCGATAGCGACCGAATTCCGCAGCGCACCTAAATGACGCGATGGGCCACAACCGGACTCACGCGCCCGCAGGAAATTTGAATGCCCAGCAGCATGGGGGCCGTTCAAAGAATTCGGGCTGGTGGCAAATCGCTCCCAGCCCGAACCATTCGCAGGCTTCCCGCATTACAGTGCTAGGGACACCGTCATCGGTCCAGGCTCGTTGCTTGGCCGGTCAACCCGGTGCGGCGCCGATTGATCAATTAAACGACGCGGGTTCGCACGGCGGTTTGGTATAGGGGTCCGATGCAAATGCGCCGACGTCCGGAGCGCGGACGCAATCACGCGGGGCGCTGACATCTGCCCTCTTGACGACGTGCCGATACTCTCGAGCCATCGCGGGCGTGGTCAGCATGGCTACGGCGATCAGCCCAGCCGACAGAACTTTAAATCTCGTCATTTCAGTTTCTCCATTGGATACAGAAGCCAAACCATTTTGGCACCTGCTTTGAAAATGAGTGGAGCGACCGGCGATTTAAATGAAATATTTGTTTATGGTCGTTCACCGCTGCGCGAGGTCGGCGGAGGAAACGATCACAAATTCCGGCCCGCGCTCATCACGCGCCGTTGCGCGTGAACGTGCCATCGGCGGCCAAACTATACTCACGATCCGAAGAGAATTTTTCAACAGTTTGCAGAACGCGACCGGTTGCTGACATTCGGAGAGCGCTGGTGGATCGGCAGGTAAAGACGCCTGAAGCTCCAAACGTGTTCTCAAGCCCGATTGGCCGCGCTTGGTTCGGATGAACGATTTGAAGTTGTCGCTTATGGCGCCCCATGTTGGCGTAGGCGGCTCGGTCGGGCCGATCGACAGAAGCAGACTTGCGAGACTGCTTGGGTCTGTATTCGCGACCGGGTCGAGCCAGTAGCAAGTCCGCCATGCCGCCGAAAGCGGAAGACAATGAGAGCATGAGCGGGTGGTCTCGTTCTTATAACGCCGTGCCGCCGCCAACTTGGGCGGATCGTTGTAGCTCGGGTGTCGTCGTAGTGGAACGGCGGCGGTGGCACAGCGTAGTGAAAGGACAAATCCTGGCCATATCGCGGTTTGGAGTGATGCACCGGCGCGGCGTTGGCGGAACCACACAAAGTGATCAATAGGCCTGTGCCGATCAGGACGGCGTAAGGCGTAGCTACAGGCTTCCCCACTCTCCTCATTTAGATTTCTCTATAGGTCGATAGCGTCCCCGATCGGCTGTGCGCGGACGACTGGTCGTCCGACCCCAGCGACCGGGGGGAGCCGCTGGGGCCGCACTAGCAGTGCCTGTCTGAGGGAGAGCGGCACGATCCTGATGTAGGTTCGCAATCCGTCGGTCCAATTAAATTCTCTGTTAGATTCCCGGAGTGGTTTGCCATAGGCAGGCAAGGTCCGCCGTTGTGAGCGCTGGCGGCTCCCTTCTTACTCCCATTGCGGACAGTCGAAGATCCGCACCAAGTGACTCCAGGGTTATGTTCGATCCAGGCTAGCATCATATAGCCCTTACACTTGGGGCAATGAGGCGGGCTTGATCGAATTAACTACTAGGCCGCCAATCGTGACGGCCTTAGCGCGGCTCCATGCTGGCGTCCTGAACACTTCGTACGCCCTCCCCGACTTTGCTGCCGTTCCGTCGTGACGGTCAAACCAAGGTTTATCGCAGACGATCAGAAGATGTTATGCCGCAGAACGCAAGTGTGATGGAAGAACCCACCCAAATCGAGCATGTTTCACGCAGAAGGCGCTGCGCCGAGCCAGCCACCGAGGTCCGCGAAGCGAAACGTTTTGAATCGTGCGAACGGCGTCGATTTCCGTCAGCATCTCAGAAGCCTGTTTGGAAGGCTTTGGTAAATTCGAACGAGCATCTCACACGGCAGGTTTATCATGCACATTCACGATTTGGTTTCCGATGGATTCCTCACGCTGACAGCGGCCAGCCTTGTGCTGCTGGGCTCGAGCTTGCTGGCTTTCGCGTTCAGCTGAGCTGACAATTTCGGACGTTCTCGCCTTTCGCAACCGATTGCCGACGGACGCGATTCCGCATCCTTCGTGAATGTGCCACTTTCGTGCAGTTCCTTTTGTCTCGCTGCCGCCCGTGCGATCGTAACGCCGCCTCTCGCAGATTTCGATCGGCTGGGGCGAAGCTTCTCAATGATGCAAGCGACGTTCGGGAAGCATCACAGACCGGACCCGCCTCTCAAATGATCGTTTGTTCCTGTAACGTCCTCAGCGACCACGACGTCCGCAATGCCGTGGGCGGCAGCGGGTTCTTGCCGCGAAATGCCAAGCAGCTCTATAGCTGCCTCGGTTGCAGCGCCGATTGCGGTCGCTGCGCGCGCACCATCAACACCATCATCGAAGAGGCACTCGGTCCCTGCGTCAAGGCATGCTGTGCCGGCTGCCCGCACAGCCAGGAGGCGGCCTCATGCGCAATTAGTCCGGAAAGTGCTAGTAAGGGACATGCACTACCCGTCTGAAATGAAGCCGCGGCGAACCCGCAGCAAGAGGCGGGAGCTTCGTCAATGCGGCAGGAGGGATTTCGCATCCGCTGAAGCCAGCGATGGAACGGGCTCCGCGCGACGGCCCCACCGCTGGGCCAGCGCCGCGCACACCATCAGCTGGATCTGATGGAAGATCATCAGGGGAAGGATGACCGCGCCCACGGCGTGCGAAGCGAAGATCACCTTGGCAATCGTGATGCCCTGAGACAAGCTCTTCTTCGAGCCGCAGAAGACGATGGTTACCCGGTCGGCACGCTCGAAGCCCAGCCACTTGCTGACCAGCGCGGTGGTGATCAGCGCGGCCGCCAGAAGGACGCCGTCGTCGACTAGCAGCCCGGCCAGCGCCGAAGGTGGAACCTGGCGCCACAGGCCTTCGCCTACTGCCTCGCTAAGGGCTGAATAGACGATGAGCAGGATCGAGCCTTGGTCAACCCCGCTGATGATGCTCTCGTTGCGCTGGATCCATCCGCCAATCAACGGCCGCAGAAGCTGCCCGCAGACGAAGGGCACGAACAGCTGCAGCACGATTTCGCCGACGGCTCGCCAGGCGGAACCCAGTCCGATATGGCTCGAGAGCACGAGCCTCACCACCAGCGGCGTGACGAAGATGCCGATGATACTCGAGGCCGAGGCGCTGCAGACCGCGGCCGGGACGTTGCCCCTCGCCATGGCCGTGAAGGCGATTGAGGATTGAACGGTGGACGGCAGGGTGCAGAGAAATAGGATACCGGCGTAGAGCGTGGGCGTCACGAGCGGAGACAGGAGCGGTTTGAACGCCAGGCCGAACAGCGGAAACACGACGAATGTAATCAATAGCACCATGACGTGTAGCCGCCAGTGGCTTGCCGCCGCGATCACGGCTTCGCGCGACAGCTTCGCTCCATGCAGAAAAAACAGCAGCGCGATGGCGACGTTGGTGAGATCATCTACGGTCGCCGCCGCCGCGCCGCGGCACGGCAGCAGGCTCGCTACGACGAGCGTTCCGATCAGCGATAGGGTGAAGTTGTCAGGCAGAAACGTGGGGCGGGACATGCTAGTGATCTGATTCATTCAGGCGATTCCCAAAACATGCTCCAGCCTGTCTGGCCGTGAAAATCGGACCTCCTTCACTTGGCGTTCGAGCAGCGACCGAAAACCGGCTAGCTCGTACTAGAAGGCTTATCAAGCCGAACGTCCGCTCCAGGTCAGATTCGAAGTGCTGAACCCAAACTCAGCGCGCTTTTCCTCGGGAAACCACCTTGGCTCATGCCTCGCCACGCGAGTTCGAGGTCTCTCGCGGCACCGGAAACATACCCCAGTGAGAACAGCTGATCCATTCGTCGTGATCGATCGCGAACGCAGATCGTGAAGCGATTGCCGTCAACTTCATGGTTGTCTCCTTTGCTGTGCGAACATTTTTCAGATAAGAGACGCCCACACCGTCACCATTAAAATCTTGTTTACGCGTGCCGGCAGCGGTGCAACCACGTTCAGCAGTCGCATCGCGCGAAAAGGGGTAACGTCCGTGTCGGCCACTAGCGAAAGCCTATCCAGCTCTGAACAGTGTCCGCTGTGCCCAACAAACAGACCCTTCGCGCGGCCCTTCCGAAAATTGCCGTGCCGTCGACATCAATGGACCGCCTTCACACTATTACTGCCGTGCTTGTGCCGTCGGCCTCGCACCAATTCCAGCGGATGCGCCCGAACGAATTAATCGCCGCCCACAAGATCGTTAGGTGTTGGAACCGCAGGAGGCCATAGCGATGCAAATTGCGCGCGTCACCGCGTTGCGAAACGCGACTCCAGCAGATCAAGCTCTCTGACCAACTTGCGGGCGGTCTCGTCGGAGAGCCGGCGAGCACGGGCAATACGGTAGATTTCGGTCCGTTCGGCACGAAGCCCGGTCAGACGCAGCCTCCGCTCGATCTCATCGATCTTTCGCACCAGGGATGCTTCTTTGCCGGTCGTTGAGCGACCATTGATCCGCTGGCGATAAAGGTCCATGATACGTACTCCAGCATCCGTATATAGATCGGCGTCGCTGCGGCCTTCCCCCATGTGATGCTGCGCCTGCTCAATCGCTCGAATCGCCGCTTCCGCCGCGGCGATGCGTGCCAGGTCCTCTTCTTCCTGTTGCGACGGCTCAGATGGCAATTCGAGCCCCTTGAGGAGAAACGGCAGGCCGAAACTTGCTGCGACCAGCGACACAATGATCACGCCAGCAGCGAGAAAGATTGCAAGGTCGCGCGCCGGAAAAGCGGACCCATCGTTCATGGTCAGAGGCAGCGTCAGCACGCCGGCGAGCGTTATGGTCCCTCGAACGCCAGCGAGCGATGTCGCCGCGATGAGACGCCAGCTTGGTACATATGGATTTTGACCCTTCAGCGCTGCCCGAAACAACATGAAGCGCAATGACGTCCAGACCCATATGAATCTCAACGCCGCAAGGGCAAGATTGATGGCAACCACATACACAACGAGCCAGATCGGTTCGTGGTGTCCGGCCTCACGCACTACCAGCGCTGCACCGGTGGCGAGCTGCGGAAGCTGCTCTCCAAGCAAGACGAAGATGATGCCGCTGGCGGTGAACTGAACAAGGTCCCAAACCGCGCTGCGCCGAACCCGGGTGATGGGAAGCGCCTGGCCGCTCTGTTCGACGTAACTCATGGTGATGCCAGCCGCGACGGCGGCAAGAATGCCGGAGCAATGCAAACGCTCGGACAAAAGGTAGGCACCAAAAGGGATCAACAGGCTGATCAGAATCTGCGAGCCGGTCTCCTCGCCGAAATGCCGCGATACCCAGTTTTTCGCGGCGGACGCAATCCAGGTGACGCCTACACCTATGGCAATGCCGCCGATCACAAGCCAAAGGAACGTGCCGACCGCGTCGAGGAGCGAGAACGTCTCCGTTAGTGCTACGGCAATGGCGAAACGCATGCACACGAGGCCCGAGGCATCGTTGAGCAGCGACTCGCCGTCAAGAATGTGCATCAATCGCTTGGGGATCGGCACGCGGGTAGCGATCGCGGAAACTGCGGTAGAATCGGTGGGCGAGATGATCGCGGCAAGCGCGAAGGCGACGGCCAGCGGCATCGCAGGGATCATCCAGTTGATGAAATACCCGACGCCAACGACTGTGAACACGACGAGGCCGAGTGCCAGTTCCAGGATTGTCGCTTTGTCGCGGAACAACCCCTCCTTCGGTATGCGCCAGCCATCCAGGAAGAGCAGAGGCGGCAGGAACAGAAGGAAGAAAATGTCTGGCCTAAGCTTGACGCCGAAATTGGCGACCGAGGCAATGAATGCGCCGAGCGCTATCTGCAAGAGCGGCAGCGGCAAAGCCACCGGAGACATGCGTGCGAGCGCGCCGCTGACCACAACGGCCTGCAGAAGAAACAAGGCAACAGCAATCGTCTCCACGGTCTACTCGCGATGATCAATGTGGACAGAAGTTCGGCGCGTCGATTTCTCTCTTGCCCTTTACGCCGGGAACTAAGCAGGTCGGATGAAGCGGGCCGGGCTCAATCGGCCGGCGCCTAGCCCCTGCCCGGCTCGATATGACGGGAGCAAGCGCCGTGTGCCGTCCTCCTCGAGCACGAAGCTTGGAAGGGATCCGACCATCTTCGTGTCGCGCACAGCGCGAGGCGGTCGTTGTCCAGGATCAGCCAAGGCGCATGAATTTTCCGTGGCCAGGTTTGAAGACAGCTCACATGACTAAACAGTACGGTCTCGTTTCGCATTTGCCGTCGATAGCTTTTGCATTTCCGGCTTAGGCGCAGCAATAGCGGGGCCGGCCAGCTCTCGCGAAAACGGCGTCACGTTGACCCGTGATGAGACGACTTCCGAATCCGGATACGGTCCAGCCTGGATCATGCCATCACGGCGCATCGAGACCTCCGAGGTGGCCGCGCGCTCGAGTAAGGTCCGGAGCTTCGGATGTAGGCCCTCGCCACGCGACGCTGCGAAAACGCTGAACTGATAGAACAAGGTCATTACCAGGGTTCCTCGGCTACTCCCGCAATTGATCAGCACGACCGCCGTAAGCACGTCCCTACAGCTGTGGCTTTCAGTTCCAGCGAGCACGGAGCGCTCCCGTTTTGGGGAGATCTCGCACTTACCGGAATGAACTCGTGGGTTGCACAAGGCAGTATGCGACATGTGCAACGCCTGAGAGATAGGAAAGAGATAGACGCTCAGGCGAGCTTGACGATTAAATACGAATTTATTCTGCCGCCTGACTTGCCAGAATTCACGTGTCGCGCAGACCGTCTCACATGCTTTGCTCGATACCAAAGATCACACCGTCGGATCGACCGGCGCTAAGAACGACTCCAGACCGACATCGGTCAGGATTGACGCCACGAACATGTCGGGTCGGGTCCTGGGAGGAAATTCCTGACCCGACTCCATCGATTCCCATCTGCGGCTCAGAGATGAGGAAGCACTCAGTGAACATAAAACTTTTTTTAATCGATTTCCCAACGTCAGCTCTCATCTGTTTGATGACACCAATGTTGGAGGACATGATGATAATCGCTCAGGCAATCTTACTTATTTCCGCGACTGCGCTGTCTGCGCTTGCCTTTTCAGGATCCGCAGCAACTGCCGGGCCTATCGTTCCCCGCGGGCACTACTGTTTGTCATATAACCTGGGCGGCACAGATTGCAGCTTCACGAGCTACAAACAGTGTCTGGAAACTGCGTTGGCGTATGAAGCGCAGTGCTACGGCAAGACCGCTCGCGATGACGAAAATGATCGAACCCGTATCCTCCGTTGGTAACGGTCTTGAGGTAATTGGTCAGGCGCCGTTCGAAAAGACGCCGGCTAGGTCACTGGCGGAAGGCAAACGTATGGGCCCGCAAGCGGAAAACGTTCGGCGCGCTTGGATCATCGTGCTTCCATGACTTCATGCCAGGGTACAAGGACGAAGCCACGGCGCTGATTGGGGAACCGCAGTTCGGCGGCCTGGCCATGTGCTTGGTCAACTACCGGATCCTTCAGATCCGCGCCGGCACTGCCACGCCCAGGAACCGGACGATGTGGGCGCCAATTGGCAGCCAGCACGCACTTGATACGCTCTCGGCTTCCTGATCCCGCCCCTCCAAGTATCGCATTGGAAGCAGCTTGGCATGGGAAAGTTCGTCGCCTGATTACAACAGTCTTCGAGGCGGGATACCGAGTTCAAAGAACAGCATTTCAGCAATCAGACGAGAAGCGTTCGCAACTGCGATCATGGATATTCGTCTGATTTACGCGCGAGCTTCAGAGATTGGAAATCTGCAAAAGCCTGCGGTCGCCGATCCATGTTCTGGCAAGTTCAGCCTCGGCCTTGCGGGCCGCGTTGATGTCGCCGCGTGACTTATGCAGTTCCGCCAGGCCGTAGTACGACCAGCCGTTGGATGGTGCTCGGCTGAGCGCACGCTGGAACTGTCGCTCCGCATCCGCGTGGCGGCCAGCCTGCAGCAAGGCAGCAGCAAGGGACTGCCGGATCGGGTAGTACCAATATGGTGGCTCGGTGTAGGGCAGCGTATCCTGCAATACAGCCGCCCGCTCGAACCGCACGACGGCGGTGCGATAGTCGCCTTTGGCCTGGGCCACGCGGGCCAGGATCAGAGTGCGCGCGATGCGAAGCAGCTCCTGTGCCGGGACGTTTGAATCCTTCAGCAACCTGAAGTCTGCAGTGCGCTCCAGCGTCTCGATCGCATTGGCGGCCGCCGCTGCGCTCGCGAAGTCACGGCGCGCCGCCAGTGCTACGCCGCGCATGTAGAGCCACATCGCCTTGACATAAGGGATGGCGTCGCCGGGATCGGGCAGTGCCAGGATGGTCTCGGGCGTGCTGAACTGCGCGTGCGCGAAATAAGGCGCCGCCTTGACTGGCTGTCTACCACGGGAAATCTCGTCGGGAATGAGATCGCGCAGCTTCTCGGCGGCGGCGATCACGGTCTGGCCGTCGCCAGCCATCTGTGCCGACGCCATTACGAAGTGCACGTTGTGCGGATAATAGCCGAGCCGATAGACGCCCATCGGCGCGTTGGAGTCGGCCAGGTATTTTTCATCGACCATGACCGCGGTCTTGTTGTCTTCCAGGGCGTCGAGATAGCGGCCTACTCGATAGTAGATGTGGCTCGGCATGTGCACGAGATGGCCGGCACCGGGGATCGCACCGCGCAATCGGTCGGCATAGGGCTCGGCGCGCTTGGGCCGGTCCGAGGCCTCGACGGCATGAATGTAAAGGTGAATGGCACCGGGATGATTCGGATTGCGAGCCAGCACGCGCTCCAGCGTCGGCGCGATCGGAACGCTCTGCGGCTTGGCTTCACGGCCGCCCGGCTTCCAGTAGTCCCAGGGGCTGAGATCCATGACCGCCTCGGCATAGAGCGTAGCGATTTCGTCGTCATCGGGAAATTGCTTCGCCACCTTCGCCATTTCTGCCGCGTAGGCTGCATCAAACGTTGTGCGGGCGGCCTTCGGATCGCTGCCGTAGCGTGCCGCGACAGCACCGATTAGCGCCTGCTCGCGTGGGCTGGATTTGCCGGCAAGCGCCTTCGCCTTCTGCGCGGCAGCGTAGGCGGGCGCGACCGCGTCCTCCGGCATCGGAAGATTGATGTTGGGACCGAGCACCAGCGCTTCGCCCCAGAAGCACATGGCGCAGTCGGGGTCGAGCTTCTGCGCCATGCGGAACGCGCGCTGCGCCTCGCCGTGATTGAACGCATAGGCGAGACGCAGGCCCTGATCGAAATAAGCCTGCGCGCGCCCGTTCGCGGTTGTGATCTTGTAGGTGATGGAGCCGAGGCCGGCCCACAGCGGCGGCTCGGTTTCCGCGAATGCTGTCGCGGAGCTGGCTACGCTCATCTCGGCGCGTGGCACTTCTGTCTGGACCAGGCGAAGCATCATGTTCCGCGAGCCGGTCGCGGCCGGCGTGTGGCAGACCGGAAAATCGGGGCCAAATGGCAGCGATGGGTCCACAGCGGTAGCGCCCGCACCCGCGAGGGTAACGATGCTCCCGGCAAGCAGCGTCACCAGTGCAGAGCCGCCGAGTGCCGCAGCTCCCGCGGAGGCCAGTAGCCTTTTCGATCGCGTGAATGTCGCCATGTCGTCCTCCAAATCGGCCGGAAACAAATCTGCCGAATCTGAGATCCAACGGGTCGCACTGAGCCGGGATCCAAAGCAGACCCCTGAACGCGAATTTTGAGACTTTTCCTGCCTTTCTGCAAGACCATTGCAATGCTTGTGCGCAGCCGACACTTAAGCGTCGGCGAAAGGCTCCACGGGTGCCACGTGGGGCCGCCGGTGCTGTTCATGTCCGCCTTGGTCATTAGCAGACATCGCGGCTCGTCGGTCTGATGTCCCCTTTCCCCCAATGATCGACTTCCTATACTAGGAGAATAACTGCCTATTTCGGCGCGCCACGCTAAAGCTTAGCGGTACCGCAGCAGCTTGCGAATATGTCGCTTGCCAACGCATCCGCCGGGTCAAACGGGCGCGGGCCGCCGCAACACGTAATCGTCGGTGAGCGTTATACAGGAAACACAGGTCCATAGTAGGTACCCCAGTGACCCCACACATCGCCGTTCCTGTATCCGCTGGGTCCATGCAAACTGCTGGCGCGGTAACCGTAGCTGCCACCACCGAAGCCCTCGCTAATGCGATTGCCGCGAACACCATCACCCTTTGCCAATATAGCGCGCGCCAGGCGTGATACTCGCATTGGCGTCCGCCGCGCGGTGCCGCGACGCTGCATGGCTCTCGCGAGCCATAGCAGAGTTACGAGCAGAACTGCACCGGACAGAAGTTTAAGCTCAGCCCTCCAATTTCGCCATTGATCTGAACCGGTGCTTCTGCAGCGGAACGCCTGGGCTGTCGTAGTTATTGACCGCTTGGGCCTGACCTCGCATCAGAGTCAAAACTACCCGATTGCAAACGCAGGGCGCGCTTCGTCTTCAGCAAGCCAGTCAGGCGCGTTCGAAGGGACGAGCAAATCGTCATCATCAAAACTTTTTGTAAGCGTGTGGAAAAGTGCAAGCTCGTTCGGCGACGCGTTTGCCGAGTGAATTCGAATTTAGCGCCCCTAAACGCCAATTTAATGGCTCCCCCAGGCGCTGTGCATATCATTTGATGGTCCGCTCGAACTTCGAACGGCAGACGATATCCAGCTTTTCACGACGGAGCGATTGACATGAGCGTTGAGGGACAATTCGCAGGCCCTACAGTTCCAGCCAAGCGTGAACCGGCATTCGCCAGAGATGGAAGCGGCAAGAACTATCTCTACAAGATCCGGCGCTTCGAGATACTCGAAAGGGACAAGGAATACGACCTCGCCAAACGTTGGCGCCAGAACGGTGACCGCAATGCCGCTAACCAGCTTGTGACAAGTCATCTTCGTCTCGCCGCCAAAATCGCCATGGGCTACCGCGGCTATGGCCTGCCCATCTCGGAAATCATCTCCGAGGCCAACGTCGGCCTGATGCAGGCATTGAACCGCTTTGAGCCCGAGAAAGGTTTTCGCTTTGCTACATATGCGATGTGTTGGATCAGGGCTTCAATACAGGATTACATTCTGCGCTCGTGGTCTCTTGTGAAGATCGGAACCACCACCAACCAGAAGAGGCTCTTTTTCAAGCTGCGCACGGCAAAACGCAAGATCGCGGCATTCGAAAGGGGCGACCTACATCCCGATCAGGTAACCTCGATCGCGAAAAGCCTTAATGTTACAGGCCAGGACGTTGTCGACATGAATCGACGACTCTGCGGTGATGCGTCACTCAATGCACCAATTCATGAACAGGGCGAACCCACCGAATGGCAGGACAATCTTGTTGACCAGTCCCCCTCGCCAGAAGCTAACGTCGTCGAACAGGACGAGAAAGATCACCGACGCAAGGCGTTGGTCGCCGCAATCGCTGTACTGAACGACCGCGAGCGTCGTATCTTCGAGGCGCGCCATTTGGCGGACGAAGCGCAGACGCTGGACGACCTCGCCGTCAAATTCAACCTGTCACGTGAACGCGTCAGGCAAATCGAGGCGCGGGCGTTCGAGAAGGTGCGAAAGGCGGCGAAGACCCACGCCGCACTACCGCCGGCGGCGATGCAGGAGGTTTGAGGCACCTGAACCGAGCTCGGATTTCGCAGATAGCGTTCACAGTTCGGATTATTGAACCACAGATTAGAAAGCCTCAATTTCACGCAGGTGACGTGAACCGCGTTACATCCAGCTGTACTCATGCGTTCGGCGGCGCAATTCGCCTCCGGATAATAGGCCGCGATTGAGCCCTGCGCGATATTGGACGCGACCGCTGTCAGGTTCGGCATAACACGCCGTCCGCTTCCGATCCCCCACCCGGCTGCAGCTCCGTCGTAGCCGCCCACGCCCGCGACATCGTCTTCGCTCATTGTGCTCTCCATAGTCGCGGCAATGTTTCGCTGAGGTGTTTCCCGACCCGATTATCTTCATCAGACATAGTCCATGGACATCGGCAGGAAGCGCCAACGGTTCAAGTAAAATTACTTTTAGCTTTCTGAGAACCGAAATGGCCGGGGTCGGCCGGCCCCTTTCATTGGGTGGGGAGCAGATTCGGCTCACGGTCGAGGAGCCGTCTTCCGTATCAGAAAGAATAAATGCAAATTTAGTTGAACAGGTTTGATTGTCCGGCCAATTACGATTGAAGCGTTTAGAGCCGACCAAAACGACGATCCTGCGATCATTCAATCATTCCTTGGAGCGACTCCATGCTGCCCTTCTTCTTTCAACTGTGCCGCTGTCGATTCCGCCAATCGCGATTGCTCGAATGGACCGCGAGGCTGTCGTGATCGAAATCGCAAAACCTCGCTCCGAGTCGTCGATGCGCTCCGGCCTCGGCGCCGGCGGATTCACACGGAGAATACGGTTAAGATTCTCGTTGAGTCTTGCGATGCTTCCGGCGCTCCTGGCTTCCACCGGGGCCATCGCGCAAGTTGGTGCAATGGTGACGACGCCGACCCTTGGTGCGACGTCGCCGCTTGGGGTGAGCCCAGGTACGTCAGTCGGACCGACCGGAATCCCGCTCGGCTCCACTGAGATCACTTCTCCAGGACTCAGTCCCGCACCCACCGGCGTAACGGGCACAATCACGATTCCGAGTACAGCTAGCGGTACGGCATGTTCGACCGTGGGGACGTCGCCATCGTCAATGTTCGGGTCCACCGCGAGCTTCGATGGCGGCGGAATGGGGATGGGAACAGGATCACCCGCCACCGCAACAACGGCCGGCAGCGCAGCGATGACGGGCAGCACGACAATGTCGGGAGCGTCAACTTCGTCGGGGATATCGAATTCGTCAAGCATCCTGGGCACGTCGGGAGTTTCGGCAACTTCAGGAACGATGGAAACGGCGGGAATGTCGGGAATGTGCGGCTCGGGCTCAAGCAGCGTGGTTTCATCATCTACTCCAACCTCGACGGCGCCCACTGCGACCGGCGGTGTCGCTAGAACCGGAATTCCGTTGGGTTCGACGGAGATTAGCAATCTTGGGGTCAGTGCCACACCAGCGGTGCCGACACCAATCGTAGCGCCCACCGTGGGACCGAGTGCAGTGCTGCCGACCATCCCCACGGTTGCCCCTCCGCCCGCTGCTTCATCCACGGCAACAAACCTGTTCCCGTGTCTGACCCCAGGGACATCGGCCACTGGCTGCTAGATAAGATTCTTCATCCTTGAGCGAGAACGACCATGAACAAGAAAGTCGCCATGTCTGTCGCCGTTCTTACTGCGGTGCTTGCGGCCGGTGGTTTGTACTTGATGTACGCCCACCGCTTCGCGAAGGTCGCTGCAGCACCCGCTCCGCCCGCGGTGCCAATTGTCGCTGCGACGGTCGCCCAGCATGACGTGCCGATCTATCTAACCGGCGTCGGCACGGTGATCGCGTATAACACCGACGTCGTGCGGGCCCAGATCCAGGGGCAGATCGTCAGCATCAACTTCACCGAAGGCCAGACCGTACATGCGGGCGACCTGCTGGCGCAGATCGATCCGCGACCCTACCAGGCCTTGATCGATCAATACACGGCCAATCTTGAGCGCGATCAGGCTCAGCTCATCAACGCTCAGGCCAATCTCTCACGTTACACCACATTGGGGCAGAAGGGCTGGGCCACTCCGCAATTGCTCGAAACCCAGAAGGCGCAAGTGGGGCAACTGGTAGCGGCCGTCAAGGCCGATCAGGCACTGATCGATTCGGCGAAGGTCGAACTCAGCTACACGCGCCTGACCTCGCCGATCGATGGCGTGGTCGGGATTCGTCAGATCGACGTCGGCAACATCATCAGTCCGTCAACTGCGAACGGCCTCGTCGTCGTCACGCAGCTAGACCCGATTTCGCTGATCTTCACGCTTCCGGAGAAGGCGCTGCCGCAAATCCAACAGCAACAGCAAGCGACCAAGAAGCCGCTTGCGGTCCTCGCCTACAGCCAGGATGATACGGCGCTCCTCGATCAGGGAGTGCTCGGCCTCGTCAACAACGAGATCCTGCAGACCACCGGCTCGATCCAGCTCAAGGCCAATTTTGCCAACAAGTCGGGCAAGCTCTGGCCAGGCCAGCTCATCAATGCGCGACTGCTCGTCGACACCCGGCACAACGGCCTGACCGTTCCCGCGGGCGTTGTGCAGCAAGGTTCGACCGGTCCCTACGCCTATGTGGTCAATCCGGACAACACCGTCGCAATCCGCCAACTCAAGGTCGCGCAAATCAGCGACGGCCAGGCACTGATCGATTCCGGCCTGGAGGCCAACGAGCAGGTCGTGGCCGACGGGCAATACAAGCTGCAGCCCGGCGTGCATGTGGTGGCGCTGCACGGCAAGGCGGCGCAGGAAGAAGCCGCGCAGGACGCGCTACAGGCGCCGATCCCATGAACATTTCCGCGCCGTTTATCTATCGCCCGATCGCGACCGCGATGCTGATGGTCGCCTTGTTGGTGGGCGGCTTGGTCGCTTATCCGCTGTTGTCGGTCGCGTCACTGCCCAACGTCAATTATCCGACGCTTAACGTGACCGCACAGCTCCCTGGCGCCGATCCGCAGACTATGGCGTCCACGGTGGCCTCCCCGCTCGAGCTACAATTCGGGGAGATCCCGGGTCTCACCCAGATGACATCCGCCAGCGCGCTCGGTTACACCCAGATCACCCTGCAGTTCGACCTGAATCGGCAGATCGACGGCGCGGTCAGCGACACGCTCTCAGCCATCAATGCCGCGAACGCCTATTTGCCGGCCGGCTTGCCTTATCCGCCGCAGATCCGAAAGGTCAACCCGGCAGAGACGCCGATCCTGGTTCTTGGCATCACCTCCGACAGCCTGCCGCTGACGGTCGTCGACGCCTACGCGCAAAATATCCTGCTGCAGAAGATCTCGCAGGTATCCGGCGTCGGTCTCGTCGGCATCGGAGGCACGCAGCAGCCGACGGTCCGCATCCAGGTTGATCCGGAAGCGCTGGCCGCCCGCGGCATCAACCTCGAGGACGTCCGGACGGTGCTTGGGCAGGCGAATGTCGACCTTCCCAAGGGCACGCTCAACAGCCCGCGGCAGACCTATACGCTCAATACCAACGATCAGTTGTTCAAGCCCGACCAGTATGCCGACCTCGTCATCGCCTATCGCAACGGGTCGCCGGTTCGCGTCCGGGATATCGGCCGCGCCATCAGCGCGGGTGAGAATGAGTTGATCGCCGGCTGGTACAACAGTCAGCGGGCGATCATCTTGGCAATCCAGCGGCAACCCGGCGCCAACGTCATCGAAACCGTGGGGCGAATCAAGGCGATGATGCCCGTGCTTCAGGCCTCGATCCCGGCCGCCGTCAAGATAAATGTCATATCCGATCGCACCCAGACCATCCGCGCATCAGTCGCCGACGTTCAGTTCACGTTGCTGCTGACAGTTGCGCTCGTCGTCATGGTCATTTTCATATTCCTGCGCAATCTCTGGGCAACCATCATCCCTGCCGTCACCGTGCCGCTGTCGCTGGTCGGCACGTTCGCGATCCTCTACGAGATGGGCTACAGCCTGGACAATCTCTCGCTGATGGCTTTGTCGATCGCTGTCGGATTCGTGGTCGATGATGCCGTCGTCGAGATCGAGAACATCACGCGGCACATCGAAGATGGCATGTCGCCGTATGACGCGGCGCTCAAGGGCTCCGGCGAGATCGGCTTTACCGTCATGGCGATCACGTTTTCGTTGATCGCCGTCTTCATTCCGCTGTTCCTGATGAGCGGTTATGTCGGCTTGCTGTTCCGCGAATTCGCAGTGACCGTGAGCGTGGCGCTCGTTCTCTCGCTGATCATCTCGCGCACACTTACGCCGATGATGTGCGCCTACCTGCTCAAGCCGGAGAGCCAGCAACACGGATGGCTGTACCGGATGTCCGAGCGCGGTTTCGACGGCCTGCTCTACGCCTATGAGGCGGGCCTCAAGCTCGTGCTGCGGCACCGCTTCATCACGCTGATGGTGATGTTCGGCACGATCGCGCTGACCGGTTATCTCTACGTCATCATTCCCAAGGGCTTCTTTCCTCAGCAGGATACCGGATTGATCATCGGCCAGTCCGAGGCGGCGCAGGATATTTCCTTCCAGGCGATGAAGGAGCGTCAGCAAGCTTTGCTCGACGGCATCATGAAGGATCCGGCTGTCGCCACCGTCGGTTCGGCCGTCGGCGCCGGTGGGGGTAGCTACACGCTCAACGATGGCCGTGTCTTCATTCAGCTCAAGCCCGCCAACCAGCGTGAACCAATCGACAAGGTGATGGCCAGGCTGCGGACCAATCTGGCAAAGATCCAGGGCATCACCCTCTATATGCAGGCCGCCCAGGACATCACGGTCGGGGCACGGCTCAACAAGACCCAGTTCCAGTACACGCTGAACGATGCCGACCCCGGCGAGCTCAGCCACTGGTCTGCTCTGTTCCTCGACAAGTTCAAGGCAATTCCGGGCATCACTGACGTGGCTACCGATCAGCTCAGTTCCGGGCCGTTGCTCGACATCACGATCAAGCGCGAGGTCGCCTCGAGCTACGGCATCCTGCCGTACACGATCGACAACACGCTCGACGACGCATTTGGCCAGCGCATCGTTTCGACAATGTATACCACGCTTCAGCAATACCACGTCATTCTGGAGGTGAATCCCAAATTCCAGTACGGCCCAGAGGCGCTCAACAGCATTTACGTCAAATCGTCAAGCGGGCAACAGGTGCCGTTGTCGACGCTAATCGACTCGGTGGTGAAGGTCGCCCCGCTCGTGGTCAACCACACCGGACAATTCCCGTCGGTGACGATCTCGTTCAATCTCGCGCCGGGCACCGCGATCGGACAAGCCGTCAGCGCCATTAACGCGGTTGAAAAGGACCTGCATCCGCCGCTCTCGGTGCAGACCAGTTTCCAGGGCAATGCGCAGGCATTTGGAGCATCGTTGTCGAGCACGCCGATTCTCATCCTCGCCGCGCTCTTCGTCATCTATATCATTCTCAGCGTGCTCTACGAAAGCGTGATCCACCCGATCACCATTATCTCCACCCTGCCCTCGGCCGGCGTCGGTGCGCTGCTGTTGTTGATGGCGGCTCACTATGACCTCAGCGTGATTGCGATCGTCGGGATCATTCTGCTGATCGGCATCGTCAAGAAAAACGGCATCATGCTGGTGGATTTCGCCTTGCAGGCCGAACAGAACGAAGGCCTGTCAACTGAGGAGGCAATCTATCAGGCCTGCATCAAGCGTTTCCGCCCCATTCTGATGACCACGATGGCGGCGCTGCTCGGCGCTGTGCCGATGATGATAGGCACCGGAGTCGGCTCGGAGATCCGCCAACCGCTCGGTTACGCCATCGTCGGCGGCCTCGCGCTGTCACAGATTCTCACGCTCTATACGACGCCGGTTGTCTATATTTATCTCGATCGGCTGCAAACCCGGCTGTTCGGGAAAAAGAGGAAACAAATTGCTTCCGGCGAAACAGCGCCTGCGCCCGCCGAATGATCGAAGATCACAGCCGTGCCAATGCCGCCGCCAGTATTGGCTGGCCAACGCCAGTTTCGAGATACGCGCGGAAGAGCCGATCTAAACCTTTATATAATGGCGCACGAAAAGCCGGCGACTATCTCAACAATTCAAGCTTCGTTCTGGCACAAGGATGACAATCGATTTTCGAGGCGTGACATGTTGGCGGCGACTGCCGTCGGTGGGGCGATGACGGCAGCGACAATGACCACAGCGAATGCCGCGCCGGTGAAGAGTGATATCACCTTCGGCAATCCGAACGATCCGCCGCAGGGTGCAATCAACGCCAAGAATCCAAGGAGCATCACCGATCC
>NZ_LLXX01000141.1:25229-122833 GCF_001440405.1 Bradyrhizobium valentinum
GAATCCGGCCATAAGGGACCAGTTTCCAGCCGCATTTTCTCCGCCGGCGACGGACGTCGGCAGCATGCCGCTGAGCTGGGCATCGTTCAACAACGCGCCGCGGACGTATTCAAAATGGCGGCTGGGCCCGTCAGGTCACGCAGGACTCCTTTGCGGTTGCGGACACCATCTCCGGCGTCAACATGCGGCTGACGGCCGGCGGCATCCGCGAGATGCACTGGCACCAGTTTGCGGAGTGGGCCTACATGACGTACGGCACGTGCCGTATTACCACTCTGGACGAATTGGGACGACCGTATATCGCCGACGTGAAAGAAGGCGACCTTTGGTATTTCCCCGCCGGCTTGCCGCATTCTCTCCAGGGGCTCGGCCCGAACGGCTGCGAGCTTCTTATTTTCTTTGATGAAGGCAAGGCCTCCGAGTTCACCACCCTCCTGATGTCGGAATGGTTCACGCACACGCCGCCGGATATCCTCGGCCACAATTTCGGCGTCCCCGCCGAGACGTTCAAGGATATTCCGCTGCGCGACCTCTACATCTTCCAAGGCAAATTGCCGGGCGATCTGGCCGCCGACCGCGCGGCGGTGAGCGGAAACGGCGTGCCGCCGCATCCTTTCACCTTCTCGCTCGGATCGGGAGCCCCGGCGCGCGAGACCAAGGGCGGTTCGGTGCGGATCGCCGACAGTCGCAACTTCACCGTTTCCACAACGGTCGCCGCCGCACTGGTCACCGTGCGTCCCGGTGGCCTGGGAGATGCACTGGCACCCCAACGCCGACGAATGGCAGTATTGGATCAAGGGCAAAGGGCAAATGACGGTGTTCAACACCGGCCCGAACGCCGTCACCATGGATTTCAACGCGGGCGACATCGGCTACGTCAAGAAGAACCTCGGACATTATATCAAGAACACTGGCGACACCGATTTGCAGTTTCTCGAAGTGTTCAGAGCTCCCTATTTCGCAGATGTCTCCCTCTCCGACTGGATTTCCCGCACGCCGCCATCGATGGTTGCCCAGCACCTGAACGTGAGCAAGGCTACCATCGCAAAATTCCCCAAGAACAAGCCGGAAGTCATGCCGGAGTGTTCGGATCACGGGTGCATGTAGCCGAAAGCAACATGCTGCCCCCTCCGACTTGGGCCGGCCGATTGCCCTGATATCCGCTTCGCCGGCCGGGTGTTTAGCATCCAGCCGGCGGTTCTCGACAAGGGCGCGCTTTCTTCGATCGGCGGAAGAAACTCACCGCGAGCACACCCGGACGAGAAATGGGAAGATGCGCGCAGTCGATCATGTCACGATCGGTGTCACCACCGAGCAGCCGCGACCGTGGCCTCAGTTCGACGCGGATATCTAAACTCCAATTTAGTGGTTTTCTGAACGGCCGCTGCTAACTTTTCACGGTTACCCATTCAAACAGGATCCGGGACGCCATGAGTTCTCCTTCTGAAATTCATATCGTCAGCCCCGCCCAATTCGATCCGGGAACAGCGCAGACGCCAGGCTCCGAACGTCGCGCTGCTATCGCGCCAACGCTTGGCATAGCGTCCGGAATCTGGGGCGGCCTGTTCGTGGTGGAGCCAGGATCGCGGACGGGAATACATCATCACGGAGAGCAGGAGACGATCGCCTACGTGCTCTCTGGCATCTGCGAAATACGATGGGGTGCGCGAGGAAAATCGGTCGCGCGTGCGAAGGCCGGAGACTTCATTCATGTCCCCGCCTTCCTGCCCCACATGGAAATCAATCCTTCGAAGAAGGCGCCGTTTCGATGGGTTGTCGTGCGTAGCACGGCGACGCCCATCGTGATCAACCTACCGGACGACACTTGGCCGTAAGCCCGGATGTCTTCCAGACAGCCATCATCGACTTGGCGAACATGGAGCAGTCATGGACGAGCATGATTCCAATACAGAACCCGGTACTCCAAATGCATTTGAAGTTACGCGCCGCACGGTAATTGAGACGGGAGCCACCGCATTGCTGTTGACCACGCTGCCGAATGCTGTACTTGCGGACGATCAGATCGATGGCAACGAGCCCCCTTCATCCCCCGTGAAGGTCGAACTCCAGATCAACGGCCGTTCGCATTCGCTGGCCCTCGATCCCCGGACGACATTGCTCGATACTTTGCGGGAGCACCTCGCGCTGACGGGCTCGAAAAAGGGCTGCGATCACGGCCAATGCGGCGCGTGCACTGTGCTGATCGAAGGACGCCGCATCAACTCCTGCCTGACGCTCGCGGTGATGCACGACAGCCAATCGGTCACCACGATCGAGGGGTTCGCCCAAGGCGCGAATTTGCATCCAATGCAAACGGCCTTCGTCGAGCATGACGGCTTCCAGTGCGGCTACTGCACCTCCGGCCAGATCTGCTCGGCCATCGGAATGCTGGCCGAAAGCCAGCAGGGCATGCCGAGCTACGTGACCGAGGACCTGACGAAGTCGGCCCCCGAACTCACCGATGCGGAAATCCGCGAGAGAATGAGCGGCAACATCTGTCGCTGCGCAGCCTACCCCAACATCGTGGAGGCCATCAAACAAGCCGCGGGAATGCCAACATGAAAGCCTTTACTTACCAACGCGCCGACTCGACGGCGCAAGCGGCCGCCGCTGCCGTCAAGCCTGGCGCGAAAATTATCGCTGGCGGCACCAATTTGCTCGACCTGATGAAATTGCAGGTCGAGACACCTTCGAATCTGGTCGATATCAACCGCCTGCCGCTCGACAAGATCGAAGAGACTCCCGATGGCGGCTTGCGTATCGGCACGCTGGTTCGCAACAGCGATCTCGCCGCCGACCCACATGTGCGGCAGCGTTACGGCGTGCTGAGCCGTGCGCTGCTGGCTGGCGCCAGTGCGCAATTGCGCAACAAGGCCACAACTAGCGGCAATCTGCTGCAGCGAACCCGCTGCTATTACTTCTATGACGTCACAAAACCCTGCAACAAGCGCAGCCCCGGCTCCGGCTGTGCGGCGCTCGCTGGCTTTAACCGCATTCATGCCGTCCTGGGCACAAGCGAGCACTGCATCGCGACGCATCCGTCGGATATGGCGGTGGCGATGCAGGCGCTCGACGCCAAGGTGGAGACGGTCAATCGCCAGGGTGAAACCAAAGCGATTCCGATCGCGGAATTTTATCGTCTTCCCGGCAACACCCCCGAGATCGAGACGTCGCTCAAACCGGGTGAAATCATCACCGCTGTGACGCTGCCTCCACCGCCTCCGGGTGTGCAGCTTTATCGCAAGGTCCGCGATCGCGCTTCCTACGCGTTTGCACTGGTTTCCGTCGCCGCAATCGTCGATAGCAACCGCGGCCGGATCCGCTCGGCCCGGCTGGCTTTCGGCGGGTTGGCGCCCAAGCCCTGGCGTTCAGCGCAGGCCGAACAACGCCTGGCTAACGCGCCTTCGACTACCACCACCTTCAACTCAACCGCAGCTGCGGTTCTAGAAGGCGCGCGCGGATTTGGCGGTAACGATTTCAAGATGCCGCTGACGCGGCGCACGCTGCACAGCGTGCTTGCAGAGATGACTCGGACCTGACGGAGCGAACGCATGGAAATGAACTCACCCGTTGGTGCCAATGTCCTCGATACACCAGGCATCGTCGGCAAGCCAATCGACCGCGTGGACGGCCCATTGAAGGTTACCGGCGGCGCGCGCTACGCCTATGAGGTGCAAGAGAACAACGTGCTGTATGGTTTTGTGGTCGAAGCCTCGATCGGAAAAGGAAGGATCAAATCGATTGAGACGCGGGCGGCGGAAAAGGCGCCGGGCGTCGCGCTGGTCCTCACCCATCGCAACGCGCCGGCGCAGGGCACCGGTAATCACCGCGAAGCGCATCCCGTACTCACCGGGCCGCAAGTGACAGGTTACGGCCAACCGGTTGCCTTCGTGGTTGCCAACAGCTTCGAGGAGGCCCGGGCGGCGGCTTACCTCGTAAACGTGAAGTATGATCGGTCGAACGGAAAATATGCGCTCCGTGCCAACCTCAACGAGGCCCGCGTTCCAAAGCCAAGCGACGCGCCGGCAGCCGACAGCGCGGTGGGCGATTTCGCAATTGCATTCGCGAGCGCTCCGGTACAACTCGACGTGACCTATACCACCCCATTGCAAAGTCACGCGATGATGGAACCCCATGCCACGCTCGCGATGTGGGACGGCGACAAGTTGATGCTGCACACGGCGAACCAGATGCTCAATCAGGGTCAACAGGTCATCGCGACAACCCTGAAAATTCCTGTCGAGAATGTACGCCTGATCAGCCCGTTCATCGGTGGCGGGTTCGGCGGCAAACTCTGGGTCAATGCCGATGCGATCCTGGCGGCGATCGCATCACGGCAGCTCAAGCGGCCGGTGAAGATCGCGCTGACCCGGCAGCAGATCTTTCACGTCACGACGCACCGCTCCGACACGATCCAGCGGGTTCGTCTGGGCACCGATCGCGAGGGCCATATTCTCGCGATCGGCCACGATGTATTCTCCGGCAATCTGCCCAGCGAACAAACCTATGAGGGCGCCGCCCTCCAGACGCGTACGCTTTATGCCGGGCCCAATCGGTTGACGCGACATCGTCTGGCGCCACTGGATATTCCGGTGGCGTCGTCGATGCGAGCCCCCGGCGAGTCTGTCGGGCTAATGGCGCTTGAATGCGCGATGGATGAAATTGCCGAGAAATTGAATCTCGATCCGATCGAGCTGCGAGTGCTCAACGAGCCGAGCGAGGATCCGGAAAAGCATATTCCCTATTCCAGCCGTCATTTGATCCCCTGCATGCAGGAAGGTGCGCGCCGCTTTGGATGGGACAAGCGCAATCCGAAACCGGGTCAGGTACGTGACGGACGCTGGCTAGTGGGAATCGGCATGGCTGCGGCGACACGAGGCAACCCGCTTCTACTTTCCAAGGCTAATGTCCGGCTGGGTCCTGACGGTACCTGTACCGTGCGAATGGCAATGACCGACATAGGAACCGGGACTTATACCATCCTGGCGCAAATCGCAGCGGAGATGCTCGGCCTGCCGACGGAACGCATCCAGGTCGAACTCGGTGATACCAGCTTTCCGCAGGCGGCAGGTTCGGGTGGCTCATGGGGCGCTGGCAGCTCGGGCTCGGCCCTTTTCGAGGCCTGCAATGCGCTGCGCGAAAAGCTGGCACGGACCGCCGGCATGGATCCGGCAACCGCAAGGTTCGCCAACGGTAGTATCGCATCGGGCGACCAGTCCAGAAAGCTGACGGACCTTGTGGGCGTCGGGATGGACGCCGATGGTGAAATCCGGCCCGGCCGCAACAACAAGGATTTCTCTCAGCAATCCTACGGCGCACATTTCGCCGAAGTCGGCGTCGACGAGGATACCGGTGAGGTGCGCGTGCGGCGCATGCTGGGCGTATTCACGGCCGGCCGTGTCCTGAACGCAAAGACGGCGCGCTCCCAAGCGATCGGAGGAATGGTTTTTGGCGTCGGTGCAGCGTTGCATGAAGAGATGACGCTCGATCCGCGCTTCGGGTATTTCGTCAACCACGATCTCGCCGAATATCATGTTCCGGTGCATGCCGACATTCCGGACATCGATGCCGTCTTTCTTGCCGAACTGGACGACCAATCCAACCCGCTCAAGAGTAAGGGCATCGGTGAACTCGGAATCTGCGGCGCCGGCGCATCGATTGCCAATGCGATCTACAACGCGTGTGGCGCACGGATTAGGGATTACCCGGTCACACTCGCCAAGCTGCTTTCCAGGTTGCCAGTGCGCGCATGATCGGGCCAGAAGAAACAGGCATCCGGCGCCGCCCATTCATGGTTGTGGCGATCGCAATTACCGCAGCCGCCATCCTGGCGATCTGTCTTGCGGCCTTGCGCGGCGTAGCCGCAGGGCCAGAAGCGACGCCCTCACCTCATGCCATCGAATATCTGCCGAGCATCAGCGACCTGATGATTGCGACAATTCAGCCACGGCATGAGCGGCTCTGGCAGGCCGAGCAGGACGGAAATTGGGAATTTGCGGCCTACGAGCTTGGAAACCTGCGCGGCGCGTTCGATCGACTCGGGCGCGCCCATCCCAGTGAACACGACATCTCCTTTCCGGACATGATCACCTCCGTTACGGAGCAACCGTTCAAGGAACTCAACAGCGCGATCCAATCCAAAGACGGCACCGCATTCGCCAAGGCCTATGCCGATCTGACCGCCGCATGCAATTCATGTCATCAGGCTCTCAACCACAGCGTGGTCGAAGTCCGCGTACCGAATCGGACGTCTACGTCGGACCTAAACACCGACACCCGGAATTGACGCTGGGCATGCCGGCGACTCCAGATCCGCAAGACACTCTGAATATTAATTTAGTGGCTCGGGATAATCGTGGACCTATCTCTGATAGACCCGCGGTCGATTTTTTGAGGAGCGACGACGATGTTTTCGAGACGGAATGTGCTGGCAGTCAGTGCTGCAGGTGCAGTTGCAACCGCGGCGCACGCCGCTTCCTTCGGTAATCCGGACCAGCCGGCGCAAGGCGCTGTCAACGCGAAAGCTCCGGGAAATCTCAGAGATCCTGGCCCGCAAAGCAAGGCCATCGGCAACCAGTTTCCTTCGGCGCAAACTCCGCCCGCCACTGACGTCGGCGGCATGCCGATGGACTGGGCCTCCTTCAACAACGCGCCAAAGCGCATCCAGAACGGCGGCTGGGCACGGCAGGTGACGCAGGCTGATTTCGCCATCTCAAACACGATCACGGGCGTCAACATGCGTTTGACCGCCGGCGGCATCAGGGAATTGCATTGGCACCAGGCTGCCGAGTGGGCGATCATGACCTACGGCAGCTGCCGCGTGACCGTTCTGGACGCCGTAGGCCGGCCATACGTGGCGGACGTCAACGAGGGCGACCTTTGGTATTTTCCGGCAGGCCAGCCGCATTCGCTGCAGGGTCTCGGCCCGGACGGCTGCGAATTCGTAATCTGCTTTGACGACGGCGATGCCAGCGAATTCAATACGCTATTGGTGACGGACTGGTTCGCTCATACGCCGCCCGAGATCCTTGCCAAGAATTTTGGCGTCCCGGCCCAGACATTCGCCAAGATCCCGCTGCAGAACCTCTGGATCTTCCAGGGCACCGTGCCCGGCGATCTGGCATCTGACCGCGCTGCGATCAGCAAGACCGGCCGCGTTCCACCTCATCCGTTTATCTTCCGTCTTGCATCGTCAGCACCGGCGAGAGAATCCAGGGGGGGCGACGAGCGGATCGCCGACAGTAGCAACTTCCCCGTCGCAACCAGGATTGCAGCCGCGCTGGTAACCGTTCGCCCCGGCGGTGTGCGCGAGATGCACTGGCACCCGAACGCCGACGAATGGCAGTATTACATCAAGGGAAAGGGACGCATGACGGTCTTCAATACCGGCCCGAATGCGATGACGATGGATTTCAATCCTGGCGACATCGGCTACGTCAAGCGTAACCTTGGACATTATGTCGAGAATGTCGGCGACACCGACCTGCAGTTCGTCGGCGTCTTCAGGGCTTCGCGCTACGAAGAGATTTCTCTGTCCAACTGGCTGACGCATACGCCGCCGGCGTTGGTAGCCCAGCATCTGAATATCGACGAGGCGACCATCGCGAAATGGCCGGACAACGCCCCGGGCGTAATGCCCCAATCCTAGATCGCGGTCGAAGTCGGGCCTGCCATGCAACGGAGTTACTGGTGGCGCCTGACCCAGTTCGCCACAAGACCGAGAACGAGGAAGATATGGATGCGCTCGACAACGTCATGATCGGCATGACGGCCGAGAAGACCGTCACCGTGACCTCCGATATGACAATCGGCCACTTCGTGGCGCAGATGCCGCAGGTCTACGCCACGCCGATGATGATCCTGCATATGGAAATGGCGTCAGGCTCCGCGATCGCCACGCATCTGCCGGCGGGTTTCGTCAGCGTCGGCATGGACGTGAAAGTCCGTCACCTCGCAGCAACGCCGGTTGGCCGCGTGGTCCGCGCCCTTTCTCGCGTCGTCAAGATTGATCCCAAGAGCGTTGTATTCGAGGTCGAGGCCTGGGACGGCGACCGCAAGATCGGCGATGGCACCCATCGCCGCGGCATCGTCAATGTGACGGAGTTCGAACAACGGTTCGGAGTAAGGCAGCTCGCCGCGAGCCTGAATTGAACTGAAACCGCCCGTTGTGCCGTACTTGGCGCTAGACTAACCTCGATCTTTGCCCTCAGACGTAATCTTTTCTGAGTCCACGGACGATTCTACGTTCATGGGGGAAACGCCGACATGGCAAGCAGCGACAGCACGAGCGCCGGCGGCATAACGATGAAGCCGAGTCTCAGAAACCGAAGAGCCGTAACGCTCTCGCCCTCCCGGCGCAGTGCGATCAGCCACAGAATGGTGGCGAGCGAGCCTGTCACGGAAAGATTCGGCCCGAGATCGACGCCGACCATAATCGCACCAACCACCTGCTGCGGCACCTGCGCAGCATGACTTGTGGCCGACGCGATCAGACCCACCGGCAGATTGTTGACGAGGTTGGAGGCAACAGCAACGGCCATGCCTGCGACCCACGACGTCGCTTGCGGCGACGCCGCGGCAGCGTCGTGCAGGTTGCGCGCCAGCGCCCACAACACGCCGGTTTGATTCAATCCCGCGACAACAACGAATAGGCCCGCGACGAGCGGCAGCACGCCCCAGGAAACGTCCTTGAGAATCGGCAGCGGCGATCGCCGCGCGATTACCAGCACAACAGCAGTCAAAGATACGCCTGCGCAAAAGCTCGGTAACCCGAGTGGCCGATCGAACGCAGATGCCGACAGTTGCACTACGACTGTCAGTGCGATTCCGATCGCTGCAAGCTTGCCGCCTACCGTCAGCGGTGGCGCGTCCTTGATGGCGGCGACCTTTGCAGCGAGCGCCGGCCGTTGCGTCAGCCGTAATGCGACGTATGTCGTGAGAATCGCGGCCAATGACGGCCCGGTAAAATAACGCAGCCAATCCAAAAGAGCCGGCATCTGCCCGCCGAACACGACGAGGTTGGCAGGATTGGCGATCGGAAGGACAAAGCTCGCGGCGCTGGCGACGAAAGCGCAGATGAAGAGATAAGGGAGCGGCTCGACCTGCGCGGCCCGAGTCGTGGCGTAAACCGCCGGCGTCATCACCACAGCGGTGGCGTCGTTCGACAGGAACACCGTAACCATGGTGCCGACGACGTAAATGATCAGGAACAATCGTTTGGCCGAACCACGCGCATGCCTCACCGCCTGGGTCGCGAGCCAGTCGAACAACCCTTCCTTCCTGGCAACTTCGGACAGCAGCATCATGCCAATCAGAAAGAGGTAGACGTCAGTGCCCTCGCCGATCGCTGCGAATGCCTGCCGCCAAGACAGCAAGTTGAACAGAACCAGCATCGCGGCAGCCGCCGTCGCCCAAACGAACTCCGGCGAATTCCATGGCCGGGCGATCACGCCCAACGTTGCAACAGCCGCAATCGCCCAGATGGCTGAATTGAACGCCATCAGCCCGCACTTACGAGCTCGGCCGCAAGGATTCTCCCGCCGTGCTCCGCAAGCCTCCCTCCTCGATAAGGGTCCAGACGTCGACGACTGCGCGGATTAAGCTGATCGAGGATCCCATCGAAAGCGGTTTCGCTCCTGCGCGCGATTTGTGTCAGTTGCCCTTTTCTATCCATAGCAACGTGTCGGCGTTGACGGCTTCAACCCGATGATGTGTGGCCAGCAAGACCGCTCGCCCGCGCGTTTCGAACCGAATATTCTCGACCACGAGGGCGGCGGTTGCGCCATCAAGTCCTTCCGTCGCTTCGTCGAAAACGTCGACATCCGGCGATGCGACAAGCAGACGAGCAATCCCCAATCGCCGCCGCTCCCCGCCCGAGAGACCTGTTCCACCGTCTCCAAGCTGATGGTGTAATCCCTTCGACAGATTTGCGATTGCCAGATCAAGACCAACCGCCGCCACAGCGATCTGCAGCTTGTCATCGTTTGCGTCGGGCCGGCCAAGCAGCAGATTGTCGGCGATCGAACCGCGGAACAATTCGGTTCGCTGCAAGAGATAGCCGATGCGACCACCATATGCCGCCATTCCCGGCCGGGCGAGACGCTCGCCACCGAGCGCGACAGTCCCGCTATCCGGCGTGAGCACGCCGGCAGGAATAGAGCCGCGGAGTCCATGAAACCTCCTAGGATACCTTGTCGCGAACTGGTTAGATCCGGTCGACCGGCTCATTTTGCGCAATTCCCGACGAGCCGAGTACAAACTGAGGGACAGCAGCAACGCCTTCCCTGTGTGATGCCGACCACCACCGCGTCACGCTGCAACGCTCCGCGACGGCGGGGCCATAAATTCCGGTCCGACCGGATCGGTGATAGCTTCGCGCAGAATCCGATCGATCTCGGCCTTGGCCGAATTATCGAGCGACCAGCCGGTCACCTCGTCGACGGGCTGCAACTGATCGGGATGACGCGCCCCCCACAATGCCGTGGTGATGCCCTGATCCAGCATCCAGCGGACCGCCAAGTGAATAACGCGCTTGCCAAACCGTTGCCGAGCGAGGCGGTCGAGCCTATGCACGGCGGTCTGATATTGCGCGAAGCGAGGCTTGAGGAACTTCGGATCGGCGCGCCTAAGATCGTCGCCACCGAAAACCGTATTCGCCTGCATTCGTCCGGACAGGAGACCCCGGCACAGCGCTCCATATCCCAGCATCGCAATACTATTCCTAAGGCAGTAGGGTAGAAGGTCGGCCTCGATGCCACGTTCGAACAAGTTGTACGGCGGTTGCAGCACATGCAGCGGCGCGACGCGGCGAAAACCTTCCATCTGGCCGACCGAAAAGTTGCTGACGCCGATGGCGCGGATTTTGCCCTGCGCAAGCAGCATATGCATTGCGTCCGCGGTTTCTTCGATTGCAATCAATGGATCAGGCCAATGGACCTGATAGATATCGATGTAATCGGTTCGAAGCCTGCGCAAGGAATCTTCGACCTCGCGCATGATGCGGGCGCGGCTGGCGTTGCGAGATACCCTTCCGCCCTCCCATTGAAGTCCAGTCTTGGTGGCAATTAGCACGTGCGAGCGTAACCCGCTTTCGGCGATCGCCCTGCCAACGATCTCTTCAGAGCGGCCGAATCCGTAGACCGGGGCGGTGTCGACAAGATTGATGCCGTGCTCGAAAGCGGCCTGGATAGTAGCGACAGATTCAGCTTCGTCGGTTCCGCCCCACATCCACCCGCCGATGGCCCAGGTGCCAATGGCGACGGGCGACACCTTGAGCGACGTGCCGGGAATTTCGGTAAGCGGCAGTTTCCTTGCGAGAGCGTCTGCTTGATGAGTCATAATCCTGTTCTTTCTTCGAGTGAATACGCCTTCAGGCTGTGGATGGCGGACAAGTCCAACCTCAATCGGCAGCGACCGGTGGTACGGCGTAGAGACCGGCTTCCTCCTCGGCGATGCGCCCCAGGGCGGTCCAGTCGAGGTCGCCGTAACCCCGCGCGATTCCCGTGATCAAACGGTCTCGAAGCACGCCCACCGATGGCATCGGCGCGCCCGCGTTCTCTGCTTCTGCAAGGGCAAGCCGCACATCCTTGAGCACGAGGGGCAAGACAAATCCCGGCGCGTAGCTCTGTCGTGCAATCTTGTCGCCGTAAATTTTATGCGCACGCCCGCCGAACATTGTGCTCGTCATGATGTCGATGAAGGGCTGGGGATCCAGCCCATGCTTCCGGAGTACGGCAACGACTTCTCCGAGCATCTCTAGTGCCGTGGCGCTCATCATATTGCCGAGCAGTTTGATGAGGTTTGCGTTTCCCGGCTCGTCACCGATTACGAACGTCCTTTGTCCGAGACTGTCGAGGATCGGCTGGCAGCGCTCGACATCGGCCGCGACGCCGGCGGCGACGATGAACAGCTGGCGCGCCTTGGCGGCATCCGGATTCCCGAAGACCGGCGCAGCGACATAACCTTGTCCGTTCCGCGCATGCTCGCGCGCCAGCAACGACGCAGCCGCCGTGCTGATCGTACTCATCGACAGATGGATTGCGCCGGGCATCAGACCCGCGGCCAGACCGTCGAGGCCAACCTCCGTGCGACCGAACACGACTTCGCGCACGGCGTCGTCGTCCGGCAACATACTAATGACGACGTCGCAGTGGAGCAGATCGCCAATGTCCGTGGTGGGCCTCAGACCGAGCGCCTCAAGCTCGCCGACCCGATCCGGGCGGCGGACATAGGCGATCAACTGTCGTCCCTTGGCCGCGAGGTTTGCGGCCATCGCCGCCCCCATGCGGCCGAGGCCGACAAACCCAATTTCGCCCAGCGCCGGCGGGCGGGCAGCGGCCAATTTCGAAACGCCTCCGCGTTCGCGGGACGGAACTACGGACGCACCTCCGGAAGCGAGAGGAGGGCCGGGTTCGTGTTCGGACATAGGAACTCCTGACCCGGCGCAGCCGCACCGATTGATGCGCACCTTGCGACGGACACACCGGAGATCTGGTAATGAGCGGATCTTGCGCTTGTCTCGGCTTGCGGCGCTTTACGCTTTATTGCCCCGGATTTCCCGATTACGGTCGTCCAGCCTGATACGCGCATGGCGGACGTTCCGCCGGGCTCACAGATGCCGCCTCGCATAAAATCGAATTTAGAATCTGAACGGCAATTTAATGGTGCCGAGATTCCACCCGCATTAGTTTGGCCTTTGATTACAGTTCTCGCAAAGGCAGATAGCGTCTTTGGTCGCGAGCACCAATGATGGTTAGTGACAAATGACCCCACCATCGCTTTCATGCCCTTGTCACAGGGACGCTGACCAAAAGGGGAGCCGTTGCACTTGTCAGGAGAACACCAATGAGTGACATCGGCATCAGTATTTCGGGTTATTGTCGTCCGTCTTCTCCATCAATCGTTGAAATTACGCCACCCGATATCGCTCGCCGGCGACTAGCGAACTGGGGGGCAATACAAGCGGACGCGGTAAAGGTTACCCGACGCGAAACCTTCGAGTACCGTTTTCAGGCGCGAAGACATCTGCTGATCGCTTACGAGCGCGCAGAACGACATGATGGTGAGACGCTTATCGAGGGTTTGCCCAAATCGACTTTGCGCGAGTTCAATGGCAAGCTCAGCTTCGTGCCTGCCGGCCATTGCTTCTACGGATGGCAGATCCCGCGAGTACTCACGCGCGTCACATACTTCTATATTGATGTGCAGGATCCGTTGTTTGATCCGGAAACTGGCATCACTTGTCCCCTGATCAGTCCGCGACTGTTCTTCTTCGATCAAGCCGTCTGGAACACGGCGCTCAAACTCAAGGCCGAGGTCGGGAGTTGCGATCCGGGAAGCCGCCAGTATGCAGAGGCCCTGAGTCTAGTACTGATCCACGAACTCATCCGATTGGAACGAACCACTTCCGTTGCGACGAGGCCGATTCGCGGCGGCTTGCCAGTGTGGCAGCAGAAGCGGCTGGTGGAATTCATCGAGGAGCATCTAGCGGAGGACGTTTCGCTGCTCACTCTCGCAGAACTCGTCGATCTAAGCGTCTATCACTTTGCGCGGGCCTTCAAACAATCCTTCGGCGTGCCGCCGCATCGCTACCATATGGACCGCCGGATGGATCGCGCCAGGAGCCTGCTGCAGAGGCCGGCGCTCTCGGTGACACAGATCGGAATCCAGATTGGCTTTCGCGAAACGAGCTCATTCACGAGAGCATTTCGTAAAATCACCGGACTTACGCCGACCGAATATCGGGGTCACCGAGAGGCTTAAGCTCACAATGCGGGAACCAAACCAAATCTTTGCCGGCAAGGAAGGCAGCTGCTTCGCCCTTAGCACCCTCCCCGCTATCCTTCTGGATTGACCGTTGCGGCTCATGGATCAAGATGGGCAACTGCCTTTTCCGGTTCTGAATTGACAATGCCCGCAAGCAGGCACTGGATGGGTAACGGTCGAAGGGTGCCGCATCTCTGGACAGTTAGTAGAGTAGTTGGACGGTAGGAGGGCGCGATGGCTCGCACTGCTCGGCATACAGCAATAACCGGCTTTCTGCTTCTGCTCGCGACATGTTCGGAAGGGTCGGCGGCCTACGTCGGAGACCGCTTCTTCCCCTCAACATTGGCGACCACTGTTCCCACCCCGGCGGACTTCTACAATCCCCCATATTTTGTGCGGCTGCCTGACACCGCCACCGCGCCGACCACGCACGAAATCGATATTCCCACGACCTACAGCAGACTTGTTACCAGGGACTTGTCGGTGTTCTTCACCGAGACGTTTCGTATCCTGGAGGATTCGAACAGGGGCACACGCTCGGGCTTCGACAATCTCGTGATCGGCACCCAGTATCAGCTTTATGCCAACCCCGAGCACCAATTCGTTTTTACTGTGGGTGGCACGGCGGCGATCGGCGGCACCGGAGCGCCCGGGATCGCCTCGTCGTTCTCCACGCTGACGCCGACCGTCTACATCGGCAAGGGCTTCGGCGATCTACCTGATTCGGTGGCGTGGTTGCGGCCGCTGACGATCAGCGCCACGGCCGCTGTCGCTATGCCGACCGACCCTGTCAGCCTTACCGCGACGGCGCTGCCCTCCGGCGCGACCACGCTCACCGAGACGATCAACCCGAAGATCCTGCAGCTGGGCTTGGCGCTCGAGTACAGCCTGGTCACCAACCATTATACCGGCGCCAACCGTACCGGGACCCGCTACCCGGAGGGATGGGTTCCGCTGGTTGAATTCACAACGTCGACGCCACTCAACGGGCCAAACGCGGGGAAGACAACCGGCACTGTCAATCCGGGCGTCATCTGGGTTAGCCGCTATCTCCAGGTCGGGGTAGAGGCAATCATCCCGATGAAAGCCCAATCCGGCCGGGACGTGGGTGTGCGCGCACAGGCTCACCTGTATCTGCCCGCGATCTTTCCCGATTTTTACGGCAAGCCAATCTTCGGGAAGTAAGTACGAGCCGCGCACGCGATTCGCTAGATCGGCGAGCCCGTGCCGTCAATCGTTTGACTTCGGTCCGCCATGATAACGGTACGCATCGAGCCCGGTCGACTGTGTTGCATGGCCTAAGACCATACCGCTCCCGTTCCGCCGGGAATCGCCATCGGTGTACGGATTGCCCGGTCCCAGATTTTGACAATTGGCGTCAGGGTAGAACTGCGCGCAATAGCCGGGGTCTTCGATAACAGCCTGCGACAGGACAGGAGTTGCGAAAGCTGCGGCGGCAACAGCGGCGGCGCCGATCAATGCTAACTTCATCTTGGTCTCCTTTGGAGCGTGTGAGGTGGTGCAAGGCTACATCGGAGTGCGATTGCAGTTCCGCCAGTAAACTCCATTTGAGGAAGACGCGCGTCGGAGCGGACGTTCGCGCGTTGATCTCATTCAAATAATTTAATGGCCCCGAGTTGGCCCGCTATCTATCTGCCTGAAGAGAACAGGCAGGAGTTAGACGTCCGTGAAGGTCATCACTGGAAGAAGAGGCATACTGAAAACATTCGCTTTGAGCCTGGCTACAGGCGCGGTCAGCCTTGCATCGGCCGCGGCCAAGCCTGTAACAGCGACCATCGAATCCGCGTTGACACCGTCCGCTGCAACACATCTTGACGCGTTAAAGAAGCGTCTCGCGCAGGCACCTCGCCGCCGCGACTTCAAGACGGTGCCGATGATCCTGAACAGCCAAGAGCAATGGGATCACGAAGCATTGACGGAAGTGCTGTCCTACGGTCCTGCGCCAAGGCAGGCATGGGATAATACTGACATCGCGGGCCCCTGGCTGAACCTGATGCGCAACGCGCTCAATTCGCAGATATGGTCGTTCAAGCATCCTGACTTCCTCACTGTCTCGGTTACGCATGGTACGGCGAATCTTGCGCTCTATGATCAGGCCACGTGGGACAAGTATCAGCTTACACAACTCGCTGGCGAGGAATTCCCGACCAATACGTCCATCGTCGAGCGGAAAGCGGCGGCTGCCAATCCGGCGAACTATGAGGATCCGGCGGGCCCGTTCTCCGGCGGCGATAACTCGATCCCGGCCCTGATGCGGCGCGGCGTTGTCTTCTTGTCTTGCCACAATGCAATTTGGGAACAGGCTGCGGCCCTTATCAAAGTCGATATCAATCCCGACAAGCTCTCTCATGCCGCGCTGGCGGCGGAATTGACCAACCATCTGGTGGATGGCGTGGTTCTGATCCCTGGTGCCGCCGGCACGCTGCCCGAGTTGCAGCAGGTCGGCTTTCACTACGCTAAATAGCCCCAGGTTAGGCCATGACATCCTTACTTCGCCGTATTGGTTTCGCATCGGTTGCCGTCGTCCAGGTCAAAGACGGTACGGCTGCCGCCTCCCATCCAGCCGCTGCCCTGCGCGGCAGGACAGACGCGCTGCGCAGCGCTGCACTCGCTCTGCTTTCGATCCGCTTCATTCAAGGATTCATTTATTGGGGCGGCGGCTCGCGCCGCTTCATCTACGCGCCCGCCAAACTCGATCCGAACGCCGCGAGTTGGATGGCCAACAAACTCCAATCGGCGATGCCGGGCGCCTTGCTCGGAACGGATCAGCTCATTGCCTTTCTGCTACATCATTTCTATCTTCTGTATACCTCACTCATCCTGTTCAGCGCAGCCGAGCTGATCACGGGACTGCTCCTGATCACCGGCTTGTTCACCCGGGCCGCGGGTTTGGTCTCAATCGGCCTTTCCGTGATGCTGATGCTGATGTTCGGATGGCAGGGTGCAACCTGCATAGACGAATGGACAATGGCGGCCTGCAATTCGGCGATCGGTGCCACCCTGATGCTTGGCGGCAGCGGCGCCTTCTCGCTCGACAACGCGCTGCTGGCACGCAGGCCTGCGCTCGCCTGCCGGGCGTGGTTTCGGTGGCTGTCTGGAGCCTTACCGCTCCCGATGCGAAGGGAGTCTTTCCAGCGAATCGCAGTCGCGGCGTTTGCTGCTACTGTCATTCTCAATGTTGCCACCTACGATTACTTTCGCGGCTCGGTGGTCACGGCGTTTCATAGTGGACCGGTTAGTCCGAGCAAGCATCATCTTAGTCTAGCGGACGGTGTCCTGCTCCCGAACGGCGCCGTGCGCTTTCATGCCTATCTCGATGGCGGCACGCCGGCAGCGCCTTCCAATGTGATGACTGCAGTCTTGAAGTCCAATGATGGCGCCGTGCTTGAGCAATGGGACGGCAGCGCGTTAAATCACCTGCCGGCTTCGGCGATCGCCAACGACTTCGCCTACAATCGCTTTGCACCGGGTCCGTTCGGGCTGCGCGCGCAAGTGGGTGCCATGGCGACGATCACGCTACCCACTGCGGGCGCCTCGGACATAGGCCGCCTCTCTAACGCCGCGACGTTGCAGCTGCGCACCGTCAACGGCAATACATTCAACGTCGCGATCAGAACGGAATAAGGCGAAGGAAAGTGGGGCATGTCGCCCTCGCACTTTTGGAAGAGCCACTTATCCAAGCCGAAATCAGGAGCAGTCACATGGCCATGCTTGAATGGAACACCTATCGCCAGCAGCTCAAAGTCCGGATTGGCGAAATTGCCAAGCTTAGCCCCGACACGATCAAGGGCCATCAAGCGCTGACCGCCGCTGGCCAGAACACAAACCTGCTCGGGCCGAAGACCCGTGAACTGATCTCACTCGCGGTCGCCGTTACCGTCCGGTGCGACGGTTGTATCGCCGTGCACGCCGAAGCTGCGGCGCGTCACGGCGCCGCGCGGGAAGAGATCGCTGAGGCGCTCGGTGTTGCGACCGCCGTCAACGCCGGTGCCGCCCTCGTCTACTCCACCCGCGTGTTGGACGCCTATGAGCAGGTAACCGCTGCGCCATGATCCTCCGCGGTCATTGCCCCGTACGCATTCTGGAAGCCGCAAAGCTTCGCGCGCATGCTGCAGTTTGCTTTGACCGCCGGATGAGCGCCGGAACCGGCCACGTCCGTCGGAGCCAGCTCCCGTTGTTTACGACGGCGTCGACGCATACGGACATGCAATCTCAACCACACACCCAGACCCTGGAAGGATGGTAAACCGAAAGCCGTGCAACTTTACAATTGCTGCTACCAGGTTAAGGCCGAGACCCAGGCCTGATGTGTGTCTTACTTTATCCGACCGGTAGAAACGCCTTAGCACCGCGTCGCGCTCGTGTTCGCTGATGCCGAGACCGTTATCCCTCACGCGCACGATATTCTCGCCTTTGCCGCGAAACAATTCGATCTCAACCTGCCCACCGGCGGGCGTATACTTTATGGCGTTGTCGATGAGATTGGCCACCGCCTCGATCAGCAAGTCCCGGTCACCATGGACGCTTAGTTCATCAGCTGACCGGATCAGAAGGGCGATACCTTTGTCTTCCGCTATCGGCTCGTACATGTCGACCACTTCGCGTGTGATATCCGCCAGCGCGACCTTGCCAAAGCCGGCCGATCGCTGACTTTTCTCGATTTCCGCAAGCCGCAGAATGGCGGTAATGATCGAAAGCGACTGATCTAGTGAGCTTATCGTTTTGTCTGCGGCAATCTGCAGCTGCTCCAGCGTGCTGGCGTTCGCGCGACCGCGCTCGAGCGTCAATAGTGCACGCGTGAGCGGCGTGCGCAGGTCATGCGCGATATCGTTGCCGAGGCCTGCTAGGGCGTGGATGAGAGTTTCCATCTCGTCGAGCATGCCATTGACTATCATGGCAAGTTTGGAGAAGGGGTCGTCGGTGTTCCGATGCGGGATTCGTTCACGCAGGTTGCCGGCGACAATGCGCTGTACCCGCTCGTTGATTTCAACGATTCGCCTGCGGGCGCGAGCGTACAACACTACGCCGACCGCGAAGCAAAGAAGTACCGACGAAAGCAGACCAAGTGCGACCGCCCCTTCAACGACGTGCGCGATCTCCGTGACATCATCGACGTTTCGTCCGATCAAAAGCAGGTCACCGTTCGGCAACCTTCGCGCGATCAGGCGGACAGCCTGTTTTTTCCGGCCACTTTCGTCTCCCCGGTCGACCGCAGCGTCCTGTACCGCGTTGTCGGTTTTAAGATTTGGCGGCAGGTCTTCCAGATTGCCCGCAATCCTGCTGCCATTTGGTCCAAACAATCCCGCGAGCCTAAGGCGGCCCGGATCCTGCTTCAGATAGTCGTCGATCGCGTCGAGCCTACGATCGGGCGACAAGCCCGCAAAGAAGCCGCTTTGCGAGGCGATCACACGGTCGGAACGCATCGTCAGGTCATCGCTTATTTTCAAATAGACGAAGCCAAGCAATGCAACGATAAAGGCCGCAAAAGCCGCGGCCACCAGTACCGTCCACCGTAGCGTGGTCGAGCGCATGAACTCAGGCAATTGCATAGAATGCTTACCCGTGAGATCCAGTTTTCTGCCGGCTCTCGGACGCGCTTGGGAGGCTTGGCACAAAGGGGCAATGACCTCGTCAATATCATAACCCTTTGGCGCGTTCGCTCTCGCCTGCCCGACCGCAGCTCTGGTCTAACTGCTTAGTCCGATCAAGGCGAACGGCTCGATCCTACGGTGGTTGTTTGGAAAGTCGTGTTGGTTTGGGTCCCCCTATACCTTTGTTTGCTATCAGGACACGCCCGCTGACGTCGAAAAGGCCAGAGGAAGCGTCGTACTCGGGCAGGGCTCAGGATCTCATTTTCCCGCGTCGCCTCGACGTTCGCTCAGGGCAATCTCGATGCATTTGATCAAGACGGATCCCGCGAAGGGCTTGGCCAGGAAGGAAATAGCTCCGGCCTTCAGCGCTTGCGTGCGGACGTTCTCTTCGGGAAAAGCCGTGATAAAGATAAATGGCGCATCGTAACCTTGGCCGCGCATGTGCATCAGAAGGTCCAAGCCGCTCATAGCCGGCATCTGGACGTCCGCAATGACACAAGACGATTCGTCCAGGCAACTCGACTGCAAGAACTCCTCAGCCGACGCAAATGTATGGACCCGGTATCCATGCGAAGTTAGAAGATTGTCGGTCGCGACGCGGACGGAAGCGTCGTCATCAACGACCGAGATTACCGAAAGCATGGACAAGGCAGAACTTCCTGAGGTAGGACCAAGGCGAACGCTCGCATTAGCACCGCCCCTGCCAATATGGACGGTCAAATAGGTTTGGGAAGTCATACTTAGGTCTGTACGCCAACGACTTGTTGCGCAAGCTTTGCCGCACTGGCGCGGACCGTTACCGGCTCAGCACCTGTGCGAAGGTCGTCTAGGGGCAAATTCACTACGGATACGCCCGCTTCTGCCAGTCCCTTCGCCTAGTGCCCAAAACGGCCTAGGGCTTGATGCGACCAACCCCGAGCGTTTGGGCCTTTCTCAGCAGATCGGCCAGTGACCTCGCTCCCATCTTCTTCATAATGCGTCCCCGATGGATCTTAACGGTAATCTCGGCCAGTCCGAGTTCGGCTGCTATCTGTTTGTTCAGGCGTCCGGACGCTACCCAAGCCAGAACCTCCCGCTCGCGGGGAGTCAGGGTCTCAAGAAGTGCTTGCAAATCCGCGACGATCTTGTCGGCCTCGCGCCGTTTCCGATCCCGTTCGATCGCCGTCACCACCGCGTCCAGCATGTCTTGGTCGCGAAACGGCTTGGTCAGGAAATCGACCGCTCCGCCCTTCATGGCCCGGACCGACATCGGGATATCGCCATGGCCCGTCATAAAGATGATTGGAATGTGGATGTTCGCCTTGGCCAGTTCGGTTTGAAAGTCCAATCCGCTCAGGCCGGGCAACCTAATGTCAAGCACCAGGCAGCTGGCGACGTCCGGAAGCTTGCTGTCCAGCATTTCGGGCGCCGAAGCGAAAACCTCAACCTTCAAGCCTATTGATTCAAAAAGATTGGTCAGCGCCCTGCGCATCGATTCGTCGTCGTCGACAACAAGGACGATCGATTCCTTGGCGCTCGCGGATCCATACGATGATTTTGGACGCTCGGTCACAACGCATCCTCCTGATGCAAGGGCAGGACGAATTGAAATGTCGCACCTGGCCCCTCGTTGCGACAGATTGACAGCCGTCCTCCGTGAGCTTCTACGATCGAACGGCAGATCGAAAGGCCCATACCCAGCCCGCTGGACTTAGTGGTGAAAAAGGCATTGAAAAGTTGGTTTGCATTCTCAGCGGAGATTCCGACGCCGCAATCCGTCACACTTACGAGCACTCGACCTGTCTCGTCCTGGCCTGATCGGATCACAAGTTCGCGCGGCCGATCCATGACCGGCTCCATTGCTTCAATGCCATTCATCACCAGGTTGATAATTACCTGCTGAAGCTGGACCCGATCGCCAAGGACCATGGGTAGACTCGGCGCCAACTCCTTGCGCAATGATACGCTGTGGCTGCTTAACTTACGCTGCACCAGCGCGATTACCTCCTGAATGACGTGATTGACATTAAGGAGCGCTTTCTCCATCTCGGATTTTTTCGCGAGCGCCCGCACTCGGCGAATCACCTCGCTTGCCCGAATACCGTCCTCGATGACCCATTCTGCCGAACGGCGCGCCTTGGCCAAGTCGGGAGTTTTGTTGTCCAGCCAGCGCAGACAGGCTTCGGCGTTAGCGATGACGGCGGCGAGCGGCTGGTTCACTTCATGGGCGATGGACGCCGTCAGTTCGCCCAGCGCGGTCACGCGGGTTACATGTGCGAGTTCCGCCTGCGCGTTGCGCAGCGCCTCTTCGGCGTGATCTGCGCGGATCGTCGCCGTAATATCCGTACCGGTTCCCCGATAGCCCAGGAAGTTGCCGCTTGCGTCAAAAAATGGCTTACCGCTCGACCGGACATAGACGGGAGATCCATTTGCGCTTACGGCGCGATACACGAAATCGCGAAATGGCTGATGTGCGTCGTGCACCGCCCGATGCAGCCGCCATTTTTCGGGCTCCGATTCGACATCAGTTGCGACATCCCAGCGAGCCAAACCAGTTATGCGTGAAGGCACGATGCCGACAGCATTGTAGTGCTCCGATATACGCGTGACCCTGTGGTCAGGTCCGGTTTCCCAGAGCCAGTCGGAGGCCGTTTCGGCATAATCGCGAAAACGCTGCTCGCTCTCGCGAAGCGCAACTTCAGTCTGCTTGAGGTCTTCGATATCGGTAGCCGACCCATACCATTTGACAATGTTGCCTGCCTCGTCGTGCATCGGCTCGGCTTCGAACAGAAACCAGCGATACTCGCCATCGAAACGCCGGAGCCGAGCTTCAAGCCCACCTCGCGTCCCGGTCTCCCGTATTGCACTCCACTTCTGCAACATGCCCTTCTTGTCGTCAGGGTGAAAAGCGCGAGGCCAGCCAGTTTCAGCTTGGTCCAATGACAGGCCGGTATAGTAGAGAGCCGGTTCATTAAGAAAGTCGGGGATCCCTTCGGGTCCGGCGCGCCAGACCAGCGTCGGTATTGTATCGATGACCAGCCGAAGGCGATCTTCCGACTTCTTGATTTCGTCAAATGCCCTTTGCAATTTCTCCTGTGCTTCGTATTGCTCGGTGACATCCAGGTGTGTGCCGATCATTTCGATCACTTCGCCGTCGCTATTGACGACAGGATGTCCCACGGAATGTACATGCTTTATCGATCCGTCAGGAAGAACTATCCGAAAATCAACTTCGAAGTCCGCCTTCTCTCGGATCGCCCGGGACAATGCTTCGACATTGCGGACCCTGTCGTCGGGGTGGATACGATCCCGGAAGGTCTGCAGCGGCACAGCGCCCTTCTCCGGATCGAAACCAAAAATGTAGTACACTCCGGTCGAGCGATACACGAACTCTCGACGGCGCACATCCCACGCCCAACTGCTTGTGTGACTTAAGCGCTGGGATTCGGCCAGATAGGTTTCACTCCGTCGCAGCTTCCGCTCCGCTTCCTTTGCATCCGTCACATCCGTTACCGCCCCAACAAACCTGACGCTCCCCGACGCATCTCTCTCGGCACGAGCTACGGCATGGACGTATTTCACCGAGCCATCAGGCATCGCCAGCCGAAATTCAAGGTCGAAATCGCTTCCCTTGCTCGACGCCTGCTGGAGGATGTCTTGCACCGCAGCACGATCGTCCGGATGGGTGCGTTGGATAATGAATTCCACGGTCGGTATAGTCGTCCGATCGCATTGGAAGATTCGAAACGTTTCGTCGGACCAGACGATTTTTCCGGTCAAGACATTCCATCCAAAGCTTCCGGTACGGCTCAATCTTTGTGCCTCGGTCAAATACATTTCGCTGCGCCGCAGCGCGGCTTCAACTCGCTTTTGCCCCTCGATCGCTGTTTGCAAGTCAGCGCCGGAATGCCGGAGTGCCTCTGTCGCATTCTTCTGCGCTGAAATAGCGAATGCAACGAAAAGAGATGTAATAGAAAACAGGATCAGACGCGGCACCTCTGAGATGCCCACAACCAGTAGATTGTGCTTCCAAGTAAATGAATTGCTGGGGGGCACCAGGTAATAATGAAAGGCCAAAAGGGCGAGTGTGATCGCCAACACGGCCGGACCGAACCCGCCGAACCACGCAGCGAGGATAACAGCGCAAAGCATCAACGATGCGATGGGCTCAGCGTGCAGAGAACGTGTTATAAGTTCCACGGCCACTATCGCAACGACGACCGACAAGACCGCGATAGGGTAGGAAGCAATCCTATGCGGCTTTTTCCACGCTTGACGGAGATCAGATTCAATCATCTCCTTGCTTATCCTGAAGGTGAGGAGACTGCTAACGGCCGCCGAATTGCCGAAGCCGAAAGTCGTCCCATGAACTGCGATCGACCGGGCGGAACCCGTCCAAGCAGCTCGATGCGAAGCCAAGAGAACACAAAAGCCCCCTGTGCGAGCGCATTAGAGCACTTTGGAGCACAATCAGCAATTTGTTCCAGCCGCCAACGGCGGCCACAAACGGGGTCCGAGGGCCAGTCGCCATTGATCGCGGCGGCATCTGTTTACGGGGACCATTTCCGGCGACGCGATTGCGGCTAGATCCTGGCCTTAGGCATCATCAGCATCCCGCTTCGCAGCTTACGTCCGGGAAAATTGAGCAAGGCGACCATTGCAAACGACAGTATGACCCGCTCGATCCCTTTCGATATCGGATGCTTACCTGCGTACGATTGAGCGATCGGTCTCAACCCTCCTAGTCTCTGCTAATCGCAAGAGCCGATTGCAGGTGACAAAATGTCCACGATCCCGGCCAAAACGATTGAGCGCAGCCGCAATAAGTCATTTGGGCGGAATCGAGTCCGTGCTCCGCCGGCAAATTACCCTTGTGACGGCGAAGCGGTCTGCAGCTTTAGCTTGGGAGACGGCACATGAGGGTCAAGCTCTGCACGCGTTGTCCCTATACGCCGCGAGATTTGGCAGGCCACTACGATCCCGAGGGCGAGCTTTACGCTTGCGCGAAGTGTGACGGCGGACAAGAGGTGAGCACCAACCACTACCCACGCAAGACCGGGAGGAGGCAAGAATGCGCAACAGCCCTCAATATCCTTGGAACGTCGCACCCAAGCGTTGCGCTGTCTGCGACGGAAGGTTTGGTCTCATCCGCCACTACTCCTGGCGAACCGCCCTCTGCTCAAAGAAATGCGTTAACCGCTTCAAGGCCCGTCAAGAGGGCGACCACAGGTGGTTACGTGGACTTCATTCCGCAGCCTGGCAACGGGCGCAATGAACGCCATGCACCAATGTCTCGACGTTCAGAATTTCGGAGCGAGGAGGTTGCACAATGATTCATTTATGCAAACTCGTCTTCTGGGGCTGCATCTGTTGCCTGCTGGCGATGGAGGTCAAAGCGCAGAATGGACAAAGCCAGGCCGGAATTCATCGCCATCCACCGCAGGATCAGCCCCTGCACGAGAAGTTCTATTCGAAATGGCAAATGCCCGATAATCCTTTGGTTAGCTGTTGCAATGAGGCGGACTGCTATCCGACTGAAATCAAGTACGTTGACGGCAAGATCTACGCAAAGCGCAGAGAAGACGGAAAGTACATTTCCGTGCCACCTGAAAAGGTCGAGCGGAACAGGGACAATCCCGATGGCAGAAACCATCTCTGCGCCCCGCCGCCCAATTTCTCCCATTCATCCGACACCGTGTTCTGCTTCGCATTAGGAGGCGCGACATGAGATTCGTATTGGTAATTGGCAGGACGCCCTGCCAGCAATCCGTCTGCGTGCTGTGCGGCGAGCCAATCGGGACAAGTTATCTCCGAGAAGTCGGAACGCAGCTCACCTATTGCGATCATGATTGCTACGCCGATCACTGCGCAAGCGCTGCCCTGCTTTTAGAATCGGCCTTGGGCCCAGAACCTTCGGATGCCGCCAAAGCACTGGGCCGCGGCCGCTGAATGACTTCCGCCATCTGCGGATTAACGCAATTCCGGTGTCATCACAGCAATATTGGCAAAGTCATTGCGAAGCGGACGCATACATTCTCATTGCAACGCGGTTAAACGCAACTCCGTCAACAGCTGACGCTCCGAAAGCAAAGAGTCACGCCGCTGCGGGGCAGTCGGGTACCGGGATTTCGACGACGCGCAACACAGGAGCAATCCGTGGCCAAACGCCCGACACTCACCACCGGAGCAACCCAATGAACGACAACTCCAAACGACCGCCCTGGTCCATGCATCGGGTATGCCCGTCACCGACAACCCCAACGTTCAGACTGCCGGTCCGCGGTTGTTAATGTGCTCTCAAGATCAATCGGCAGGCGACGTGCAATGAATACCGATCTTACCATCAATACCGATCTCGCCGGGACCACAATCCCCGACAGCAAGCTCGCGCGCGAAATAACGGAGCTGGTGCGGGATACCGAATCGCCACTGCTCTTTCACCATTCGAGCCGCGTCTACTACTGGGGCGCGCTGGCCGGCAAGCGTCGCCGGCTCAAATTTGATCCCGAACTGCTTTATGCAGGGGCGATGTTCCACGACATGGGATTGACCCATCAACACAGCAGCCAAATCGAGCGATTCGAAGTCGACAGCGCGAATGCCGCGCGTGATTTCCTCCGAAGCCACCTCATCGCGCAACAGGATATCGAAACCGTCTGGACCGCAATCGCCTTGCATACGACGCCCGGCATCCCGCAGCACATGCACCCGGTCGTCGCGCTAGTGACGGCGGGCGTCGAAATGGACGTCCTTGGGCTGGCTTACTCACAATACAGCGATGCGGAGCGCGAGGCGGTGGTGCATGCACACCCGCGTCCGCCGCATTTCAAGGAGGATATCATCCAGGCCTTCTATGACGGCAACAAACACAAGCCGGCGACGACCTTCGGCAACGTCAATGCCGACGTGCTCGCAGACAAGGATCCGCGCTTCACCCGCGTCAATTTCTGCAGCGTGATCCGAGGATCCGCCTGGCGGGGGTAAGCCCGGAAAACCTCAAGTCGAGAAGCACGGCACTGAAGCCGCCATCGGCCGAACAGCAGGGCCGATGCAGGCACCCGCGACCTAATCCAACACAATGGAGGACTGATCATGTCTAGCGAGCAAGGCAACACGAACAAGTTTACCAACGCGACTGGAGCCCCGGTTGCTGACAACACCAACATCATGACCGCAGGTCGGCGCGGCCCGGCGCTGCTGCAGGATATCTGGCTTATCGAGAAGCTGGCGCATTTCGACCGCGAGGTGATCCCGGAGCGGCGCATGCACGCCAAGGGCTGGGGCGCCCACGGGACCTTCACGGTCACGCACGACATCACTCGCTACACCAAGGCCAAGGTTTTCTCGAAGATCGGCAAGCAGACGCCGATGTTCGCGCGCATATCGACCGTCGCCGGTGAGCGCGGCGCCGCCGATGCGGAACGCGACATCCGCGGCACCGCCCTCAAGTTCTATACCGAGGAGGGCAACTGGGACATCGTCGGCAACAACACGCCGGTGTTCTTCTTCCGCGATCCGTTGCGGTTCCCGGACCTCAACCATGCCATCAAGCGCGACCCGCGCACCGGGCTGCGCAGCGCGGATAACAACTGGGATTTCTGGTCGCTGCTGCCGGAGGCGTTGCACCAGGTCACGATCGTCATGTCCGATCGAGGCATTCCGAAGAGCTTCCGCCACATGCACCTGTTCGGCAGCCATACCTTCGCGATGATCAATGCCGCCAATGAGCGCGTCTGGGTCAAGTTTCATTTCCGCTCGCAGCAGGGCATCCAGAACCTCACCGACGCCGAGGCCGCAGCTCTCGTCGCCGCGGATCGCGAAAGCCATGGCCGCGACTTGCTCAATGCGATCGAGGCGGGCGACTTCCCGCGCTGGACGCTTTTCATTCAGGTGATGACCGAAGCTCAGGCGAAAACCCACAGGCACAATCCCTTCGACGTGACCAAGGTGTGGCCGAAAGCGGAGTATCCGCTGATCGAGGTCGGCGTAATGGAGCTCAATCGATACCCTGATAACTTTTTCGCTGAAGTGGAGCAGGCCGCGTTCTCGCCCGCCAACATCGTGCCCGGCATCGGCTTTTCGCCCGACAAAATGCTCCAGGGGCGGCTGTTCTCCTACGGTGATGCGCAGCGCTACCGGCTCGGCATTAACTTCAACCACATTCCGGTCAACGCGCCCCAATGCCCGTTCCAAAGCTACCATCGCGATGGAAAGATGCGCACCGACGGCAATCTGGGCGGAACGCTCACCTACAATCCCAACAGCGCGGGGCTCTGGGACAACCAGCCGGATTTTTCCGAGCCGCCGCTCGCGCTGGAAGGGGGCGCAGCGCACTGGGACCACCGCGTCGACGACGATCATTGGGAGCAGCCGGGAAATCTGTTCCGGAAGATGACGCCGGCCCAGCAGCAGGTGCTCTTTGAGAACACGGCGCGGGCGATGGGCGATGCGAAACTGCACATCAAGGAGCGGCACGTCGCAAACTGTGCCAAGGCCGATCTGGCCTACGGCGCAGGCGTCGCGAAGGCGCTGGGCATCAATTTCAGACCGCAGACGATCGCCGCGGAGTAGGCCCGCCGGCCGGCGCGCTCACGCGCGCTGCCGGCCATTCCCAACTAACAACGCTCCCTGGCGAAGCCTGATCGCCCCAAAGCGGAAATCTCATCTCTGGAGAGAACGATGTCCAACCGGATCGCACCAAAGCTCCTGGCGGAGTTCATCGGTACCTTTGCATTCGTATTCATCGGCGCCGGCGCCGCAGCCGTGGTCGGCGACGGTGTCGGCCTGCCCGGTATCGCCGCGATTGCCTTCGCCCACGGCTTCGCCATCATGGTCTTCGCCTTCGCCTACGGCCCCGTTTCGGGCGGGCACATGAACCCCGCCGTAACCATCGGCGTGGCCGCCGCCGGCGCGATGGGCGTCGGCGAGGCGATTGGCTACATCGTCAGCCAACTCGCTGGCGGCGTCGCCGGGGCGCTCTTGTTGTCGGCCGTACTGGGCGGCGCCGAGACCGGCCTCGGCCTGCCTGCACTTGCGCACAACCTCCCACTAGGCGCCACGTCCCTCACAATTACGCCCGCTGCCGGTTTCGTGATCGAGGCGGTGCTCGCGTTTTTCTTGGTGACGGTCGTACTCAGCACTGCGGTTGCGGGCCGCGCCGGCAACCTCGCGCCGCTTGCGATCGGGATGACGCTCACTCTCAACATCATCATGGGTGGGGCCCTCACCGGTGCCGCGTTCAATCCGGCCCGGGCTCTCGGCCCGATGGTCGCGGCTGCCAATTTCCACAATGCCTGGCTGTACCTGACAGCGCCGATCGTTGGCGCCATCATCGCTGCCATTCTGCACACGGCCCTTGCCCGGCTCGCCCAAGATCGGATGCCAGCGCCCGCGCCGGGCAGCGCCGCCGCGACGCCCGCCGAATGAATCCCATTCCCTCGCCGCACGCAACGTAGCAGCCGAGCACGCAGCGTAGCAGACGACTTACCAACAAGGAAATCTCTGGAATGTTCGACTATAACGGGAGCTTTCAATTTGCCATTGCTGCTCTGAAACGTGAGCGCCGCTATCGCGTGTTCGCCAACCTGGAGCGCAAGGTGGGACAGTTTCCCCACGCCCTTTGGAACAGCCCGAGCGGCAAACGGGACGTCGTTGTCTGGTGCTCGAATGATTATCTCGGCATGGGCCAACACCCCGAGGTGATCGAAGCGATGTGTTCCGCCGCGCGCACGATGGGCGCGGGTGCAGGCGGAACGCGCAACATCTCGGGTACGAATCGGGCGCTGGTAGAGCTGGAGGCCGAGCTCGCGGACCTGCATGGCAAGCAGGCGGCGCTCGTCTTCACGTCGGGCTACGTGTCTAACCATACGGGTATCGCGACGATCGCCAGGCTCCTTCCGGATTGCCTGATCCTGTCCGATGCACTCAACCATAATTCCATGATCGAAGGCGTGCGTGCCGCCGACTGTGCCAAGCAGATCTGGCGCCATAACGATACTCAGCACCTGGAGGAGTTGCTATCGCGCGCAGCGCCCGGCCGCCCGAAGCTGATCGTGTTCGAGAGCGTCTATTCGATGGATGGCGACGTCGCTCCACTCGAAGCGATCTGCGACCTTGCGGAGCGCTATAACGCTATGACCTATCTCGACGAGGTCCACGCTGTTGGCATGTACGGGCCGCGCGGCGCTGGCATCGCCGAACGGGACGGAGTGATGGAGCGTATCGACGTCATAGAGGGAACGCTTGCCAAGGCCTTCGGCGCACTTGGCGGTTATATCGCCGGCACGAGCGATGTAGTGGACGCCGTCCGATCCCATGCTCCCGGATTTATCTTTACGACGGCCCTGCCTCCCGCGGTAGCGGCGGCTGCGACAGCCTCGATCGCCCATCTCAAGGCATCGGGTGCAGAGCGCGCGGGCCAGCGCGACGCGGTGGCGGCAACCAAGGCGGCGCTACGGCAAGCCGGCCTGCCGGTGCTGGCGACGGAGACGCACATCGTTCCGGTCATGGTCGGGGATCCCGACCTGTGTAAACAGGCGAGCGACCTCCTGCTTGACCGGCACGGCATCTACATCCAGCCGATCAATTATCCGACGGTTCCCCGCGGCACCGAGCGATTGCGGATTACCCCCACCCCGGCACATGACGCGCGGCTGATCGGACGGTTGGCTGACGCCCTGATTGCGGTATGGCAGGAGCTCGATCTTCCGCTCGGAAGAGACCACCGACCTGTCCAACAGCGTGCACAGACGGTCGCGGCCGGCGGCTAGTCAGTCTCGCTGTTTACTCCACCAATTGCATTTTGGTGAGCAGTGCGCCGTCCCTGCTCGATTCCGAATTGCCGGAATGACCGCGGCGAAACTCCCGAAGCAGTTTCGCCTTTGTAAGATGGTCGCCTTCCAAGGAAGGCTGCTTAGGTTCTCATGCAATGCGGGAACGTTTCTTAGTTGTACCCGCTGGTGCCGGGCGACGAGCCGCCGAACTGGGAGTTGCCGGTGCCGCTCAACGTCGTCGGACCGTCTGGATTGCCGTTCGGGTTGCCGTAGTTCGGATGCAGCTGGACCGTGCCGACAGCATCGCGGTCGGTCCTCGCGAGCGGCTTGTGATGAACTGTGTTTGCAAAGGCGACGGTGCCTGAAAGCGCGAGCGCAAAGGCCAACGCGATTGCGGGGAGTTTCATGGTTGTGTCCTTTCGTGTAGATCGTTGCCCCCTTCTTCACGCAGATAAGAGACAATCTCGATCATCCCATTAAATTCCTCTTCAGGCGCGATAGACAAGCCGCTCGCATGCGAACTCACGCGGAGCCGGCAGGCCCTGATCATCTTGCTGGCTTCCGCGTGCCAGGCTTGCTTTGACATAAAACGCGGTTTGACGCGCCGAGCAGAATGAATCCCTTTTTAATGGATTTGGCTGGCGCCGCGCTTCATTATTGTAAAGAGACGAGAGATGCAATGATCGCGAACTACACCGACCACGCAGCGAACGAGCGAACCTTTCTTGCCTGGATACGGACCGGCTTGGCCGTGACAGCGTTTGGATTCTTTCTCGTCAAGCTGAACCTCCTCGTTGCGGTGGCGGGCGGCGGGAGCTCATCTCATCTTCCGGTGGAAAGCGGCGAGCCGTTGGTCGCGGCCGCGGCGCACTATGCTGGCCTGGCGTTGGTGGTGACTGGAATCGCCATTATCGCACGAAGCGGCACTGGGTTTGAGCGCACGCGCCGCGCAATCGATCGCGATGAGGTCATACACATCCCGCGGACCCGGGCGGAATCGCTACTTTCGGCGGCTGTGACCGTCGCCGTGGTGATTTTCTGCATCTATCTCGCGAAGCTTTGACGTTTCGCGACGCGCAATCCATAGGAGAACGCCGTGGACATGAGAAACGACAATTGGTCCTGCACAGGCGTGCGCCCCGCTGGGCTGATCATTCGACAAAAAGACCCGAACAATCTCGAAATGCCGTTCGATCAGCTTGGCGAATTCATCACGCCAACCGAGTTGTTCTACATACGCAGCCATTTTCCCACGCCAGAGCTGGATCCTGTCGCCTATCGACTGTCGATAGGCGGTGCGGTGGGCAAGGCGCTAAGACTGAGCTACGCCGAGATCCGCGCCATGCCATCGCGGACTCGCGTCGCTACGCTGGAATGCGCCGGCAATGGCCGGGTTTTCCTGGTGCCGCCGGTGCCGGGCGCACAATGGGAACTCGGTGCGGTCGGCAATGCAGAATGGACTGGTGTTCCGCTCTCCTTGCTTTTAGAGCGCGCCGGACTCGCGGACGATGTCTGCGAAATAGTGCTTGAAGGAGCTGATCGCGGCATGCCCAAGGAAGAGCCAAAGCCGCCGGGGCCGATCTCATATGCCCGCAGTATCCCGAGGGCGCGGGCGATGGAGTCCGATGTGCTGATCGCCTACCAGATGAACGGGCGAGATCTGACGCCCGATCATGGCTATCCACTGCGCGCCATAGTGCCCGGGCATTACGGCATGGCGTCGGTGAAGTGGCTGACCAATGTCGTTGCAACTACACAGCCCTTCCAGGGTTACTGGCAGACTTCCGACTATGGCTATTGGGACGATTCCGCGGGAGTACCGGTTCGCCGGCCACTCGCGGAGATGAAACTGAAGTCCCAGATCGCACGCCCCCGTGTGTACGAGACCCTCGAACCCAATCGCTCCTACTGCATTTTCGGTGCTGCCTGGGCGGGAGATACCGATGTCACCGAGATTTCGATAAGCGATGATGGAGGCGCGTCATGGGTTCAAGGCGAGTTCCTCGACCCGATAAACCGGCACGCATGGCGCCGCTGGAAGTACGACTGGATCACTCCGACACAGCCGGGCCGCTATACACTGTTGGCGCGCGCCACCGGAGCAGACCAACGCACCCAGCCGGACGGTCATGATCCGAATTTCGGCAGCTATGTGATTGATCACCCGTTGCCGATTGAGGTTTTTGTGGCCGCGCTTTGAATCGCGGTGCCGCCTTACAAATCCCCCTTATGAGGCAATTGCGCGATAGTCCACGCCTTGAATGCGTTCGCCACGGCGCCTATCGGGCGAAGATCATCATAAATCCTTTTTTAATCGAATTCCTGCGCCGGCGAGTTCATCTTCGTCGTGATCAGCTGCGCCAACCAGACGCGTGGCTATCTTAGAAGGAGATGACCAGATGAACGTGCATGATGCCAAAGCGTTGCAGATTGCCTCGCTTGAAACGCCAACAGACCTTGGACCAGATGCAGTCCGGGACATATCAGGCGCGCTCAATATTTTTCTAGCGGACATGTTCGCGCTGTATGTGAAAACGAAGAACTTTCATTGGCATATGTCAGGGCCGCATTTCCGCGATTATCATCTTCTGCTCGACGAGCAGGCCCAGCAAATCTTCGCCACCACCGACGCAGCCGCCGAGCGTGTCCGCAAGATCGGCGGAACGACACTGCGTTCGATCGGCCAACTTGGCCGGTTGCAACGTTTTCGGGATAACGAGGCCGATTTCGTTACGCCCCTGGACATGCTCACCGAGCTGCGTAGCGACAACAAACAGCTGGTGGCCAACTTGCGCGAGACACATGATCTTTGCGAAATGCTTGGCGATGTGGCGAGCGCAAGTTTGCTGGAAAACTGGATTGATGAGGCCGAGCGGCGCACTTGGTTTCTGTTCGAGGCCACCCATAGCAGCACTTCTTGAGAATGATTTCAGTGGCATCGTCGCTGGAACGTAGGAGCGGATGCTCCCCAACTTGAAGGCGCGCTCCTATCACGACGCGTGCTAACCATGACGCTGCTGACCCAGGATTTCTTGATGAGCGAGCACAAAGCAACCATCGGGCGACGTCAGCTACTTCGCACCGGGATAATCGGCTTTATCGCAACAGCCACCAGCACCCTGGGAAGCCGCGGCGTCGCCGCTGACACGGAAGCCAAGGACGACAAACGCAGGGCTCGCTTTCAGGTCAACGCGGCGGAGGTTCAAACCTTTTATCGGGTCAACCGCTACCCGAAGCATTGAGGGGATTTCCCATGCTGATCAAGCGCTCAGAGCGTCAAGTGCGCCGAGGCAAAGTTGCCACAGATTTGGCCAAGCAATCGGGTGACAACCTTGATCGTCGCTCCTTCCTGCGCCGCTCAGGTCTCGCCGCTGGAAGCCTAGCTGCGCTCGGCAGCTTACCACTTGCCGGCATACGGCAAGTGGAGGCAGGTCCGCCGCCGCCGCCCGGCGCAACCGTCACCACACGGAAGAATTTCTGCACCCATTGCTCAGTGGGTTGCTCGGTCATCGCGGAAGTCGCAAACGGCGTGTGGATCGGCCAGGAGCCGGACTATGACAGCCCCATCAATCGTGGCTCACATTGCTGCAAGGGCGCGGCAGTCCGCGACGACGTGTTGAGCGACCGCCGGTTGCGCTACCCGCAAAAGCTGGTGGACGGCCAATGGAAGCGGCTCTCCTGGGATCAGGCCATCGATGAGATCGGCGACAAGCTTCTGGAAATCCGTCAAAAATCGGGTCCGGATTCGGTCTACTGGCTTGGTTCGGCCAAGTTCACCAACGAAGCGGCTTACCTCAACCGCAAGCTCGCCGCGTTCTGGGGAACGAACAATTCCGATCATCAGGCGCGCATCTGTCACTCCACCACAGTCACCGGAGTCGCCAATACCTGGGGCTACGGTGCGATGACCAACAGCTACAACGATATCCGTAACTCCAAGACCATTCTGCTGATGGGCGGTAACCCCGCCGAGGCGCATCCGGTTTCGTTGCAGCACATTCTTGAGGGCAAGGAACTCAACCGCGCGAATTTCATCGTCGTCGACCCGCGGATGACCCGAACTGCGGCGCATGCGACCGAATATGTCCGAGTGCGGCCCGGAGTTCACATCCCCACCATCTATGGAATGCTCTGGCACATCTTCGAGAACGGCTGGGAGGACAAGCAATTCATCCAGCAGCGCGTCTATGGGATCGAGGACATTCGCAAGGAAGTCGCGAAATGGACGCCTGATGAAGTTGAGCGAGTCACTGGCTTGCCTGAAGCCCAGGTCAAGCATATCGCAAAAGTTTTCTCCCACGAGAAGCCTGCAACGCTCATCTGGGCGATGGGACAGACGCAATTCTCCACGGGTACTGCAAATGTCCGGGCGAGTTGCATCCTGCTGCTCGCCACCGGCAATGTGGGTCATGCCGGCGGAGGAGCCAACATTTTCCGCGGCCACACCAATGTGCAAGGTGCCACTGATCTCGGCCTCGATGTGACGACGCTGCCGCTCTATTACGGTCTTTCCGAAGAGGCGTGGCAGCATTGGTGCCGGGTGTGGGAGATCGACATCGACTGGATGCGCTCGCGCTTCGCTGACAAGACCCTGATGGAAAGCCCGGGCATCCCCAGCACGCGCTGGTTTGATGCCACGTTGCTGCCGAGGGATCAGGTCAGCCAGCCGGATACGGTGCAGGCCATGTTCATCATGGGGCATGGCGTCAATACCATCACCCGCATGCCCGAAGCCAAGCGAGGGATCGAGAAACTCGAGTTGCTGGTCGTCTGCGATCCCTATCCCACCGCATGGTCGGTGCTCTCGGAGCGCAAGGACGGGATCTATCTTCTGCCGGCCTGCACGAGTTTCGAGATGGATGGCTCGCGCACCGCATCGAACCGCTCTCTGCAGTGGGGTGAGAAAATCGTGGATCCCGTCTTCGAATCCAAGAACGACTACGACACGATGTACATGCTCGCCCACAAATTCGGTTTCGCCGACAAGATGTTCAAGAATATCAAGGTGGAGAACGGCTCCGTATCGGCCGAGGACATTCTGCGCGAGATCAATCGTGGCGGGTGGTCGACCGGATACTGCGGCCAGTCGCCCGAGCGCCTCAAGGCGCACATGAAGAATCAGTCAAAATTCGATCTGGTCACCTTGCGGGCACCTAAAGACGATCCCGAGGTCGGCGGCGACTATTACGGGCTGCCGTGGCCATGCTGGGGAACGCCGGAAATCAGGCACCCCGGATCATCGATCCTCTACAACACCAATCTGCCGGTCAAGGAAGGTGGCGGGACCTTCCGCGCCCGTTTCGGCGTTGAGCGCGTGGTCAAGCGCAAGGTCATGGAGAACGGGCGGGAGGTCGAAAAAGAAGAGCATGACAATCTGCTCTCGGAAGGCTCCTACTCCGTCGGCTCGGAAATCAAGGATGGCTATCCTGAGTTCACGCTCGGTGTCCTCAAGTGGCTCGGCTGGGACAAGGACCTCACCGCCTCGGAGATGAAAATCATCCGGAAGGTGAACGAGGGCAATCCCGATACTGTTTCATGGTCGCTGGATCTTTCCGGGGGTATCCAGCGCGTGGCCATCGAGCATGGTTGCAGCCCCTATGGCAATGGCAAGGCGCGCATGGTTGCCTGGAACCTGCCGGATCCGATCCCGGTGCATCGCGAAGTCATTTACACCTCGCGGCCCGATCTTGTCGGCAAATATCCGACCCTTCCGGATGCCCGACAGTTTCGCGTGCCCAATATCGGTTTCACCGTCCAAAAGTCCGCTGTCGACAGGGCCATCGTCAAGCAATTCCCGCTCATTCTCAGTTCCGGCCGGCTCGTCGAATATGAAGGCGGCGGCGAGGAGACACGCTCTAACAAGTGGCTCGCCGAATTGAAGCAGGACATGTACGTCGAGATCAATCCGGCGGACGCCGCCGAGCGCGGCATCAAGGACGGCGGCTGGGTCTGGGTCACCGGAGCCGAGAGCAACTCCAGGACGCGGGTAAAGGCGTTTGTGACCGAGCGTGTCGGCAAGGGCGTCGCCTGGATGCCCTACCACTTTGCCGGCTGGTACGAAGGCGCCGATCTGCGCAGCAAGTATCCGAAGGGAAGTGACCCGATCGTGCTTGGCGAGAGCGTCAACACGCTAACGACCTATGGCTACGATGCCGCCACCGGAATGCAGGAACCCAAGGCAGCGCTTTGTCAGATTCAAGCGGCATGAGGAAGATTGATCATGGCTCGCGTCAAATTTCTTTGTGATGCCGACCGTTGCATCGAGTGCAACGCCTGCGTGACAGCCTGCAAGAACGAACATGAAGTGCCGTGGGGCATCAATCGCCGCCGCGTCGTCACCATCAATGACGGCAAGCCCGGCGAACGCTCGGTCTCAATGGCCTGCATGCATTGCACGGATGCGCCGTGCGCCGCGGTTTGCCCGGTGTCGTGCTTCTACACCACGGCCGACGGCGTCGTGCTGCACTCCAAGGATCTGTGCATCGGCTGCGGCTACTGCTTCTACGCCTGTCCGTTCGGTGCGCCGCAATATCCGAAAGTCGGCAACTTCGGTTCGCGCGGCAAGATGGACAAATGCACCTATTGCGCAGGCGGACCGGAAGACGATTCCTCGCCGGCCGAATACGCCAAATATGGCGCCAACCGCCTGGCCGAAGGCAAGCTGCCGATCTGCGCCGAGATGTGCTCGACCAAGTCGCTGCTCGCCGGCGACGGCGCGATCATCGCCGAGATCTACAAGGAGCGGGTGATGAAGCGCGGTTACGGTTCGGGCGCATGGGGTTGGACCACCGCCTATCACGAAGGCATCGCTGTCTGATTGACGATTGGTAGCGCTGCCGCAGGACCGGCATTCGCGAACCACGGGAGAATGATTATGAGGACGTATCTTTCCCACATTCGTTCCATCATCTTCACGTTGGCAATTCTGACCGCGATGGCGGCGATGCCGGTGCTCGCACAGCAACTCGGCCCGGACGGAGCGCCTAATCCAACCGCGAGCGTCGTGCCCGAGCATAAACTGCTTCAGCAATCGCCCCGCATCGAGGGACGGATCGATATTCCAAGCGAAAGGGCTCGCGTCCTCATGCAGCCCGCCGGGCGGCAATGGGATCATTTCCATGAAATCACATTGCACTGGCTCGGCGCGACCGTGATCGTTGGCATGATCGCCGCCCTGGCTGCCGCCTATTTGATCATAGGGCGTTTACGGATTTCGAACGGGCGTTCCGGGCGGAAAGTACTACGCTTTAGCTCCTTCGAGCGCTTCTCACATTGGCTGACCGCCGCGTCGTTCGTGGTCCTCGGCTTGACCGGTTTGAACATCACGTTCGGCAAGATCGTGCTGCTCCCAATAATCGGGCCTGAAGCGTTTAGCAGCATGTCAGAAGCTGCCAAGTACGTGCACAATTACGTCAGCGCCGCCTTCGTCATCGGTCTCGCGCTTATCGTAGCGCTTTGGATAAAGGACAACCTCCCGCGAAACGTCGACATCGACTGGGTCAAGCAGGGCGGCGGCTTCATCAGATCGAAACATGCGCCGTCGGGGCGTTTCAATGCCGGAGAAAAGCTCGTGTTTTGGTTTGCGCTTGGCGCTGGAGCGGCGGTCATTATTTCCGGTTGTCTACTGATTTTCCCGTTCTATGTGACTGATATCGCAGGGATGCAGATCGCACAGGTCGTGCATGCCGTGATCGCCGTTCTGTTCATTGCGGTTATCATCGCGCACATCTACATCGGCACGCTCGGTATGGAGGGCGCCTTCGAGGCGATGGCCACCGGCGAGGTCGATCTCAACTGGGCGAAGGAGCATCATGACCTCTGGCTCGAAGAGCAACTGGCCAAGGAGCGTCTCGCTGCTCGATCCGGACAATCATCAGCAGTTCCGGCGGAATGAGCCTGCCGCTGACGATCCTCCTCTGTGCCGGCAATTACGGATTGGTCCATGGCTTTGACCCGTAAACGAAGATCCCTGCCCAGCCCGCATAGTGCATGTCGTCCCGACGTCTACAAAATCAGCGATGGAGATCAAGCGTGAGATCAACTGCGCTCACTAGAATTGCGGTTGGTGTGGTGATCGAACGCTGCAAAGCGAAGAGCCCGTGGCTCGATTTCCTCTGGCGGCCGATCTCTGTGCTGGTTGGAACGCCGTCGGCCACACCCTGGACCCAGATCGGTCAAGAAGGCGACGCAACGACATTTTATGCGGGTGAGGCTGCGATCGAACTGCATCGGACCGAAACGGCGAACTATCGGGATAATCTCTCGTCCGGGACACCCGCGCTTTGGGTCGTGCTGCGACCGAGGCCTACCAATTCTTCGCGTCCCGCGTTCAACATCCTTATGGTTACGGCTGATCCCTCGGAGGGTGAAGCTTTGACCGATGCCGGCAATGATCTGGTCGCAACCGTTCCGATGCCCGCTTCGATTATCGAGACGATCGAGCTTTTCATCGCCGAGCATCACGTCGAGCGCCCCTTCAATAAGCGGCAGCGGGACCGAGGTGAGCCGCGGGTGCCTGGCCACCGCAGCGAGAATACGGAGAACAGCAAATGACCCGGTCAGAAAGCACCTTGTCGCGCTGGTCGCGAATGAAGCAAGAATCCGTCGAGGTCGGGGCACCGGACCGTTCATCGGAGCTCAAATCCATTGACGCAGAGCGTGCCGATTTGAACGAAGCAACGGCGACACCGGCAGCAAGCTCTCCAACCTCCCCTCCCTTCGACCCGGCAAGCTTGCCACCGCTGCAATCGATTGCTGCGGGTACCGACATCCGATTGTTTCTGGGATCAAATGTCCCGGTCGAACTAACGAAAGCTGCGCTACGCCGGACCTGGGTAACCGATCCGGCCATTCGCGACTTCGTTGAGATTGCGGAGAACCAATGGGATTTCAACGATCCAACCGCGATGCCCGGCTTTGGACCGCTAACAGCCAACGATGTCTCTGCTGTTTCCGGTGCACAACAAGCTCTTGCTGGGCTCAGAGAAGCCGAGCAGGCCCGCGGACTTACGAAAGACGCTGTCGATGCCGAGCCCATCCCAGACACGCGCCAGATTGATGAGATCGATCGTGCACGGGCGCAGGAATATGCGTTGCTCGCGGCATTGCTTTCACACAGTCCCGACACGCAAATGATCGAACGTTTGTCCCGCCTAACCGGCGATACGACCCAGCTGGGCGCTGCGCATGCGGAGCTCAGTGCGGCAGCCGCCGGCGTGCCACCAGAACAGATCGAGCGCGAACATTTCGATCTTTTCGTTGGACTTGGGCGTGGTCAACTTTTCCCCTACGCGTCATATTACCTGACGGGTTATCTCCATGGGCGGCCCCTCGCCCGTCTCCGTCAAGCCCTGAAGCAAATTGGTATTGAGAGGACGGAGGAAAACTCTGAACCTGAGGACCACGCCGCGGTACTTTTCGAAGTCATGGCCGGGCTCACCAGTGGCCAGATCATTGCTCCCCGCGAGACCGATCGGGATATCTTCGAGAACCATATCAAGCCGTGGATCGGGCGGTTCTTTTCGGACCTCGAGCATGCCGAATCCACGCCATTTTATGTGAGCGTCGGAAAACTCGGCCGCATCTTCATGGAAATCGAAGCAGAAGCATTCTTGCGTTCATCATAGGAACGTAAGCTGGGTGGCAGACGGGTTACTGCCATCGCCGTCGTGTAAGCGGCAAGGCTTGCGCTCAACAGCCGCGGCAGATGTTTCCGATGGCCCGATCAACGGCGGCTTCTTCAGGGGTAGGTTTTAGCATGGCGTCTGGAAGCGAAGAAACATCCGCCGCTGTCGGCTGACGATGTGGTGGAACAGGCGCGGTCCCCGTGAGGCGCGAATCTGGCGTCAGCGAGGGTGGGACGGTTGGATTCGCTGGGGTCATCAAGCCATGCGTCGTGGGCCCATGCATCCCGCCTTGCGCATAACTGGCAGAAAGTCCGGCCAGAACGAACACCACGGTCACTATAATAAGTTTTCGCATCTTACACTCCTTGCCATGGCATTGAACGTTTCAAACGTATATGCGTTCGCGCGATCTGACCGGTAGGCGATCACGTTCGCTAGCCCTGCAGGTAACTATCACGGCATTACCGTCCCGGCTCCATACAAGATGCGATGCGGATGCGTGAACAACTCGAACCCGTCAGTACGCGCGATGGCTGCAAGCGTGATGCCCGCGGCCTCCGCCAGGTTGTTGGCGCACTTTTCAGCACAAGCCCGTCTATGCATGCCTGAACACTTTCCGTTTCACGCTCATGATCTTGAGCGGACCGCCGGCAAGTAGACGTCGCTCTCCACGGCATTCCTTTCAACTAAAAACGAATTTAGCTTTCCGGCGTCCAGTCGATGACATTGAGCCAATCCTTACCGCCCGATACGGGCGCGAGAATATGGATTCGCCCTGGCACGATCACTCTGCGGCGACGCTAAAACCCTATTTAATGGTGAAATTAGTCCCGCGATCTTAGATCACGCTCAGAACGTTACTCTCGATGGGTTCATGTGGTTGTCGAGTGGACGGTGCGCTCCGCGCCCTGCGCCCCCGAACGAAGCGGGCGTGCGCCGTTTCATTTTTGAGAGGGCTGAAGTCACGACTTATCTGCAGCAGCAGTGGATCACCCCGCGCCCGATTGCGTTTCGGGGTGGACGCACCGAATGAAACCTGGATGATGCACGATGTTCGCAGGGATTGATTCATTCTCCGTGCAGCTTCCCGACGTTGTCCGCACCAGGACATTCCGCTGGGCCGCCGGTGCATTCGCGGTGTGCATCGTGCTGTTCTCGGCTTTCGTTTATTGGCAGGCTGTCGACTATATGTTGGCGAGAACGGATGCCGCCCTTACAGAGGAACTCCTCGCTATTGCCGCGGACTCTCCGGCTCGGCAGTTGAACGCTATCGACGATCGATTGAGCCACGATCCGCGTCGCATCAGACTTGCGGGTCTGTTCCGCCCGGATGGGCATCGAATCGCGGGCAATCTCGCGAGCCTTCCGCCAAGCCTCAAGATCGACGCTCCAGTTCAGAGCGTCGCGGCGATTCGGATCGATCCAAATGGCCCGGAAGAGATGACCGTTCGCGCAATTTCCCGCAACTTGCCGGACGGCAACGTGCTGGCGGTTGCCCGCAACATCGACGAACTGAAGCAGCTTGCGGAGGTCGTGGCGCGAGCCCTGCTATTGGGGTTACCCCTCGCCCTGTGCTTTGGCCTGGCGATCGGCATGGTCCTGAGCGTCAGAGCCCAGAAACGCGTGGCCGAATTTAATACACTCGTCCGCCGCATCGTCGCCGGCGATTTGCGACAGCGCCTGCGCACGCAGGGCCTTGACCATCCGTTCGACAAGCTTGCAGAAACCGCAAACGGAATGCTGGACGAAATTGAAGCTCTCGTGCGGGAGATGGCAGGGGTTGGCAACGAAATTGCTCACGATCTCCGTACACCGCTCACCCGGGTGCGCCTCGGCCTCGAACGAGGACGCGCCAATGCCAAGAGCCTCGAGGAGTTACAGGCGGCCACCGACCGGGCGATTGGTGGCGTTGACCAGTCATTGACGATCATAACCAAGCTCTTGCGGATCGCGGAGATCGAATATGGCGGACGCTTGAACGAACTCGACAATGTCGCGCTGCCCGACCTTGTCAGGGAAGTTGGCGATCTATACGCGCCCATCGCGGAGGACAAGCATATCACCCTGTGCGTGGTGGCGAGCGGTGATGCAACAGTGCGCGGCGACCGAGACCTGCTTCTTGAGGCAGTGGCCAACCTGGTCGACAATGCCATGAAATTCACACCTGTAGGTGGGTCTGTCGAGGTCGCCCTGGTCCCCGGCAAGAACGAATCCATCGTTCGAGTTTCGGACTCGGGACCCGGCATCCGGGAGGATGAGCGGGATGCCGTCATTCGGCGCTTCTACCGTTCGGACAAGAGCCGAACCACATTCGGGTTTGGCCTGGGTCTGAGCCTGGTGTCAGCGATCATCAAGCTGCACGGCTTTCGGCTCACGATAGCAACCGGTCCAGGTTGCGTGGCTCAGATCGCATGTACACTTCCTACCGTTTGAGTCTTACTTGTTTGATCCACGTTTCTGTTTGGCTCGAGCGGGCCGGATATTCAAGTCGGATGGTTGAACGAGAATTTAATGGAAAGCACGCGTGAGCATTCCCACCTCCAGTGTATCGTGACGTGGGCGGTTGCCTCGCTCAGACATGCCAGCGTCTGACCAAACCCTGTGGCGGAAAAGCCCGCCCATTCCAAAGGAGAATGTGATGAGAGGACGAGTTATGATGATCCTGGCAAGCGCGGTGTTAGCCGGCAGCCTTGCCACCGGTGCACAGGCACGCGGCGGCGGTGGCGGCGGAGGACACGGTGGTGGCGGCGGCGGCCATATGGGCGGGGGCTTCGGCGGAGGTCACATGGGTGGCATGGGTGGCGGCTTTGGTGGGGGCCACATGGGTGGCCTTGGCGGCGGTCGCATCGGAGGTTTTGGCGCGGGCATGGCGCATGTCGGTCACGAGCACTTCGGCGCAGGAAGGCGTCGTTTTGTTGGCGGCGGCTATTACGGCTACGGGCTTGATTGTCCCTATTACGGGTCTCCCTACACCTGGCCGTACACCTGCACTTACTGAACGGCTGCTGACCCAAGTCGCGCGGCCTTCGCTCTGGTGGGCTCACCTGGAAGAATTGGCGAACAAAACGCCAGCTCTGCCGGGTGGGCCCCCTCACCGTCGTAGGCGCCTCGCACCGTCTCCGTTCGAACGTCATGGGAATAGCTCCGCTCTTGAATTCGAATTTAATGTCCTAAACCTCAATTTAATGGCTCCGCCGCGCTCGACACCTATCATTTGGTGATCCGCTCGGGTTTCGAGTGCCGGAAGATATTCAATCTTCCATGATGGAGCGACTGGTATGGGCATTGAAGGGCAATTTGCAGGCCTCGCAATTCGAACACGGCGCGAACCAGCGCTAGCCAATGGTGGCACTGGTAAAGGCTATCTCCACGACATCCGGCGTTTCGCGATGCTCGAGAGGGAGCAGGAGTTTGAGCTCGCCAAGCGCTGGCGCGAGCACGGCGACCGTGATGCTGCCAACCAGCTTGTTACAAGTCATTTGCGTCTGGCCGCTAAAATCGCCATGGGCTACCGCGGCTACGGTCTTCCGGTCTCGGAAATCATCTCCGAAGGCAATGTAGGCTTGATGCACGCATTGAACCGGTTTGAGCCAGAGAAGGGCTTTCGCTTCACCACTTACGCGATGTGGTGGATCAAGGCTTCCATCCAGGACTATATTCTGCGCTCCTGGTCCCTTGTGAAAATAGGCACTACCTCGAACCAGAGGAAGCTCTTTTTCAAACTGCGAACCGCAAAGAGCAAGATTGCTGCATTCGAAAGTGGAGACCTGCGCCCGGACCAGGTCGCTTCGATCGCAAAGAGCCTCGATGTCACGGCCCAGGATGTCGTCGACATGAATCGACGCCTCGCCGGCGATAAATCGATCAATGCGCCGATACATAACGACACCGAAGTCGGCGAATGGCAGGACCATCTCGTCGATCAGTCGCCCTCACCGGAAGCCATCGTCGTCGAACAGGACGAGCAGGACTACCAGCGCAAGGCGCTGATTGCTGCAATCGACGTGCTGGACGACCGCGAACGCCGTATCTTCGAGGCGCGACATTTGGTCGACGAACCATCGACGCTGGAAGACCTCGCGGCCAAATTCAGCGTGTCGCGTGAACGCATCCGGCAGATCGATGCCCGCGCCTTCGAGAAAGTACGAAAGGCGGCCAAGAATCTTGCGGTAAAAGCGCATGTGGCGGAGCAGGAGGCTTGGAACCGCTGAACCGAGACTCGATGATTCCGCAGATCGCGACAAAGGATCGAGTCGGCGCTCGGAACGCGCCCACCAGCTCGACCTATCATCATCTCGTGGGCCTCCCCTCCAGCGCTGCTGTAGACCGCTCCGCGTCGAGCCACACTTTGGGGACCGGACGACGCGGAGGCAAGATCGCCGTTGCCCCAGAAACAAAGTTAAGTTTTTTATAGTCGATTCCGCCGTCGTGTGTCCCCATCTCGACGATTAGGCATTCAGTGAGTGGGAGACCCGACATGAACATGATTTCGTCCATGTTGTTAGCTTCGGCTATCGCGATATCGGTGATCGGTTTCGGCAGGCTGGAATCGGCAAAGGCAGGTCCCATCGTTCCTCCCGGACATGACTGTATCCAGTATGACGAGGGTGGGACGGATTGTAGTTTCACGAGCTATTCGCAGTGCGAGGCGACGGCTTCGGGGTTAGCCGCGGAGTGCTATGGCAGTCCAGTTCAAGATGACCAGTATTGGCGATGGAACAGCAAGACCCGCGGTCCGCACACCAGGTAGTCCTCCATCTTCGCATCGCCGGCTTTGGTAACGAGTTGTTTCAGCCTGATTGACGACCGGGACAAATGATCTCCATCCGGCCGCCGGGGCCTGAATGAATCGCCAGCCTGAAGCCGTGAAGCTTTACGATGGCAGCCACAAGGTTGAGGCCAAGCCCCACACCCGGCGTACTGCGGATCTTGTCCGACCGGTAGAAACGCCGCAGCACGGCCTCGCGCTCCTGTTCGCTGATGCCGGGGCCCGTATCTGTAATGCGCACGATAGTTTTTTTGTCGCCGCTTTCCAGCTCGATGCCCACCCGGCCGCCTTCGGGCGTGAACTTGATGGCGTTGTCAACGAGGTTGGCGACCGCCTCAAACAACAGATCCCGGTCACCAAGCACGTTAAGGTTGTATTTCACCTTGGCTCGCAAGTCGACCTTCTTGTTCTCCGCGATCGGCTCGTATAGGTCGCAGACCTCGCGCAGCATTGCGTGCAGGGGCACGCTGCCGAAGGCCGCCGAGCGCCGGCTGTTTTCGATTTCAGCCAGACGCAACAGCGCAGTGATAATGGCCAGCGACTGATCAATACTTGCGATCGCCTTATCTGCAACCGTCTGGAGCTGTTCGACCGTGGTCGCGTTGGTGCGGCCGCGTTCAAGAGCGAGCCGTGCCCGTGTCAGCGGCGTACGCAAGTCGTGTGCGATGTCGTTGCCGACGCCGGCGAGCGCGTGGATCATCGTTTCCATTTCATCGAGCATGCCATTCACGATGACGGCGAGCTTCGAAAACGGCTCGTCGGCGTTACGGTGCGGAAGCCGTTCGCTCAGATCACCGGCGATGATGCGCTGTACCCGTTTATTGACCTCTTCGACCCGCTTCTGGGCGCGCATGCTCAACAACGCCCCCGCCAGCAGGCACAGGCAAAGCGCCGGCAACAAACCCAGCGCGAGCGCCTGACCGACGACGTGGGAAATCTCCCTCGTTTCATCGACCTCACGTCCGATGACCAGCGTGTTGCCGTTCGGCATTGTTCGGGCGATCGCGCGGATGACGCGAGCGTCCCGCCCTGTCGGAAGCATCCGAGTGACCGAGACGTTATGGACAATATCGTTCAACCTGAGCTCGGGCGGAATCCGTTCCATGTTGCCGGCTATCCTGCGGCCGTCCGCGCCGAACAGTCCGGCATGTTGAACCCCGCGGGAATCCTGCTTCAGATTTTGATTGATCGCAGACAGCTGCTGTTCACCAGGCAGGCCAGCGATAAAGTCTAATTGGCTGCTGATCATCCTGTCGGACCGTGTGATCAGGTAGTCGTCGACCTTCCAATAGATGAAGCCGAACAGCGTAATGACGAAAACTGCGAACACCCCGGCCACCGCGAGGGTCCAGTGAAAAGTACTCGAACGTATGAATTGCGGTTGACGCATCGGATCTCGCCGCCCGGATATCGTGCTAGCCGTCAACGACGGCGCATTGCTCCCGGCCATTGTAAACTTATGGTCCCGCGCGAAGAATGAAGCCGGCGCCGCGGACATTGTGGATCATTGGGACTTCGCCGGGACCATCCACCTTATGCCGCAGGCGGCCCATATGCACGTCCACAAGATTGGTCGTCGGAACGAACTTGTAATTCCAGACTTCCTCCAGAAGCATGGCCCTCGTCAAAAGCTGATCGCTACGTTGCACCATATATTCGAGCAGGCGAAACTCGCGCGGCAGCAGATCGATGACGCGATCGCCGCGTTTGGCGGTGCGCTTGATCAGATCGAGCTCGAGCTGCCCTGCCCGCAGCGTCGTTTCGCGCGATTCCGCCGGACGGCGCAGCAACGCCTCGACCCGGGCGATAAGTTCGACCAGCGCAAAGGGTTTGGTGAGATAGTCGTCGCCACCCATCCGCAATCCGCGCACGCGGTCGTCCACCGCGCCTAGCGCGCTCAGCACCAGCACCGGAGTGCGCACCTGGTCCTTTCGCAGCGCCTCGATCACCGTAAGCCCATCCATTCCGGGCAACAGCCGATCGACGATCATGGCGTCCGGCCGCGATGATCGCGCCTTGTCGAGGCCATCGATCCCGTTGGCCGACCATTCGACTTCAAAACCGCGATCGGCCAGCTCGGCGGTGATTTCCTCAGCCGTCTCGCTATCATCCTCGATCAGCAGCACTTTTGTCATCAATCGATTCCCGACTGCGGCGAAAACATTCGCAGACCTTGAGGTTCCTACCCCCACGACTGCACGCTTGCCCGAGACCCCTGTCATGTCAACGACCACCTGCCATGGATTGCTCCCGAAAAGAGCGGGACGGCGCCGCCGCCCGCCTCATTCGGGGGCAAAAGGCTTGGCGTGCGCCGTCCGCTCGGCGACCATCTGCCACCGCCTGAGGGGGCAAGCGCGGTGGGGCCGCTCACGGGTGAATTTAGGCCGGGTCCGTCGCGCGCACCATTAAATAGGGTTTTAGAATTCGGAGCTGCCGCCGTCAGGACCTCTGCAACGTTTGATGGCCCCTGTCGAGGGAAGGCGTTACCCTCTCAACAGCCTGATGGCAATGGAGGCGATACGCCCGGCGTCGCAGCGGCGCCCGTTGCATTGGCTGGGGCCATCGCGGCTGGCGTCGCCAGGTTCATCGTCATGCTCTCGGCGCAAACCGACGTGTTCGGCGTCGGCACCACCGTCATCGTTGGATCAAGGCTGGTGGCGGCAAGCTGCGTGATGCCGGGCTGGATCGTGCCGGGTGGCGGACTTGCGGGAATTTCCGGCGTCGAGAGTGTCAAAGCAGCACCGTTGGTCGGGGGACCTCCCGGCGTTGAGCTACATATGGTTGTCGATGAGGTGCCCACCGGGGACACTGGCGATATGGTTCCGGTCGTGCTGGCGACGAGGGATGTGGGAATTGTTCCCAAGGGGGTTGATGACGCCGTTGTGGTCGACGGCGTCATCGCAGCTGTGCCACGCGCCATGGATGTGGAAACCGTGCCTGATGCCTTCGATAACATAGGCACGGGCGGTATGGTGATGGGAGTCAAAGGCAGGGGCGGCACTGTGGGTGGCTGCGGCGCCGGTATGGTCGTGCCGAAAATATCCGTCATGAACGATGTGGCCGGTTGTGCGGACAGCGTCAGGTATGGTGCAGTCCCGCTAGTTGTTGTGGACGCGGAGGAGGCCGCCAGTACTGCGGGCATCGTCGGTGCCGCGGAAACCGATGGCAGCGGTCCGGTTGCACCGCCTGTTGCTGACATGGACGTAACCGAGACCGCCGGCGTCCCCGGCGCGATTTGTCCTGTCGGTGCAGCGCAAGTCACGACTGTCCCCGGCATTGTGGGGTCGGACGCCAACGGGACGGGTGCCAACGTCGTGCCGGGAGTGCCTGGCTCGGTGACCGCCGAGAACGGACTAGGACCATTGAGCGGGGATGTCACGATCGTTCCCGGCGTCGTTGGAAGGCCCATGGCTGTGGTGCCCATTGTGGAGACCTGCGCCAGACAAGCGCTGGAGCCCGCTAGCAGGGCCGCCATCGTGAACAGCAAGCGTCGCATCGCGTCTTCTCCTCCCCTGCTCTACCTAACCAGGTTGCGCTTTTCGTACCGAGACCTTGCTGCCTTCCGCCAAGCCCACCATCGGATTGAGGATGACCTGGTCGTCGGGCTTGACGCCGTCATGAACCTCGACCTCCTTGCCGAAGTCGCGTGCGATCGTGATCTTCTGCAGATGGACGGTGCCATCTTGGACAACCGCAACGTGCAAGCCATCTTGATCGAAAACGACAGCGCCTGCGGGAACAATCATCGCTGGCGTCTTGCGTGGAATAAACAGCTCGACCGAGCAGTAAATTCCGGGGCTGAGCGCGCCGTCCGGATTGGGAACATCGATCTCGGTCAAAAGCGTCCGGCTTCCGGGCTGCAACGCGCTCGCTATCCGTGTCACCTTGCCCGGAAACGTACGATCCGGAATCTCGGGGACACGAACCACCGCGTCGACGCCGGGTCCAAGCCCGAACGCCTCGTCCTGCGGGACGAACACCTGCGTTCGGATAACGTTGGGGTGCATCAGCGTAAACATGAAGGTCGATCCGGATGTCACCAGGCTGCCGTTGTCGATGGCGCGCTGTGTGATCACGCCGTCGAACGGCGCCACCACGCGCTGGTAGGCCTTCTCCTGCCCAAGTACTCGAACTTGAGCCTCCTGGGCTGCAATATTCGATTGAGCCACTGCAACAGCAGCCTGCTGTGCCTGCAGGGTGAGGCGATCGTTGTCGCCTTGCTGAAGTGTGAGCCATCCCTGCTTGACCAGATTGCTGTCACGCGCATTGGTGACCTGGGCGAGGTCCCGGCTTGCCTGCGTTTGCTGCAGTGTGGCCTGGTTCTGAGCCAGCGTCGCCTTGGCTTGCGTAATCTGATGATCGAGCTCAGGGGCCGTGATGTTCGCCAGCAGCGCTCCCGCCTTTACCTGATCGCCGATATCGACATAGCGCTTTTCGATATAGCCGCTGGTACGGGCGAAAATGTTCGCGGCCTCAAATGCTGTGGTGGTCGCCGGCAACGTGACGGTTATCTTGCTGTCGCTGGCACGGACCGCGGCGACGCGAACATCGGGGACAAACGCCCTGCTCTGCTGCGCGGTGGCCATGACGTCGACCTCCGCCTGGTAATGGCGCCAGGCGCCCGCGCCAACGCCGCCCACGAGTAGCAGCAACGCACTTCCGCCGAGCAGCGCCCCTCCGTAACGACGCCGCCGCTTGCATGGTAGCGCAACAACGCGATCTGACTTAGGGTCAGTCCGGTTCTCGGCATTTTCATCTGTGGGCCGCGCACTAATGTCGGTCATTCCGGGACCTCCTCAAATACGCCATGGTGAGGCTTTCCGTCGTTGCCCTTGCGCAGGATGGCGAATAGGTAGGGCACGATCAGCAGCGTCGTCGGTGTCGCAAACAGCAGCCCGCCGATGACGGCGCGTGCGAGCGCCGCGTTCTGCTCCTCGCCCGCGCCTCCGATCGCCATCGGGATCATGCCGACCATCATGGCTGCAGCCGTCATCAGCACGGGACGGATCCGGGTATAGCCGGCGCTCAGGGCGGCCTCAAAGGCGGAGTGCCCTTTCAACTGCTGCTCGCGCGCGAAGGTCACGAGTAGTATCGAGTTCGCCGAGGCAACGCCGACCGCCATGATCGCTCCCATCAGCGAGGGAACATTCAGCGTGGTGCCAGTGACGAACAACATCGTGACAATGCCGCAGAGTGTCGCCGGCAGCGCCAGAATCACGACGAACGGGTCGCCGAAATTCTGATAATTCACAACCATCAGCAGATAGACGAAGACCGCGGCGAACAGCAAACCGATACCCAGATTTCGAAACGAGTCGTTCATGCTCTGGATCTGTCCGATCACCTGAATTGAATTGCCGGGCTTGAGTGTCTTCTGCAGCTCGGTCGTGACCTTGTTGATGTCAGCGGCAACGCTGCCGAGATCACGGCCCTGCACACTGGCATACACATCAAATACCGGCTGGATGTTGGTCTGATTGGAGTTCGTGGCGATCTTTTCCCGCTTGAACGTCGCGACGTTGCTGAGCATGCCGGGGACCGTTTGGCCACTCACCGCGAGCGAAGTGGAAACCGGCGTGTTTGCGAGCGCATTCAGCGAGTTGACCTTGTACTCTGGCGTCTGCACAGCCAGATAATACGGAATCCCCGAGATCGGATCGGTCCAGAAATTGGGCGACACCTGCTCCGATGAACTCAGGCTGACATTGATGTTGGTAGCGATCGTGCTGGCATTGAGACCAAGCTGCGCCGCGCGGGTCCGATCGATCTGGGCAAAGAAGGCCGGACCGTCGACTTCCTGCTGCAGATGCGCGTCGACGATGCCGGGAATCGCGGCAAGGCGTTGGCGAAGCTCCCTTGCGACCGCGAGATTGTTGAGATCGTAGCCCACGGTTCGGACGTCGATCTGCGCCGGTAACCCGAAGTTCAGAATCTGCGTAACGATATCGGCGGCCTGGAAATAGAATGTAGCCTCCGGAAATGCGGCGGGCAGTACCTGACGCAGTTTCTTGATGTAGTCGGCGGTCGGCTTGTGTCCCTCCTTGAGCGCCACCTGGATGACGCCATCGTTGATCCCGATCGTCGAGCCATCGGCGAATGCGAGATTGTAGGCTCGCGCCGGCAGTCCGATATTGTCGACGATCATCAAGCGGTCCTTCTCCGGAATGACCTCGCGGATCTTGTCCTCGACCGCCTGGAACATCGCCTCCGTGCTCTCGATGCGCGTTCCCGCAGGAGCGCGTACATGCAGCTGGATCTGCCCGCCGTCGATCAGCGGGAAAAAGTCGCGCCCAACAAACGTAACCATCACCGCGCCAAGGCCGAGTATCAACACGGCAACGACGGGAACGATCGCCTTCCGCCGAAGCAGGGTCGTCAGGAGCTTCGAGTATCCATCGCGCAGCCGATCGAAGCCGCGGTCGAATGCCGCCGTCATCCGCGAGAACAGGCCTGCCGGCGCCCCCTCACCCGTGTGGCGACGTTCACTCCTGAGCAATAGCCCGATCGTGATTGGCGTCAGGGTCCGCGATAATCCATAGGAAGCCAGCATCGCAAACACGACGGCCAGTCCCAGCGGCGTGAACAGGTACTTGGCCGGTCCGTCGAGGAACACCACTGACGTGAAGACGCAGCTGATGGCGAGCGTCGACACCAAGGTAGGCACCGCGATTTCGGCGGCGCCATGCAGCGTCGCCTCGGAGAGCGGCATGCCTTCCTCCGTCCATAGGCGATGGGTATTCTCGATCGTCACGGTCGAATCGTCGACCAATATGCCGACCGCCAGCGCAAGGCCCCCGAGGGTCATCGTGTTCAGGGTTTCGCCGAGAAAATACAGCACGGTGAGTGACGACAGGATCGCCAGCGGAATTGAGATCATCACCACCAGCGTCGAGCGCCATGAACCCAGGAAAACCAGAATCATCAACGCCGTGAGGCCGGCCGCGATGGCACCTTCGCGCAGGACACCATTGACGGAGTTCTTGACGAATACCGACTGATCGAACAACTCCTTGACGTTGAGCCCGGCCGGCGCAGCGGCTCGGATGTTCTGCAGCGCCTGCTTCACGCCATTGACGACCGCCAATGTGGAAGCATTGCCGTTCTTGATCACGCTGAGCAGAACCGAGCGGCGGCCGTCTTCGCGCACGATGTTTTGTTGCACCATGGATCCGTCACGGACCTGCGCCACGTCTTTCAAAAAGATGGTGGCCCCATTTGAAAACTTTACCGGCATCATGTTGAGATCGTCGATAGATGCCGGCGTCGCGTTGGTTCGCACCGTGTATTGGGTTTCTCCGATCTTCGCTGTTCCCGACGGCAGCGTCAGATTCTGCGTATTGACCGCGTTCACGATGTCGAGCGGCGTCAATCCTCGGGACAGGAGCTTGTCCGGGTCGATATCCACCATGATCTGACGATACTTGCCGCCGGCCGGCGTCGGCAGAGTGACGCCAGGCACCGGCGCCAGTTGCTGCCGGACCCGATAGATACCGAAGTCATAGAGCTGCTGCTCGTTCAGGCTGTCCGAGCTGAGGCTGAGCTGCAGCACGGGAACGCTCGACGCATTGAACTGCACAACGATCGGCGGCTGGATACCGGGCGGCATCAACGAGCGAATGGAATTGGTAGCGGAGACGATTTGCGCGATAGCGAGGTCGAGATTGACGTTCGGCTGGAAGTAAATCTTCTGGATCGACAGACCATTGAGCGTCTGCGCTTCCATGTTCTTGATGCCGTTGACGTTCGCACTGATGGAATATTGGCTGTAGGTGGTGACGCGCTGCTCCATTTCCGGCGTGGTAAGTCCGGTGTATTGCCAGATCACGGTGACCACCGGGATTTGGATTTCCGGAAATATGTCCGTCGGCATCGACCGGATGGCGGCGACGCCGAGAAACAGGATCAGTGCTGCCAGCACATAGAAAGTGTGCGGAAGCCGTAGCGCAAACCGAACGATCCCCATCCTCTGTCCTTACTGCGTTCCGCGTAAACGGCATTGCGAGCCGGCCAACAAATCTACTGGAGCTGGCCCATACATGGCGGCCGTTCGCAGCACTCTCAATTAAAAACCGATTTAGACTTTCGCAGTCGTTCGCGGTCTCCGCCAACGGCGGCGATGTAAACGTTCGTATGATCCTTCGAACCCTTATCCACATAACTGACCGTACCCACGTACAATTGAGCGAACCATCCGGGCGCCTCTACTCTCGGTGCTACTCGACAACCTGCAGTGACTGAACGTCTACTACTCCGGTCAACTCAATGTATCAGCGGCGCCACCTCGCGATGAATGCGAACACATCGCAGCACATGCTGTACGAATGGCCGGCTAATCTGCACCGGTTCCGATCGACACGATTGTGAACAGGACGAACCGGCGATGCTGCCCTCCGGCGACACTGGAAATGGCCAAAGGCTTCACCCCGTACATCATCAGGCCGTGATCAACGGACGCGGCGACGAAGTCGTCCGACTGGCAAAAACAAATCTCTGGCGCTGAAAGACTTTGACCATGAAGATCACAGCCATCTCCCTTGCTCGCCCGCGAGTGCTGCCCCGCTCCGGTTTGACGACACGGGTGCCTGATTTTCTCGCCCTCATGAAGCCACGCGTGATGTTGCTTGCGGTGTTCACCGCATTCGTTGGGATGATGATTGCACCGGTTTCTTTCGATCCACTACTCGGCTCGCTTGCGATGGTCGCAATCGCCGTTGGGGCCGGCGGCGCCGGGGTGCTGAATATGTGGTACGACGCCGACATTGACGCCGTGATGGCCCGTACGGCGCGGCGTCCGATCCCTCGCGGCCGGATTTCGCGCCGAGCAGCGCTTGCGTTCGGCTTATTTCTTTCCTGCGGCGCGGTTCTCGTCCTTGGTATGGCGACCAATGTCGCAGCTGCTGCCCTGCTCGCCTTCACGATCTTCTTCTACGTCGTCGTCTACACCCTCTGGCTGAAACGGATTACGCCGCAGAACATCGTCATTGGCGGATCTGCCGGCGCACTTGCTCCGGTGGTCGGCTGGACCGCCGCCACCGGCAGCGTCGCCATTGAGCCGGCCATTCTGTTTCTGATCATCTTCCTGTGGACGCCGCCCCATTTCTGGGCGCTGTCGCTCAATCGTGCAGACGAATACGGCCGTGCCGGCGTGCCCATGCTGCCGGTCGTTGCCGGACGGACCGCAACGACGCTGCAAATCCTCATCTACAGCGTTCTGTTGATACCGACCTCGCTGCTGCCATGGGCGCTCGGGTATGCCGGAGCGCTATATGGCGTGGCTGCCCTCGCCAGCGGAGCGATCTTCCTTGCGCTGGCGTTGCAGCTGCGTTGGAGGCAGGAGAGCGATCGGCGAGCGGCACAGCGTCTGTTCCTGTTTTCGATCTCCTATCTGTTCTTGCTGTTTGCCGCACTGTTGACCAACGCCATCGGCGATCGATCGTCGGAGACGGTCTCAGCGCTTGAGGACGCCCGGCGAATCACGCGATCCGCTCCGCTCGCAGCCCAGCAGCTCCCGCTCCGTACCGCAATCGCTTTCACCGTTGCGAAGTCAGACGAGGCCTAAAATGCGCTACAGAATACTCGCTCTCATCTTACTCGGCGTCACGCTTGGCGGATGCTCGGAAGGCGTCCTCGACCCAAAAGGACCCATTGCTGCAGCCGAACGGCTGATCCTGTTCAATTCGCTCGGCATCATGCTGGCGATCGTTATTCCGACGATCCTCGCCACGCTCGCCGTCGCCTTCTGGTTTCGCGCGTCTAATTTGCGCGCTGCATACTTACCGGATTTCGAGTATTCCGGGCGTCTCGAGCTGCTCGTCTGGTCGATCCCCGCCATGACGGTGCTTCTCGTGGGCGGCGTCGCGTGGGTTGGCGCACACGACCTCGACCCGCGTAAGCCGATCAGCTCCAGCGTAACGCCCGTTACGGTCCAGGTCGTCTCGCTCGACTGGAAATGGCTGTTCATCTATCCGGAGCAGGGAATCGCGAGTGTCAACAAGCTGGTCGTGCCGGTCGGCACGCCGGTCAGCTTCGAACTGACCTCATCGAGTGTCATGAACAGCTTCCACGTGCCTCAGCTCGGCAGCCAGATCTACACGATGTCCGGAATGGTGACGCGCCTTCACCTGCAGGCCGACCATCCCGGGACATACCCGGGGCGGTCCACCATGTTCAGCGGTGACGGCTTCTCCGACATGCGCTTCACGGTCGATGCAATGACGGACAGCGGATTTGCGCAATGGGCTCGCCAGGCTCGCCAAACCGGTCCGGCACTCGACACGCAGGCCCTTGCCGATCTGGCAAAGCCGAGCAAGGCGGTCGCGCCGTTCACCTACCGAACCGTCGCCGCCGATCTGTTCAGCGGCATCGTGGACGCCGGCATGGGCACGCAAGAACCGTCTCTACCAATTTGTTCCACGCCGCAGAGGGCCGAACCATGAATCTGCTCGGCAAGCTCGATTGGAGCGCGATTCCCCTTCATCAGCCCATCGTCATGGCCGCAACGGCGTTCATGGCCCTTGTCGTGGTGGCCGTGCTCGGATTCATCACGATGAAGGGCGCCTGGCCGTATCTGTGGCGCGAATGGCTAACCTCGGTCGACCACAAGCGCATCGGCGTCATGTATTGCATACTGGCGCTCGTCATGCTGCTGCGCGGCTTCAGCGACGCGATCATGATGCGCGCGCAGCAGGCGGTCGCAGCCGGCGGCGCACAGGGGTATTTGCCGACCGAGCATTTCGATCAGATCTTCTCGGCGCACGGTACGATCATGATCTTCTTCATGGCCATGCCGTTCGTGGTAGGTCTCATGAATTTCGCGGTGCCGCTGCAGCTCGGCATCCGCGATGTCGCCTTCCCTACGCTCAACTCCGTCAGCTTCTGGCTGACCGCCGCGGGTGCGCTGTTGATCAACGTTTCGCTCGCGGTCGGCGAGTTCTCGAAAGCCGGCTGGTGGGGTTATCCGCCACTCAGCGAATTGCAATATTCGCCCGGCGTCGGCGTCGACTACTATCTTTGGTCGCTGCAAATTTCCGGACTCGGTACCTTGCTGTCCGGAATAAACTTCGTCACGACCATACTGAAGATGCGCGCCCCGGGCATGAGCTACATGCGCATGCCGGTTTTCTGCTGGACTTCGCTCGCCACCAACCTGCTGATTGTGGCGGCCTTTCCGGTGCTGACCGCGGCTCTCGCGATGCTGCTGCTCGATCGTTATCTGGGCTTCCATTTCTTCACGAATGAGGCCGGCGGCAATCAAATGTTGTACGCCAACCTGTTCTGGGTCTGGGGACACCCGGAAGTCTACATCCTGATCCTGCCGGCGTTCGGCGTGTTTTCCGAGGTCATCGCAACCTTCTCTGGCAAGCCGCTGTTCGGATACCGCTCGATGGTGGTAGCGACCATGGCGATTTGCATTCTCTCGTTCTTCGTCTGGCTGCACCACTTTTTCACCATGGGCGCCAGCGCAAACGTCAACGGCTTCTTCGGCGTCATGAGCATGATCATCGCCTTGCCAACCGGCGTGAAAATCTACAACTGGCTGTTCACGATGTACGGCGGCCGCGTCCGGCTCACAGTGCCGGTGCTATGGACGGTCGGCTTCATGGTGACCTTCGTCATCGGTGGCATGACCGGCGTGCTCCACGCCGTGCCGCCGGTCAGCTTCCAGCTTCACAACAGCGTATTCCTCATCGCGCATTTCCACAACGTCATCATTGGCGGCGTACTGTTCGGCGCGATGGCGGGATACACCTATTGGTTCCCCAAGGCTTTCGGCTTCGCGCTCGACGAACGCTGGGGCAAAGCCTCGTTCTGGTGCTGGTTCGTCGGGTTCTATCTCGCATTCATGCCACTCTACCTGTTGGGCCTGATGGGCATGACCCGGCGCATGCAGCATTATGACGATCCGGCGTGGCAGCCGTGGCTGGTGGTCGCGATGATCGGCGCCGTCGTCATCCTGGGCGGGATCATCTGTCAGATCGTGCAGCTCGTCGTGTCGATTCGCGCTCGCGACAAGTTGCGTGTGACCGCCGATCCATGGAATGGCCGTACGCTCGAATGGGCGACAGCGTCGCCGCCGCCAGCCTGGAATTTTTCTTCCGCACCAAACGTTACCGGAAGGGACGCTTTCTGGACCAGCAAGCGAAGGGACCGGGCAAGGCAGGACAGGCCGGGGTCGGCGCATGTGTACGAACCGATAGAAATGCCCAAAAACAGCGCCACCGGTTTTGTCTCGGCCTTCTTCGCCGTCCTCATCGGTTTCTCGATGATCTGGCACATATGGTGGCTCGCCTGCGTCGGCCTGTTCGGAGCATTCGCGACACTGCTTGCCTTTGCATTCCGCAGACACCCTGAATTCGAGGTGCCAGCCAAGCAGATTGCCCAGTTCGAACGGGCTCAATCGGCAGGAGCTGCCGCATGAACATCGCCGCCGCCATCGATAGCGTCCCGCCAGAGGCGCTGCCAAGCGCAAGTGAAACGGGGCCCGCCCCAAAGAGGGTCGTGGTCGCCTATGGCTTCTGGATACTCCTGTTGAGCGACATCGTCATGTTTGCCGCGCTGTTTGCGAGCTATGCGATTCTCGTTCGCGCAACGGCGGGAGGTCCAACCGGCGCCCAGCTCTTCAATCAGACCACGGTGGCGATCGAAACCGCGTGCCTACTGGTCTCCAGCTACACTTGCGGACTGATGTCGCTCGCGGTCAATTCGCGAAATCGTCTCGGGACATATTTGGGTGCCCTGGTCACGTTTGCGCTCGGCGCGACATTTCTCACGCTCGAGCTCCGCGAATTCGCCGACATGATCGCTCACGGCGCGACGCCGCAGCGCAGCGCCTTTCTCTCCGCCTTCTTCACGCTCGTCGGCTGCCACGGGTTGCACGTCGCCCTCGGGCTGATCTGGCTCGTGGTGATGATGGTCCAGGTGGCGGTGATGGGATTCGTCGACAGCGTACAACACCGCTTGCTCTGCTTCTCCCTGTTTTGGCACGCGCTCGACATCGTTTGGGTCGGCGTTTTCACGGTAGTCTATCTGATGGGAATTAGCCTATGACGGACGTTCGATACGATCGTGCCCCCGGAGATATCCCGAACGAGGAAATGCAGGCACGGTCTCCCTCGGAGGCTCTGGTCTACACCATCGGCCTGCTGGTGGCGCTCATTCTCACGGCGACGTCCTTCTGGGTTGCGAACACGTCGCTGCTCTGGCCAGGCGGCATTGGCCTGGGGCTCGCGGTCCTCGCCATTTCCCAGATGGGAATTCACTTGGTGTTTTTCCTGCACCTCACCAGCGGGCCGGACAGCACCAACAACATACTCGCGCTCGCCTTCGGCCTGCTCATCGTATTCGTGGTGGTCGTCGGTACGATGTGGATCGTGACGGATCTGAACGACAACATGCTGATGCCGCCGTCCGATGCGATGAACATTCGGATGCAGCGTTGAGATCATGAGCGATCATTGCAGACATGGAGATAGCGACCATGGCGCATGTCCATCGCGGCAGGCTCGGGCGAGAGTACCGTCATGCTGACGCCCGCTGCTTCGCAACTATTTTGGGCGCATGCCGCTCTCTTGTGACGGTCCTGGAAGGCTAAACAGCTTTTTAATTGAAACATCCGGGAACGAGGACGATCTACGGACTATCCGATCGATACGCCGCAGATCGCCATCTGCTTGCTGCTGAAAATCACCCGACCAACAATCGACGAGGTCACTCACATGTTGCAGAAAACGCCGCTCACGACTCCCACCACTCTTTCGGAAAACGCGGTTCGCGATATTTCCGCCGAATTGACGGTGCTTCTCTCGGACGTGTTTGCGCTGTATCTCAAGACCAAGAATTTCCATTGGCATATGTCTGGTCCGCATTTCCGCGACTATCACCTGATGCTCGATGACCAGGGCGACCAGCTTTTCTCCATGACGGACGACATTGCCGAACGCGTGCGGAAGATCGGCGGGACGACCGTTCGTTCGATCGGCCAGATCTCGCGCCTTCAGCGCGTCGTAGACAACGATGCGGAATACGTTAAGCCGCTCGGCATGATAGCCGAACTCCGCGAAGACAACGCAACACTGACGCGGAACATGCGCGAGGTTCATTCGCTCTGCGACAAGGCAGGGGATGTGGCCACTGCAAGCCTGCTGGAGAACTGGATTGACGAGACTGAGAAGCGAACCTGGTTCCTCTTCGAGTGCGGTCAGCATACCTGAGCCCTGGACGAAAGAAACGATGCGGAAGTTCACCCTCGCGGATTTCTCCCGATTTACCCGTCGATGGATGAACATGTTCGACCAGAGTCCTAACGACGGCCTTTCTGTCCTGACTTGCGCCAGCATCAAAGGAGGCACCAATGAGTGACAGGAGCGGCCGAACAGTTCCCAAACGTCGAGCCAAGGTTCGAAAGAAACCTCGATCAACAAGATCGAGAATGCAGGGTGCGGAGTGGGAACGTGTCAACAGCCAACTCGACGACGCCCTCAGGCAAACCTTCCCTGCCAGTGACGCGCTGTCGATTATTCAAATCGTTCGCTGCCGCTAAAGCTCGAGGCCGGGCCTTTCCCCAGCATAGCTGGCACTTCCGACCAGGAAAATGCCGGTTTGATCATTGAGCATTTCGGTCACCGCCACCGAAAATCCAAGGCACGGATGAGGATATGTCATGAAGATCGGAATTGTCGGAGCAGGAGCCGTCGGGGCCGCATGTGCAATGGCAACCCTCATGCGAGGTTGCGCCAGCGAGCTGGTTCTCGTCAACCGAGCCCGCGATCGCGCGAGAGGCATGGCGACCGACATGGGCTACGGGGCGCCACTGTCATCTACTGCCAGGGTGACAGAAGGAGACTATTCGGATCTGGCAGGCGCCGCACTCATCATGATCACCGCCGGCGTCAACGAGAAATCCGGCGGGGCAACGGATCGCAGCGATCCCCTAGGCCGCTTGCGCCTGCTGGACAGGAATGCCGAGATCTACCGCAAGGTAATTCCGCCGATCACCACGGCCGCGCCGGACGCCGTTCTGCTCGTCGTCACCGACCCTCCTGATCCGCTTGCCTATCTTACCCGCGAACTGGCCGGCCATGAACGCGTTCTCTCTACCGGCACGCTGCTCGACAGCCTGCGCTTTCGCGTGCATCTGGGCCGACGGCTCAGGGTAGCTCCTACAGCCATCGAAGCGCAGGTTCTGGGCGAACACGGAACATCCCAGATTTTTCATTGGTCCGCCGCCCGCGTGGGCGGCGTCCCGCTTCCGGATGCGCTTGAGCAGTTCGGGGTTATGCAAGGCGACGACGTCCGCACGACGATCGAGAATGAAGTGCGCTATGCAAACATCACGATCATTGAAGGTATTGGAGCCAGCCAGTATGGAATTGGAATGGTCTGCGCACGGATCGCCGAAATCGTGCTGCGCGACGAACGCACCGTAGTTCCGATCGGGGCCTATAATTCAAAACTTGGAGTGACACTCTCGCTACCCGGCCTCGTCGGCCGCGACGGTTGCCTCCAGGCCCTCGAGCCTCCTCTGTCGAATGACGAACATGCCGGTCTCAAGAAATGCATAGAAACATTGCGTAAGGTCCAAGAGCGAATTCGCTGACTAATGTCGACGGAAATAATTTCGGGTGGCTTTGGCTTTTCCCGGGCGCCGAACATGAAGGCCTTGATGTCCAGCGCGCCTATGCGGCAGTCGTGACGTTTATGCCGCCGCTCGAACAAAGCGCGCTGCCCTGATCTCCTCGAGGAGATCATCGACACCCGCAAGTGCGAAGCTGAGCGCAGCTTCGTCGATGAGGCGCCCGTCGCGCACCTTCTCGTGCACGCCGCCGATCACGATCTGCGGCCGAAAAACAGGACGTGCCGGTATCGATGCGAGTGTCTCGTACATCTGCTGCTGCGCGCGCACACCACCGGTGAAGGCGGGCGAGGCCGTCATCGTCAGCACCGGCTTGCCTTTCAGCGCCGACAGACCGTAGGGCCGAGAGGCCCAGTCGAGCGCATTCTTCAGGACGCCGGACATGCCATGATTGTATTCGGGTGAGATCATGATCACGCCATAGCTCGCCTCAATCGCCGAACGCAGGGCACGCACCGATTCAGGTGCGTGCTCGGCGTCATCATCCTCGTTGTAGAGCGGAATCGCATGCAGCGGGAAAATGTCGAGCGCAGCCCGGGACCCGAGCGCGTTCTGCAGGCCGCGAAGCACCGCGGTGCTGTTGGAGGCGCGGCGCAGGCTGCCGGAGAGGCCGAGAAGCGAGAGTTGTGTCATCGGGGGACGAGGCTCCAAAAAACTGGCATTTCCAAATTGGCGATCAGAGAAACATCGCCGTCGGTCAAGCTCAAGTAAATTCGATTTTAGATTCCACGCCCTGTGACTGTTCGCGAATGTCGACGTTTCAGTAAACGGATGCGTGATCAGGCTCGTATTCCTGTGTCGCGGTGCGCATTATCCTGTTGGGGATACTGAGATCGCAAGGAAGCAGAGCTGTGACAAAAGACCTTAAGAAAGCCACGCGCATCGGCCGCAAGCCGAGAAGCGTCACCGAGGTGCGGATTGCTCCGTCTCGTATCATCGTGTTCAAGCCGTCGGCCGTTCTGAAGAAACGAATCAATCGCCCCAACCAGACGAGGTCGCGTGAGCAGCCGGGATATTCTGGCTCTATTGGGACACGTTCTGCGCGACGTTACTTAGCGCCGTCTGGTTCATGACCATCAGTTCGCATCCGGACACTGAGATCACCGACAGGTAGCGCCACGCCATCGGTTCTGAAATTCCATCGCCGCAAGAGAATAACCATGCATCGTAACAACAGCCATATCCGACTGGCGGATCGCGCCTCCGATTACAAACGACTTGGGATCAAGCCGGTTGAAATAGCGGAGTTTGAGGACGGCCAACGTATCGGCACGGAAAGTGGCCGCTATGAATGGTGGTACTTCGATGCCCATCTCGACAATGGGGCCACCGTCGTCGTGGTTTTCTACACCAAACCGAATGTCAGCCCGAACGGTCCCCTTGCGCCGAGGATCACCATCAACCTCACCTTGCCAGACGGCCGCAGCTTCGCGAAGCTTCTCGACACCAGGCCGGAGCTCTTCAAGGCATCGAAATCCGGTTGCGATGTCAGCATCGGTCCCAACCGTTTCGTTGGCGATCTCAAGCGCTATCACATCACCGCAATCATCGAGGAGATATCGGTCGATATCGAATTGACGGCCGACGTCCCCGCCTGGCGCCCCAAATCCGGCCATCTCTATTTTGGTGCCGAAGAGCGAGAAAAGCTCTTTGGCTGGCTCCCCGCGGTGCCCCAGGGGCGGGCAAACGTCTGCTACACAATCGGCTCTGAGGAACACCGCGCCTCCGGCAGCGGATATCACGATCACAATTGGGGCGACGTCCCCATGCAGACGCTGATGCACAACTGGTACTGGGCCCGCGCCAGCGTCGGTCCCCACACCGTCATCGCGTCCTACATCACCGCCACCGCCTCTTACGGCCATGAAACGCAAACCATATTCATGCTAGCCAAGAGCGGCAGAATCATTGCTGACAACGATGCGAAGGTATCCTTCGAGACGGATCGGATCGCGATCGACGGCAAGACCGGCAAGCCGGTGGCCGATGTCACCCGCTACACTTATCACGATGCCGATACGCGCTATGTCGTGTCATTCGAGCGCGAGAAGACCATTTTGCAAGCCATCCTCACCGACCGCGCGCCGCTGCTCAAGCGGATCATCGCCCGCCTGATCGGATTCGACGGCGCCTATCACCGCTTCACCGGCAAGGTAACGATGGAGAGGTTCGAGAGGGGCGTGCGTGTGGATCATTTCGAAGACCGTGCCATCTGGGAACTGATGTATTTCGGCAAGGCGCGCGATCTCAAGGCCTAAAGTTTCAGGACCTTCTTGCCATTCTGGGTCAGCGATCAGCGACTACTTCTCAGCATGGCACTTTGACGCGGCCATGCGGCTCTCAATTTCAAAGCGCGGGAATCATGGGTCCATAGTAGGTGCCCCAGTGGCCCAACACATCGCGGCTCTCGTGGTCGCGGAATCCGTTGCGCAAACCACCGGTGCGGCTACCGTAACCGCCAAAGCCGCCACCGGAAATGCCACCGAACGCGCCGCGAAAATGATTGCCGCGAAAGCTGTCACCTGTGCCACCGCCACCATGGCCGCCGCTTCGGGCAAATGCGCTGGTGGAAAGGCCGTGACTTCCGAAAACAAGGACAATTGCAAGAACGACTGTGGCTTTGCGCAACATTGGCGACCTCATGAGATGCTTGCACATTCGACGACGATGTCGATCATTTGCCCGCACGGAGCTTGCAGTGGATTTCTAAAATATGCGAACGTACACTTGTACTCGCTTGTCCCATATTGCTGCTGTTGACGCGTCATCGCAGCATTTCGGCAGAACAACGTGCGACGTCAGCAGTTCGACATGCATTCCGGGTTTTTGACGTCGGGCCTGGGATCGCCAACGAACATGTTGCGATTTGGCATCTTGATTGCGGCAAGCGACTTGGCATCAAGCGTCGCATTCGCCGGCAGCAGGCCGTTGAGGCTAAGGATATAGGCGGACAACGCGTAGACGTCGTCGTTGCTTAGCGATTGCGGCGCGTTCTGTGGCATGGCGCGGCGTATGTAATCGAACAACGTCGGCGCGTATGGCCAGTAGCTGCCGACCGTACGCACCGGATTTGGCGTTCCGAGCGTGCCCTGCCCGCCGACGAGCCGGTCGCCGATGCCGCCCTCGCCCTTTGCGCCGTGACAGGCCGCGCATTGCTGATCGAATACTTCACTTCCACGGCTGACGGTGCCGCTTCCCGGCGGCAGGTTGCTGCCGTCGCCGCCGACATCGATGTTCCAACCCGCGATCTCCGCGGGCGTCGCCGCGCGGCCGATGCCATACAGGCTTTGCGCCTCCGCGCGGGTCGCGCACAGCAGTGTGGCAACAGCCAATGCTGAAAATACAAGCCTACGCGTTGGCATTTGTTATCTCGCCGTCTTCAGCGATACGCCATGGCCAGATCGCGTTGTTATGGTAGACGTAGTTGTCGCCGCGTACCGCGAGCAATTCAGCCAAGGTCGGCTGTACGTACCCGGTTTCGTCGATGGCACGGCTCTGGATCACCGCAGGCTTGCCATCCCAATGCCACGGCAGGCGGAAGCGGGTCAGCGCCCGGGTCAGCACCGGCTCCTGCAGTTGGGCCTGCTGCCAGCTCTTGCCGTCATCGACGGATACATCGACACGACTAACCTTGCCGCGTCCGGTCCAGGCGATGCCGCTGATTTCGCGGAAACCCGGCGCCGTCAGCCGCTGGCCGCCTGACGGCCGGGTGATGATGGATTTGGCTTCCATGTAGAAAGTGAATTCGCGCGCCGTACCGTTGGGCATTGGGTCGGTGTATTTGGACGTCTCTTCACGCGAGTAAGCTGGCTCCGCGGTGACATGCAGGCGGCGCAGCCACTTCACATTCATATTGCCCTCGAAGCCCGGCACCAGCAGGCGAAGCGGATAGCCTTGCTGCGGGCGCAACCGCTCGCCGTTCTGGCTATACGCCAGCATCGCGTCATCAAGGCATTTCTCGATCGGAATACTCCGGGTCATTGCCGCGGAATCGGCGCCTTCGGCGACAACCCATTTTGCGCCCGGCTGCAGGCCCGCTTCCTGCAACACCAGCTTCAGGCTGACCCCAGTCCATTCGGCGCAGCTCAGCAGGCCGACAAGATCGGAAGCGGTCTTGCCATAGGGCTTTTTGTATTCCGGGTTGCCCGAGCATTCGAGGAAATAGATGTGAGACTCCGAGGGAAAGCGCCGGATGTCGTCCATCGTGAAGATCAGGGGCCTGTCGACGAGGCCATTGAGCATCAGCCGGTGCTGCGCCGGATCAATGGTGGGAACGCCGCCATGATGGCGCTCGTAGAACAGACCGTTCGGCGTGATGATGCCGTCGAGGTCCTGCAACGGCGTGCGTCCAGATGCCGACAAATATTGCGGCAGCGTCTTCGAGACGTTTTTGATGACATCTTTTTCGAACGGGGACGGCGCGCCGTAGGGCTGGGTTCCCATGGGATCGCCGGGCGTCTTCATCCATTCCGGCACGTTGGGAGGGAGGTTGCCCGTATTTTCGGCCGCGCGCGCTTCACTTCCGGCGAGGCCACCAGCAATGACAGCCCCGCCCAATAAGGCGCTACCTTCCCTCAGAAATCGCCGCCGGGACGCGGAGCCAACATTCCTGTCGATGTCGGGCGGCTTGGTCATCCTTGTCCTCCGCGCAAAATCGGTGTGCCTGGAATAACCTCGGCGAAGCTCGGCCCGGTCCCGGAGGAAGGCATCTTGATGATAATCACAAACCGCGGCGATGCTTGCCGTGGATTGCTGCGCCTTATCCGCTCTTGCCGGTCCCACAGGGTCGATTTGGAATTCCTTAGGTTTGCCCTTCCCCCTTCCCGCTCAGACATGGAAAGGGCCGCGTCGTTCCGACGCGGCCTTTTCTGGATTTGCCGCGCCCGATTTCGAGCCGGCATAGATGCTTCGCGTCAGCTTACTTCCAGGCGTGCCGGCGAACGTGCATCCGCGGACTCGGGATGACCGGGCCGCCGCTGCCGAACAGCTGCGGTGTCGTGGCGTGCGGGCCCGCCGCCGGCGTGGGCCGGCCGCCATTCAGGACGTCGTTATTGGGATAGTAGAATGCGAACGCGCCCGGCTCCTGGATAGCTGCCTGCGCGAAAACCGGCGTTGCGAACATCAGCGACAGAATCGCTGCCGCACCGAAGATCTTGGCTCGGTTCATCGTCTTTCTCCGTGTGTCGATTGGTAATCTCGGCCCTGAATCTCAGGACGTCACAACGGAGGTAAGCCGAAACGCTGCCTCTCCCATTAAATTAGGCTTCAGGAAGCTAAATTGAATTTTACATCGATCGCTTGAATTGCGCTCTGCCTTCCATGGGAACGAAAGCACATTGAGGCCGCCATGACGCATGCCAGGCCGCCTCGAGATATTTTCATTTTCAGTTTGATCAACGCGTCACGTTCGGGGGCTGAAAGCAGCCACCTTGGCGGCGGTGCGTCTGATGGTGACGTTGCCGATGGTGATCGATTGACGCGTTGCCGTTGTGCCAGTTGTTTCGATAGTAGCCGCCCTCGGTGTACGGATTGCCAGGTCCCAGGTTTTGGCAATTTGCGTTCGGGTAGAACTGCGCGCAATAGCCAGGATCTTCGATAACGCCTTGCGCCAGTGCGGGAGTTACGGAAGCCGCCGTGACAAGAGCGGCGGCGCCAATCAATGCGAATTTCATCTCGGGTCTCCTGGTTGGTTCTCCTTGATGGGATGAAGAGAAAATGGGAACGCAGCCCCCATCCTGCCAATACTCTAAAATTCAATTTAATGGTGCGTCGGCTGGACAGACCTAGATCAGCTGCAGCTACGAAGACGCTCTCATCAAACAATGGAGATTCGTCATGTCCAATACCGCGCCAAAAATCGCTTTCGTATTGTTACTGTCCCTGGCCACCCCCGCCACTTCCTTTGCGCAGGTCGCGCGGACCGCAGGCGCCGCCGGGTCCGGCAATGTACCGATCAGTGGTATTCCGCCGGGCCCGGCAAATGTCGGTGGTCTGAATAATGTGATGGTCGATCCCAGCGGGATCGGCAACGCATCCAAGATAGCTCCGCTGCCGCCACCGCATATCACCATCCCGGTGGTTCCGCGATTCGAGTAAGGCGAAGAGACCGCGCGACTTCGTACGGGTTGTGCCAGCGGTCTGCCTCAATGAGATCCGCGTGATTACGGCAACGGATTGTCAGCGGTCCCATTTTCTGGTTCGGCGATGAATATCCTCATGGCGAACCTCAACCGCAACATGACGCCGATAGATCACCTCATGCAGATGTAGCGGCAGAACTCCCGAGCGCGCACGTTCGAACCCATCTCGAAAACTAAAACCGAATTTAGAGGACCCGCGCGCGAACGATGTCAATATTGGATTGTCGGACCAAATCTTCACGCCGGCGATCAGGACACAGGGATCAAGCGGCCTGGAAGCAGAGATGCGCGCAACCTCAGTCGGGAGAATTTGAAACATGGAGCAGCACGCTACGATCGCGGAAGCGAGTTTCATAGAGGATGCCAATTTGAAGTCGGCCAGCAGGCCGCGCGGACGACCGATCCATCGGATGTTGGTGTCGTTCTCCTTCGCTTATTTCGCCGCCGCTCTGGCCACCGATCTTGCTTACTGGCAGATGCCTGATGTGATGTGGGAGAGATTCTCCATCTGGCTCATTGCGGCCGGTCTGATCATGGCGGGCCTGGCCACTATTGCGTACGTGATCGACCTTGTAGGCGGCAGACGAATCGACAGGCCGGCTTGGCCCCGCGCGATTGGCTACGCGATCGCGGTCTTGCTCGCACTGACAAACGCTTTCGTTCACAGCCGCGACGGTTATACCGCGGTGGTACCGACCGGTCTGATGCTTTCCGCGCTTGTCGTCGTCGTTCTCGTGTTGACGGCACTTATTGCCAGGGCCCTGAAAAGTCGCCATCGGTTTGGAGTATAATCATGATGCACACCCTCAAGAATGTAGGTTCGACGAGGCTGCCGCGTCTCGCCGCTCTCCTTGTCGCCGGCCTCGGACTCGCCGGCTGTGACGATCATGCCGGCGATCCGAAAATGCAGATCGGCGCCAATCCCGTGCTGCCCGAGTTGCAGCAGTACTTGATGCCGCCGATGCGCGTCGCAAAGGTCGTAGGATGGGGCAAGGAAACTCCCACCGTGCCGGAGGGGCTGCAGGTTCATGCACTGGCGACCGGCTTCCAGCACCCGCGCTCCCTCTATGTCCTGCCCAATGGAGACGTGCTGGTGGTCGAGAGCAATGGCCCGGAAGCTCCGATTTACAGGCCCAAGGACATCATTACCGGCTGGGTGCAGTCATTTGCCGGCGCCAAGGCAAAGGACGCAAACCGCATCACGCTGCTGCGCGACACCAATGGTGACGGCATTCCCGAAGTGCGAACCGTATTTCTGGATCATCTCAACTCGCCATTCGGCGTCGCCCTGGTTGGTCACGATCTCTATATTGCGAACACCGATGCCATCGTCCGCTATCCATATCAGGATGGGCAGACCAGCATCACCGCGGCAGGCACCAAGCTCACGGATCTTCCCGGCGGACCAATCGATCACCACTGGACCAAGTCGCTGTTGGCCAGTCCGGATGGCTCCAAGCTCTATGTCGGGGTCGGATCCAACAGCAACGTTGGTGAAAACGGAATCGGCGCCGAATATGAGCGGGCCGCGATCTGGGAGGTCGACGTTGCGTCGGGCGCGCATCGCATCTTCGCCAGCGGCGTACGCAATCCTACCGGCCTGCAATGGGAGCCTGAGACCGGCAAGCTCTGGGCCATCGCCAACGAACGCGATGAGATCGGCCCCGACCTGGTTCCAGATTATCTGACCTCGGTAAAGGACGGCGGCTTTTATGGCTGGCCCTACAGCTATTACGGCCAACATCTGGACCCGCGCATCATGCCGCAGCGGCCCGATCTGGTCGCGACAGCAATTGCGCCGGACTATTCGTTGAGCTCTCACGTCGCGCCGCTGGGATTGGCGATGTACACAGGCACCGGGCTTCCCGCAAACTATCGCGGCGGTGCGTTCGTCGGCGAGCACGGAAGCTGGAATCGAACGCCGCTTAACGGTTACAAAGTGGTTTTTGTGCCGTTCAGTGGCGGAAAGCCAAGTGGCCCGGCGCAGGATGTCGTCACAGGCTTCCTCGATGCGAACAATCACGCGCGGGGACGTCCGGTTGGCTTGGCAGTCGACAAGAATGGCGCATTGTTGATTGCTGACGACGTCGGAAACACGGTTTGGCGGGTATCAGGCTCCACGCCGAAGCCTCCCAGGTAGTGGTCCCCAGCCAGTGATCGAGTAAACGACCCGCATAACGCAGAAAAAGCGCCATGCGGGCGACGCTCGCCGAACGTCGGATACACACGATATGAAACCACTCTGGTTCAAAGCGGCTACAGCGACCAATCCCGGACTGCTGGTCCGATTGGGCGCGATTGGCGCGGTAATGCTGAGCGTGACCGGGGCATTCGCTTACACCGGTGGCTGGCTCTCGCCAGAGCGGCTGACGCAAGACCGGATGATGGCAGCCTTCCGCGATGCCAACGGCACCCACGTCGGCTTCCGCCGCAACCACGCCAAGGGAGTTTGCGTCACCGGCTGGTTCGAAAGCAGCGGGCAGGCAGCAGCAATATCGAAAGCCGCTGTCTTCAAGACCGGCCACGTCCCGGTGGTTGGCCGCTTCGCGCTCGCCGGGGGCACGCCCTTTCAGCCGGATGCGCCCAACACGGTGCGCAGCATCGCACTGCGCTTCCTGCCGCCTGGCGGCGAGGAATGGCGCACGGGCATGAACAACATTCCGGTTTTTCCGGTGAACTCGGCGCGCGGCTTTTACGAGCAGTTGCTCGCCTTCAGCCCCGATCCGGCGACCGGAAAGCCTGATCCAGCTAAAATAAAAGCGTTCCTGGCTGCTCATCCGGAAACCGCGCGGGCACTCGCCCTGATCAAGAAACGCCAGATCACTTCCGGTTTCGCAGACTCCAGCTTCAACGGCCTCAACGCCTTTCGCTTCGTCGACGCAGCCGGTGCCTCTCTGCCGGTTCGTTGGTCCGTAGTGCCGGTGCAACCAGTCGCGGCCGACGCGGCGGAGCAACCGGAGGCAGGAGACGAGAACTATCTCTTTGATGACCTGATCGCCCAAATCGCGCAGCATCCACGGCAGTGGCGGCTGATCGTGACAATCGGACAAGCTGGCGACTCGACCGACGATGCGACGCAGCCCTGGCCAGAGGGCCGCCAGCAGATCGGCGCCGGCACGGTGACCATCGATCAAGCCTCGAGCGAAGACAGCGGGCGCTGCACCGCCATCAACTACGATCCTTTGGTCTTGCCAGCCGGCATCGAGCCGTCCGACGACCCGTTGCTAAGCGCCCGCTCGGCGGCCTATGCGCGCTCGTTCACGCTGCGGGCCGAAGAGAAGCATGAAAAGCCACCCAGCGCAGTCACGCCGGAGCAAGTGCAAGTTGGAGGCAAGTCATGACCGCCCAGCCACGCTTCCCGGCCGCGTCCCGGCTTCTGCATTGGCTGATGGCGCCCATGATCATCGCGATGCTGTTCATCGGCGTCGGCATGGCCGCTTCAGTCTCCCGACATTACGACCTTCTGGTCTCGATCCACCGGCCGCTCGGAATTGCGATCCTGGGCTTGTGCGTCGCGCGGATCGTCAACCGCTTCATCAATCCGCCGCCAGATTTGCCCGACACGGTTCCATCCCTGCAGCGTTTCGCCGCCAAGGCATCGCATATCGCGCTCTACGCACTCATACTCGTCATGCCGTTGGTCGGCTGGGGCATGCTGTCGGCAGCGCGCTATCCGATCGTGCTCTACGGCCCAGTGCAGCTACCGCCGATTTTGCCGCATGATTTGACCCTCTATGCCTGGCTCCGCGACCTCCATTCCGTCCTCGCCTACCTGTTGTTCGCGACATTCCTCGCGCATTTCGGGGCCGCGCTTTACCACGGCCTCATCCGGCGCGACGGCGTGTTCGGGAGCATGGCATCCTGGAAATCAATGCAATTTGCGAGGACTAACCGCGCGTTGATACAGAACTCAACGCAAACGCCTGAACCCTAGGGGTAGCAGATGCGCATCGTCACTAGGATCTGCGTTGCTATCTGCTCGATGATGCTGGCGTGCAATGGGACGCTTTCGGGCCCGCTTGCCGCGCACGCGGAGGGCGTTACCGCGGCCGGCGAAAAGATCTTCGCCCATTGCGCCCCCTGCCATTCGACCAAGCCGGGTGAAAACAAGGTCGGACCGTCGTTGGGCGGTGTCTTCGGCCGCAAGAGCGGAACAGAACCTAGCTATAGCTATTCCTCGGCAGTCAAAGGACTTAACGTCACCTGGGATGAAACAACTCTTGACGAATGGCTGCGGGGCCCCAGCAAGTTCGCCAAGGGCACGAAGATGATTTACTCAGTCCCGGACGAGAAAGATCGGCGGGACGTGATCGCCTATCTGAAGACGCTGCCGAAATGACGGATTGCGGCGTCGGAGTCGCCCTTTTGCGGTGGGCCAGGCGTGCACTCAACAGCCCCGGCAGATGTTTCCAATCGCTCGATCGACGGCGGCCTCTTCAGGGGTCGGCTTGAGCATGGCGTCCGGGAGCGAGGGAACGTCAGCCGACGTTGGCTGATGATGCGGCGGTAGCGGTGCGGTCCCGGTGATGCGGGAATCCGGCGTCAGTGAGGGCGGGACCGCTGGATTCGCGGGAGCCGTCAGGCCCTGCATCTCTCCTCCAGGCATACCTTTCCCGTGCATCCCTCCCCCGTGCATGCCGCCGCGGCCATAACTGGCGGAGAGCCCGGCACGAGGGTAGCTATGATGAGTTTTCGCATATTGCGCTCCTTGCACGGTTGGCATTGAAAGGCTTCGAACCACCCGTCGATGCGGCCGGCGGTCAATGAGTGAGAGCTGAGATGCATGGCCCCTTTCCCGCATTGGACCGGCTCTACTCGTCAACGGATCGTCTTGTCACTGGATGAGATAGTGTTGCAGCAATGCCATGCTGATAACAATCGCGTCACTACCGCAATGGCTCCTATGCGATTCTACACGGATGAGTGAACACTTCGAATCCGTCCGCGCGCGCGATGGCGGCAAGTGTGATACCCGCTGCATCCGCCATCCGAGCACGGTCGGAGCCGAAATCGACACCATCGCGGGCGCCGGCGCCCCAATCGAGGCGGCTTTCGGCACATCTCCACCGATACCCTGCTGGTGAGAAGTACGATACCCTCGCTCGCCACAATGGAGGCACGGGCTAGCTAGAGCCCCTGAAGGCTTGTCGAGCGCATTGTGGCAGCCAACGTCCTCCCAACGCAACGATACCGCTCGTGACAGTCCAGAAGGCCGCCGCGTGAACGGCGCGCGTCTCGATATTAAGTACTTGGCGCGCTGGCAGGCCTTCCATGGCAGCCATGATCTGTCCCGGCGAGAATTGCCCCCATGACCGATAGTGGCGGTCGGACGCACCGCTTCCGCAATTGATTCGATGCCGCACAATCCGCACTCCGTCGGTCCCGCCATGCGCCGCCACCGTTCCTTCAGGCGATCGGCTCTCGGCCGACTGAGCCACATCCGCAATTCAACCCCGTCATCGAGGTGCACCATGTCTAACGAGACGATATCAGCACCAGAGCCGATGAAAAATCCGGCATGCATGACGCGCTGTTGAGGAAGCGGCTCAAGGTTAGCGAGGTGCCTCGTTCATCTCCGCCTCACAACACTAAACGCCAATTTAGTTGGGGGCCCGCAGCACGTCGCTACATAGAGGAGGTGATGACGGCGGCAATCGCGCCGCGGATTTAAGGAGTTCTAAAAATGGCCTGGAAAACACCGAAGATCGTCGAAGTGCCGGTTGGCATGGAAATCAACATGTACGCCTGCGCGGCGCATAAGTAGCTTCGATAACACCCGTTAGGTCGAGCACCGGGTATGGTTCCCGAGGGTCGTGAAGTTCGTCCCTCAAAGAAGGTGCGGCTGCATCCAACGCAGTCGTCGCTTACCGCCATGAAACGTAATCCTAACTTCGTTCGCCATCGCCAAATTACAAAGTATCGGGACAGCGGCAAGCTCTTCGCGAGACGCCATGGGTCGTCACGCACCCATGATGTGATTGTTGCTGTTACGCTGCTCGCATTACTGGTCGTGGCTATCGTGACCTGCGCCATCTCCAATGAAATCACGGATAGCAGTTTGGATCGCCAGAGTTATGTCGCGTACGCGATCGACGTCGTCGCGACCCTGGGCTTGAGCATTGGACTGGCGGTGCTGCTGTTCTCCAGTCGTCCCCGTGCTGACGACGAAGGAGCGAGGTCGTGAGCAAGCCCTTCTCTCGCCGTCGATTTCTGCACACTGCGCTTGCTGCGAGCGTAGTGCCCAACTTACCCGATGCCGCGCGCGGGGCTGCGCCTGCTCCCAAGCGTCTTGTCGCGGGAACGCGCGTGTTGGAAGTGAACGGCCGACCAGCCAAAGTCTTCGGGCTGACAGGCCCCGACGGGCGTCCCGGTATTCGCCTTGCTGCAGGCGAACGATTCCGCGTGGATCTTGCCAACGAATCCGGCGCACGGACCCTTGTCCACTGGCATGGGCAGCTTCCACCTTGGACGCAGGACGGTTTCCCCTGGCCGCAGACCCCGCCGATCGTGAACGGCGCTGTTCAAGCTTATGACTATGCTCCGATTCCCGGCACGTACTGGATGCACTCGCATCATGACATGCAGGAGCAGAGCCTGATGACCGCGCCCCTTATCGTCCATAGTACCGCTGAGCTTCGCGAGGACCGCCAGGAAGTCCTCCTCATGCTGCACGACTTCACCTTCCGAACGCCGGAGGAGGTGCTCGCCGGTCTCACCGGCACGAGTGTAGCCGCTGCACAGGCCATGACGAAAAAGACCGAGGAGGCCCCAGCTGACAAGGGCGACGCCAGTGTACCTAAACCACGCATCGTGGGAATGGCCGCCCATGCGCCAAGTATGGCCATGCCGGGAATGACCATGTCAGGACTGGGCGGCACGCAAATGCACATGGATCTGAATGATGTTCACTACGACGCCTTCCTTGCGAATGATCGAACCCTCGCCGATCCGCAGATCGTGCGCGTTGAACGCGGCGGTCACATCCGCCTCCGGGTCATCAACGGTGCATCGTCGAGCCAGTTTTGGGTCGATCTTGGCGAACTCGTCGGCCGCGTGGTCGCGACCGACGGCCACCCAGTACATGCAGTGGCAGGCAATCGTTTCCCGCTCGCGATGACCCAACGCCTCGACATCCTGATTGATTTACCGCGGGCCGGCGCGTTTCCGATCCTTGCGCGGCTGGAAGGCGACGGCCGGCAGACCGGGATCGTCCTCGCCACTCAAGGTGGGCACATTCCGCGGATAGCCGAGGGCGCGCCAGCCGCGCCGCCGGTCGACCAGTCGCTGGAGGCCCGCCTTATGGCAGAGGAGCCGCTGTCGCAACGCTCTGCGGATATCGTCAAGACCATCGTTCTCGGTGGCGGAATGAAGCCTTATGCTTGGTCCATGAACGGCGAGTATTGGCCGCAGGTCTCGCCGCTTATGCTGACAAAGGGACAACGCGTCGAGATCGATCTGGTCAACCGCACCATGATGGCGCATCCGATCCATCTCCACGGCCACGTGTTCCGGGTGATCGCAATTGATGGACGACCAATCCAAGGGGCCGTGCGCGACACCGTTCTGGTGATGCCGATGGGCCGCGTCCGGATTGCTTTCGACGCCGACAATCCGGGACGATGGGCGTTGCACTGTCACAATCTCTACCACATGGTCACCGGCATGATGACGGAGCTTAGATATCAGGGCATCATCTTTTGACGACCGCTCCCTCTCTCCATCCCATTGAAGGTCTTCGCGAACTACTCGATGTGAAGGATACCGACATGATGCTCAATTGGAACGATTACCGCAAACAACTGGCGGCCGGCGTGAAAGAAATCGGTCAGCTCAGCCCCGACACCATCAAGGGATATATGGCCCTCAGCGCGGCTGGCCAGAAAACGGATCTGCTTGGCGCGAAAGTCCGCGAGCTCATCGCTCTCGCAGTGGCCGTCACCTTGCGCTGCGACGGTTGCATTACGGTGCATACCGAGGCCGCAATCAAACGCGGCGCGACCACGGAAGAGATTGCGGAAGCTCTAGGTGTCGTCACGACCGTCAACGCCGGGGCTGCGCTTGTCTACTCCGCACGTGTGATGGATGCGTTCAACGAATACCCGAGCGCTGCCTCGCCGCGCGAGCCGGATTCCCTCGCCAATCTGCGTAGCTGAACTCGGATTCTCGGCCGCATGCTCTTGCGCGTGCTCAAAGCTCCTGGCGTCTTCAGAAGAAGCTCCTCCAATAGTCAATGAATTACGGTCGATGGTGACGCAAGCCGAGCGAAAGTAACTGCGAACCGTTGTGCGAAGGGTAGCCATTCTAACGCTCACTGAATGCGACGGGGCCGCAACGGAAGACGATTGCTGGTAAATGGGAACAGATTGGCGGCCTCTGTCGCACTAAAGAAGAATTTAGTGGTGCCGATGCGGTTGTCTCCTATCTAGTCAGCAAAGGAGACAACTATGAAAATCACCACAGTAGCACTAGCAATTGCGTTGACGCTCCCCAGTACGTTCGCCCTCGCGCGAGGTGGGATGAGCATGGGAAGTCACGTCACTCGCCCCTTCAGCACGGTCGGTACGGCAGGCCGTATTGCAACTAAACCCAGGAATGTTTCTGGGAACACGCTTCTTCCCATCGCGCATGATCCAAGCGGATCGACACTAACTGGGCCAGCTGTGAACCGCGGCGGCTAACCCATAGAAAGCCTCCGCAACTTCGCGGGCTTTCTCATACATAGCGGCTGGAAGCTTATTCGTGCTGGCAGGGCCGCAGCACGGCCGGACCATTCCACTACCGGATACCGGAGGCGCGGCCCCTTGGACATGCGCGCATGGTCTTGCCGATTAAACGAACGTGAGGCCGGTGCCCATTGGGGAGACGGCCACCCGAACGCATTTGATCGGCAGCGTCCCGGCCCACCACGTGCAGGTCGAGACCGTTCGCTACCCGACAAGTTGATTGGAGCAAATGCGATGCGTTCTTTTTTGGCCCTAAGCCTGATGATGATCTTGGGTGCTGCTGCAAGCGCCGCGACTGTGCATCACACTATCCCGCGACATCATGTCATCGTTCGTCCTAGCCAAGGGTTCCAGGGCTACGCCGGTCCGGGCTGGGCCTACGCAGCGCCTCCGCCTACGGTTCACTACGACGACACACCTAGCTACAACGATCCGTCCAAGTTTGGCGGCCCAACGGCCTTACCTATTGAGAACTAGACATAGGGAGCGGCGGACTCGGCCACCCTAAGTGCCGCTCGCGAGACTTCGTAGCGTTCGCGACGCCGATTGCAGCGGGCTTTGTGGCGTCGTGCACCGCCACTAGGAGCAGCGCCGCCAATGACTAGATTGCGGCATCTTTTTGTCATTAAGTCCGAGCGCCGAACTCGCGGCGCAGCACACTTGATCTGCGTGAATGCAGCCTGATTCCCCTCTCAACGGTCAGTCGCGTTCGATGATCTTGGCGCCCGGGTAGACCCGGCGGGCGTACGCAACAACCAGCGCTCGGTCCTGTGTCTCCAAGAACGGAGTCCGGATCTGACACGACCCAACGATGAGGTGCCACAAGCCGTTAAGCCTTTGGATGATGACGTCCACGTGAGTGCTTCCTTCGCTGCTTGAGAGGTGTTGTGGGTTATGTGTGCACCTGATGCAACCGAACACGTCCTGACACAACCGTGCGGGCAAGCGCAAACCGACTGGAGCACGAACGCAGAGGCCAGTGCTATAATGATAGGAGGGAAAAAGCAGGGCGGTAAAGCCGATCAGCAAAGCAACGTCGCCTCATGCTACACCTCCAGGCATGCTTCGCGATCCCGTTACTCCACCCTGGCTCACATTCGCGAGCAGCCGACCGAGCCGACGCCTTAACCGGATTAGAGTGCGCTGCTTTCTCAGCTCGCCGCTCGTAGTCCTCAGCAAGCGCCTTAAGCTGACCCGCGACGTGTTGGTCCGTCATTGTTTGGGCCGCCCGGAGTATGGTCCGTGCCGTGTCCAAATATTCCTTGCTCAGCATTTCGCCTCCACAATCCCAGTTCGACTGGCATAACGCCGTCGAACTACAACCAATCACAGAGAGACGGACCGGGCCATTGCACAGGCGTTTATCAGTGCCTTACATTTGCTTGAGACGAGGATACTTAGGTTTGCGATCATCACCTGCGCGCCTCGCGAGTGGTGGAGCCTGGCTCCTCGCGCGGCGGCTACCTAGCGAAATCGGTCGATCAGCTGGTGACGCTGCTGTTGGCCAAGTACGCTCGCGAGGTCGCTAAGGGCTGCCAAGCGACAAGCGTATCCTCCGCGCGGCTCGGAAAACGCACGGCGCGCGTCTAACGGCTTGGTGTTGGGGCTGATTTCGGGTTTAGGGCGCCGTCAAGCGCGCATTCGACATTCCATTATCGCGCGAGATGATTCTGCGTCTCATACGGGCGATTCGTTTCGCGCGATATTTGGTCGGCGTCGGATCGGGAAAGCTATCGGATTTCCCAGACGGCAGTGCATCAGGGCAATTAGTCGAGGGAAAGCAAGATCGAGCCACGTTGTCGAAGTGGAGCAACGATCTTCGCCAGAGCTTCCGAACCATCACGACTGTAGCTGGTGTGTCCGAGTTCGACGCAAAGCTGCAGATAAACCAGGCCGTTCCCGGACTGAATGCCGGTCACATTACTCGACACAAGCTTCTTGAGAACCACCTGCGATGCCAGCAACAATCAATCAGCAGCGCGCTCTATTTGCTGGTCTGGGAACATCGATGAACAAAAATCAAGGGTCTCCCAGGATGGCCGGGCCGCAGTGCAAGCTGACGAGCTACTTTGGATGCATCGATCAATTCGCGCGGTTGCGAAGAAGGGAAGCAAGCGCACCATTCGACAGGCCGCCTGATCCGATATAGGTCGAGCGTCGATACCGAAGATCGCGTGGCGGCCCGAAACGAACTGTCACATGCGCGGCTTAATTCTCAACCAACTGCTTCATCGCGGCAAGTTTGGTGATCGATTGTAGACTTGCCGCGCAGACTTAACCAGAACGAACTAAGAACACTGCGATCTTCGATCAAGATGAAAATGCGACGTTGCCTGGACCCGAACGGGTCGCTCATTGTCGACCACGTCCCCGAATTGAAACTCATAATTGGCCCGCAGCCGGTTCCGGATCTTCCACCGCAAGACACTCAGAACCGGTTCCAGCTGATCTTCGGACGCTTCATCAATGTATTCGCGCGGCCCGGATCACCCCAATGATCTGCAATGGCTCGGCGCGGCGACGCTCGACAAGGCCGTTGAGATAAAAGTAAACTTCAACGCAGCGCACCTCAAAGGATGGGCTTAGGCAAGACGGATTGGGGAAGTCGATAAGGAATAAACTTTCGGACAAGGCTGTCTACGATCGGCCCCCCGAAGTCTCAGAAGATTATTTTGAGGCAGCAGGGAAGAAATGATGCGGAAACATCCGGTGATTTGGGCAGTCGTTGGCGGATGCGGGGTGCTGGCCTTGATCAGCGGCGGGTCTCTGGCCCAAACCAAAGACACCATCGTCATCGCAGTACCGGGAACACCACAAGGCGTGGATGTTGACCGCCAATCGGGTCCCCAAACGTGGACGATGGCGGCACAGGTTATCGAACCGGGCGCAGAATGGAAACCAACCACCTATCCGTATGCGCCGACCCCAGGGGCAGATCCGACCAAGATTCCTGAGTTCACCTACCCAGACTTCCGGGCGCAGGAAACAGTTCCGCGCATTTTTGAGAACTGCGATTTGAGTGCGGACAGCAAGACCGCCGTTTATCGTCTGCGCAAAGGGGTGAAATCGGCGGTGGGAAATGAATTCACGGCCAAGGACGTGCTGTGGAGGGTTAAGCGCGCGCATGAGCTTAAGGCGATTGGAACGTTTATGCAGAATGCTGCGAACGCGCCCGACCCAAAACAGTGGCAGAAAGTCGATGATCACACTGTGCGGATCAGCTCCGACAAGCCGATGCCGCTAATTTGCAAAATTCTCACCAACCTCTACTGGTATTGGTACGATAGCACGGAAGCGAAGAAGCATTCGACGCCTGACGACCCGTGGGCTACCAAATGGGCTTCGACGAGCCTTGTTGCCTTTGGACCCTATGTGATCCGCAGCTGGGAAGCGGGCAATCGCGTGGTCATGGATGCCAACCCGAACTATTGGCAGGGTCCACCGAAGATCAAGCGCATCATCTATCAGGTCGTTCCGGAGTCGGCGAGCCGTCTGGCACTTCTCAAGGAGGGCAAGGTTGATTTGATCGAAGGCGTTTCGCCCGACGAGGCGGTCAGCCTTGCAACGGCATCCAACGTGCGCGTGGCCGCGGTTCATGGCAACCAGTCGATCTATCTGGTGATGAACAACAATAAGGCGCCGTTTGACAAGGTGCAGGTTCGGCAAGCCATCAATCATCTGCTCGCGCGCGACCAGATCGTTAAAGATATCTATCGCGGGCTGGCCGTCTCCTGGGAAGGCGTAATGCCCAGCGTCTATCCCGGCTATGTGGAATTCAACAACTACACATATGATGTGGCTAAAGCCAAGCGCCTGCTCGCCGAGGCAGGCTATGCCAACGGCTTCCAGACCACACTGACCTACAGCGCCGGCGATCCCGTGCAAGAGAACATAGCCGTGCTTTTGAAGTCGACGCTATCTCAGGTCGGTATAAACATCGATCTGCGCAAGCAGCCCGTATCGGCTCATTCTGACTTGGTTCAGTCAAAGAAAGCCGATTTTGCACTCTGGATCGACTACCCGATCCAGCCGGACCCCAACTACTCGCTCAGGCTGCTTTATCTGACAGGCAATGCTGTCAATTACCAAAATTACAGCGACAAGGAGGTCGACCGCTTGCTCGAAGAGGGCGCCTCGATCGTCGATCCCGCCCAGCGCAACCCCTTCCACCGCCTCGCCGAAGAACGCATCCACGAGGCAGCAACTCTGGGTTGGATCGCAGAACCGTCGTATGTCAACGCTATGAGCGCCAACCTCTCGGGCTGGAAGTGGTTCACCACCCAGCACTATAAAGTCAACGAAATGTCCTTTGCCAAGTAAGACGCTGCATCGTATCCGGGCAAGCGCCTGAGGCAGGACGGGTCAAAGTAGCAGGTTTAGAATCATGCGGACCCTCAAGTACATCGGCCGACGCTTGTTGGTTCTGGTCCCGCAACTGTTCCTGATCTCGATCGTTACGTTCACTCTCGTGCGCATGCTGCCGGGCGATCCTGCCCGCCTAGAATTGGGCCCTCTTGCCCCAGAGGAGGGAGTAGAGCTGCTTCGCCACCAACTCCGCCTCGACGAGCCACTGCCGCAGCAATACATCGCCTACCTCCAGCGTCTTCTTCAGGGTGACTTCGGCAGGTCCTGGGTCAATTCGAGCTCGGTTGCTCAAGATCTTCTCGTCCGCGCGCCAGCGACGCTTGAGCTCATCACCGCCGGAATGCTCATCGTGCTGGTGATTATGGTGCCGATCGCGCTTCTCTCGGCGAGTCCGTCCCGCGGTTGGCTGGCGCGCGCGACGCGGCGCGTCAGTTTCGGCTATGGCCTGCTTGCTGGAGCTTTGCCGGATTTCTGGCTCGGCCTAGTTCTCATCTTCGTCTTCTTCAGCGTGCTGGGGTGGGCGCCTGGTCCGGAGGGCAGGCTCGCCATCCTCGATCTTCCGCCCGCGCGGGTCACGGGCTTCTACGTCGTAGATGCACTGCTCGCTGGGAATTTCGACACCTTTGAGTCGGCTTTGTCCCATCTCGCACTGCCGGCCGTCACGCTTGCTTTCGTCTATGGCGGCCCGATCTTTAAAATGGTGAGAGCGAGCATGGAAGCGGCGCTTCGCAGCGACTACACGATCTATGCCGAGGGCCTCGGCCTGCCGCGACGCACGGTCCTGCTATGGGCGATGCGCAATGCGGCGCCGCCGGCAGTTGTGGTCACAGGCGTTGTTGCCGGATATCTGCTCGGCGGCGCAGTTCTGATCGAAACAGTTTTCAATCTAAACGGAATCGGCCGGTATGCTGTGCAGTCGATCACGACTGCAGACTATGCACCGATACAGGGCTTCGTGCTGGTCGCAGCGGTCTTCACGGTGATGGTGAACCTGATTGTCGACCTCCTCCAGTTCATGATTGATCCGCGTGTCTCGGCGAGGGCCTCTTGAGCGCGCGTAAGGTTGATGACGACAGGCGCCAGCAGCATTCGTCTGCAAGCGTAGCAAGGCATCCGGCGCACCGGAGCGTCATCGGATTGTGGTCGCGCCTCAGCCGCTTCGACCGGGCGGTTTTGGTCGTCTTTGTTCTTATTTTGATTATAGCAGCCATCGGCCCGTTTGTTGCGCCCTATCCTCCGACGGTTGCTGATCCGCTGCAGCGGCTGGTGTCTCCGAATGGCGCGCATCCTTTCGGGACAGACGAAAACGGCATCGATGTCCTGTCCCGGCTCATCGCAGCTCCTCGCACCGACGTACTCATTGCCGTCATTGCCACCACCCTCTCGGTTGCGATCGGCGCGCCGCTTGGCGTTGTCGCTGGTTATTTCGAGGGAGCAGATCGGCGAGCGATGCGATGGATATCGGAGGGGACACTGCGTCTTCTCGACGTCATTCAGGCGTTCCCGGTCTTCATTTTGGCTATGGTGCTGGTGGCGATTCACGGCACCGGACCGGTTAATGTGGTTTTCGCAGTCGCTTTCGTGAATTTTCCGGTGTTCCTCCGTCTGGTGCGATCTGAAATGCTTTCCCTGCGCGAGCATCTTTATGCCGAGGCTGCGGTGGCTCTCGGCAACTCCGAACTCGGCGTCGGTTTTAAGCATCTGCTTCCGAACGCATGGCCGACAGTCCTAGTTCAGGTGTCGGTAACGATAGGCTTTGCGGTGCTATTGACCGCCGGACTGAGTTTCGTAGGTGCTGGCGTTAGCCCGCCTACGCCTGAACTCGGAGCGATGATAGCGAGCGGCGCCAAGTTCATGATCACCGGACAGTGGTGGGTTGCGATGTTTCCGGGGCTCTTGTTGGGCCTAATCGTCTTCACATTTGCCGCCATGGGCGACATTGTAGGCAAGCTGATGGAGCCGGGGCAAAGAGCCATACCCTCGCGTCGTCTCTTATCGAACGCCCGCATCGCGCCTGCGGCGCAGGCCGAAGCCGCCGCACCTTCCGCACAGGACGCGGTACTCTCGGTCCGTGGGCTCGCTATCGAGGCCTCTGGTCGCCCTCCCATCCTCGACGGCGTGAGCTTTGATCTCATGCCCGGCGAGATTCTCGGCGTAGTCGGCCTCCCCGGTTCCGGTAAGTCCATCCTCGTTCGCGCCATCCTTAGGCTGCTCGGCCACGGTCTGCAGCGGCGTGCGGGCCATGTCTTTTTCCGCGGCAAGGATCTGGCCGAACTCGATGAAAAGACACTGCGCGCCATTCGCGGCTGCGAGATCCTGCCTCTGCTCCCCAACGCCAAGAGCCAGCTCAATCCGCTGGTGCGAGTTGGCGATCTCATGGTGGCGCATATTCGAGCCCACAATCGGTGTTCCCGCCGTGAAGCACATGCGCGCGCCGCGAGGATGCTGGGCGCGATCGGGATCGGCGACGCGGAGCACTGGCTCGCGGCGTATCCGCACGAGTTGAGCGGCGGCATGGCGCAGCGCGTCTGCCTTGCTATCGCACTGGTGCATCGGCCGCCGCTAATCATCGCCGACGAGCCGACGGCTGGCCTTGACGTGACCGTGCAACGACAGGTGCTCGACCTGATGATAGAGCTTTGTCACCAAAGTGGCGCCGCCCAGGTCCTGGCGACTCGCGAACTCGGAATCGTCGCCCATTATTGCCACCGCGTTGCGGTCCTGGATGAAGGTCTGATAGTCGAAATGGGGTCCGTTCGAGATGTGCTGTTGGCCCCTCGCCACGCCGTTACTCGTAGACTGATTGCAGCTGCCGACTTGCGCGCCGTCAGCACTGCTCCGACAACCAACACATCCTCGAAGATGGTCCCATGACAGATACCCTGGTAGCCGTCGAAGGGCTGGTCAAGCGCTTCTATCTTAGGGGCCAAAACTATGTCGGTGCTATCAATGGGATCAGCTTTGAGATCGGACGGGGGGAGACTCTCGGGCTCGTCGGGGAAAGCGGATCGGGCAAGACGACGGTCGGCCGGTGTCTGCTCCGCCTGGTTGAGCCAACGAGCGGGCGTATTCGCTTCGAGGGCTCCGACATCACCCAACTCACGAAACGGGAACTCAAACCGTTGCGGTCGCGCTTGCAGATGGTGTTCCAAGATCCGTTCGCCTCCTTGAACCCGCGCCGGACGGTGCGACAGACCGTTGAGGAGCCGCTCGCCCTGCAGCGCTATGCACCGGCCCACGCCTGGCTCGGCATGATAACCGAGATATTGAAGCGAGTGGGTCTCGGGCCGCAATACCTGGATCGTTTTCCGATCGAATTGACGGCAAGTGAACAGCAACGAGTGGGTATTGCTCGGGCGCTCATCACCAGCCCGAAGCTTGTCGTTCTTGACGAACCGACCTCGACCCTCGACCCCACGGTCCGTGAGGAAATCTTGGGTCTGCTGCGCTCGCTTCAAAGCAGCATGTCGGTGGCGTACCTGTTCATTTCGCACGACATCATGGCGGTGGAACGTATGAGCCACCGGGTTGCAGTCATGTATCTCGGCCACATCGTGGAACAAGCTCCGACGGCGGCCATAATGGCAGACCCACGCCACCCGTACACGCGCGCCCTGATGTCAGCCGTCTTGTCGCCTGACCCGGCCCGTCGGTTGCCCCGCAGCCTGGTGGTCGGTGAGATTCCGAGCGCGATAAATCCCCGCCGGGAATGCCCGTTCTACAGCCGCTGTCCGATCAGGTTGGATCGCTGCCTCGACGATGTACCGCCAATGGCTGCGGTGGGTCCTGAACACGGCGCAGCCTGCTTACGTTGGCGCGAGACGTCCGAAGTGCTCGCCGAGGTCGCTCCGGAATAGTCGTGAGCCGCGTCGTGCCTGCCTAGCAGCTGGATTTTATGACTGTAATGTCATAGAGTTGCGCCAGCCGAGAAGTGGCTACACTCGGTCGATTTCGCAAAGTTGGCGATGACGCGCGCTAAAAGTTGGGAGCGCCGTGAGGAATGCCATCATGAGGCCCATCGCTCTCGATGTTGCTTGTCGCTGCGCTGCCGCCACGCACTTTGGCGGCCGCGACGCCCGCGTGGAGGCGACGTCGATGGCGGAAGCTGATCTGCGAAGCAGGCCAGAGGCGCGAGTAATCCTTGAAGTCCGAGCTTGCGCCATTGGCGTGAACGCGGAGTCCATCAAATGAATTTATCCCTGTCACTCGGAGTGGACGGGGTTAGTCGCCTCACGGTGTTGTTGGAGGATAGTGGGCGCGTCCTCTGTCGAGGATGGCACGGTGACGTCGATGGCGACGGGACCGCCGTGCTGGCCGTACTCTCCGCATCGGAACACCCCACGCCGGCCTTCGTTGATCAGCTGGCTCATGAATACGCACTGAAGGATGAACTGAACGGTCGGTCAGCGGCGCGGCCGCTGGCACTTGTGCGCGAACACGGGCAGACCGTGCTACTCCTTCAGGACCCCGGGGGCAGGCCTCTCGTCGGGCTTCTCGGCCGACCCATGGAGATGGGACGGTTCTTGCGCTTCGCCACAGGTTTATCGGCTGCACTGCGCCATGTACACGAACATGGCCTTATCCATAAGGACATCAAGCCGGCCAATGTGCTCGTTGATTTCGCGACCGGCCAAGTTTGGCTGACAGGCTTTGGTATCGCTGCGCGTCTCCAGCGCGAGCGTCAGTCACCTGAACCTCCCGAACTCATCGCGGGGACGCTCGCCTACATGGCGCCCGAACAAACCGGACGAATGAACCGTTCGATCGATTCCCGGAGCGACCTCTATTCACTCGGGGTCACCCTGTACGAAATGCTTACCGGGGCCCTACCCTTTATGGCCTCGGATCCGATGGAATGGGTCCACTGCCATATTGCGAGACAGCCTGTCCCGCCAGTAGAGCGGTTGAAGGACGTGCCAGCACCTGTCTCCGCCATCGTGTCGAAGCTGCTCGCCAAGAGCGCCGAGGAGCGCTACCAGACCGCGGCCGGCCTGGAGCGCGACCTCGGGCGCTGCCTTGCCGCATGGGAGGCTCAGCATCGGATCGATGCCTTCCCGCTCGGCCAACAGGACACGCCCGATCGGCTTTTGATTCCCGAGAAACTGTACGGGCGCGAGCGCGAGATCGAGACCTTGCTCGCCGCCTTCGACCGCGTCGTCACCAGCGGCCGGCCGGAGCTGGTGCTGGTCTCGGGATATTCCGGCATCGGCAAGTCAGCCGTCGTCCATGAGTTGCACAAGGCACTGGTGCCGGCGCGCGGCCTTTTCGCCTCCGGCAAGTTCGATCAGTACAAGCGCGATATTCCTTATGCGACGCTGGCGCAAGCGTTTCAGGGCCTGATCCGCGCACTTCTGGGCAAGAGCGACGCCGAGCTGGCCGGCTGGCGCTACGCGCTCGGCGAGGCGCTTGGCCCGAACGGGCGGCTCATGATCGACATTGTTCCCGAATTAAAGCTCCTAATCGGAGATCAGCCGCCGGTCCCGGATCTTCCGCCGCAGCAGGCACAAGGCCGTCTCCAGTTGGTGTTCCGACGGTTTCTCGGCGTCTTTGCGCGGCCCGAACATCCGCTGGCGCTCTTTCTCGACGATCTGCAATGGCTCGACGCGGCGACGCTCGACATGCTTGCCGACTTGTTGACCCAGGCGGACGTGCAGCGGTTGCTGGTGATCGGCGCCTACCGGGACAACGAGGTCGATTCCGCTCATCCCCTGATACGGAAGCTCGACGCCATCCGCAAGGCGGGAGCATTTGTGCAGGAGATCAGTCTTGCGCCACTGGCCCGAGAAGACCTGGTGCGGCTCATTGCGGATACGCTGAGCTGCGCGCCGGGCGATGCCGCCTCGCTGGCGCGACTGGTCCACGAGAAGACGAATGGCAATCCCTTTTTCGCCATTCAGTTCATCTCTACGCTTGCCGAAGAGGGGCTGCTCCGCTTCGATCATGACGCCGCACGCTGGTGCTGGGAACTCGATCGCCTTCACGCGAAGGGGTACACCGACAATGTGGTCGATCTCATGGTCGGGAGATTGACCCGCCTGCCCGTCGCGACCCAGGCTGCGTTGCAGCAGCTTGCTTGCCTCGGAAACGTCGCCAAGATCACGATGCTTTCGGTCGTCCTTGGAAAATCGGAGGAAGACATCCGTTCGGACCTCTGGGACGCCGTTCGTCTAGAGCTGGTTGAGCACTTGGAGAGCTCTTACAAGTTCATCCACGACCGTGTCCAGGAGGCCGCCTATTCACTCATACCGGAGCCGTTGCGCGCCGAGGCGCACCTCCGCATCGGAAGGCTACTCGCAGCACATACCCCGGCGGAAAAACGCGAAGAGGACATCTTCGAAATCGCCAATCAGCTCAACCGTGGCGCCGTCTTGATCACGTCACGCCACGAGCGTGAGCAGTTCGCCGAGCTTAATCTGCTCGCGGGCCGGCGCGCCAAGGCCACTACCGCCTACGCCTCGGCGCTCACTTATCTGACTTTAGGTGAGGCCCTGTTGCCGGAGGACTCGTGGGAGCGCCGGCACGAGCTCACCTTTGCGCTGGCGCAGCACCGGGGCGAATGCGAGTTCCTCACTGGCGCGCTGGCGCAGGCGGAGCAGCGCCTGGCGGGGCTGTCAAGCCGGGCCGCAAATACGGTGGAACGAGCTACGGTCGCGTGCTTGCGCGCAGATCTGTACACGGCTCTAGATCAGAGCAGCCGCGCCATTGCCGTGGGGCTCGACTACCTCCAGCATCTGGGTATCGACTGGTCGCCGCATCCGACGGAAGAGGAAGCCCGACGCGAATACGAGCGGATCTGGTCGCAGCTCGGGGGCCGCACGATAGCGTCTCTGATTGAGCTGCCTTTGATGAGCGACCCGGCCTCCCTCGCAACGCTGGATGTTCTGGCCAAGATCGTGCCACCTGCATTCTATACGGATGCGAACCTGCTTGCCCTGATCACCTGCCGAGCGGTCAATCTCAGCCTCGAGCGCGGCAACTGCGACGCTTCGTGCAGCGCCTATGAATGGCTGTCCATGCTCGCCGGCCCGCACTTCGGCGACTATCGGACCGCCGTATATCGCTTTGGTCAGCTCGGCTATGACCTGGTCGAAGGACGCGGACTGACGCGTTTCCAGGCCAGGACCTACATGGACTTTGGTGGTAGCGTTCTGCCCTGGACGAGACATGTCCGGGCTGGCCGCGATCTGGTGCGCCGCGCGTTTGAGGCGGCAAACAAGGTTGGGGACCTCAACTACGCCGCCTACTGCGGCAACCAGTTGAATACGAATCTTCTCGCCGCGGGCGATCCGCTTGCCGAGGCTGAACGCGAAGCCGAGCATGGCCTCGCATTCGCGCAGAAGACGCGGTTCGGACTTGTCATTGACTTCATCACCTCGCAGCTCGGGCTGATCCGGACGTTGCGCGGCTTGACGCCGACATTCGGCTGCTTCGACGATGAGCAGTTTGATGAGGCTCGGATCGAGCGCCGCTTTTCCGGAAATCCGGATTTGGCGTTTGGCGAGTGCTTCTACTGGATTCGCAAGCTGCAGGCGCGTTTCTTTGCCGGCGACTACGCGTCGGCCCTCGAGGCCTCGCCCAGGGCCCAACGGCTGTTGTGGAGCTTGGGCTCGCAGTTTGAAACGGCGGAATATCAATTTTACAGCGCGCTGACTCACGCCGTGTCCTGTGATTCTGCGGCAGCCGGCGAGCGGCAGCAGCACCTTGACGCTGTCGCTGCTCATCACAAGCAACTCCAGCTCTGGGCGGCGAATTGCCCGGACAATTTCGAGAACCGCGCCGCGCTGGTCGGCGGCGAGATTGCGCGGATCGAAGGCCGGGAGCTTGATGCCGAACACCTCTACGAACAGGCCATCCGCTCGGCCCGCGCAAACGGCTTTATTCACAACGAGGCGCTCGCCAATGAACTCGCTTCCCGCTTCTACGCAGCGCGCGGCTTTGAGAAGATTGCCCGCCTGTATTTGCAGGACGCCCGCTACGGCTATCTCCGCTGGGGAGCCGATGGCAAGGTGAGGCAACTTGATCGGCTTCATCCGAGTTTGGCCGCTCCGGAGGCGCACGGTCCCACAGCGAACATTGGCTCCTCGGTCCAGCAACTCGATGTAGCGACCGTCGTCAAAGCCTCTCAGGCCGTGTCCAGCGAGATCGTTTTATCCAAGCTGATCGAGCGGCTGATGACGATCGCGCTCGAGAATGCAGGCGCGGATCGCGGACTTCTGATACTGCCGGCAGAGGATGACCCTTTGATTCAGGCAGAGGCAAAGGCCGCCGACGATCAGATTGAAGTCGTGCTGTGCCAAAGGCTAATCACCAGCGTCACTTGTCCCGAATCTCTCGTCCGCTATGTAATCCGCACGCGCGAAAGCGTGATTCTCGATGATGCCTCCAAGCCCAACCTTTTCTCCGAGGACGATTATCTGCGCGGCCGACCAGCCAAGTCGATCCTCTGCCTACCGCTGATGAAACAAGGACGCTTGACGGCGCTGCTCTACCTCGAAAACACGCTGAGCTCGTACGCGTTTCCCCCAGAGCGAATTGCGATCCTAGAACTGTTGGCGGCGCAAGCGGCGATCTCGCTGGAGAACACCCGCCTCTACAGCGATCTTCAAGAGCGTGAGGCGAAAGTCCGGCGCCTGGTCGAATCCAACATCATCGGGATCTCAATTTGGGACTTTGATGGTCGCATTATTGAAGCCAACGAGGCCTTTCTACACATAGTGGGACATAGCCGCGACGATATCGTTTCGGGTCGTCTGCGCTGGACCGAGCTAACGCCCACCGAATGGCATGGCGCTGACGAACGGTCCGTGGCAGAGCTTAGGGCTACGGGAAGCTGCAAAGCCTTCGAGAAGGAGTACTTACGAAACGACGGCAGCCGCGTGCCCGTGCTTGTCGGCGCGGCGACCTTCGGTGGACCTCGCGACCAGGGCGTCGCCTTCGTCCTCGATTTGACTGAGCGCAAAGAGGCCGAGCAGAACCTGCGAGAGAGCGAGCGGCGATACCGCGAAGCGCAAGCGGAACTTTCTCACGTTACGCGCGTGACGATGCTGGGAGAGCTAGCCGCCTCGATCTCCCATGAAGTAAATCAGCCGCTCGCCGGCGTCATCGCCAACGCGGAGGCATGCCAGCGCTGGCTCGACCGCGAAACTCCTGACCTGAACAAAGCGCGCCGCTCAGTGGAATGGGTAATAGACGACGGCAATCGGGCGAGTGAGGTGATCCGACGCGTGCGTGCGCTCGCGAAAAAGACGGGCGTTGAGAAGGCGCCTCTCGACATCAATGATGTCGTCAGGGAAACCATCGCCCTGGTGCGGCGTGAACTGGCCAGCCACCAGGTGTCGTTGCGCACGGATTTCGCATCCGCTCTGCCCGTGATCCAGGCCGATCGGGTTCAAATGCAGCAGGTGATTATCAACCTGGTGATGAATGGCATTGAAGCCATGCAAGCGGTCACAGATCGGCCGCGCGAACTGGTGATACGATCCTGCCAGGACGAGAAACAACAAGTGCTAACAAGCGTAACGGATTGCGGCGTCGGAATCTCCGCCGAGAATGCCGATCGACTCTTCAACGCCTTCTTCACCACCAAAGCCAGCGGCATAGGTATGGGGCTGTCGATCTGTCGTTCGATCATCGAAGCCCACGGTGGCCGGCTGTGGGCCATTGCAAACGTGCCACACGGTACCACGTTTCAGTTCACCCTGCCGGCGAAAGCCGACACTGCGTCCTGAATGCTGCGCGCGTAAGTCCGAAGAACAGGCGGCCCCGGACGCGAGTTCACTCTGCATCAATCGCGCCGTTCTAACCGATCGACCTGGCGCGATTGAGGCGCGAGGAGGCGCTTCACTCCGGTGCCGTCGCTCGATCTGCCAAAAGGACATCGTCTCTGGAAACGCAGCGAGCGCTCTTCCGGAGGATGCCGACGTTACTCAACCTTTCCCATCGTGCGACTAAATCGAGATGTAAAGGCTGCGAAGTCGCCTTATCACAAAAAAAGCCCCGACACAGGGCGGGCTTTTGTGTTTCCTGAGATCGGCAGTCATTGACCAGGGCGCCGACATCAAATGGCCCTCACTGTCGTCCGATCAGCTCGGTTCGACAGATGGCCAAGCTTAACTCCGTCACCTACTGAGCTGTTTTCGGTAAGGGGCTTAATGCCGCCGCCGCGGCGTTCGCGATGCCGGTGTCGTTCTCCATGCTAAAGCCGGCAATACCTACTGCGCCTACGACTTCGCCGTTTACGCGTATCGGCACGCCGCCGCGCAGTGCGGCGATGCCGGCGGTGACGAATGCCGTTCGACCTCGATTGATGTTGTCCTCGATCTCTGCCGTCGGCCGTTGTAGCCGCGCAGCCGTTCGTGCCTTCTCGATGGCGAGGTCCGCGCTTGCTGGACGGACACCGTCCATCCGCTGGAAAGCAAGCAGATCCCCGTTGGGATCAACCACTGCGATTGCCGAGGGGCCATTGCGCTGCTGCGCGGCCTCCTTCGCTGCTTGCAGGACCGTCTGAGCTCCAGCTTGATCGAGGACCAATACGCTCATGGTCTGTGCCCGGACTGACAGGCAGAAGACCGTGGCCAATATTCCAACGCTAATTCCAAGTTTCGTCATGGCGAACCGATCGCTTCGTTAAAGTTTAGCCTCTTATCATGCATGGCGACTTACGGGATCTCATTTCCTGATGTGGGAAGAAACGAGCACCATGCTCATCACGCTTGAGTGTTCGGCGACGCCGCGGAAGGGCTTTCAAATCCAATCGCAAGGTTTGGCCGCGAGATAGAGCAAGAGCTGCGAAAACACCGCAATGCTGGGAGTTTGATTTCTCCCTCTCGCACGCTATTTGCTTTGTGTGGCTGAGCAGCTCAACCGTGATCTTGGGCGCCTTTGATGGTCCGGATGGATTGCAAGATCCTTGCAACCACAGCCATTAAGAAGAGTTAGCAACCCGGTGGATATTAAGCCGTTGTTCGGCCTTTGTGGTGTTCCCATCGCTTCGATGACGTCCGAGTTTAACGACCAGGTTACTTCGGTCGCGCTCAGCGACGTCCGCGGTGCACTCGGGATCAGCCACGATGCCGGAACCTGGATCGAAAGCCTCTATGTGTCGGCCGAGATCATCGGCATGGCGGTTTCGCCTGGCTGGTGGTGGCTTTCACGCTAAGGCGCTGGCCGCTGTTTGCGATCGCGTTATGCGGCGGCGCTCGGCATCATTGCCATGGGAGTGGTACTGATGCTGGCCAAGAAATGATGTGGCCGAACACACCGCGCCAGCCGAACAAACGCCAGCAGCGTTAGCCTCAGCTCTAAGCGTGATCAGACCTGTTGCGATCGGCGCTCTAGGTACACACGCGATCTCTTAAACTCGAATTTAGCCCTCCGACGCTCCAATTTCATGGTCGGAACAGAGTCTGGACCTACATTACGTGGGATAGGCCATCTGACCTTTGCGCTCACGGTCTCGCCGCCTGAAAGACAACCCGTGATGTGCGAAAGGCGCGATGCTCCAGGTTGGCCGCGTGAGGAAGGCTCAATGATCGCTAACCACACCGAGCGGCAGGATACGCACCAGCTTGGCCGTACCCACATTCGGATTTTTGCTCTTCAGGCTGAACATCCTTGTTGACGCGATGGGTGGCGCAAGCTTGCCCCATCTCGCTGCGCACGAAGGAAGAATGCTGGAAATATCATGCCAACATCTGCTGCGTCCGCACTGAATACTCCGGCGGATCGAGCTGGGGACACTCAAAAGAAGTTGGCACGGCCCGCAACCGTACCGGCTGGGCTTCTGGCACTCGGCATTGTCTATGGCGACCTAGGGACCAGCCCTCTGTATACCTTGCAGACTGTTATGCACTTCATGGGGGATCAATTCACGCCGGAAGCGGCTCTTGGCACGCTGTCCCTCGTCTTTTGGGCGCTGATCATCACGATATCGATCAAGTACTGCTTTCTGGTCATGCGCGCCGACAATCACGGTGAAGGCGGGATACTCGCGCTGATGACGTTGACCGGTGCCCGCTGGGCTGGTCGTGGTCGGTGGCTCATTATCATGGGCCTGTTTGGTGCAGCCCTCATCTATGGAGACGGAATTATTACACCGGCAATCTCGGTCCTGAGCGCGGTAGAAGGCCTGAACGTCGCAACAAGTATATTCAAACCGTACACGATGCCGTTTGCCCTTATCATTCTGGTCGGCCTGTTTGCGATTCAGAATCGTGGGACCGGGACCATTGGAAACACCTTCGGACCGATCATGTTCGTGTGGTTTGCCACAATCGCGATTCTTGGACTTGTCGGAATCGTGCATCATCCGCATGTTCTGGCTGCGATAAGCCCTATCTATGGTGCTCGACTCATGATTGAGCACGGATTTCTCGGGTTCACCCTGCTGGGCGGCGTATTCCTCGCCCTGACGGGCGGTGAAGCGCTTTACGCTGACATGGGCCACATCGGACCAAATCCAATCCGCGCTGCCTGGTATTGCGTCGTGCTGCCGGCTCTCGTCCTCAACTACGCCGGCCAGATCGGGAATTTCCTGGGCGCTCCCGACCTCGAAGCAAACCCGTTTTTCAAGCTCGCGCCAAACTGGTCGATTTACCCGCTGGTCGCGCTCGCAACGCTCGCCACCATTATTGCCAGCCAGGCCATCATCACCGGTGCGTTCTCCATGACGAGGCAGGCGATGCAACTCGGCTATTTTCCGGGTGTACGGATCCGTCAAACCTCGGCGGAAGAACACGGACAGATCTACGTACCATTCGTCAATTGGACTATGATGGCGTTTACCGTCGGCCTGACCGCAGGATTCGGAAGTTCCGATCGCCTTGCGGGAGCTTACGGGACCGCTGTATCGACCACCATGGTCTTAACGACGGCACTGCTCTACCATGTAATGCGCAATCGGTGGCATTGGTCCCTCTGCCAGGCAGCCGCCGTCACGAGTATTTTGTTGGCCGTCGATGTTGCCTTCTTCTCGGCGAACCTTCTGAAGATATTGGATGGCGGCTGGATCCCGCTGACATTCGGCGCCCTCGTGTTCACCATCATGACGACCTGGCATTACGGCGTTGAGGCAATGTATCGCCGCAACGCGGCAATATCTCAACAGCCGGCCAAGTTCTTCGCGCACCTTCGCACAGATAACGTCGCTAGAGTTCGTGGCACGGCGGTGTTTCTCACACGAGTTGGTGGGGCGATACCGCCCATCATCGTCAACTACGTGAAGCGCGTCGGATCGCTGCAAAAGACCGTTATTTGCCTGACGGTCAGCTTCGAGGACGTTCCTCGCATTCGATCAAAAGACCGCGTCCGCATAGAACAACTCGACGAGGGTTTTTGGCACGTAACTGTTCACTTTGGTTTCGTCGAAGTCCCCGACCTTCCGGCTGTCCTTGCGCTTGCGAAACAGGACGGAGTGTCAGTCCTCGATGAAGCAAGCTATTACATCGAGCGAGGGGATTTCAGCAGCAGCAAACATCGAAATCTCCTGTCGCGATGGCGCATCGCATTATTCTCGTTCATGTCGCGCAATTCCGCGCATGCCATCGACCGGTTCAAGATACCCTCGAGCGCATTGATTGAAATAGGCCGAAGGGTCGAGCTGTGATAAGCAGATAGAGCAGGCAGCGGCGAACTTTCAATTCGAGTAGCAGTGAGGCAAAGCTCCTCAGCTTGCGCGAATGCAGCCGTTCTCGTTCTTGGGACTTGAGCTTGTCATGAACGGAGGGCTCGCCCGATCGAGTACCGGCATCAGAGGTTCGCCAGAATCCGGTAAGACTACACAAAAGATTAGATACGATGGGCTCTCGAATTCATTCACGTTGCTGGCTGCTCTGGCCGCCATGAGCTGTCACGCCACTAAAAATCGTGCTGGATGGAGGCCTGCGCCGACTGCACGAAATGGCGCTTCGCCATTTCGACTCCCTGCTGCCTAACAACAGGCCGACCAGGGCGATCGTCGGCGGTGCGGTAGAGCGGACCTGAACGAGGCCAGGTCGTTCCTTCCAAACGGGTGCCGCCTTCAACCCGGCGCGAGCGCCTGGCCCTATGGTCGCGACTGGTATTTTCAGCGATGTGACAGACCCAATCGTTGGTGCCATCGTCGCTGCCATTCTGCACACGGGCCTCGCCCGGCTCGCCCGTGAAGGGAAGGCGGCCCAGCCGCCCAGCGCTGCCCAGACGACCGCTGAGTGAGTCCCAATCGAGGTGCTCATGTTTCAATTTGAGAGGAAAATCGCCCCGCTGCCGCTCGATAATACACCGTGGACGCTTAGAGCGTCCACGGTGTCGTTTTGGAGATAGAAAGACCCTCAATCAGTGATGCGCCCAGTTTGCTTTTGTCTCAGGCCGCTTTAGAGAGTTGCCCGTGCGGATCGATGACGAATTTGCTTGCGACGCCGGCGTCGAATGATTTGTAGCCTTCCGGCGCCTGCTCAAGATCGATCACCTTGACATTGACGATCTTGGCGATGGGCAGCCTGTCCCAAAGTATCGCCTGCATGAGCTGGCGATTGTACTTCAGCACCGGCGTCTGGCCGGTGTGGAGGGCATGGGACTTTGCCCAGCCGAGACCGAGGCGCAGGCTGAGGTTGCCCTGTTTGGCTGCCTGCTCCTTCGCGCCGGGATCGTCGGTCACATAGAGGCCGGGAATGCCGATCGCGCCGGCTGCGCGGGTGATCTCCATCAGGCTGTTCAGCACGACGGCAGGCGCTTCGACGACCTTGCCGTCGGTTCCTTGCGCCTTTGCTTCGAAGCCGACGCAGTCGATCGCACAGTCGACTTCCGGAACGCCGAGGACGTCGGCGACCAGTTCGCCCAACCGATCGTGCCTGGTGAGATCGATCGGCTCGAAGCCGACGTTCTTGGCGTGGGCGAGTCGCTCCGTGTTCATATCTCCGATCAAGACAACTGCGGCGCCAAGGATGCGCGCGGACGCTGCCGCCGCGAGGCCGACCGGCCCGGCGCCGGCGACATAGACCGTCGACCCCACCCCGACCTTGGCGGTGACGGCTCCATGGAATCCCGTCGGCAAAATATCGGAGAGGCAGGTCAGATCACGGATCTTTTCCATCGCGTGCGCCTTGTTCGGAAACTTCAGCAGGTTGAAATCGGCATAGGGCACCATCACGTAGTCGGCCTGCCCGCCGATCCATCCGCCCATATCGACATAGCCATAGGCGCCGCCAGCGCGGTCGGAATTGACGTGAAGGCAGACGCCGGTGTCACCCTCTCGACAGGTCCGGCAGCGGCCGCACGCGACGTTGAAAGGCACCGATACGAGGTCGCCGACCTTGAGATACTCGACGTCACGGCCTTTCTCGATCACCTCGCCGGTGATCTCGTGTCCGAGCACCATGCCGGCCGGTGCCGTCGTGCGGCCCCGGACCATGTGCTGGTCGGAGCCGCAGATATTTGTCGTTACGACCTTGAGGATGACGCCGTGGTCGATCGACTTTCCTGCCGGATTGCGGAAGGTCGGAAAGTCGATGCTCTGAACTTCGACGCTGCCGGGCTTGAGGTAAACCACGCCACGATTGGAATTGGAAGGCATCTGCAATCTCCTCTAAGTTTCGCTCTGAGATTCATTTCGATGTGCCGAGTTTCTGCGGACGGCAGGACGCCATCAGTGCGCGCTGAGGGACTCAACGAATCCCCGATGTACGGGCGGATCTTGGGATTTTGCCCCAAGCCGACGCCAACCGGATTGGCTCGAACATAATCAATGTGCCGGAAAATGACTTTGCCCTTCTTGCTGCGACTGGGGCGAGCTTGCGCTAACTTCGGGATCACGCCTTGGTCTCCCGGCAATCTTCCCCCAGCGGCGTCCGACGTGGCGGGCGAGCACGTGGGCTTCAAACAATCGTGAGGGACGTGCTTCAACTCGGCGTGAGAGCGGGCGGCATATTCGAACTAGCCCTCTGCGAAAGATGAGATGACTGACCTTGGGCGCACTTGACGGTGTTCGTTATTTTGACCTCGAAGATCGACTTTGGGCGGCTTTCCGTCGGGGCTACCGCCTTTTGGCGGCCTGTCTATGTTTGAGCGGTTTGCATCTGACTGCGCGAAAGAGGGTTTCCATGACCGAAGAAACACAACATGCGCGTCCACTCTCACGAGTTCGCGAACCCGCAGACCGTGAGCAAGACGCTAGCCGCCGCACTCTGCTGGGATTGCCCTTTCTCGCAGAGGCGTCTTTGGCTCCATTCGCCACGGCGACCACTTTAGTCCCACCCCCCGCTACTGCCGCCACACAACCGCCCAACACATATACTGAGCCGCTTGGCACGAGCCTGGAAGGCTGGCCGTATCCTGGCCCCCTCCAATTCCTGCCGCTGACCATGGAGGGCCAACAGGTCCGGATGGCCTACATGGACTTCCGCAGCCCAATTCGGTGGCAAATGACCCACGACGGTCATGAAAAGGCAAAGGTCGGCATCGCCGGACAACAATGGATCAGCATAAAATGAACGATTTGATTATTTCAAACTGAAAGGCACATTGCGATGACCAAGATCATAGTGCTCGGCGCCTCGGGCGCGATGGGTAAGCACGTTGCTCAGCAAGCCGTTGATGCCGGACATGAGGTTTCGGTGATGGTGCGCACACCTTCCAAACTGCCCGCATCATGGCGGGACAAGGTCAAAGTGCACAAAGCCGATATTACCACCCTGTCTGCAAATCAGCTCGGAGCGCTTCTGGGCGGTGACGATGTTGTCATCAACACCGCGGGTCTGGTTAGCGACGGCGACAGATTCGTCACTCTGGTAGCACATATTGTCAGTGGCCTTGAGACCATTGAGCCGGCAAATCGCCCGGTGGCGTGGTTCATCGCGGAGCAGGTCTGCTGGACATTGGCGACACGCGGCGTCGCGGATTGGAGCTGCCGTTGATCAAGAAGACCTACTGGCCGCACGGCGAGAACTTCAAGCGGCTCGAGGCATCCACACTGGACTTTCGCCTGCTCTGCCCTGGCCCGATGGTGGAGGACGCTGCTGTCGGCCTGGAAAGGTTGCGCGTCGCCATAGACCGATTGCCTGTTCAAACACCCGCTGCAGTCAAGTGGTTGCCCGATTGGCTGCTCGTGCCGATCTTTGCCTCTCGTGTGCCAGAAATGATCATCCCCTACGCTGACGCGGCGGCGCTGATGCTGAACAACCTTGAACCCGGGAATGCGATGTCACGCCATCGCGTGGGTTTGGCTTTGCCGGTCGGCATGAAAGGTAAAAAGGAGCGCTGGACGGCACGCGCGCCCTGAACAGAGCACAACCCCACCCGGATGGAGTGTCGCCTGTTGGCAGATTGTGTTGAAAACGTCTTTTCCGCCTTCACAAAAACGGCCACGGACCTTCGCATCGCCCCTAGCGAGCATGCAGCGGTAGAAACGTCCAAACATCGGCCTTTCGCAAGATTTTGGCAGCCTCTCAAATTTCGACTTTTTCAACAGTATCCGCCAGAAGCGATCACTCGGTATCGGCATAGCGTCGTTCCGCCGTGGCTCATATTCGCGCTTCAATAGCAGGCTCGACACAACGCCGCCCTAGTTTCGTTCCTTTCGGCCTGGCACGAGCGAGAAAGGCGTGGACTCGCTCTCGAATGATCCTCCGCTCAAATTCCGCAAATACGCTCAGCATCTAAAACAACGCCTTGCCGGCGGTGGTCGAAGTATCGAGTCCTTGCTGGTCAAGGAACAGCCCAACTCCCTTTTCACGAAGGCTTTGGAGAATGTCGAGCAGGTCGGTGAGCGATTGACCGAGCCGATCCACTGACCATGTCGCAACCATGTCGAGCTCTTTCGCGTTTCATCGTTCTCATCATGGCGTCAAGCCCAGGACGTTGATGCCTGCCCTTGGCGCCGCTGATGCCGGCGTCTTCGTAGACTTTCCAAATCTCCCATCCCGACCTACCGGCCACAGCGCTCAACTCGCGCAGTTGACTTTCGGTGTCCTTGGATGTGCTGACCCGTAGACAGATGGCGACGCGCTTTTTCATTGAGTTCTTCTTTGCCGGAGTCAGCATGCTCCTTCCATTTAGCTCAGCGAAGGGAAATAGCTCAGCGAGCGCGTGCATCCGCACGCGAGTTTTAAAATGGGTTTTCGGTATACCCGGAAGATGAGGCATGGGGGTGTGTATCGGGACTAACAGAACGACGGCAGTCGGCGGCGCTGGCCAGTGGTCACGAGAAATCCTGCCTCAAAGTGGCGGCGATCTGTTCCAGCGCCCAGTCGACC
>NZ_LLXX01000142.1:0-7801 GCF_001440405.1 Bradyrhizobium valentinum
GGTCGACTGGGCGCTGGAACAGATCGCCGCCACTTTGAGGCAGGATTTCTCGTGACTACTGGCCAGCGCCGCCGACTGCCGTCGTTCTGGATGCACGCGCTTGCTGAGCTATTTCCCTTCCCCTGAGCATGCTATGATCTGATTTGTCGGAGAAGATTATATGAAGCGCGTCGCCATCTACATTCAGGTCAGCACTTCGAAGCAGGACACGGATAATCAGCGCCGGGAGTTGGAAGAGGTGGCAGAGCGCTCAGGTTGGAAGATCATAAAAGTCTACGAGGACGCTGGCTTCAGTGGTGCCAAGGGCAGGGATCAACGACGAGATCGAATGCTTTTCCCGCTGCCTTTGCGGTTTCCTCAATGGCGCCCTCATAAGGCGCTTTTGCTGTGGAATCAGTCATCCCCGAGCCCTCTTGTTGCACGTAGGTTAGATCAACCTAAGAGCGCGCGAAAGCGCCCCACATTGGGATAGATTAAGCAAATCAGGCGCAAGATGTCCGTGGGCTTGATAACCCGGACCGAGATATAGCCGCACCATGCTTGGTCAGCGTGCTCCCGATTGGCGTCGGGGCGGCTCCGGGCCTTCGGCTAATATGTCAGCGGCAGCACTCGTTGCACAATGGCGCCGAGGCAAACGAGCACCACGAGCAACTTAAGCAGATTTGCTAGTCGAGCGTCGGTGGCGAACTTGTCGATGGCCCAAAAGCAGATTGCGCCGACGACGACGATAATTAAAACCCCAATCAGAACTGAAATCATGGCGTCCTCGTTGTGTTGTCGATCTTCATTTCGCCTTCGCCTTCAGCCCCAGCTCGACCAGGCGGCGGATGGCTTCGGGGCGATCGAGTTTCACGTCCTGAAGGGCGATCCACTCGTCAATTGATCGCATTTCGGACTCAGTCCACTCAGGGTTTGGGCTGCTCGCCAGTGCCTTTTGAGCCATGACTTTTGCAGCGGCTACGGACGCCGTGATTTTGGCTAGGGTGCTTTCTTTCATCGGATCTTCGCCTTCTTCGCTGACTCAACCCAGCGGCGGCTTTCGTGCGAGGGTTCACCCTGGCGGGCCCTTTCTTTCGCCGGATTTCTGTCACCATCCTTTCGTGTTTTCGAATCGATGGGGAGAATAGACGTGGCGACAGGCACAGTGAAGTGGTTCAACGCGACAAAGGGCTATGGATTTATTCAGCCCGACACTGGCGGCAAGGACGTGTTCGTCCATATCTCGGCCGTCGAGAGAGCAGGTCTCAGCAATCTGAATGAGGGCGCGAAGGTGAGCTATGAAGTCGTAGCCAACCGCGGGAAAGAATCCGCCGAAAACCTCAGGGTAGGTTGATCGTCGTAGTCATCCAATTTGGCCCGCCGGTTCACGCTGGCGGGCCGCGGGCATTTGTTACCGCAGCTCTGTATCTTCGGGGCAATCGCGGATTGCTCCCAAGGCCCGCGGGAAGTAACCGCGTAGGAAGCCCGCCGACTCAACCTGGCGGGCTTTTATGGGAACGTCTTGGCTGGTTCGCGGTTGTCTTAGCGGCGACGGAATCTTGCGAGGAGCGGGACAGTCCCGGCATCAGGCCATGCGGTGTAACGCCCGCGTGGCCTTTGTCTTGTGGGGCAGTCTTAGCGAGGAACTAGCCGCTTCGATTGGACTTGAATCCGGAGGCCAGTCCCAAAAAGGCTGGCCTGGCGCGGTCCCGCCGATAAGCCCCAACCACCCCCGAAGGTGGGGCCGTGCTCCTAGCGGAGAAATGTAATGCCCGAACCGAGCAAGGAAGAGATCGAGGCGCGAGCTTATCAACTTTGGGAGCAGGCCGGCCGACCCGTCGGACGGGAGAGGGAATTCTGGAATTTGGCTGAACAGGAGTTGCGCAATGAGGACAAATCCTCGCCAACGCGCACCCCTGACACGCTGTGACGCAATCGAGAGAACCTACAGCGAGCCCAGCGCCTGCCAGACGATCGCCAGCAGCAAGATCACAAGCATGGCGTAGGCAGTCCTGCCGCCAATGCGGTTCACTCCAAGACCTCATATTTGAATGTAACGCCATCGGAATCGCGGCCGGCTTTCGTTTTTAGTAGACCCGGCGATGCCGCCGATAACCCGCGGGCTCTTGCGCGCTCGCGAAATATGGATTGATGACGCACTGTGCCGCGCGGCCCGATGCCGACGAGTTGCACTGGGGCAGCGACGTGTAGCGGCATTCGTAATAGTTGAGCCGGCCGTACACGTGCAGGCAAACCGGATAAGCCGGATCGTACGTCTGGGCGGCCGCCGGCCCTATTGAGACCATCCCGATCGCCAAAATCGCCAAGGCCAGAATGCGAATCAGAGCCTCCTTCGCCATTCACTCCAATACCTCACACTCGAACGCCACGTCTTTCGGGTCGTTTTCCTCGAACCAGGTTTCCGCGGCGTCCGTGGTGGCGAAGACCTTGACGTGCTCGGCGTCGCCAACCTGCTTGCTGGTGTTGACATAGACAAAAACGGTCATCGCTGGATCCTGTATGCCTTGGTTTTCTTCGCCCTTGCCGGCGTTCAATGCCCGCAGCAGTGCGCGCGTTGCTGTCTTTGCGTAAAGTGTACCACAGTTTGCGGCACCTCCGGTGGAATGCCCCACGCCGGGCCAGAACTTTAGGAATATGATGCGTGACCATTGGGAGGTTTACGCATGGCAAAAGAACCGCACCAAAAGACCAACGCCGAACTCGCGCAGGATTTGTCCACACGGCCTGACAGTCTCATCCACCTCACCGCAAAGGCCGAAATGGCACGAAGAGCCGCCGTACAGGACCAGTGGCGGAGCTGGATCATGTTCGCTTCCGTGGTGATCGCAGCGCTCGCGGCCGCCGCTTCGGCCTGCTCGGCTTACTTCGCCTATCTCAGTTCGCTCCATAAGTGAGAACATCAGAACGCCCCCTAGACGGGGTCTCATTTGCGAAGACGTTGAGATGATCGGGATGACCAACCTGGTATCTGGTATCCACGTAAATCCACACCGTCGTCATTGGTCCCTCCTAAGCTTGCGCCCAATGCTTGTCCTTTCGCGATAAATCAAACGCTCGAACGTGGCCGCGATTCAATGCTCTCATGACGGCGATGCGGGCGAGCATCGTCGGACCGCTGCGCGACACCAACATCAGCGCCTCGATTGCGGCTTGCCATTCCGGCAGGTCGGATTCCTTTTTCGGCAGGGCCGTGATGAACGTTGCGGCGTCGTGCAGGGTAACGAGCGTTCGGCCGTCGGGTAGTTGGATTGGATCCTCGAAAGCACGTTGCCAGCCGCGATCGATCACGCGGCGGCCTTGTCTTCCTTGTCCGCGCCGCGCGCCACAATCTTCAGCCCGTCATCCGGCAGCGGCCGCTGCAGTGCCTTTGCTTCGTCCCAGGGCGCACGCATCCAGACGTCGCGCTCCTCGTCGATCCAGTGGATCACCGGCATTGCCTTGGATCGGCTCGACGATCGCGTTCGGCGAGGTCGTCAGGAAGCCGCAGCAGCCGAGGTGAGGGCGGGTGCATTTTGTTGCCCATAGCGGCAGGTCAGCTAGACTTGTTTCCAAAACGCCGCCCGAACTTATGGGCAGGAATGCCGTCGTCCGTCATAGCCCATGTAGGTTCCGGATGCCGGATCGTAGGTCCGAAAGTGCTGGCAGCCGTAGCCCCCGCGCGGTTTGTGCTCAACGCGAGCTGGTTCACCCGGTTTAATTGCCGATTTGCCGTTCTCCCTGGCCACGTCCGGTTGCACTGCGGTCTGGGCGGGCTTCACGAGGGCGTAGCTGTTTGCCCAGGCGGGCAAGGAGACACCGGGCCTCCCGTCCACGGCAGCGGGTATCTGTTCCATGGCGCGCCGCGCGTTCGCCAGTTCGGTTGCCAGCGCTTCGGCCCTGTCGTGCTCCTGCTGCAGAGCCTGCCGCAGTACCGCCGTCGCATTGTCGACCGCCTGGCTGAACTGGTCCGCCTCGCCGTCGCGCATCGACAACAGCTTCCCGACGTACCGCCACGCCTTCACCAGTTCGGCTTCGAGCGCCCCGGCCCGATCGTGCTCCTGCTGCAGAGCCTGCCGCAGTCCGCCGTCGCGCTGTCGACTGCCTGCTTGAGCTGCGCCGTCTCGTCGTTCTTCGGCAATGGCGTCTGTTGCGCCATGACCGGCGAGACGATCGTGATGAGCTTAGATATCTCCTGCTGACTGGCGTATCGCGTCACATAGGCGACGACTGCGGCGTGGAGACAGATTCCGATGAGCGCCGCCGTGACGAGGGTTCGGGCGATCCAGGAAGCTGCAAATCCCCGCCGCGCGTGTGACGCCTCGAGGATGACGACGTTCGGTGCGGTCTCAATCGTATGGCGCATGTAAACCACCGCCAATTCTGACGGGTTATCGGGCCATTTCTTCTTCACTTCGCCAATACAGGAAGCCTACTCCCACCCGTGGCGGGCCTCAAGTTGCTCTTTTTGGTGAGGGTTCCGGCTGCACGCAGCTCGCTAGGGCTGCGAGACGTTCCTGATGTTGGTGACTGGCGGCCCGCCTGTGCGCGGTGGCGGCGGCTTGCCCCAGCGCATCAGCATCAACTCGCGCTCAGTGCCAGCATTGCGGATGACGGGCGCTGGATAGTCGGGAAACACGCCGGGCATTGGCGGTAGGGTGCCGACGTAGCGGTTCATCACGCGGAAGAGCGCGCGGATCGCTTCTTGATTGGTGGTGATGCTGTAGAGATTGCACATCGAAGGCTGCCGCGAAGGATGGTTCTTGCGCTAGTCTCTATTACTATGCAGGTCCCTTAGCTTGCGCATGTAGTAGCCCTGCCTCTGGAGCGCGGAGCTAATCTCGTGCTGACTTTGATAACCCGCTTCTTGCTCTTGCGCCATTTTCCCTGCGCTGCAGCGGGCGGCATCGGATATCCCCTCTTCACAATGAGCAGATCACGTTTGGTATTCAAATACACGTCCATATGCCTGTCTCCCAAAGCGATGAACTTATCGCTTGCGAGCAAAATAATGGGTTACCAAAGTGCAACACCGAGCCCTATTGTGCGCTCGCGATTTACCACCAGCAAGTGCGCACGGCAGAGGCGCGGATCAACGACTATTTTAATACCTCGTACTCGAACGCGACGCCTTCAGGATCGTTCTCCTCGAACCACTTTTCCGCCGCATCCACATTGGCGAACACCTTGATGTAGTCTTTGTCTCCGATCTGCTTGCTCGTGTTGACGTAAACGAAAACAGTCATTGGTCTTCAGCTTGCGTCGGCTGCGCCAAGGCCGAAGCTATCTGATCAGGTGCGCCAGCATGGCCTCACAGGCCGTCTCGGCTTCGGCGAACGTCTTGAAGGGTGATCCGCCCACCCTGATCGTAGGCTTGTTAATATGGATGGGGCGCCAAGAAGCTACAAAGCCTGGCTTGCCGTGAAGTCCGGGCCCATCTCTGCTCTCGTTACTGATTACGAACGAAAAGCCGAGTTCGCTCGCGCTCCATATCTCTAACTCCTCTGCCGCAGAACCAACGCGGCTGAAATGCAGGGTCATGTCACCCTCAACGGCGGTGGTAAGTCTGACGTGACTCGACGCTTCTCCGCTTCCACGGTTCCAACCTTTCTTGCAACTTTTTCTCTGCGCTGCGACGGCTGGCTTGACCAAGTGGAAGCGCCACGGAGCCAATGTGATCCCTAGGGGTCGTGGATTGCACGTCTGGCGCCGTAGCGCTGTAATCCCTGGCCATGAGCGCCAAATCGCGACACGTCATCTGGGGCGGCAAGATCATAGGAGCCGAGATGCGCGCCCAAGGCGCCCGGGAGGCTGCCCAGAAGGCAGTTCGGGACGCCGACCGCGCGGAGGCGGAGGCTTGGTCGATCCGCACGGAAGGCTATGGCGGACCCGCACAGCCGTCGCCGACGATTGGCCAGTGCCTCAATGGTGGGTTGGGCTGGCTGGAGGTCGAATGTAATCGCTGCAAGACGCGGGCGAGCCTACCGCTCGACGCCATCCGCCGACCGCGCGACACGCCGCTCTGGAAGCTGGAGGCTTCGTTGAAATGCCGGTCATATCGAAAGGGCCGCCACGCACCGCTGGTGCACGTGATCAAGCTGACCGAGACAAGGGGGATCACGCCTTACAAGTGGTGCACCTGATGAGGAGCGATAGCTTTCGGTTGAAAGGACGGTCGACGCCTGCGGTGCATACGCAAATCCAAATTACTAACTTACCAACTTGTTGGCGCGCGCCAGATCCTCCAGTGCGTCGGCCAAATCAAAATCGGCTCATCGGCCCAAGCATTGTACCAAACCCCTGATTTTCGACGGCATGGAAAACCCAATGGCATAATGCCAATTTTATCAAGTTCGCCAACTTCCAAATCGCAGTCTTCCGGCGCGAGTTGGATCGGTAGCCACCGCAGAGCCCGACACGACATCCCTGAGAGCCTAAAGGGCGCGTACAATTAATGCCGCCACCCGCCTCTGGAAGCTACCGATCTGTCTGAACGCATCCTGCCGCTCTGATCCCTCAGGAAGGCGTTGCGCGGCTTCCCATAAGCTCGCTAACAACCTCGTCATGTCTTTCAATTCATCGGCCTCGGACATTCCAACTGTGCGTCGGCTCAACGTTGAGTCCTCATTGTACGAACGGATAAATGTGGGTGTGGGGGGCCGCGACGGGATAGCGCGGCGAGTAAAGGAAGAGAGTAAGTACAAATGGCAGTATCTATGCAGTTGCCGCGTGGGAATTACTGGCGCAGCAAAAGGTGCTCTTCTCCACGCACGCGGCGTAACATCGATCTCCACGTTTTACTCATGTTGAAAACGAGGATCAGCCAGCATTTGCGGCATCTCTGTGTCATGCAGCCGTCATATTGGAGCCGGTGCCTTCTGGGACTGCGCGCTGATAATCGGATCAGGCTTGACCCGAAGCCGTGGCCGAGGTTGGCGTGTCGTACCCTCGTCGCAAGAATGCCCATGAAGAATGCGCCGCTCGATCCTAATGACGCTGATCTGGCCCCAGCCGATCCAGCGGTTACCACCTACGACGAGGAGCATCTCATCACGTACTTGCGCCTGCTCGATGCCGATGCGGACGGTGCCGCTGGCGCGATGTCTCGCGGATCGTCCTGCATGTTGACCCGGACCGCGACGCCGACCGCGCGCGGCGAGCGTTCGAAAGCCACCTCTCGCGCGCCAGATGGATGACCGACCAAGGTTATCGCCACCTGTTACGAAGCGGCGCCTGATCGTCGCGACACCTGGCTTTGCTTATAACTCTCGATCATCATAGGCGTCACATCGCTAGGGTAGCAAAGCGGCGCCGCGCCGCCCGGTCGAGAATAGGCGCTCCGAGAGCCGCACGCTCTGCCGTTGCGCATGGTGTCATTCGGGCAGGCGCATGGCCTGCCGGTTGCGTGATACTGGTCTCGACTTGCCTTGACTAGGATCGCAGCGATTGCCGCGGCCGTCAGTGCGATCTCAGCCTTGCGCTGTATCTCAGGCGGTGCAGGCTTCTCGAGGGCGCGGGTGGCCGTAGGCTTCTCGGGTGCCGCCTTGGTGGTGGCGTGGACCGGATTGAAAGGAGCGTTTGAGGTCGTAGCCGCTGCAATAGGAGGTGATACAGGGGCGAAGGCAAGGGGTTTGGCCACGGAAGGTTGCGGCTGCGCGACTGGCGCGTTGTTAACGGGACTGCTAAGGCGACCTACCGTGTAAGCCCCTAGCGCCGTGACACTCAGCAGAATGAGTAGCGATTTTACCCGCATACTCGCACCGCTACCGTTAGCCGGTCTTTCGAGCATTTATGGCCCGCTCAACCTTGTCGGCTAGTTGATCCA
>NZ_LLXX01000142.1:8034-18575 GCF_001440405.1 Bradyrhizobium valentinum
CGTTAAATCGTTTGGGCTATCCAAACCAGATATGCGCGCGACATCTGGGACCGACCACCTACTCCAGATGAGTGTGCCATTCCCGTGGCGGTTCGAGAGCGATCACGACTCGGTTTGGCCCCAGCCCGGCGCCTGAGCAATGCACGCGTCACTATCTGGAACATCTTCCTCTAGCGGCCAGATATCGCCAATAGAGGACCAGGAAAGCGCCGATGATACTATTTCCTGTGATCCGTCATTGGCACTTTTGAGACATTGTTCACTGGCCGTGACGACGTCCGTTTACAGGGGGATTGTGTTGAAAAACTCGAAAATCGCGGGACTCCGAAAATCTCGCCAATGTAGCGCATTGGCGATTTCAGTCGCTGCTAGGTTCTGTAGAATCGATACGAGGGCCAGCGATCGCTTTTGCGATAATTGATGTGGTCCCTCACCCCGCAGCGAGAGAGACGCACCAGCGGTCCTGAGAATTTTCAGTCATCAACGAAAAAGGACTTTTTCAACACAATCAGGGGAAGACCGGAAGTAGTCGGCCGATGGCCAAAGTGACGCAACTGACCCATTTGAGACATCAAGCCGACTTGCTTTCCTCGGAAGTTTCGTCAATATCGTCCGCATGACTGTCGTCGTGATCACGTTCGCGAACTTGTGGTGGCGCTCCACTTAGGAGCGGCACGGCTTTGTCATTCACCCAGCCGTCGCCGCCGTTCATCGGCCTGCGAGGTTGCCTGCATCCATAGTCCGATTGAACGGCGGTTCCTATCTGGAGAACCGCGATGCAACATTCGTCCGCCACCCACCCTGTTATCTTGACCGGCGACAGAACCACCGGCCCGCTGCACCTGGGGCACTACGTGGGTTCGTTGAAGAACCGCGTCAGCCTGCAGACGACGCACCAGCAGTACCTGCTGCTGGCGGATGCCCAGGCACTGACGGACAACGCGCACAATCCTGGTCGAGTGCATGACAATGTCCTTGAGATCGCGACAGACTATCTGGCTGTCGGGATCGACCCGAGCCAGACCACGATCTGTCTTCAATCGCATCTTCCCGCCCTGGCCGATTTGACCCTGCTGTACATGAACTTTGTCACGGTGGCGCGGCTTGAGCGCAACCCAACTATCAAGGACGAGCTTCAGGCGCGAGGTTTCGGCAGAGATATTCCTGCAGGGTTTCTCTGCTATCCCGTCGCCCAAGCCGCCGACATCACCGGCTTCAAAGCGACGATTGTCCCGGTTGGGGAAGATCAAGCTCCATTGATCGAGCAAACCAATGAGGTTGTTCGCCGCATCAATCGCCAAGCTGGTTTTGACGTGTTGCCAGAAGCCCACGCGCTTATTCCTCGCGTCGGACGCCTTCCCGGCATCGACGGCAAAGCCAAAATGAGCAAGTCGCAGGGTAATGCTATTCAGCTATCAGCCACGGCCGATGAAATACGTGAGGCTGTCCGGCGTATGTTCACCGATCCAAACCATATTAAGGCATCCGACCCAGGTCGCGTCGAAGGCAACGTGGTCTTCACGTACTTGGATGCATTCGACGAAGATCACGCTGTGGTTGAGGATTTGAAGGCACGCTATATCTGCGGCGGTTTGGGCGACAGCATTATGAAGAAACGTCTGGATGATGTGCTGCAGGCACTTCTCGCGCCAATCCGAGACCGTCGCCGCGCACTCGCTCGTGATCCCGGCTATGTGCTGCAAGTCGTCAAGCGCGGCACTGCGCGAGCCCGTGAGATAACAGATGCCACTTTGCGCGATGTTCGCGCCGCACTTGGTCTATTCATGCTGAACTAATCGGATTGGGCCAAGCCAGGGTATGTCCGGATTTGGCACTTTTGAGACCTAACAGGCTTTGCTGACGACGTCCGTTCCTGAAGGCAAAGCCGACTTCTGGGTTGCACGCCCGGACTTCTCAGTTTGACCCAACTCGGACATCAGCCCTCAGGTACCCCGGCCAATCGCATGCCCTCAATCACGCGGTCGCGCCAGGCACGGAAAGTCGGAACGTCGCTCCGTGCGTTGGTGGCATCACGAAAGCGGCGAATGGTGAAACTCGGATCGAGCGCAAGTCCCGCTTGCACTGTGGCCCGCGCTTCGTCCAGCTCCCCGAGCCGCGCCAGCGCAGCCGCGAGAACGAAATGCGCGGTGGAATGGTTTCGGTTTGCGTCGAGGGCCCGGCGCAGCCAGACGATTGCTTCGGCATCGGCACCGAGCTGCGCCTTGGCGAAGCCGACGATTGCCATCCATCGATGGGCAAAAATGTCGCGAGGAGAAAGGCGGAGTGCCTCATTGATGTGGGGTTCAGTTTCTTCGCCGCGACCAAGAAAAAACTTTGCGCCCCCGATGACAGCATGAGCGGGGGCCAAATTGCGATCCAGAGCCGTTGCGTGCTCGCATTGAACCATGGCTTGGGCCGCGCGCTTCGTGACCACTTGCACGATGCCCAGCAACATGTGAGCCACAGCGTGGTTCGGCGCGAGCGATAATGCTTTGGTTAAAGTCGCCTCGGCCGAGGCGAGCCGCGCTGACCAGTCGTCGGTCATAAGGGCAGCTCCAGTCATCGTATCGACCCGCGCCAAACCAACCATGGCCTCGACATTTTCGGGATCAAGCGCCACCGCCTTCTCGAAAAAACCGCGCGCCCGCGCCATGTAATCGGGGATCAGGCCCTTGTTGAACCAGCCTCGGCCCTGGAACACCAAATCCAAGGCGTCTGGATGTAACGAACTCTCCGCACGTCTTGCTTCGGCAGCAATGAGTTGCGCATTGAGCGTGTTGGCCAGCCTCGATACGATTTCGTCCTGCATGTCGAAGAGGTCGGCGACAGGCTTGTCGAAACGCTCGGCCCAGAGGTGGTTGCCAGTTTCGGCGTCGATCAACTGAACGTTCACGCGGAGGCGGTTGCCGCCACGCTGCATCGAACCCTCCAGTACATAGCGGACGTTCAGCTCACGTCCCAGCTTCTTGACATCGATTGCTTTGCCCTTGAACGTGAACGCTGTGTTACACGCAATCACAAGCGCGCCGCTGATGCGCGATAAGTCTGTGGTCAGGCTCTCTGTGACGCCATCCACGAAGTACTCTTGCTCGGGATCGCCGCTGATGTTCGCGAATGGTAGAACCACGATGGACAAGTGTGGCACTGAAGGTGGGCTGGGTGTCGTGCTGCTGCCCTTTGTCGGCAGGCTGAATTCATCCCGGACCAGGGCATAGGCCCGCACCGGGCGGTCGATGTTCTTGAGGTTCTGCTCGCCAAGATCGGCGAACTCGATCCCGACCTTGCCTCGGACTTGATCGTAGGTCGAAGACGAGATGCAGATGCCGCCCGGCTCAGCGATCCCCTCAAGCCGGGCCGCGATGTTGACGCCATCTCCAAAGATGTCGTGGGGCTCGACAATCACGTCGCCGATATTGACGCCCACGCGCAAAGCGATGCGTCTGTCTTCCGCGTCACCAACTGTAAGTTCCTTGATGCGGGTTTGAAACTGCGCAGCGGCTCGAACCGCTTGGACCGCGCTCGGAAACTCCGCCAAGAACCCATCGCCGGTGTTCTTCACGACACGGCCGCCGTGTTCGGCAATTGCCGGGGCGACGGCGTCGGTTAGGAGCGCGGCCAGTTTGGCATGGGTCGCCTCTTCGTCATTGTGCATCAACCGCGAGTAGCCAGCTACGTCGGCGGCCAATATCGCCGACAACCTCCGCTCGACCCGGACTGGCCGCTCCTGCACCATGGCCCACGATCCAACCTAGATGCGATTGTACGACAGATCAGATGGGATGCCCACTAAGGCTGATGTCGCATATTGGCGCCTTTGAGACATGCCTGCAGACGCTGATGATGTCCGTTCACCGGGGTAGACCGGAAGTGATTGGCGCGCGGCCAAACGGCGCTTTTGACCCCGGAGCGAACATTCTCGGAGCGGCACCGATGTACGCTATCGGAAGCAAGCCGATGCGTCGCCGCCTGCGTAGCAGACAAAAGAGGCGGCGGATCCACTTGCCGGCGTGGACGTGCCCTCCCAATGAAAAAGCGCGCGAGGCGTCAGCGATTGAGTGTCAGGGTCGGGGCCATGGTTGCGGAATTGTCGTTTTGAAAGCCATTGAGCAGCACATAACCGCCGAATAGGATGACGGCCAGCAAGCCATATACAAGGTAGGAAGGCCGTCCGGACCTGAGAGCGCTCATTTCGCTGGATCCTTACTTGGCGAACCGATCGCTCAGCTCTTTGTGGCCGTCTTTGAGAGTTCAGCTTCTACGCCGACTGCGCACGCCCTGGCGAATGAATAGTCCATACTCGTGGCGGCAACGGTCTTCACGTATTCGCTGATGACGTTGTCCCTTGAATAGGAGCCCGCCGCCTTGAACTTGGCGACGGCGCCGTCGGCCGCTGTGAACTGCGCGACGCATATCGGGACCAGGACAGACATCCGACCGTTGGTCTCTGCCATTGCGGTCATGGTTTTGGCGGTGCCGCCGGTGACCCAGCCGCCCCAGAAAAATCCGATCGTTATCGCCGCAACAGCGCCGAAAGCGATACCTTGGAGGAAGCGGGTCCGCGCCTCACCTTGCAAAATGTCGGGCATTCTCATGATGGTCTCCTTTTTTGCGCACAAGCGGGTTCGCAGCCGCAGACGCCGCTTGCGTCCGTGCCTGGTAAAACATCCAGCTCTGTGAGATTGCGCCTTCCGATGGCACGCTAGCTGCCGCTGCGACGACGAGCAGCGACTTCGGAAGTCACCGCTTCATGGACAGCTTCAAGGCGAACAACTGCCACCTTGTCGTTCAACGGTAGGCTTTTGTCCTGATGCTGTACAGCACGATCTTGGTCTCCAGTCCAAAGGTCGCAGCGCCATCGTCTCTGGAGAGCGGTCTCAGGCTGTTGCGTCGTCCCGGGTAATCAAAGTGCTGTCGTCATGCGGCCGGTGCGTCGCGCTTGCAGGAGAGAAGTGCGTGAATCTCGACGGCATTCCGAAGCACTATTGCGTTGTGGAGCGCCTCGGTGCGTTCATTCCCCGGCGGCATCTCGCGAGCCTCGTCCAGGGCGATCACCGCCCTGGCGTCCAGATCGCGCGCAAGCGCCGAGTGGGTTTGTTTATTCGGAGATAGCCCGTACTGCGGTGTAACCGCGCTACGCTGGATTACCATTGAATAACCATCGCAGCGGCGACCAGCAGCACAAGAAAGATCGGCATCAATACCGGGGGTACCAGCCAATCACGAAAACTGAATGTGGGTAATTTTGGCATATGACCGCCCTTTGGTTGAGGCGGGAGCGCGACACTCTCAGTCACCGATAACAGCCCGGGGCGCGCGGTGATATTTTGAATATAGTGGCTATCGACCGAATAGCGAGGAGAATCGCAATTTGTTTTGGGGCCGGCCTGGCAAGGCTTGTAATGCGGCATTGAGTAGCCATCTGAATCCCTGCGCCCTCGTATTGCTTCAGCATCGCCTTTACGGCAGCGCGAAGCTTAGCCACGCCAAACCTTGTCAACGACATTGACCATTGACCAGCCGCACATCGCTTCGATGTGCGCTGCCGGTCCGGACAACCCATGGGCATCGAGTATGCCTCGATGCAGCTCGTGCGAATGCCGGCACGCACGTGGTTCGCCGGCGAGAACTTGATTGGCGCCAATCCATGATTGAGTTTCCAAATCATAGCCGTTCATATGACCAAACCCGGCGAGCCGTGCGGTTCTGGGGGCACGACAGCGCGCTGGAAGCATCATTCTTCATAGACGAAGGCGCATTGAGGCGAATTCAACCGGATGCCCGCCCCGACGAGTCCGGCCTCCTGAGCGCGTTCGATTGCAACCGTGATGTGATTTGCGCGGCGGCTGCGAAGGTTTACGTCCGTGGGAGCAGAGGCTCCTACAATCTAGCCGCCACAGATTTTTGAAACGACGTTGGCGTAGGCGCATTCCGCTTGCTGCGAGCCTAATCTGTTGGCGGCGACTTTATTGTGCCATTGTTGATCCAGCGGGGGATCATATGGACAGCGAGATGCTTGTCCCAAATCGAACGCCTGTTCAGTCGATAGCCGTTCCCCCGCGAGCGCTCGATTATGACGCCTGATCACTCATGCATCCCCGCCGTCGTTCTCATTGTCGAGGACGAAATGATGCTGCGCATGAGCGCGGTCGACATGGTGGAAGACGCCGGATACACGCCGCTCGAGGCGCAGGATGCCGCCGAAGCCGTCGCCATCCTGGAATCCCGATCCGACGTCGCGCTGATCTGCACCGATATCCAAATGCCTGGCCAAATGGACGGCGTCGGACTTGCGCATGCCGTGCATGCGCGTTGGCCGGTGATCAAAATCATCGTGGTATCGGGACAATTGAAGCTGCAGGACCTCGATCTTCCGCCCCGCAGCAGGTTTCTCGGCAAGCCGCTCAATGCCGGGGAAGTGATAGCCGAAATGCGCGACATGATCGGCCACGCCTGAGACAGCAGTGCTTTTCACACCGAACACAGCCTAAATCGCGTGATTGCAGCAGAAACCCAGCCACCGAAGATCAGTGCGGTACCCAGCTCATGATGATACAATCGGCGATGTCTGAAGCCGATCTCCGCGCGGACCCGCGGCCCGCAAGCAGCGCAACACCATACCAGGACGACCTGGCGGCAGAAAATGTCAGCTTGCGGCTTCTGCTCGCGCAGGCCGAGATTGATGCACTGAGTTTGCTTACCACGGCCGGCATCGACGCCAGGGAGCGCGAGGCGTCCGAGAAGCTGCAGAAGCTGATCCTCGAGGAACTGCACCACCGTATCAAGAATACGCTCGCGACCGTCGGCGCCATCGTCTCGCAGAGTCTGCGCGGCCTGCCAGGCGCCGAGCACGCACAGCACGCCATCGAGGGCCGGCTGCTCGCGCTTGGGCGCGCGCACGACCTCCTTTTGCAGGCAAGATGGAGCAGCGCGAACCTTGGCACGATCGTCCGCAGCGCCACCGAAGCCTTCGATAATCCCGACGAGCCTAAATTTTCGATTTCGGGACCCGATATCCGGATGATGTCGGGCGCCGTCATCGCCATCGCGATGACGCTGAACGAGCTTTGCACCAACACCACGAAGTTTGGCGCCCTGTCGGTCCCGCAAGGGCGGGTCGACGTCAACTGGACGCTGGATCAACAGGCGCAGCGCCTGCACCTTACATGGACCGAGAGAAATGGCGCAGCAGTCCGCCCGCCCGAAAAGCGCAGCTTCGGGACACGGCTGATCGAGACGCTCGGCAGACAACTCCGGGGCGACGTGAGGCTGACCTATGAGCCGACCGGGTTCGTCTACACATTCGACGTGCCGATGTCTTCTCTGACTTCGGCGGCGGCATAAGCCCGTATTCGGGTATTGCGGAAGCCAAATCGCAACCTGCATTCGTTCGGGCTGCTACGATCTGTCAGGAACGGCTTTTCTTACGCAGCGATTGATGACGTGGTGATTTGTCACTGGAGCTCGTTATTCGGCCCTTTGACCCCATATATAACTCCATCCTCGTCAACCATCGGGATTGGTCGGAACGCGCGGAGACCTCCAACGAAAGGACGCGGCATGTTTAGATCTCAGCAGCACCGCGAAAAGGCCGCCGCATACGGCGAACTGATCAAGCATTCGAGCGGTCAGGGCGAAAGCGACGAATTTCAGAAACTAAGGGATCGCCACTCAGCGCTCGCCGATAACGAGCAGGGATTGGCTGATGACTACGACAGCGCCGTAAACGCAGCGGAACAGGATCGCGCCCGCGGCCTCGCCCTGGCGGCCGAGGAGGAGCACGTCTTGCGATGTCTCGGCGCGGCCGTCATCATGCAATGGAACGCACTTCCGAAGACGCTGCAACGCGAGATCTTCGACACCGCCGGATCGGTCGGAGAGTTATTGGAGACGGCAGCGCTTCGCGGGCAGATCGCCCGCTTTCTGCACAAGCATAAGAATGATGCCGGCCGCAAAAAGGCTTCGACGGAGGATGCGCATCACGACGCAAAATCGCGCGCCGCGGCTCTGTCGCGATGGGACGATGAGGGAGGCGCAGTCCCCGACGGACTGCCGAGGTGAACCAGCGTCGGCAACAGGAGGATTCCCCATGTCACGTAAAAACATGTCACTGACAAAAGTCGGCATCGATGACGGCCCGCACAACATGGACGGGCTGCGGCTTCTCGCGTGGGACGGAACTGAACCGGTCGAAGCGTTCATAGGCCGCAAGGTGATGGACGTCTGGGTCGAATCCATCGAGCACCGCGGAGGACGGCAGAGCCTGTTCCGCGATCAGTACAACGCGTTGGGCAAGCGCAATCTTGCGGCGATCGAGCGGATCGTGAACGCGAAATACCAGCGCGGCGCCGCAATCAACCGCCAGCATCCCTATGTCGAGGTTCTGGTCTCGGACATCACGGAAAGCGGCGAGGTTCTAAATCTAAGTGAACTCGTGCGCGAGCCTTTGCCGCCGGCATTTCATGGGCTGGCTTGAGATCTGCGCCGCGAACAGATGGCGGATGTTTCGTAAGAAGAAGATCTTGTGACATGCCGCTCACGCGAGGAGGATTTCGGCACTACGACTATGACCGGATGGTGGTTTGGAAGTGGCATGCGCTATTCAGCTACGCTGCGACGACCTGGATGGATCAACTAGAAGGTATCCATCACCACATCGCCGGCGTACCTTTTGCGGTACGCTCAAGAGCGGTCTTGAAGAGGGACAACGGCCGTCTGTCGAACGGCGAGAAAGTCAACCGCCTCGCAGGCTTTGTCTTTGAAGCGTGGCGCGTCAGTTGATTTTGGTCGCTATTGGCAGCGGCACATCGAAAGATGTTCATGCCTAAGAAAAAGCTTCATACCCAAGAAGAAGTCTTTAAAGATCATGTCTCCGGTCAGTATGACGAAACCATATTTCGTTTCAGAGTGCCGGGTGGCTGGATTTATACGCACACTATTATCCGGTTTGGTTCGGTCGATAAAAGCTATGTAGCCGATACTTTCGTTCCTGACTCTACAGTGGACTTGGATCTTCCAATTCATCCCACGGATGACCCGCGACGCGATCTGTGACTTGGTCGCGCGCAACCGCTATCGCTGGTTCGGCCGTCGTGACGCTTGCATCCTGCCGAATTCGGATCGTTTCTTGGCCCTCGTGAGCCGCCCGGAAACCGCGGGACGATGGCACCTGGCGCCGGCCGACACGAAGGAAGCAGCGTTACTGCAATTCGATTCAGTCCCAGACGCAGGCAAGCAGTTAAAGGCACTTGGCCAGGACGACCCGAACGTGGGCAATCTGATTGGCTATTCCTATCGCAAGCCCGGCGACTACAAATTCTCGCACGCGCGCTGAAAGCCGATCCGAACTATGTATTGACGTCAGTATTACGGCCTGAGGCAAACTGAGCAGGGCAACCGCGATCAAAGGCACGAGAATGCAGAAAGGCCGGGCATCGCTGCCGGGCCTTTCTTTTTCTTTGAGCGCTGAACGGTTGGACTTAGAAATCCATACCACCCATGCCACCCATGCCGCCGCCCGGAGGCATGCCGCCAGCGCCGGCGTTCTTCTTCGGCACTTCGGCCACCATGGCTTCCGTGGTGATCAGGAGAGCCGCGACGGACGCTGCGTTCTGGATCGCCACACGAACCACCTTGGTCGGGTCGATGATGCCCTTGGAGATCAGGTTGACGTATTCGCCGGTCTGCGAGTCGAAGCCGTAGGAATATTGATCCTTCTCGAGGATCTTGCCGACGATCACCGAACCGTCTTCGCCTGCGTTGATCGCGATCTGGCGGGCTGGATACGACAACGCCTTGCGGACGATTTCGACGCCGGTCTTCTGGTCGTCGTTCTTGGTGCGAAGTCCCTTGAGATGCTGGGAGGCGCGCAGCAGGGCCACGCCGCCGCCCGGCACGATGCCTTCTTCAACCGCCGCACGGGTCGCATGCATCGCGTCATCCACGCGATCCTTGCGCTCCCTCACCTCGACTTCGGTCGCGCCGCCGACGCGGATCACCGCGACGCCGCCCGCGAGCTTGGCCAGACGCTCCTGCAGCTTCTCACGATCGTAGTCCGAGGTGGTTTCCTCGATCTGCGCCTTGATCTGGGCAACGCGCGCCTCGATGTCGGCCCTCTTGCCGGCGCCGCTGACGATGGTGGTGTTTTCCTTGTCGATCATCACCTTCTTGGCGCGACCGAGCATCTGCAGGGTCACGTTCTCGAGCTTGATGCCGAGATCTTCCGAGATCGCCTGACCACCGGTCAGAACCGCGATGTCCTGCAGCATGGCCTTGCGGCGATCGCCGAAGCCCGGAGCCTTGACGGCCGCGACCTTCAGACCGCCGCGCAGACGGTTGACGACGAGGGTGGCGAGAGCTTCGCCTTCGACGTCTTCCGCTATAATTACAAGCGGCTTGCCGCTCTGCACCACGGCTTCGAGCAAGGGAAGCAATTCATTCAACTGAGATAGCTTCTTTTCGTTGATGAGGACGTAGGCATCTTCCATTTCAACGCGCATCTTGTCGGCGTTGGTGACGAAGTAGGGCGAGATGTAGCCGCGGTC
>NZ_LLXX01000142.1:18585-47533 GCF_001440405.1 Bradyrhizobium valentinum
CTCGAGTTCGGTCTCGAGCGACTTGGCTTCTTCAACCGTGATGACGCCCTCGTTGCCGACCTTCTTCATGGCGTCGGAGAGGAACTTGCCGATCTCGGCGTCGCCGTTGGCAGAGATAGTGCCGACCTGGGCGATTTCCTCGTTCGAGGTGACTTTTTTGGAGTTCTTGACGAGGTCGGCGACCACGGCTTCCACCGCCATGTCGATACCACGCTTCAGATCCATCGGGTTCATGCCGGCGGCAACAGACTTGGCGCCTTCTCGGACGATCGCAGCCGCGAGAACGGTCGCGGTGGTGGTGCCGTCGCCGGCAGCATCTGCCGACTTGGAGGCGACTTCGCGCACCATCTGCGCGCCCATGTTCTCGAACTTGTCGTCGAGCTCGATCTCCTTGGCGACGGTGACGCCGTCCTTGGTGATGCGGGGAGCGCCGAACGACTTGTCGAGCACGACGTTGCGGCCCTTTGGGCCGAGCGTGACCTTGACCGCGTTGTTGAGAATTTCGACGCCGCGCAGCATCCTATCGCGGGCATCTACGCCGAATTTGACTTCCTTGGCTGACATAATGGTCTCCGTATGCCCATAACCCAAGGGCCGCGCGACGGGCGGATTCCTGAGGGATGAGATTTCGATTGCAGGCCTCTTCCTTCGAGACGCCGGCTGCGCCGGCTCCTCAGGATGAGGGAACGGGCTAAAGCGCTTAAGCGGCCTTCTTCTTGGCGGCGGGAACGTCAGTGAGAACGCCCATGATGTCGCTTTCCTTCATGATCAGAAGTTCCTGACCATCGAGCTTGACCTCGGTGCCCGACCACTTGCCGAACAACACGCGGTCACCCGCCTTGAGGTCGATCGGGATCAACTTGCCGGATTCGTCACGGCTGCCCGGACCAACGGCGATGATCTCGCCCTGCGAGGGCTTTTCCTTGGCACTGTCCGGAATAAGGATGCCGCCTGCGGTTTTGTCTTCGGCATCGATGCGTTTGACCACGACGCGGTCGTGGAGCGGACGGAACTTCATGCGATCCTCCATGGCTTTGTGATTATTTCTGGATTGGCAGTCGCAATGAGCGAGTGCTAGCCGCTCTTCACATAAGCTTGTAACACTGGGGCGCAAGGGCTTTGGCCCACGAGGTTGCTAATTCAATTCCCATAGTAACCCCAAAAGCGAACAGCAGGGCTCGGAAGCCGTCGTGTGCCGTCTAACGTGCTCAGGAAATGTCCTTCGGACCTGTTCTTATAGCCCGGCGGCACTGTCCGTATTTAAGCCCCGGTGTCCTAAGTTGAATTTGGAAGTGTCCTAATTCCGATTCGCGGCGCATAATGAGCAAATGGAAGAGACCCGTCACAGAGCCTGTATTTGCGGAGCGGTCTACAACCGCACCGAGTCTATGGCTCCCGAACGCCAGATCAGCAGCTTCGAGTGTTCGGTCTGCGACCAGACCATGGAAAGCTGGAACACGGCCTGGGTGCCTTCCTACCGCCTAATCGCGGGTCCTGTTAGGCCGCTCCAGATCAGCTAGGAACGCTTTTGGTTTCCTGACGTTCGACGTTGTTATGAAGCGATACTTTTTCGACTTGCGAGACGGTGACGAACTGACCCCCGACGATGAGGGTCTGGAACTCTCTACCATGGAGGCTGTGCAAGAAGAGGCCGCGCGTTCGCTGGCAGACATGGCGAGGGACGTGTACCGTAGGCCCCACAATGGAGCGGGACACCGGATGGCTATCGAAGTCAGGGACGACACCGGACCGGTGTTACAAGCCAAATTCACGTTCCAGATAGAACGGCTCAAGCACTAAGGCGCCCTCGTTAAAGGATGCTGAGAAGGTAAGCCAGTTCGCGCTGATACCGCTCTGCTGATGAGTTCACCTGCAACCGCTTGCCCTCCACTCATGTGGAAACTGCCGATCTTGAGCCGAGAAATCGGAATGCTTTTCGCGCCGCTGATACGGCCAGATGACCCAAGGTCGTCAGTAATTACGAACGAGTCCGCCGGATTATCGCGATCGAAAAGCTGCCGAATATTTTTCACAACGCGCGCTCAACATACATTTGAGAAGCGCGGTCAGGGGAAGCGCGAAGCTTTTAAACCCACCATCGTCATAACGATTCTGCACCAAAACAAATTGCGATTCTCCTCGCTATTCGGCAGATAGTCACTATACTTAACGCATCACCGCGCGCCCCCGGGCTATTATCGGTGACTGAGAGCGTTGCGCTCCCGCCTTAACCAAAAAAGGCGGTCACATGTCAGATACCCTCAAATTCGATCTTCGTGATTGGCTGGTGCCTCCGGTGCTGTTTCCGATCTTTTTTGCGCTGCTGATCACTGCCACCGTGATTATTCAGTGGTAGTCCGCCTCAAGTGACTTGCCGGCAACAGGAATCCGAGCGCTTAACAGAAAGCAGGAGTCGGAATGGCAAATACGGCGATCGTCAGAGACGCATACGGCGTTCCGGCAATGTTTGTTGATTCGAAAACCGGCAAGGATGACGCGGCCTTTGTCTTTATCAGGGTCGGCGATGAGGAGCGCCGGATGCGTTGGGCAGAATGGAATTCGCTTCCCGCCTGGACTGGCGTTCGTCCGTCCTGGGCGACCAAACGCTAATGGACCCAGCAAGGTTGCTATCTGACGCCGGAGTACCCATCTGATCAGTTAGCCCAGCGGGATCGCGACAAACGCGCACATCCCGTCGCGACGCCTTAGCCACGCCAAATCATATCAACAGTATCGACCAACGGCATATCGCCTCGATATGCGCGTTACGGGTCAGGACAATCTATGGCCATCGAGCATGCCGCCGTGCAGGTTGTGCGCAAACCATGGGGGATAGGCGATCTCCATCCATGGAGCAGCATCGACGTTGCCGGTGACCCGGTTGGAGAGTTGTGGTTCCAGCGCACGCATAAGCATGCAGCCATCCCGGCCCTGCTGCTCAAATTGCTGTTCACCAGCGAGCCCCTGTCGATTCAGGTTCATCCGGACGATGAATTTGCCCGCTCAATCGGCTTGCCGAACGGCAAGACTGAAGCTTGGTACATTCTCGCAGCAGCCCCAGGGGCGCGGGTTGCGCTGGGACTGAAGCGGCGACTCACGCCACAGGCATTGCGCGCAGCGATCAGGGACGGCTCGATTGCCGATCTCACGCAATGGCGCCCCGTCGCGAAAGGCGACATCATCTTCGTCCCCGCCGGCACGATCCACGCCATTGGCGCCGGTATCGTGCTCGCCGAGATTCAGCAGCGCAGCGATACGACATTCCGCCTGTTTGACTATGGCAGGCAGCGCGAACTGCATGAAAAAAGCGCCGTCGCTGTTTCCGACGCCGGGCCGGTTCAGCCCGAAACCGGTCCACGACGCATCACCACGGCTCGAACAGCCCTGATCACAAGCCAGCATTTCGTCATTGAGTTGATCGACCTGCCGGCGAACTCGAATTGGGCACTCAATGCCGATCGGGAAACCTGGATCCTTGCGATCGAGGGCAGGGCGCGGATCGGTTCGACGAACATGTCGGTCGGTGATGCCGTCTTTATCGAGGGTGATCGATCCGGCATCGAGGTCGGCGCGGACGGCATGCGCGGCCTGATGGCTTATCCGGGACCTGATCCCGTTGTTGCCTTACTTCAGGGCGCCGGAGAGCTGACCAAATATGCCGGCATGTCCGCCGGTGACGCGCCGAAATCAAGCGAGACTGTCGAGGTACAAGCATGACGCCGCTCCGCCGCATCGCCGTTGTCGGCAATTCGCTGCCCCGCCGTTGCGGGATCGCAACCTTTACGACCGACCTGCAGCAGGCGATCTCCACATCACGCCCGAATCTCGAGACCTGCATCGTGGCGATGACCGATCATGGCCAAACCTATGACTATCCCAAGGCGGTCGCTTTTCAGATCCAGGATAACAAGATCGAAGAATACATCCGTGCAGCAGACTTCCTGAATGCCGGCCGGTTCGACACCGTGTGCCTGCAGCACGAATTCGGAATTTTCGGTGGCGAAGCCGGGGGCAACGTCCTCGAACTGCTGTCGCGCCTCACCATGCCTGTCGTGACGACGTTCCACACCGTGCTGGCAAATCCGACCGCCCCGCAACGCGCGGTCATGGAGCGCATCGTCGATGCCTCGTCGAAGGTCGTGGTGATGGCCAACAAGGGCCGAGAACTGCTGCGCAGCATCTATCAGGTGCCGGACGACAAGATCGAGGTCATAGCCCACGGCATTCCCGACGTCGCGCTTGTCGCGCCCGATGCGGCGAAGGCAAGGCTCGGATTTGACGGAAAGTCGATCATTCTGACATTCGGCCTGCTGTCCCCCAACAAGGGCATTGAAGTCATGATAGACGCCATGCCGTCGATTCTTAAGCGTCGCGCCGATGCGTTGTATGTCGTCCTTGGCGCAACGCATCCGAATCTAGTTCGAGACCAGGGCGAGGCGTATCGCAACAGACTGATGAGGCGGGTCCGCGAACTTGGCGTCGAGGACCACGTTGTGTTCCTCGACCGCTTCGTCGATCTGCCCACGCTGCTCGAATTCATCTCGATGTGCGACGTCTATGTCACGCCCTATCTCAACGAGGCGCAGATGACGTCGGGAACGTTGGCCTACAGCTTCGGACTGGGGAAGCCCGTCGTTTCGACGCCTTACTGGCATGCTCGCGAACTGTTGGCCAATGGACGCGGCGTCCTGGTGCCGTTCGGTGATGCGACGGCGATCGGCAGCAAGATCGCGGAATTGCTCACCGACGACGTTCGCCGGCAGGCGATGTGCCGGCGCGCCTATGCGGTCAGCAGAACCATGACGTGGGGACGCACCGCCGAGCACTACATGTCGGTTTTCGAGAGCGCGTCTCAGGGTCACTGGCTCAAGGTCATTGCGCCCTCCAACACGGGCGTTCCGGAGCCACGCGGCCCTGCGGCGCCGGACATGCAAATCGGCTATTTCCTGTCGATGTGCGACGATACCGGCCTGTTCCAGCACGCCGTGCATTCGGTGCCTGATCGCTCGCACGGCTATTGCGTTGATGACAACGCCCGCGCGATGCTTTTGGCCTGCGCCCTCAATAGTCCGGGCGAACAGCCGCTGTCGGAAGTCTTGACGGCTCGCTTCGCCGCTTTCGTGCAGCATGCATGGAATCCTGACACCGGGCGGTTTCGCAACTTCATGGGCTTCAATCGAACCTGGCTCGAAGCCAGCGGGTCCGAAGACAGTCACGCCCGGACGCTTTGGGCGCTCGGCGAAACCGCGCGCAGCGACGCAACTCCGTCGCGGCGCCAGTGGGCGGTTGCCTTGTTCGCCGAGGCTCTGTCGACTGTAGAGACCTTTCGCTCTCCGCGGGCGTGGGCGTTCACCCTGCTGGGTTTGGGCGCTTATTGCGCCGTGGCTCCCGATGATCTCCACGCCCAGGAGATCCGGCATTCTCTTGCCGACAGGTTGATGTCCTGTCTGGCTTCGGTCGAAACCCCGGACTGGGTGTGGTTCGAGGAAGGGTTGGCTTACGACAACGCCCGCCTGCCGCAGGCGCTGATGATGACAGGCGCGGCGACGCAAACGCCTGAATACGTGCAGGCCGGATTGAGGTCTCTGCGCTGGCTGATGACGCGACAAACGACGCCGGCAGGGCATTTCCGGCCGGTCGGCACCGCCGGCTTCGGCGAATTGCGGCAGCTTCCCCGCGCATTTGATCAGCAGCCCGTGGAAGCGACGGCGACGATCGCTGCCTGCCTTACGGCATGGCGGGCGGATGGCGATGCCGAGTGGAAAGCGCTTGCGACCCGTGCCTTCACCTGGTTTCTCGGCAGCAACGATCTGTCGGTGGCGCTGGTCGATCCGCACACCGGCAGTTGCCGCGATGGACTCCACCCCGATCGTGCCAATGAAAACCGCGGCGGCGAGTCGGTGGTGTGCTATCTGCTTGGGCTTGCGGAGATTCGCCAGCTTGCGCGCGTCAACGCCGGCCTGACCAAACCCGCGGCACTGCGCGCCATGGGCGCCTGATTGTTGCCTCCTGCTCTAGCGATCGAGGACACCGTGTCACAGGCCACCTTCCTGAACCGGCAGGCGCTCTATTTGCGTCCCGATCCCGCGCGGGTGATCGTGCGCCCGTTCAAGCCGGCGACTGAACCCCGCGATTTCAACCCGACCGACAAGACGCGGGCAAATCATATCGTCGACCGGGTTCTCGCCCTCGACTCCGAAGCCGTTGCTTCCCAGCTCGCGGACGTTCTTGAAAATTTCCTCGGACGGCATCGGAACCTGCTGGAGAAGTTTGAGGCCCGCGCGAACGAAATGGAGGAGGCTTTCGCAGCCCATGGCAGCTTTTCAAAGATCCAGCGCCAGTTGATCGGAGCTTATTTTCTCAATGAGTATTCGTTCGAAGCCTCTGCCTTGTTCAATCCCAGCATCGTGCCGCACCCCGACCAATCGGACGCGCCGAAGGGCGGCCTGCGCTTCATTCTCAGCCTCCGTGCCATCGGCGAAGGGCACGTGTCGTCACTGACGTTTCGGGGCGGCACATTCGCAGCCGACGGCAGTCTGACCGTTGATCCGACGGCGCGGCTTGCCTCGAGTCCCCGGATTTGCAATCGCGAATCCGGACCGGACGGCGATCATGTCGAACTGATCTTCAAGCCCGAGGAAGAGCTCAGCGAGCGTGTCATCTTTCCGGTTACCGAATCCCAATCGAACGGCATCGAGGACGCCCGCTTTGTCGAGTTCAGCGATGGCGGCCGGAAAACCCACTACGCCACCTATACCGCCTATAGCGGGCGGGCGATCCGTTCCGAACTGATCGAGACCCGCGATTTCATGTCGTTCCGGTTGGCGCCCTTGAGGGGTCCTGCGGCCCGCAACAAGGGAATGGCGCTGTTCCCGCGCAAGATCGGCGGCAAATACGCCATGATCGGGCGACAGGACAATGAGAACCTGTACCTGATCTATTCGGACGACCTGTACACTTGGGGCGACGGCCAGGCCATTCTGAAGCCGGAATTTCCCTGGGAGTTCGTTCAGATCGGCAATTGCGGATCGCCTATCGAGCTCGATGAAGGGTGGCTGCTGCTGACGCATGGCGTCGGCCCGGTGCGCAAATACTCGATCGGGGCGGCGTTGCTCGACAAGAACGACCCCTCGAAGGTGCTAGCCCGCTCCCGCGAGCCGTTGCTGCGGCCCGAGCCGTCGGAGCGCGAGGGATACGTCCCCAACGTCGTCTATACCTGCGGGGCAATGCGGCACAACGACCACATCATTCTGCCATACGCGGTGTCGGATACCTTCTCCAATTTCGCGACCATCAAGATTTCGGCGCTGATGCAGGCGATGAAAAGTTGACCGCCGCTTGAGCAGCGCCAATTCGTCCATTGAAAAGTCAGGGAGCCTGAATGAGCGAGCGACTTGAAACGCTGAAGAAAGCCCGTGCGCGCATGATCGAGGAAAGGGACGTGCATACGAAGGTGCTGGCCGCTCCTTTTGACCGGGACAAGGCCGAGCGGGCACGCAACAAGTTCATCGAGATTCAGATGCTGGTCGACGCGCTGGATCGCGCCATCAGTGGAGAGGAAGTCATTTTGCCGAAAGGCTGAACCGCGGCGGCAGGGAGGCACAGCATCAACTAATGCATGGCTATTCGGGGGCAAAGGGCGCACAGTTGCACAATGCGAGTCTTCAGATTGCGCCGAACGAACTCCCTGGTTCAAACCCTGGATCCCACGGCAGGAGAAGAATGCAGGCTTGGCGCCATGTCCTTTCGAGCGTCGGCCAGGCTTGAAGGGGCGAGGTGATGCCTACGCTATCGAAGCTCCTGCTGGAGAATGGGTTGCCCGATCTTCCGGTGTTGTTGATCGAGCCGCATCGCAACCATAGGGGGATATGGCGCATCAAATTCAGCTATGAAACGGGCGAGCCGTTCTCCATGGCTGCGACCCAGGCATCGATCATGGTTTCCCGTCTGCATGAGATCGGGGAAGTCGAACTGGCCGAAGAGATCGACGGCGCGATGAAAATTGCGACGCGCTACGCGACAATGTGAAATTCGGCGTGCAAAGACGGCGTCATCATCAACCCAAAGGAGATCGACATGGCCAAGGGCGAGCAAAAAGGTAACAGGGAAGCCAAGAAACCCAAGAAAGAGAAGATCAAGACAATAGCTGCGGCGCCAAGCCAAAAGGCCGCGGGATGGCAACCGGGCTTCGCGTCCGGCAAGAAGAAGTAGCAACACAAGCGTCGACGTAAAGCTATCCGCTGGACTGACGCATTCGAGCGCGTGCGCAAAGGACGTTCCCGCAGGTCTTCGTGATCGCGCGGCGCTGGTTGGCCCATTGCGTCGTGGGCGTGGCCTGCGCTTCGTGGGGCCCGGCTTGTTCTGATGGTGGCCAAACGCCGGGTGATACTACCCGCAAAAGGAATTCGGATGAAAATTACGCTCGCCGTATTGACGCTCTGCGCATGCGCGCAAGGTGCTCTCGCCGCTGGACCGGAATGCCGTACAATCGAAAGCACGAGCGGGCGACTTGCCTGCTACGATGCGGCGACTCCTCCGAGAATAGCAAAGCCGGTAGCCATCGAAAGCGACGCGTCGCGGCCGCCCTACAAAGACCCCTTCATCGCGGAAGACGCCCGAACCACCGCCAAGCTAAAGGGTATCTGCCGCGGCTGTTGAAGATTGATGCTTTCCGGCCATGGGCGTTGCAGCAGGCCCGCTATCAAGGGACCGACGGGTAGCGGCGCTTCTTGGTGCCCTTGCCGGAACGAGCCCGGTAGCCCTTGCAGAACCCGATTTGGAGTCGCGCACATTTACCGATCCGCCACTGGCCGCGCATCCGTCCGCTAATGACCCGAATGTATGGTCCGGCCGTGCGCTGCAAAGCGTGTTGAACTCGAAATGAAGATCGTGAGGTACCGCCAGTTGGTGGACCGGACCGCGGACGAGAAATTCCTGAGGCGCATCAGGACTCAGATCGCGGAACTTGAGCAGAAGCTCCGAGAGATCGACGAGTAAGGCCGCTTTGATTGCCCCGGGTCGTTGAACCTTATTGCGCCTCCGCAGACAGATAATTGCCGGGGGATTGCACTATCCGGATTCAACACAGCGCCACCAAGCATTATTCGGCTTGGGGGCGCTGTCTGCATTAGTAGTCTAGTTTGATCCAGCGAATGGCCGATTTCGGCCGGCACCGGTCGCTGGGTACTGTCCGTGTTTGACGCGAAATTGTCCTAGGCTGCGGGCAGTGTCCTGATCCGTCTTGGACAAGGGTTCGGAGCGTTAAAGTTTCTTAGGTTGGCAACCGGACACAAAGGGAATCTACTCGTCCCATCACCGCCCCACCTTCGGCTTCCATCGGTGACTGAGAGTGTTGTGCTCCCGCCCGTTTCGGAGAGCCACCATGCCCCGCATCCAACGCAACCAACCCAAAGCGCCGTTACAAGACCGTCTGATGCTGGAGGCCATGCGCCTCAAGGACGAGGCGAACGAACTCCCGCCGGGTTCGTTGCGCGACGCCAGGATCAGAAAAGCTCGCCAAGCTGTAACCGCTTGCCATGTGAATGAGTGGCTTTCGTCGCCCGGACTGCAAGCGCCGCAGTAGGGTCGCCTCAGTTGGCGGCCTCTTTCGGACCACTCTGGTGGCGGACGGATGTGATCTACCAGATCTACCCGCGCTCCTTTCAAGATACGAACGCCAACGGCATCGGCGACCTCAAGGGGATCGAGCGGCGGCTCGACTATCTTGCCGGCCTTGGCGTCGACGCCATCTGGATCTCACCCATCTACCCTTCGCCGATGGCTGATTTCGGCTATGACGTCACCGATTATTGCGACGTCGATTCGCGCTTCGGTGTGCTTGCCGATTTTGACAGTCTGCTTTCACAGGCCCATGCGCGCGGGCTCAAGATTCTGCTCGACTTCGTGCCCAACCACACATCCGACCGGCATCCCTGGTTCGTCGAGAGCCGCGCCTCGCGCGACAATCCGAAACGGGATTGGTACATCTGGCGCGATCCCGCACCGAATGGCGGGCCACCCAACAACTGGATCAGCGATTTCGGCGGCTCGGCATGGCAGTGGGACCAGGCCACCAACCAATATTACTACCACGCCTTCCTGAAGGAGCAGGCGGACCTCAACTGGCGTAATCCGGCCGTGCAGGCGGCGATGTACAGCGTGATGCGCTTCTGGTTCGACCGAGGCGTGGACGGCCTTCGCATCGACGTGCTGTGGCACCTGGTCAAGGCGGCAGACTTCCCGGACAATCCGCCCAACCCCGCCTATCAGGCGGCGATGGGCGATATGCACCGGGTGCTCCAGCTCCATTCGACCGACCAGCCCGAGGTGCACGAGATCGCCGCCGACATGCGCGCCATCGCCGATAGTTACGGCGCCAGTGGACGGGGCGAACGCGTGCTGATCGGCGAGATCTACCTGCCGGTCGATCGGCTGCTGCGCTATTACGGCCGGGAACGGGCAGGGGTGCACCTGCCCTTCAACTTCCAGCTCATCGATGCGCCGTGGGAGGCGCGCTCCCTCGCGACGCTGATCGCCAACTACGAGGCGGCGCTTCCGCCAGGCGCTTGGCCGAATTGGGTGCTCGGCAACCATGACCGGCCACGCGTCGCAGCCAAGCGTGTGCAGGCCCAAGCCCGCGTCGCGGCGATGCTGCTGCTGACGCTCCGCGGCACGCCCACCCTCTACTACGGAGACGAGTTGGGCTTGAGCGATGTCTCAATCCCGTCTGCCCAGGTTCAGGATCCGCGCGGGCTGCGCGAACCCGGGCTCGCCTTGGGCCGCGATCCGGTCCGCACGCCGATGCCGTGGAACGGGAGCAGGAATGCTGGCTTCACCACGGCTAAGCCCTGGCTGCCGCTCAATGACGACTGGCCGACTCGCAACGTTGCGCGGATGGCGCAGGAGCCTCATTCGATCCTGGCGCTTTATCGCCAATTGCTGGCCGCCAGGCGCGCGCATCCAGCGTTGGCGATCGGCGACTTTGCGCTGCTGGACGCGGAGGGCGATGTACTCGCCTATGAGCGTCGGCACGGTGCCGAGCGATTGATCGTAGCACTCAATCTCGGGGAACATTTGCATCGCCTGGAGCTGCCGGACTGGGCGAGCGATTTCCGGGTGCTCTTGTCCACTGTCGCCGACGCAGCGCTGGCCGGAGACGGTGCCGTGCTGCTACGGGCGGACGAGGGCGTGATTCTGACGGCCGACTAACGAAAGCAACGAAGGATAACCGCGTGCGTATTGCCATGCTAGCTCCAATCTCCTGGCGCACGCCGCCGCGCCATTATGGTCCATGGGAGTTGGTGACGAGCCTGTTGACCGAGGCGCTGGTGGCGCGCGGCATCGACGTCACCTTGTTCGCCACGAAGGATAGCCGGACGGCGGGCAAACTGGCCGGTGTCTGCCCGGCGCCCTATTCCGAGGACCCCACGATCGACGCCAAGGTATGGGAGATGCTCCACGTCGCCCGTGTATTCGAGCGCGCGGGTGAGTTCGACCTCATTCACAACCAAGCCGATTTCGTGCCGCTCGCATTCTCGCGGTTGGTGGAGACACCGGTGGTGACGACGATCCACGGCTTCTCCTCGGAGCGCATCCTGCCCGCCTTCAAGGCATACGAGGATCGCGTCCATTATGTCGCGATCAGCGATGCCGATCGCCATCCGGACCTGCGCTATGCAGCAACAATCCACCACGGTATTCGGCTGGAGGACTTTCCCTTCGACCCGCACGGCAGCGAAGACCTGCTCTTCTTCGGCCGTATCCACCCGGACAAGGGGGCGGCCGAGGCGATAGCGGCGGCAGGTCGAGCGGGGCGGCGGCTGATCATGGCCGGTATCGTCCAGGATCAGGACTATCATAACGAGCAGGTCGTGCCCGCGCTAAACGAGCGTTCCGTGGTCTATCGCGGCCCGGTGGGCGGAGCGGCCCGCACGAACGCGCTGGGCTCAGCCCGCGCGCTGCTCCATCTTATCAATTTCGACGAGCCGTTCGGACTATCGGTCGTGGAGGCGCTCGCCTGCGGCACGCCGGTGATCGCCTGCAACCGCGGATCGATGCCCGAGCTGATCGACAATGGCGTGACTGGCTTCCTGGTCAACAACGTCGATGAAGCCGTAAATGCGATCAGCCGTATCGGCGAAATTGATCGCGCCGTATGCCGAGCAGCGGTGTCTGAGCGTTTTACGGTCGACCGGATGGCTGATCGATATCTGGACTTGTACCGATCGCTCCTTGGCTGAGGACCTTCTCGGCTTCATTGCCAAGCTTCGTCTGCTTGTGGCAGATTGTGTTGCAAAAGTTTGCCGAAGCTGTCAAAAATTCTGAGGGCCGCAGGCACGATTTTCGTGTAGAGATGTGAGGGACCTCATCGCCTCACGCTAAACTCATAGGCGACTTCGGTAACGCGATTGAGGTTATCCGAATCGTCGATCGCCTCGCGTTTTAAGGTTTCACCAAAAATTCGGACTGATGCAGCTTTCGACTTTTGCAACAGTATCGGCACTTTTCGGACCTGAGCATTCGGGCTGACGATGTCGGTTTACGAGGGCACAGCGGACTTCGTTTTCGGGCGCGTCTAGGTCCGTTGCTGACCCAAACCGGACTCAGCACCGGCCGTCGTGTATCCGTGAACGTGTCTACCGCGGTCGGTGCCTTCCCACTATTTGCTTTGTGCCGGTCGCTTTCCTGTGTGCCGCGGCCTCTTCGGCCCTTTGGAGCGCACCTCGTAATTCGAGTAAGTCAGTCAGCTGAGAGGCGAGATTGTAGGAAATATTGGCAGCGCCCTTGAGTTTGGCTGAAGTCTGAAACAATTCCTTCATTGAAATCTCCTCGTCAAAGTCGAAACTCTTACCGAAAGAAACAATTCATAGGTCCGTGACTCACTCGGGCGTCATGCGGCGGCATCAATGCTTTGCCCGCGCGCTTACGCAAAATCATGTTAAAATAATACGGCCGCCTCACGGGCTCCCTGTGCAAGTCAGCCCGTAAGTGCTTGCTCTGGGGTCGAACCTCTGCATTATGCGGATCGTTTCCTCGCACACGATCTTGTTAGGGTTTCCGCCCCAGGACTTGATGTACGGGAGCATCTCAGCCTCTGCATGCGTCAGTGAATAGGCTGCTGCAGATGTGCAGGCGTTGTCGGCCGCGGAGGCGGGCTTTGGAATAGGAATTTCGATACGCGCTTCATATGGGCGCGCACTTACCATTCCAGCGGTCAGCATGACGAATAGGATTTGACTAGCAAGGAAGTGCGGCTTGTGGACCTCAAATTGAGGATCTAGCATTTTTAAGCATAGTGCTCACGCTCTGATAAGGCGCGAGCGCTACCGAACCCACAGTCACCGATCGAAGCCGAGAACGGAACGGTGATAATTGAAGCTATGCGCCCCTGAAGTTAGGAAAGCAACTCAATACCAAAAATTTGCTGCGCGCCTTTCGGAGTCATATGAGACCGCATCATTTTCGGCGGGTGAAACCGACCGTTACAGGTTTGTTACATCCCGTTCCAGCAGTCGCGGCTTTTTCGGCGCGATTGAAGGAGATGGCGACTACGGCAGTATCACTGTCTTGAAGTCGCCTCGCGACCAGCCATGTTAGCTTAGTCGATGAGAGCGTAGGACTTATCGACATCACGGTAGGCAACGCGACGCGCCTCGGCGCATCGCAACGTTCCACCACGCGACGCTGCGCGTCGCACCACATCGCTACGCAACACGGGAGCCGCTGGGGACGTCCCGGCGGCTCTCGCGCGTTTAGCGCGGTTCACGCTCCCGCAAACCTCGCATGGATGGAGCAGCGCATGGCGAGGCTCCGGAACCAAGCTGCGCTTGTTGGACCCAGATAGCGAGACAATTCGGACGCCACGCCGAACACTTTGGGGGTATCCAGACGACCATCCGCCAAAGCCAACGGAGGCAATTTAGCCCGGATGCCTTAATTCGCCCGTGAGAAGTTGTGTGACCTCCGGCAATTTAAGGAGGCCTGTTACATCGCAATCGACGCAGCGGAATTTGCGTCCTCCCGTTTTCACGAGCACAAATCGCATAGACATGCTGCACTTCGGGCAGATCGGAGGCGGGGAATTCTTGGGCATGGGATCTCCCTTTCACAAAGGCGGGAGCTCAACACTCTCAGTCACCGACAACAGCCGAAAGCGCGAAACGGTGATAAATCACCCTGCGCCTTTTAACGGTCCAATAGCGAGCCAATTCCGAACAATCGACACGGTATTCAGGCACTCCGCCATTTCCAGTTTAGATCGGCTTCGATCCGCAGGATCAGAATTGCGGCTGGCGGCTTCTCACTCGAACGATCCACATTGATTGGCATCGACAGTAACGCAGCGACATCCGATTTCATCTTTACCGATATCCGATGTCTGCCTTTGGCAGATACTGTTGCAAAAGTCGAAATTTGCATCAGTCCGAAGTTTTGGTGAAACCTTAAAACGCGAGGCGATTGACGATTCGGATAACCTCAATCGCGTTACCGAAGTCGCCTATGAGTTTAGCGCGAGGCGATGAGGTCTCCTTCAGATCTCTACACGAAAATCGCGCCTGCGGCCCTCAGAATTTTTGACACCTTCGGCAAAACGACTTTTGCAACACAATCGGCACAAAACGGACATCGATCCGGCGATGGTCGATGTCCGCCATCGGGGTAAAGCGGAAATGCGGTAGCGGTGCCGTTACGATGTTCTTTGCCAAAGCATCGATGATGCTCAGCCTCCTAGTCTAGGAATTGTCGCTCATTCGACGAAATCGCAAGGCACGCCGCTGAGGCTAACCTGCAGGTCAGTCGTGTTCTGCTTGGCCTGCTGCATGGACAGGCCCTTCCAGTGCATCTCAAATGCTTCCGGGCTGGCATAGACCTCGTACAGCATGATCGTGTCGGCTTCCGTCTGCGGCACGAGGATTTCGAACTTCAAGGTGCCGGGTTCGGTCGCCAAGCAACGCTGAGCGTGAGCCTTTAGGTGTTTCAGATATTCGTTCCGCTTGCCCGGGGTGGTCTTGATGGTTGCCACGATTGCTAGTTTGGCCATATGTTCATCCCCTTCTCGCTAGGCGATGCGCCACTTATGTAGTGTGCGCTCAAAGCGGACGTCAGCCAATGCCAGAGGTTCTTACGTCTCGAAAACGACGAGCCGGGCCGCCAAATAAGATACCGCGGCTGCGGCGCATGCCCCGCCTATCGTAGCGGCTGTGCGTCTAATTGTCCGGCCCCAGTTCATAGATCGTCCCTTAGGCCCTTGAAGAACGGATGCCGCACCGTGCCTTCTGCGGACTTCGCCCGGTACTCGATTTCGGCCAACAACTCCGGTTCCATCCCAGATGCCCTTGTGTGCAATCCTCTTTGCGTAGGGCTGTGTCTTGCGGATCAGCGGCGTCAGTCGTTTGCGCAGATCGGCAGCGGATGCCTTGTCGAAGCCGTGATCGACCTTACCCGCATAGAACAGGTCGTTGCCCTTGCGGCGGGCGAGATAGATGATCCCCGAATGCCGCTGCGAGCCGCTCCTTAAGGGATTGTTACTGGTTGTTTGTCAGCATACCGCCATTGCAACTAGAGCGCGACGAGCGACAGCGAATTCCGAATGCTTTAACCCGACCAGCGTCTCTCATAGGAGGCCCACTTTGCTCAGGGGCTTCGTGATTGCAGCCTTGGTGCATCGCAGCTAGATCAGTATCTCACCCATGGTCGGTATACCGACGCGGCCATGTCGATGCTGCGACAGATCAGGCACTCGTTTGGCGTTTGAGGGTGGACGCCGTTTGCCAAAAGGGCGCTTCCCCCGCGCGCGTTGCATCGTAGCCGTTCCCGAATTGGCAATGAGATCGATTTTGCCGCTGCCTGACGCCTCCCGCGTTCGGAACCGCAACCTTTTTTGCCTAGGTGAATTTAGTTCATGGGTCTCGGGGCTTCGCAAAACTGCGAGGCGAGCCATGTTCCTACGGCCAATTGATGCTTTTCTTGCCGTTGTCACTCTAGGAACCGCAGTCCTGATCGAGATCGCTGCATTCATCGTCATAGGACTGATCTAGGGCGCACTGGCTCGCAACGCGGGGCACGGAATCGTTAGCGTGCCCGTTTTTGTTCAACGTTTCTATGGAACCAAAGGGGCTGGCGCTGGTAACCCCGTGTCAAGCGATCCCTCCAGCACCCGAGCGAAGCGTGTCCAAGCCCCTAATCCTCGTCATCGAGGACGAGTATCCGGTGCAGGGCATAGTTGAAGATGCGCTCACCGAAGGCGGTTTTGAAACCGATATTCTCTCCTCAGCGGAAGAAGCCCTGACCTTGTTCAAGAGCGGGAGCAAGAACTACAAGGCGCTCGTCACCGACGTTAGCTTGAAGGGCAGATTGAGCGGTTGGGAGGTGGCGAGACAGATCAGGGAAAAAGACCCTGCCTTTCCGGTCGTCTACATGACGGGCGCGGCTGCGGACGATTGGGCGTCGCAAGGCGTCCCCAACAGCATCCTGCTGCAAAAGCCGTTTGCGCCCGCGCAGCTTGTCACCGCCGTTTCCCAGCTTCTGAATAGCGCAAGCTCAAATCAAAGCATGGCCCCACCCTCGGCTTCCGAGGCCAAATGAGCAAGGCCTGCGTGCACGGTCCCGCCTGGGGTAGTGGGCTGGGGGCTTTGGGACGGAACCGTGCCAGGCCGCTCGGGGTTGGCGACCCGATCTGATAACGCGGCGCTGTTAGCTGTCGTTCCTGCGCGACGCAAATGCGCGCGAGGCCCGGATGAGGGTATCCGGGCCTCTGGCAAAAACCTCAACAGCACCCCTCCGTGCCGCTCGGTCGATGCTCGAATGAACGCTAGAGCATAGATCGACGGGCGCGTATTGATCTGGGGCAAGCCACGGCCCGCGTTGATGTATGCGGACATCGCGCGCCGCGCGGCGGGGACCTTAGCGCCGCGCCCGCCGATGTCCGTGGTTCTCACAAATTTGGCAGGCTTGTCGGAGGCCAGACAGACGAACCGGACGACATTGGTTAGTCTCTTGCCTGATCAATGTGAGGCTCGCCATGGGACGATTTTATTTTCACCTCAGTGCGGGCGACGAACTAACATCCGATGACGAAGGAATGGATTTACCGGATCTTTCTGCGGCTAAGCGCGAGGCTATGCTAACTGCCCGTGAACTTTTGGTCGAAGCAATCAAGAGCGGTAAGCAAACGGTTCCGGAGGCTTTCGTTATCGCAGATGATGAAGGTCGAGCGCTCGACACCATATCGCTCGCAGCGGTTCTGCCCGCAACAAGTAAGCGCGTTCAGCGCCCTTTCGGGATATCTCGCTCACAGTATGCTGGCAATTCGCGCTCGGCCTTCGGCAATTTGATGATGTACTGCGCGGCGTCGCGGAGCGTGACCAGCGGCTTCCGACCCGGCACCATGATTGGATCGAAGAACCGCTGATTCCGTGATCACAGCTCACATCCCATTGCGTGGACAACCTCGGTGCGAACCATGTCCGAGATTTGCCAATAACCGGACATGTGGCGGATATGTCAAAATCGACGCGAATGACCCATGAAGTAGGCCCTAGTCCCGCAGCGGCCCGATATGCTTTGATGCTTGGGGCTGGAACTGAGACGCATGGTGGCCTCATGTACATAGTCATTCGAAAGTACACAAAGGTTCGTTCGGTTGCGGATGCCGCTCGCCGCGCCAAAAGCGGCATCGGTCAGATCCTAAGGGAATCGCACGGATTCAGATCTTATCATGTACTGGATGGAGGCGAAGGCGTCGCTGTCGCTGTGATGATATTCGAGGACCGCGAAAGCGCCAATGCAGCGAACGATAAAGTACTGGAGTTTGTTCAAGCAAGCCTGCCTGATCTTAATCTTGGACATCCCGAAATCATCGCCGGGGAAGTTTTGGTGAATATAGAATCTGATGCGTAATTGTTCGTAAAGGCTACTCATCCGCTACGGGCGCAAGCACGGCGTCGAGAGGCGGCCGTAGCGTTCGCCAACAAGAAAAGTCGTGTCCACTTTAACCCTTGCGCGTGAACGCTAGGTCTTCACTCAGAAGACTGTCCAGAGGAGTGCACGCGCGATGTCGCCTGTTGGGCACCTTTGAGACATGCCCGCCTATCGAGCGAATGTCCGTTCACTGGGGTAGACCGGAAGTCGCCTCGGTCCGTTCAAACCGACGCGAATGATGTGGTGGACGACGCCCGCTCCGGGCATCGAATGTGCCAAAGGGTGATTGTTCAACAACGAATCACCGGAGGGGGCCGTCCACATGCAGGTTAGCACCATCGGCGTTGATCTCGCCAAGAACGTGTTCCAAGTGCACGGCGTGGATAGTGCGGGCAAGGTCGTCATCACCCGCCAAATGCGGCGCAAGCAGGTCATCGACTTCTTTAGCAAGATTCCCCCTTGCCTGGTCGGCATGGAAGCCTGCGGAACCGCTCATCATTGGGCGCGTGAAGTCTCCAAGCTCGGTCACACCGTGCGTCTGATGCCGTTACGTGAAGGGCTATGTCAAACGGTCGAAAAGCGATGCTGCCGACGCAGCCGCCATCTGTGAGGCCGTGACACGCCCATCAATGCGGTTCGTGCCGATTAAGTCGGCCGATCAGCAAGCCTTGCTGATATTGCATCGAACGCGGGATCTTTTAATCCGTCAGCGCACGCAGCTGATCAATGCGCTCCGAGCCCACCTTGCCGAGTTCGGCCTCGTTGCGGAGATGGGGCGCGAAGGTCTCGCGCAGCTTGCCGCGATCATCACGGACGAAAGTAACCGCGAAGCTCTTCCATCTGCGATGAAACAGGCGCTGCAGGCCATTGTCGACCAACTCGCTGCTCTGGAATTGCAAATCGGGACTCTGGATCGCGCCATTCACGCCCATCATCGTGCCAATGACATGAGCTGCCGCCTCGAGACCGTGCCCGGGATTGGCGTGATCGGGGCCACGGCCATTGCTTCCACTGTCACAGACCCGAGTGACTTCAAATCCGGTCGGGATTTTGCGGCATGGATCGGACTTGCGCCGCGGCAGCATTCGACGGGGGGCAAGGAGCGGCTCGGCGGCATCTCCAAGCAAGGAGATCGCTATCTCCGACGGCTGCTCGTCATGTGCAACAGCCGTTGTTCGACACGCCCGGCAGCAGCCGCAAAAGCATCCCTGGGTCATGAGGCTGCTGGCCAAGAAGCCGGCCAAGCTCGTCGCCGTTGCCGTTGCCAACAAGATGGCGCGCATCGCTTGGGCGATCATGGCCAAGGGAGGATACGAGCGCCGGAGCTTGCTGCAGCCGCCTGAAGAGGCTTGGCAATAGGAGCCTGAGGCGACGGCGGAGCAAGACAACCGAATTGCGAGGGTGATGATGGCGTGATGCGAAACGGTCGAGCCGTCGATTGGGACAACCCGCTTCTGGGTCATGGGCGTCAAAGCCCGTGCGAATGATTGGGACCCGATCCGCGGACTACATCAGGGCCAGCGGTCATGGTGCCGCGCAAACAGGCCGGACACATGACTTGCACCCGACCGCGCGCCGAACGTCAGATTCTTCTTGCAACGCGGGCGTCGTCCACACATGACCCAAAGCCGACCTTGTGCAGTGCACACCCCCATTGATATGCTCGATCATTCAGTCAGCGGGGGAGTGGCGAACGATGTCCGATATCTCGCGTCGGGACCTGACACTTGGCGCAGCCGGTGCTTACGCCGCGTTTGGACTTGACAAGCCGATCACATTTGGCGACGCGGCTCACGCTCAACAGTCGGTCAAACAACTTTTCCGCAAATACAAGGTCGGCGACATTGAAGTCTTCTCTCTGATTGATGGCATGCGGGACGTTCCGCTGCGGGAGGGCATGGTCAGGAATGTCGGCGTCGAACAGGTCAAGGCCGCGTTGCGTACTGCCGGTTTTCCCGACAATCAGGCGCCCCTGCGGTTTATCGTCATGGCGCTCAAGCTGCGCGATCAAGTGGTCCTGATCGACGCGGGCACGGGCGGTCATCAGATTTATGGTGATGGGAACGGCAAGCTATTGGAGAGCATGGCGGCGGCAGGCCTTGACCCCAAGGCAGTCAAAACGATCCTCATCTCCCATCTCCACGGCGACCACATTTATGGCCTCATGAACAATGAGACCAATGCGCAGGTCTTCCCGGATGCCGAAATAGTGGTGCCCGCCGCGGAATTGAACTGGTGGACGCGCCCGGGCGTCGAGTCGATCGATCTCGGACCGACGCGCAAAGGCCTCGCCCAACGCATTCAGGCCACGGTGGCGACTTGGAAAAACGTCAGGCCCTTTGAGGGAGAACCAGAACTCCTGCCCGGTGTGCACGCCGTTCAGGCGCCCGGCCATAGCCCGGGAATGGTTGCGCATCTGGTCACCTCCGGCGGCGAACAGTTCCTGATCAGCGCTGACGTGGTCAATCTTGCGCCCCACATTTCAACAAATCCCGAGTGGCAGCTTTCTATCGACCAGGATCCGCAAATGGCTGTCGAAACGCGAAGGAAGATCTTCGATCGCGCGGTCGCCGACAAGCTCACCATTTCGGGTACTCACTGGTTGATGCCCAACGTCGGCAAGCTGGCCAAGGATGGCAACAGCTACGTATTCGCAGCCGAGTGGTAAATCCCCCGCGAAACTACCCCGTTGGCAATTGAACGATGACTGCTGCCCGTAGCGGAGAACCGGTCGGCATCTGAGTCAGCTTTTGACCGACAACGGAACACAGTTGCTAGTTGCTCAATCCATAGGCTGCGGACCGGCGTATCCTTCTGCTATAGGCTGTAGCATGCTGGTTAGCCCGGAGATTATACATGGTTGAGATTAGTGAGCTGCGAGCACGTTTCCGCGAAGTTGTCGCGACCGAAGATGAACTCCGAGCCGTCGTCGGCGAGCCTCCTCAGCACTCGGTGGCTAAAGTCGTCACCGCCATCGACCACATTGCACGCGCGTTCATCGAGCACGCGCCATTCGCATTCGTCGCCTCCGCGGGCGAAGCTGGTCGGCTGGACGTTTCACCAAGAGGCGACCCTGCCGGCTTCGTGAAGGTGCTGGACGAGTATACCCTTGCGGTTCCTGACCGGCTCGGCAACCGCCGCTTGGATACCTTTCGCAACGTGCTGCGCAATCCGAATGTCGGAATAATCTTTATCATTCCGGGCGTGACGCACACACTTCGGGTAAGCGGGAAAGCGATCATCGTGAGAGACGACTTCCTCCGAAATACGATGAAGGTGAACGGCAAGGCGCCCGATCATGTCCTGGTGGTGGGGGTGGAAAGGGTCTTCGGACACTGTCCGAAGTGCATGATCAGATCGGGCCTCTGGCGGCCCGATACGTGGGGCGAGCCGACAGCCGTGTCCTCTTTTGCGGAAATGCTGGTGGCCCACGCCAAGCCCCAGAAAAGTGTCGACCAGATGCAGGCCATCATCGAGACGGGCAATAAGGAAAGGCTGTATTGAGGAAGATGGGAGCGCTTGGTGTTCAATAGGAGGCGCCGACACCTATCCGAGACGTACACCTGGATCCCTTCGCCCGGGCCATATTCCAGAAGGCACGCTATCGGAGGGTTCATCCGCAGCCAACGTCGCTTCTTGGCACCTTTGAGACATGGCGACCGGCCCCGACGATGTCCGTTTCCTGGGGAAGACCGGAAGTAACTGACGGCGCGACCTCGTACGCCGGGATGCGCCTTACTTTTTCGTTTCGTCCTGTTTTACGGGGGCCGGCGCGCCATCTTTGTCTCTCTTGATATTGCCCTTGGTACTGCTCACGCCGGTGGTGTCATCGAACCATTTGGCTTGGCACCGTCCGTCGTTCCAATCTTCTCCATTCCGGTTTGCAGAGCGGGGCCAGTATTCTGTGCGAAGACTGCCCCGCACATGAGCGCGAACGGGTGACCGCGATAAGCTTTTTCATAGGTTCCTCGTGGTACTTACAAATCAGCCTGCGCTAGGCTTCTTCGTCCTCGTCCTTCGCCTTGCGATTGGTGAAGCGCGCGTTGCCAAGCCCCGTGCCGATCGTCAGCACGCCCCAGCGCCTGAACTCCTGCATGAACGGCACCTCGCTCAGGCCCTGCGCGACGCCGTCATTGTGCATCAGCACGGTGGTGTCGTGGTCACCGATCACGGGGATCGCCTCTACCAGCGCCGTGGGCAGGTTGAACTTGGTGCTTTCCCAGTTGCCGGGAAGATTCTGATGCCGCCGTCCGCATTGATCACGCCCGGACAGGCCACACCGATGAACGGAGCGAGCTTGAAACCTTCCGCCTCGGCGTCACCAATCAGCTCGTTCAGCATCTTCACGAGCCTCCGCACCGCGCCTTCGCGCGTTGTCCCTTTGTCGGCATGTCTCCAGAGCAGCGCATGCCAGACGCGCGCCTTCGACAGGTCAGGCTCCTTGGCGAGCCGCGGCTCGACAATGCCGCAACGCATGTTGGTGCCGCCGATATCGACGGCGAGGATCGCATCATAGGTCTCGAAGGTCCAGGTCGGCGCCAAATGCAGGCAGCCGATCAGACCGGCTTCGTCGGTATGATGACGGATCGGTCTGAGGTCGAGCTTCTCGCCATCGGCCTTCAGGATCATGTCGGCGCGGGCGATGGCGATTTCACCAATGCGGCTTAAGCGAAAGCCGCCGCCGACGATGATGGCCTCAGTGGACTTCCAAGCTTTGGTCTTCAGAAAGCGCCGCGTGACTAGGGCGAGTTCCTGCGCGAACTCTTCGACGGTGCCCAGCACCACGGCCGCTGCCTCCACGTCATCGCCGCAGAGAATCTGATCCAGCTCCTTCCTGTTGATCTGCACCGACGACCTGTTGCCGAACGGATCGTCGCCTGCCTTGCGTAGAGGCCTGCGCCAGCCCTCGAGAATGGCGCTGAACGCGCTTTTGCTGGCGCGGTCCCCGAGAAAGCCGTTCTCGTCTTTCAATTCGATGGCGTAGGAATCGATGTCAACCGACGGCAGCCGTTCGGCGCCGTGCTTGCCGATTCCGGCCGTGGAAGGTTCGCCGGTCATGGGTGCCTCTCGTGCCGCAAAGAGCGGGATCAACGAAGCCAAAACCGGTTTGTTTCAAGAAAATGACAGCCCTTGATCTAGATCACACCCAGCTGTGAGGCCGGCAAGTATGAAGCTATCGTGACAGCGATGGCTTGTCGGCTAGCCAACGCTTCAGCACACTCTACGAGCATCAAAGCCAGACGAGGGCTGAATGCCATACTGCGTCGGTGGGCGGCCTTCCCATCAAGCCTCTCCGCAGAAAAATTCTACATTGCTGTCACGGCGAGGCTTTTCCCGCTGTGGTTTTATCGTGGAGCCTCCTGATGGGAGACCACAAATATGGACTGGGTTCCGAGATTACACCACGGCCCGGACGCCTGCTCAGCGCGATCATATCGGCCTCGCCGGAGTCGGCCTGCTGATTTTGCTTTCCGTCATCCGTTGATGCCCGGTAGCGACCGGAACGAAGCTCTATCGTGCGACGCGGTGAACACCCCGCTGCACTTCCGCTCAGAAAATATCCGGTCGGCGAGGACGTGCCCTCGTTCAGCAACTCCTGATCACAGAGTTGTTCGCCTAACTTTATTGGCGCACCCTACATTCGGTAATCCGCGTACCCGATAGGTTCGCAGAAGTTTCGTGGCATGGAAAACGCGCATAACGCAGGCAACTCAGTACCAAAACAAAGCGAGATGATAGGTAACAACGCACCGGGGCGGACCTGGCGGCCTTGGCGCGCTCTCCCGAGCGCTGGGGCCGTTTGAGCCGTGCAGGAACAAAGCCGAGTCCGTCGATTTGAATCCGCCATCCAAATGTAGAGGCGCGTACCATGCATACCTCTGATCAGGACGTTGTCTTGAAGGCCCTGGAAGATGCCCGGCGCATCCTGAGCCAACACAGCGGCCAGGGGCCGCTCAAGGACGCCAAGCATACTGTAGAACGGCTGTTAGCTGTTCTTAACCGAGTTGAGGTCGACCAAGCTTTGGATCGGATGAAGAGACGTCGAACTCTCCGCATTATGCCAGGAGGCCCTTCAGCGTGAGCCGACGGATCGAGCATCACGTCCCAGTCTGCAAACTTGGATCTCTGTGGAGGTCAGGATGACCCCACGCGAGCGCAACGATATGCCTTGGATCTTAGTGGCCCTCGCCATCGTCATCATTGTCATCATCGGGGGCGCCATTTTCGGCTGGGCTTAACCGTGTGCCCAACATAGTGCCGCTTCGCACAGCCTGACCGAGCTTGAACGCCAATTTATCCAGAAGCGATTGACCGAAGAGCAGTCAAATCTGGAGAGCGTAAGCAACTCCCTTCCCAATGACTTTCGCGGGTCAAAAGCCGGTCGCTCGGATAGCCGCCTGGCTTAGGCCATGTCTCTTGTTGGCACCTTTGAGACATACCCGCCTATCCTGAGAATGTCCGTTCACCGGTATAGACCGGAAGTCGCCGTGTCCGGCCAAACCGATGCGAATGACCCCGAGCTGACACCAAGGCTCAGGTTGAGTTCTCAGACAGGCACAGCTTCCAGAATAGTGACATCTGACTCCGTCGATATCGTTCACGAGCCTGAAGCGCGCCCGTTCAAGCAGGCCGGCGTATTGTTCGGGGTCGCCCGCCAAGGAGGACGAAAAACACCAAATCCATTGCATGAGCTAAATCCCGCTGGTTGGATGGCACTTCAATAATGAGCAGGCGCGCGTCGTCGCTCATTGTTAGCCAAGCCGGAGGTAGACATGCAGTTGCTCAACGACATACATCACCTGACGTTTATCACCGCCAACATGAACCGATTGATCTGTTTCTACGAACGTATCTTCGGAGCGCGCGTCACGGTCGATCTCGAGGAGGAGGCCACGCCTTCATCGAAGTGGGTCCGCACACTGTCCTGCACCCATTTCAGGTCCCTGGAATTGAACCTCCTGGCCACCAGCCCATGTTCAAGCGCGGGCGTCTCGACCACTTTGCGCTCAATGCCGCAAGCGAGGAGGCGTTCCGGGAAGTACGGCGGAGCCTCGTTGCCGAGGGCGTAAGCGATGGAGCCGTTACAGATATGGGCTCGCTCCTCCTTCTTAACTTCACCCCGACGGGGGCGGCCACGCGGTAGTTTGGGTCAAGCCTGGTGTCCCTGTCGCGCAAGGGCTCAAGCGCTCCGAGTGGACGAAAGTCCAGCTGGATTAACATGCATGCAAGCTCTATTGAGACATGCTACTGGCTCCGACGAAGTCCGTTTACAAGGAAAGACCGGAGTGGTCGGCCGATGGCCAAGTAACGCGATTGACTCGGAGGACTTGGCCGGAGATCAGGGCTCCCCTGTCTCGTCCCTAAGATGCGATTTTAGCCTATCTGAGCGCACTTCATCATCTGGACGCCAACCTTCACAGGGTTGAGGTCACTCTCGAAGTGCATCGGCAACTCACGCGACCGATCCGCCGTCGCCAACATAAACAAGAGTCAGTACGTGGCCTAGCACCAACGCGCCAAATAATGGCGCGCAAAATTCTCCCTGAGGAGGTTAAGATCCTGCATGACCATACTCCTCGGCCGAGTTACGGAGCACGAGAAGCACGCGTCAGGGGTTACATTGGAACGGACCGCTGTCCGAAGCGGACTTCGCCTATGGCCTGGCGGCAAACACTTTATAGCGACTGACCGAAGCGAACCTAGCGCGGTTGCCCCGAGATGCAGCGCGAAGCGGCCAGCTCCCAAAGCCGCCCGTGTCAGTGTTACTGATCAGGCCTCGCCGCCAGCGAAGATATCCTTCTTGATAACCGCGTGAACGCCCCAATTTCCATCTACCACTTGGGTGATGCCGAAGTCGACGCCAATCGTAATCAAAGAGATCGCCTCATCCTCGGTCAGCTTCTTGGTTGTCATCAAAAATTTGCGCATCTTCCGAAACGCATCGCGCAAAGCAAGGTCAACGGACGATTTCGAGTAAATGTCCGATTGCGCCTTGTCTCCCAATTCGTTGAGATAATTGGCGAAGCTGAAGCCGTGCACCAGCCACTCATCCCGGGTTTCCAGCATCGGATAGTCGAGGGCCTCGAGAGCCGTCCCAACGAGATCGGCTTTCTTGTGCAGAATGATCTGGAAGGTGCCATTCAGCGAGCTTTCGATGGCCGTGCCGCACAGCTCGGAATCTCCCTGCGAAGCGTGCGGGTCGCCAACAGACAGCAGGCCGCCTTCGACCGCGACCGGATAATACATCGTGGCGCCCTTGCCGATCCGCCAATTGTCGATGTTACCGCCGGTATAGCTTGGCGGAATTGAGTCGACGATATCGGCTTCTTTTGGCGCCAGGCCGATAACGCCGAAATGCGGACGTATCGGAATGCGCACATTCTTCAGGATGCCGTGGTTCTCCTTGATCGTGGAGTGATCGACTGGAACGCCGGGATAGTCGATGGTTTTGTGCACCACCCCCGAAGGATCGGTCTGTGGAGTCCATCGGAAATTGTACACGGCCTTCGCCCAGTTGCGCTCGCCAGACGCGTCAACCTCGTAGATCGTGATCACTTCGCGCGGTTTAGGCTCGGTCAACAAGTCCTTGTAGTGGAAACCCCACCATGCAGCCGCGTTGCTGCCGAAAGCCTTCCCGGCATACTGCGGATTGGCGCAAGGCCGGGGCGTGACGTCGATTATGCGCAACTCGATCACATCACCTTCCTGGGCGCCGCGTACGTAGACCGGGCCAGTGCAGATGTGTACGCCAAGGCCTTCACCTGCACCACGCCCGAACAGCGACGCATCCATCGGTCCTGCGCCGCGTCGGTTGACGCCCTTCTTCTCCTTGGTCCACAGGAACACGCTCTCGGCGCCGGGATCGCCCTTCACCATGCGCTCGGCGTCGTCGTTGGCATGGTGGGTCAACGCCTCAATGCTGATGAGGTCGCCGGAATCGATCTCGACCTGCGGTTTCAACTTCTTGCTGAAATAGCCCCAATGCACTGTGTCGGCATTCGCAGGCAAATGGTGATAGGACCGCTTGGCTGGTTGGTTCCTCTGGGCGGCAGCCGCCATCTGCGGCGTCACAAGAGAAATGCCGCCCGCGGTCATCGCCGCCGCGCCTCCGGCCGCGGCGAAGCTGGACCTCAAGAACGACCGGCGTTCCCGATCGAGCGTTTCCTTGAACTTGCGATGATGCAATTCGAATTCCGGACAGTTCTTGTCGTCACCCGCGCACATCGGATCTCTCCTGGCTTGAACGTGCATTCTACGCGCACCTTCATCCCATCGCAGTTCATCGGAACAGTCAAACCCCTATATGATGTCAGTTTGATGTGGGACGGCGAACGCCGCGTAGCCGCATAACAAAGCCCTGAGATAAGTAGGACCCGCCCATTGCTTAAGCATTACGTGCTCAAACTTTGAGAAACACGGACACTATTTGAGCGCAGATGCTCAAGGCCGCAATGACATAGATTCTTAGCAATGATCACTCTGAGACGGTCAAAAAGGATTGGTGCTGAAGTGCTGACATCAACACTACTGCGTGCCGGACGTGGTGCTCCGCGAAATCTGTCGTTGACGCGAAGAGGACCAAGCAGTCATGCCGTACCCGCGCCTCCCCGCAGCACCGCCTCGGCATCGTAGCCATAGAGTCGCATTTGCTCGAGCGGGAAGCTTGCCGACTCCGGGCTGCGATTGGTCCGCATGCGGGCGTTGCGGGCGGCGATAGCAGCCGCATCGGTCATCTGATAAAGTTCCTCCTCGCGGCGCGATAAATCCTGCATCCATGCGGTGCGCGGCTGACGAAGCTGCACGTAGCGTTGTAAAGCGGCCTCCGGTTCGGCCGGGTTCGCCGCGAGACAGCCCGCCAGCACGTAAGCATCCTCGATGCTCTGAGCGGCGCCCTGGGCGTAGAACGGCATCATCGGGTGCGCGGCATCGCCCAGCAGCACGACACGTCCGACCCGCCAGTCCAGCAGCGGCTCGCGGTCGTACAGCGCTTGCCGCAGCACGCGCGGAGTCGCGGCGATAATGGAGCGAATGGTCCTATTCCAGCCCGAATACTCGGCGAGCGCATCCTCGATTCGCCCTTCGGCGAGCCAGGATTCACGCGCCGGCTGCTCTGAGCGGCTGATGCCGATCCAGTTGAACGTGCGTCCGGCTGCCACGAAATACTGCACGATGCTACGGTTCGGCCCCATCCAGACGCCGGTGACGCGGCCGAGGTCGAGATGAGCCACCCGCTCGGCCGGCACCAGCCCACGCCAGGCGACATTGCCTGTGTAGCGGGGCAGTTCCTTCCCGAAAAGCTGCCCGCGCACCGTCGAGTGGATGCCGTCGGCGCCGATCAATACGTCGCCCGTGAGCTTTGTGCCGTCCGCCAGCCTGACGGTGACCTGGTCCGCGGTCTGCGCGAATCCCTCGACGCGCGCATTGAGCCTGAAGCCTTTATTAGCGATCCCACCGAGCAGAACGTCGAGCAGATCGGCGCGGTGGGCGTGATAGTACGGCGCGCCGAACTGTGCCTCCGCACGTGCGCCCAGCGGGGTATAATAGAGGCGGTCGCCATCATCCCAGGCGCGATAGTCACGTCCTTCCGGATACACGCAGACGCGCGCCAAGGCCTCGCCGAGTCCGAGCGCGCGCAGGATGCGGGTGGCGTTGGAGCTGAGCTGGATGCCGGCGCCGACTTGGCGGAACGCTTCGGTCTGCTCGAAAAGTTGAGCATCGATGCCGCGAGCCCGCACCGCCAAGAGGGTCGTGAGGCCACCGATGCCGCCGCCGGCGATAAGCACCTTGAGATTGTTGGTTCGGAGCATAGTTGCGCCTCTCAACCGAGAGAGCCAGACGAACACAAAATTTAAGGCATACGGTAGTGATTTTCGGAGCTTTCCGGAAGAGCCGCTCGTGTTGAGTTGGCACCACCGGAGCTGACATTTTGCAATTCTGGCCTTACTTAGGCTTTTGGCCCTTCGCGTCGTTCACTGCGCTGCACGCCAATGACCGCAATTGAGGGCGAACCGGACTTCAATAAGGCATC
>NZ_LLXX01000142.1:47696-50435 GCF_001440405.1 Bradyrhizobium valentinum
TTCAGCTCTTGACACACGCGTGCCGGACCTGCTCGTGAGGAAGCGGTAGCGTCTTGCGATCGGAAAGGGACAAATCGGGTGCGACAGAATGCGAGACTAGCGTGACTTCTCAGTGGCAGTACCAGGTTAGGTTCGATCTGAACGATTCTGCCACGGCGGAATCGGTACGCCGAAAACTCCGTGTTCCGGCACTGGCGCCGCTGTTCGATATCCTCGCCGAGCATCGCGCTGCGCTGAAATGCCAGTTCGACGCCTTTGCGGAGTATGTCGCCGCAGCCGAAGAGCACGGCGTCGAAAACTATCCGCTCTACCAGTGGACGAAGGCGACGATCGAAAATCCGGCGAAGAAGGAAAAGTATTTGAGATCCTTTACAGTCTACGTGGATGACCGGGAGGTCTATGCCAAGGAGATTGCTGACGCGCTGGAGGCGGACTTGCAGCCGCTCGCCACTAGCGGGCTCATCACGCGAATATCCAAGTACGATACCAATCCCGCCAACAATCCTGAGCCGCCGCAGGCCCCCGCGAGCGGAGCTAGCCCATCCGCGAGAGCGAACTGAATGCCCGCTCCTGGCACTTTTCGGACCTGATGGACCCGACTGATGATGTCTGTTCTTGAGGGGGCAAGCGGACTGCCGAGTTGAACACCCGGACTTCCGAATTTGACCCGGAGCGGACCTGGGCAATAGCCGGACATCGGCCCAAAATTCTGCTATAAAGCCAATTCAATTTCCCCGAGCCCCCGGGGGTGCATCTTGAGCAGCGAGCACGTCGAGCGGCGACTGGCAGCTATTCTGGCGGCGGATGTCGCGGGCTCTTGCCGCTTAATCGGGATCGACGAAGAAGGCACGCTGGCGCAACTGAAAGCTCTCAGAAAGACGCTTTTCGATCCCAAAATCGCTGAACATCACGGACGCATCGTCAAGAATACCGGGGACGGAGCTCTCGTTGAGTTCGCCAGCGTGGTTGACGCCGTGCGATGTGCCGACGAAATCCAACGCGGAGTGGCAGAACAAAATATCGATGTGCCGCAGGTCAAGCGAATCGAATTTCGCATCGGCGTTCACGTCGGTGACGTAATCATCGAAGAGGAACGATATCTTCGGTGATGGGGTCAATATTGCAGTGCGTCTCGAAGGGATCGCAGAACCAGGCGGCATCAGCATTTCAGACGATGCTCATCGGCAAATTCGAGGCAAGATCGGTATCGATTATGACGATATAGGTCCACAGGTATTGAAGAACATCGCCGAACCAATGCGCGTCTGGCGCGCGCGCATCGGCCCAAGCTTTTCACCGGCAATGCTGACAAAACCGCCGACCGAGACTGCGCAGCCCCTCGCGCTCCCCGACAAACCCTCCATCGCGGTGTTGCCGTTTGAGAACATGAGCGGCGATCCGGAGCAGGAATATTTCGCCGATGGCATGGTGGAAGACATCATCACGGGACTGTCGCGTTCGAGATCGCTTTTCGTCATCGCGCGACACTCCACCTTTACTTACAAAGGCAAAGCTATCGATATCAAACAAGTCGGACGCGAGCTTGGCGTCCGTTACGTGCTGGAGGGCAGCGTCCGCAAGGCCGGCAACCGCGTTCGCATCACTGGGCAGCTCGTTGATGCCGCGACGGGTAATCATATCTGGGCAGACAGATACGATAGTACACTCGAAGACATGTTTGATCTGCAGGATCGGGTGACCAGCAGCGTGATCGGCGCAATCTCTCCTCAACTGGAGCGCGCCGAAATCGAGCGCGCCCAGCGCAAGCCGACCGAAAGCCTTCAGGCTTACGACTACTATCTTCGCGCGTACGCCAGCTTTTACAAATTCACCAGAGAAGCGCACCTTGAAGCTCTCAAGCTCACGGGAATTGCCAGCGGTATCGATCCCGAATTCGCCGCAGCATACGCGCTTGGCGCTCGTTGCTATATGCAAAGGAAAGCTTTCGGCTGGAGCACTGATGCTGCTCAGGAACGAATTGAAGCCCGACGACTCGCGAGACGAGCGATCGAGCTCGATACGGACGATCCATCGGTGCTTGCAATGGCCGGACACGCGCTCGCTTACGTAGTGGGTGAGGTCGAGGAAGGCGCAGCCCTCCTCACGCGGGCGATAAATCTGGACCCAAATCTGGTTATCGCACGACAGTGGAGCGGGTTCACTCAGCTTTGGCTCGGTAACGTCGATGCCGCAATCGAGCAATTCAAGATCGCGCTGCGTTTGAGCCCGCTGGATCCACGGAGCTTCAATGCCCTGACCGGGCTGGCCTATGCTCATTTTTACGCTGGCCGCAGCGAGGATGCCTCATCGTGTGCGGCAGCCGCTATCAGGCTACAATCCAAGTTTGTGCCGGCACAATTAATTCTGGCGGCATGCCACGCGATATCTGGACGGGTTCAGGAAGCACGAGAGGTCTGTGCGCGCGCAATGCAACTGGACCCGACCCTACGCATTTCCGGAATCAAGGACTGGGGGCCAAATCGTCGACCTGAAGATATCGAAAAGTTGGCGCAGGCTTTTCGGATCGCTGGTGTACCGGAATGACCGTTATTGACCCGGAACGGACGAATCTCTTCGGGCGCGCCATTCTCCACGAAACGGCCTTTTCGCGTAGTGATATTCCGCTAGCGCCCCGCCGAGCACAAGGCATACGAACGCATGAACAGAGGAGAAGGACATGTTAAAGGACGGGAAGGTGGCAACCCGGCTTCCAGCCAAAGACCTAAATCGCGCGCGGGC
>NZ_LLXX01000142.1:50756-60660 GCF_001440405.1 Bradyrhizobium valentinum
AGCATCGACCGAGTACCCGCAGCAATGTCTCTTGTTGGCACTTAGCAGACCAATTCGGCTGACATGTTCATGTCCGTTGTTCGGAGTGAACCGGAAGTCCCGCCCGCCGTCGCTAGGCTGGCGCGTCAATTGCGATCGCGCTGATCGCCGGGATACCACGGCTCGGCAGCGGCGCGGATCAGGCCGGCCATGGTCGGCACGTGAGTTTTGTCCTGCATCTGGCGCTCGAAAATTTCCTCGGGTACGGCCGCGAGTTCCTGCCAGCGCGAGAATTGATCGTAAGAAATGCCCACATCGGAAAGCTCCGCGTCCGTCGAGGCCTTTTTTGGCCGCCCGTCGCGTTTGGCAGCGGACTGTTCGCAGCCGATGCAACTCGGGCAGCCGCGTTTGGTGCTTGATATACTAAACACCCGACTAATCCGTAAAAACGACCACGCATGTTCACCGCCGTTCCGCTTGCAAGTCACATCCACAGCGTCCCGAGGCGCTTTGCGCCAGGCAATTCTTGCTTGCGCGCCCCGACGAGATTAAATGCCCTTGGCGCTGGTGCAGGGGAGCTGGATTGAGCCAAGGGTTTCTCGCCGGAGCGCGCACACAAGAGACCTCCTCTGGTTTGCGATGTTATGAGAACCGAACCGTTCGGAAAGCCGGCAGTCTGGATGTACCAATTTGGGTAGTACTGGATAGCTGTCAGAACCGATCCGGTTGAGGTTCGTGGCTAGGGAGCAATCCCGATCCCTATCCCGATAATCGCCAGCGATATGACGATCACCAGCAGGTCGATCGTCAGCCATCTGGGTATGCGCTTTGCAGGTTGGGTCATAGCGTGTGCCCTCCGCGGCCACGTTATGTACCGGTCACTGCGCGGGTGACTGAGAATGTATTTGACGCACCAACTGGGCGCTATCTTCTGATTCCGCAGGGCTCGCGGTTGATCGGCAGTTGCGACAGCCAAGTCGCGTTTGGGCAGTCCCGCGTACTCCTGGTCTGGACCCGGCTTATTCTGCCGAACGGACGCTCCATCGGGCTCGAACGCCAGCCAGGTGCCGATACCGCAGGCAATGCTGGTCTTGAAGACGAGGTCGATAATCACTGGCGTGAACTCTTCAAAGCTGCGGCGCTTTCGACGTTGCTTGGCGCAGCGACGGAGATTGGCTCCAGTGGGACTGACAATGACATCATTCGGGCGTTGCGCCGCGGCGCAGGGGATTCCCTCAATCAGACCGGTCAGCAGGTGGTGCGTCGCAATCTGAACATTCAGCCGACGCTAACAATAAGGCCGGGATTTCCAGTCAGGGTGATCGTCAACCGTGATCTTATACTCGAACCATACGGTGGATAAGAGATTGCCACGCTCAACCTGTCGCTCCCAGCGGTGGCAAGCCATGTTTACGCACGAACCACCGCTAATCGCTTCTTCCTTGCTCTGCCCCGGTCAGCCGAATTGTCGATCTGACTAGTTAGGGGCATCGGCTAACGTTACCTGCAGCTCAAGCAGCTCGCACGTTGTCGAGAAACTTCTCGACGCGGTCTTCAAATGAGCGCTTTCGCGCACCGCGCAAAATGCACTCCCGGTTGCGATCTTCAAAATGGCCATGCGCGAAGCGGCGAAAAAACCACCGGTGCGACAGGCCTTGCGCCGCAAACGCTGCCCAACCTTCGTCGGCCTATGTTCACCGGCCACGCTTAGTGACTGCTCTCGCGCTGGCCTCGCCCCTGTTTGCGTAGGGGGCGCCTGCGAGTTAGGGGGCCGCGCGTCAGATAAACAGGTTGGCAAAAGCCAAAGCAAGAAACCCGGCGAGGCCGACGTAGACAAAGCGGAGAACCCGCCTGTCCTCGGCTGCGTGGCGTTCCGAGAGTTGCCCGGTCATGAACTCGGTGAAAGGGTCTGACACGGCTGTCCTCCGTGCGAAGCGGCATCGAATCTGAGTTGCGATTCCCGGTCAAGCAAGTACTGGTATGATACCCGTGTCGTGATAACGAGAGGTAGAGCCGTGTCGTCAAAGCGCGCTCGGTATCACCATGGCGGGAGCCGCGACATTGAACGCAGCCCCCGATCAAGGCTCGTTGAGCTTATTCGGCCGCAATCGTGTGCACGGTCCCGCCCTGGCCTTGGCTCGTGAACACGAAGCCCTCGTAGCCATTCTCTGCGACCTCGGCGCACTTTCTGCGGTATCCGCCAACGCCCTCAGGTCCGAGATACGGCAAGAATCGACGCGGCTTGCCTTCTATGTTGGCGCCCATGTACCAGGAATTGGTGCCAGGCATCAGGGTCGAATTCACGACCTCGGCGACGTGGGCGCCCCATGCGTCCTGCGCCTGCGGGCTCGCCTCAATCGTTGTGAGCTTGTTTCTTCGCATGTGGGCGATGCATTCGGTGATCCACTCGACATGCTGCTCTATCGAGACCGGCATGTTCGACAGCACCGAGGGGCTCTGCGGCCCGGTGATTGTGAACAGGTTGGGGTAACCGGCGATCGCCAGGCCGAGATAGGTCTGTGGGCCGTCCTCCCATTCCTGCGCCAGCGGCCTGCCGCCGCGCCCCTTAATACCGAGGTTCTTCAGCGGGCCGGTCATCGCGTCGAACCCGGTGGCGACGACGATAATGTCGAGCGGGTACTCCCTGCCGCCCGCGCGAATGCCATTCGGCGTGATCTCCTCGATTGTACCATCAGTGCTCGCATCCACCAGTGCCACGTTCTTCTTGTTGAAGGTCTCAAAATAGTTGGTGTCCAGCGGTTGGCGCTTAGTGCCGTAGGGATAAGTCTTGGGCGTCAACTTGTCCGCGGTCACGGGGTCGTTGACGATCGAGCGGATCTTGCGCTTGAGGTAGTCGGCGATGACATCGTTCGCCTCCTTGGAGAAGAACATGTCCTGATAGTTCGCGAGCCAAAAGGCGAAGCCTCCGGCGTCCCACATCCTATCGAACTCCTGCTCGCGTTCCTCGGGCGTCGTTTCGAGCACCGCCTTCGGTATGAAATTCAGATCGAACCCGAAGAAGGAATCTTTGATGCGCTGGCGGATACCGTCGTAATCGGCCTTGCGTGCCCTGGTCACTTCGGGATCGACACGACCATTGCGTGCAGGCACGCAGAAGTTTGGCGTACGCTGGAACACAGTCAGGTGCTTGGCCTGCTGCGCGATCTCGGGGATCGCCTGTACTGCCGTGGCCCCTGTGCCGATGACCCCGACACGTTTGGCGGTGAAGTCGACGCCATCATGCGGCCATTGGCTCGTGTGGTAACACTTGCCCGCAAAAGAGCTCAGCCCCTTGATCGGCGGCATGTTGGCGGTCGATAGGGCACCGACGGCCGGGATGACGAAGCGCGCCGTGACGGCGTCGCCCTTGTCGGTGCGCACGGTCCACAACTCGGTGTCGTCATCGAGGACGACTTCGACGACGCGCTTGCCAAACTGGATGTCGGGCTTCAGATCGAAGCGCTCGGCGCAGTGCTCGAGGTAGCGCAGGATCTCGTCCTGTTCCGGATAGCGCTCGGACCAGTTCCATTCCTGCAACAGGTTCTTGTCGAACGTGTAACAGTAGATGTAGCTGTCAGAATCGCAGCGTGCGCCGGGATAGCGATTCCAATACCAGGTACCGCCGACGCCGTCGCCGGCCTCAAGCACCGTGACGTTCAGGTCAAGCTTGTCGCGTAGCGAATGCAGCATGTACATGCCGGAGAATCCGGCGCCGATGATGACGGCATCGAAGTCGGCTTTCGCGCCAGCCGTCTGGGGTTGGCCTTGCACATTCGTCATGACTTTCCTCCCGTTGTGAGCACGCATCTTTGGTTCAGTCGTCTTCTTGCCATGCGTAAACGCCGACCTGCGCGAACAGCAGGCATGCTGGTGGCACCATCGCAAAGCACGCGATCACGACGCCGTCGCTCTCTCTCTTGAGTTTCGAACGCCGCGCGCGCCGTGGCGCAGTTAGGCCGCGCTCGCCCGGCACTATGCCGCGGCGCGCGCCTCGCCGCTCGCATAGGCGGCCGTCTCGAATTCCATGTAGCCACCAAACGAAGTCGGGTCGCCAAACGGCAGGATCTGCGTCGCCCAATACCCGCCGAACCCGTTCTTGCGGTCAATCCAGTAGAACGTGTTGGCGAGCCCGGCCCAGCCAATCGCGCCGGCCGGCCGGCCGGTTGGCGCGTCCTCGTCATTCACCATGAAGGTGAGGCACCAGGATTTCTTCAGGCCGGGGAAGAACTCAGCATCGTTCGACAGCGTCGGAATGACGCCGGGCAGCATCGCGACGGCCTGGTGCGCCTGCAGGCCGTTGCGGACGGCGGACTCGACCGTCTCTTTCTTGAGCACGCGGCCCTGCGGTCCCGCCCCGTCGTTCAACCACATGCGGATGAACTTCATGTACTCGCCGATCGAGCCGTAGAGACCGTGGCCGCCCATATGGACTTCCGGCTCAGGTGGCAGTTGCAGATCGGGAAGGGGAGTCAGCGATCCGTCGGCTTCGCGCTGGTGGATGGTGGCGAGGCGCGTACGCATCGAAGGGGTCAGCGAAAACGTGATGTCCTGCATGCCGAGCGGCGCAAAAATCCGCTCCGTCATTACCTCGCCGAGGCGCTTGCCGCGGATGCTCTCGACAATTTGGCCGCACCAATCGATGTTGCTGCCATATTCCCATTTGTCGCCGGGATCGAAGATCAGCGGCGTCATCAGTGACGCCTTCGAGCAGGTAATCACGCTTGGCTGGCCGTGCTCCTGCGCCAAGCGCAGGTAATTGGCGTTGAAGAAGTCGTAGCCAAGGCCGGCGGTGTGCAGCATCAGCATGCGGGTGGTGATATCGCGCTTCGGCGCCCGCAGCTTTGGCCTTCCGTCAGCGTCGAACCCGTCGAGCACCTCGAGCTTGCCGATGTCGGGAACGTAGGTTTTGGCCGGGGCGTCCAGGTCGAGCTTGCCTTCCTCGACGCATTGCAGGACCGCTGTCCCAGTGATCGCTTTTGTGGTCGAGAAGATCGCGAAGACGGTATCTGTCGTGATTGGCTGACCGGCGCCAAGGTTACGCTCGCCGGCAGCGCCTTCGTAGGTGTTGGCCGAGCGATCCGTGATCATGGCCACTACGCCGGGAACACGGTCCTTGCCAGTCACGACCTTTTGCAAGATCCCGTCACATGCGCTTTTCAAGTTGCTACCCATAGCGGTTCCTCCCGTTGCCAAGTTTGATCCCGCGCTTCGCGCCGAATGAGCCGATGCAACGTGTTGAAGGCGGGTTCCAGTCTGATTGTCTCGACGTCAGTTGCGCGAACGTAAATCCCACCGCGGCCGTAACAGCAATGGCGACTGGAGTTTTGAGAATGAGTTGGCTCCAGGTCAGCATCACATTTCGACCGAGCGTCTCGAAGCGTAGACCGTTTTCTTGCGATCGGCCATGCATTTCCATCGGGCATTTTTTGCAGAGGCAGGTCAGCGATGCTGACACTCGATCTACCGTGATACGTTTCATTGGCACTTTGCGCCGTCTCTCTCGCTGCTTAGCGATTAAGTTCGGCGACGATTTCCCCTTGTGGCATTTTTCGGATGAACCAACTGGCTGCGGATGTCCGGTTATGGCAGATTGTGTTGCAAAACTCTTTTTGTGTCACTGAAGACAACTTTTCCGAGCCGTGGGTGTGGCGGTCGAATAATTATGTGGGGGACTACGCCACCGTGCGTCAAACTCATGGGCGATTCCGGTAACGGGTTTGACGCTGCATTGATCGGCGATTGTCGCTTGTTTCGTCTTTTCGCGGAAAATTATTCGCACAGCGTTTTGGGACTTTTGCAACACAATCGGCACTTTTCGGACGCGCCACGCTGGCTCTGCGATTTCCGTTCGCTGGGTTCAATCGAGACAATCGACAAGCAGCAGATCACGCAGGAAGAGCAGTTAACGGCAGCTGCGCCTCAGTTGAGCATCGACTTGCACGCCGACGGGACCGGTCGCGTCAATCTCGGCGGCAGTGCGGTCACCGGCCCATTCCGTGGTCCTCTTGTGGACTTGACCCAGATCGAGATTGCAACCATTACCCTTACGCCACCTTTCTCGGATGCGAAGGTGGCAGAAACCAAGCGAAGCAAACTGGCCGCTGATCTCCAGATCGCTCTTCACAAAGCTGGCGTTGAAACAGTGGCAGAGGCGGTGGCCGCTATAACGCTGCGTCGCGATTTTGAAACCAAGCGGCGCGGCGGGGGGTTCAGGCAGAGCTGAAGGCACTAGGTGTGCAGGACGACAACTCCTCGGCGTTGATAGCAAGCTTGACCGAGCAAATCGCCGAGGTTGGGCTGGCGGTTCAGCAGGCGTTGCAAAAAGCCGGTCTCGACACGTTTCCCGATGGTGCAGGAATCGATGCACAACTCGCATCGATTGCAGCTTCGCGTGGAGCGCTTCAGCAGCGACGAGCTGCTTTGACGGGAGCTCGCAACGCGGAAGATGAAGTGTTCGAAACCGCAATGAGGGCTCGCGCTCGCGTTGTGGCGGGGTTGATAGGTCTTGCTATACTGCGACGCGTGCTGTGGTGACCCCAGCAAGGTGAAGACCTATGGCGAGAGAATTGGAAGGCAAGGTTGCCGCCGTGACTGGGGCTGCGTCGGGCATCGGATTGGCTAGTACCGAGGCAATATTGGCCGCAGGCTCGCGCGTGGTGATGGTCGACCGCGACGAGGCAGCGCTGATGGCGTTCTGCAACAAGCACGGCGACGCAGTGATCCCGCTAGTCGTCGACCTGCTCGACCCAAAGGACTGCGCTACGCTGCTGCCGAGAGTCCTAGAGAAGGCAGGCCAACTCGACATCCTGCATGCAAATGCGGGTACGTACGTCGGCGGCGACTTGGTCGATGCCGACACTGGGGCTATCGACCGGATGCTGAACTTGAATGCCAACGTCGTGATGAAGAATGTGCACGACGTGCTGCCTCACATGATCGAGCGTCGGACGGGCAACATCATCGTCACGAGTTCCTTGGCGGCCCATTTTCCGACGCCATGGGAGCCGGTCCATGCGTCCTCCAAGTGGGCGATCAACTGCTTTGTCCAGACGGTGCGACGCCAAGTCTTCAAGTACGGCATTCGCGTGGGCTCAATCTCACCCGGCCCCGTCATCGGCGCACTGCTCGCGGACTGGCCGCCTGAGAAGCTGAAGGAAGCCAAGGAGTCGGGAAGTCTGCTTGAGGCCAGCGAAGTGGCGAACGTGGTGACGTTCATGTTGACGCGGCCACGCGGCATGACAATTCGCGACGTGGTCATGCTGCCTACTAATTTCGATCTTTAGGAGGCATCCTCATTCGAAAGGTGCGTGGGAAAGAGGCGCACTGCTCGCAGTTGCGCCGCGGCGGGCCGAAGCGTCCCTAGGGTAGGAACTATTCCGTCCGGGCAGCTTGGTATCCAAACGAAAGGATATCCTATGCCCACAAAGATACCGAACCCAGAAGCCGATGCGAGCCAGCAAGTGCCGCCACGTCGCCATGACGCCGGTAGCGGCGCGAACGAAACTACCGATGGATTGGATGCAAGCACCGAAGCGTTGCGCCATGCTGCGGAAGACACACCATCGGGTGCCTTGCCGGACGACCTTGAAAAGGCCCCGGTGTTTGACCGTGCCGACCTCGCACCCAAAATCGAAGTGGCAGTCATGGTGAAGAAAAAGCACGGCGTCATGATCGAAACACCCACGGAAGCGCGTCAAGCCGAACCCGGCCCGTCGATTCTATTGCTGCTTATCATCAGCGTAAGTATCGCGGTGATCGCTATGGCCTTTGTCTGGTTCTTGTTTTTCCGGTACTTAGTTTCGGGCTGCGTTTTAACTCCGACGATTTCACGGCCCGTGATGTGGACAAACTGTCACGGTGGACCGCATTGATCGCGAGCCAAGGCAATCCCATGTCCATCCTAACGGACGACACCATGAAACAATCGCAGAATTTCCTAGAGAACGCGGACAACTTGCCGAGCGCGCTGCCGACGAACCAACTTACAATCGATACAAGCGCATGGCGGGCTTTGGTCGTTGAGCAAGACTGGTTGAATGGTGAAATTGATCAGAACGCGAGAGTCAGTGAAGCGAGCGAGTCTGTAGGCTAATTGCTGCCGCAACTATCGAGAGTGGAATATAGCTCCGGCTTCATTGCCGCTTGATCACGCTTAGTCTTCGTTGTGGCCATATCGTCGTAATTGTTTGCAAGACGCAACAGCCGTTTTTTAATGAACGGGTCAGCTTCGGTCGCAAGTTCGCGAAGGACGCGCGCTCTATTCCTATAAAATTTGTCGTCCATGCAGAGTCCCCTCGAAATGAGAGGTACATGCCCTTTCTCTCCGATCAATAATAGTAATCTAGATCACATGTCTGATTTTTAAGTAGCGAAAGCATTCTCATTTTCGCCATGGAAGTTACTTCTTTGATCGTTAACGTTGGCTGCAATCATAGAAGCCCAGCTCTGCCCCAACACGATTCGGAGAAAGAATGGCAAAAGCTAAGAGAGTAGTTCGCCGCGCGTGGACGAAAGACGATGTTCGAACAATGAAGACGATGGCAAAAGCAAAGTCAGGCGTCGCTAAGATCGCAAAGGCGCTTAAACGAACTCCCGGTGCAACCACGGTTATGGCGGCAAAACTTGGGATATCCCTTTCGACGCGGGACTAAGAGCTTGCCTGATTTCGGAACTATTTTCGACCGCGCGGGCTTTGCATAAAATCAACGAGCATTCTGCCCAATATCTTTCACTTTGGTACCGGAAGCATTACGGACTTGGGACCTCCGGCGGCTGATCCGAACCCGCTTCTGGCCCGTCCAATAGCTTCTGCCGGGAAGTAGACCAAAGCCAAAGGATAGCACTCGCGAGTAGTATGGCGCCGCCTGCGACCATTAAGAGGGCACCCAGGATAGCCATCGCGGCCTCCTTTGGTTTCTATCCTAGCCAGAGTGCCGGAGCGATGCGATGCCCCGCGCGATGCGGTTATCAGAACCCTATAGGTCCTCATCTGAATATAGGTTGCCTTTCGCAGCGCGCCATCATCAAGGTCTAAAGACCGCTCGAACCCGGCCCGGTGTCTTCGCACCGGCCGCTTTCGTACCCGCCGGGGGTACTGGGAGTGTGGCTAGGTAGTGCGAAGGGGGTACGAAGCAGGTGCGAAGTGGCAATCGGTGCTGGTCTAGTCCGCTTTCAGTGCAAGAGCGGACCTCCAGGAAACTTGTATGTCGGCCCGCTGATGGCACCTTTCGGACCTGCCCGACCTCGCCGATGATGTCCGATGATTGTGATAGACAGGACATGATCTGGGACACTCAGCCCTCCGGCAGCCCCGCCAGACGCATGCCCTTATAGGATCGCCCGCGGCTATGTTGAAGATGTTGGCTAACTGTGAAGTACTTTACATCCCTGTGTTCTTGGCCCGGGCTAAGATGGCGGAGGCTTCTTACTTTGAAGGAGGCATCCGATGCTCGCGGCAATCAAATGGAACTCCCGATATAACGCTCGCGAATGGGTGATGATGGCTGGGGCGCTCGTCGTCCAACTCAGCGCACTGAATGCAAAACGGCAGAAGGGTGAGAGCAAACCAAGGCGGCCGCTCTGGAAACACTTCGACGATACCCATCATTGGGACTCAACCGCAGAGGAATGGGTCCCCAACCTTGATCGGTGATCGTGGAACGCATTATGCGTCCCGCAGGCCGAATTCCGAGACTTCAAGATCCCTCTCACTAACGGCCCTGTCGGGCGGTGCGGTCGCGTACAAGTAGCTGGATCGGGATGTGAGTTCCTGCCGGCCGCTTGATAATGGTCAAGCAAATGCTTTTGGGCCGTTTGCCGACCGCTTCGGTAAACCATCTGGACGGCCGATCCTGGTACCTTTACGCGGCCATGGATTGATGTCCGTTGGCGGCGCTAAAGGGGACGTGCTGGGACGCCGTCGGGA
>NZ_LLXX01000142.1:60670-72359 GCF_001440405.1 Bradyrhizobium valentinum
GCAAGAGACATTTGGTGCGCGCGAAGTGATCGGAGGAGCGTCAAGTCGAATTGGTTAGAGCGGCGCATTCACCGTTCGACTGCAAAGATGCGCCAATCTTCCGGGACACCCTTAAGCGAATGATTGCCGCGATCACCAAAACGTAAGCCGGAACCTGCCACCAGGTCCTTGACCGTGCCCGACACCAACACCTCACTCGCGCCGGCGAGCGCCGCCACACGCGCTCCGATGTGAACGGCAATGCCGCATCGCCGATCACTTCGCACTCGCCGGTAACTGTCCGTGAAATCAGGGTTTAGCCTGCGCCCCGGCAGATCGTCCCAATAAAAATATACGCTCGGTCGTCCGTCAGAATATCGGCGGCGCGCGTCAGAAGCTCAGCCAGTAACGATCCATTAACCCCTAGGGCAGGTAGCCGTCACGAAGATCGTCATAGCGGCAGTTTTTTGCCACCGATCCGCCACCAGCTTGGCTGACGAATCGGGCGTGCTTGGAATCCCAACTTTTCATTGGCTGGAGGAGTGAAGTGCCCAGAGAGATGACGAACGCACACGAAGTCGAATGCGTCGCACTTACGCGAGACATCCGTGCGCTCTTGGCTGAAAGACAGGTTTCGCCGCCGATGGCCCGGGTCGTCTTGATCAACACGCTAGTCGCAATGATTAAGCATCTGGGAAGAAAAGACACGATGGAAGAGGCTGCGGAGGATTTGGTTCGCACGCTGCAACGGGCGATCTCGAAATCTCACTAAGCCTCAACCGGCTCGATGTAATCGCGGTGTGGGTGTTCTTCGTCCTGTTGCCGTCAAAGCGAACCATGACGGTGCGGCTATGGCGCGTAAGACCGACAACGGTACCCACCTTACTGCCGAGCAGTGGGCTACGTTCCCATCAAGGCCTGGCGCCCTAAATGGGAAACCCGATGAGGGTCATTGCCGTGATGATCGCCATCGCCGACAGCGCCGCCACAAACCAAAACGTTCTCGCGGCGGTCGGCTTTAGCTCGTTCACTATTTCCCCTTCGCCTTCAACCCGATCTCGACTGCCTCTCGCGCTAGCCTTTCTGCTCTAAGGCGTTTGTGGTTTGCATGGAATTCTGGCTCGGCTTGGCTGTCCGATATCGTCTGCCTCGACGAAAGCGGGTGGAGAGCCCGTCGCTCGAGCTCGTCCGCAACCTGTTGCTCGGCAGACCGCTTCGGCTTGATCATTTGCTTTTTCCTTCAGGCCCAGGTCGACCAGCCGGCGGAAGCTCAGTAATATTGCCTCTGCAAAAACACCCATATCAGGAAAACCAGGGCACCAATAATCCAGAGGAGGGTCTTGGGATCTTGGGTCCACTTCCAGTCCTTCATTTCGCTTTTGCCTTCAGCCCCAGCTGTATAAGCCTACGGTGCGAAACTAGTACCCCGCCGCAACCGGGAGGAAGCTGACGTGGTGCGGACGGAGCGCGGTTTTGGGTGACGGTCAACAGCACGAAGAGGTTTCGGATTCGCGCGTTGCTCAGTATGGACCCCAGACCGCGTGTAGCAGGACAGCAGTCACTGCAAAAAACATGACGGTCTTCCAGACGATAGGCCGAGGAGTGAATGCCATTAGGTTCAAGTGACTGGGCAACGGATCGTCCTGCCGGCGGCAACGAAGCGGGTCTAACTCACAGGTTTAAGTTGATCAAAAAGGCTGAGAGATCCGACCGTAACGGTGGCGAGACCAGCAAGCGTCCAAGCCAAAGGCGAGCCTGCCGCAATCGTTCCGGCAACGACCCAGATCCCGCAAGCAGTTATTCCAACAGAGATTAGATACGCGACAGCAGTTTCCATTTCGGTCCCTCCAAGTATGGGCCGAGAACTGCTCATTTAGACGGTTGAAGATCGAGAGATGGAAGCGGCTCCTGAGCAGGCAAAATGTTTTCGATTTGCTGCACTCTGCGGAGCAATTCGTCACGCCGGACCCCAGGCGGTGTGCCGTGAGCTTCCTTGCGCAGACGTTTTACACGCGCGGATGGCGTCTGATCAAAGCGATATACTTGATCGAGCGAAACTTGGTTCATAGAGCTGCACCATTGAGTTCGAGGTATGGCGAGCGCGGCCCACGTTAGGCCGGGCTTGTGTTGTACAACATCGCCGCGACGATGAGCAGTACAAGAAAGATCGGCAGCAACACTGGGAGTACCAGCCACTCACGAAAATTGAATAAAGACACCTTCAACATTTGACCGCCTTCAGTTGAGGCGGGAGCACAGACGCTCTCAGTCACCGATAACAGCCTAGGGGCGGGCGGCGATCAGTCTCTTTAGGCCATTCCGGTTAAAATAGCGAGAAAACAATCCGGGTCACTTCCGCTTAGCCGTTGACCTGTCCACCGCACATCGCGAAATTCTTCCGGTCCCTTGAGGAGACGGCGCTTCCGACTTGCCTTTACATCACTTTCAGCTGTGCCGACCGTTAAGCTGTCGATCGCGTCCAGACATCGCATGGCACGCCATCATGATACGTTGTCCGGGCAAAAAAATGGGTTGCTGCCGGACAGCAGTTCGAAGATACAGTCAACGTTGCCGTTCCCTAAATGAAAGCGCATGGGGCCGCCCCAATGGACCCCCTACTAGCACGTCCGGTGTTGGCACTTTTCAGACATGAGCGCGAAGCCGACGATTTCTGCTCGCGGGGGTAAAGCAGACAATCACGGCCACGAGCGCCGATGCCTGTTAGTGACCCATAACGGAAGTGAGGCGCAATTCGGATGCTTCTCTTACCGTGACGTCTGGAATCTCGGGCAAGCGCCGACAACTGATCCTCCAGGATCAATTTTGAAATCGTGCAGCAGGCGCCCGATCAGCGTGGATTTGCCGTCATCCACCGATCCGCATGTGAGGAATCGAAGCAGATCCTTTGCGGGCCCATCGAATTCGACGCCGAAGAGCTCGACCGCTGCTCGGCAGGCCGTGCTTGCACAAGGTTGGCCGGCACGTGAAATCTCCCGCTCGCAAGACCGTGCTGCCAAGCGATCTCTGGCGCAAATACCAGAACGACGCGCGTTCTGGCAGGCTCGCCGCCGCGCAAGCCAACCTTGCCGAGATCAGCATGGATCGAAGGCAACATCGACGCCGTCACAGCGTCACATCGATCATTGTAAATCCAGAGGCGGACCTTGCCGCTCCACGATTTCCTGATCGTGGATGTGGGCCATCACGTGCGCCAGATCACGCATGTCGAACCACTGCCCGCATGCCGCGTTTTCATGTGGTGGTCGGCCTCGGTCTAGCGATGCCGTTGACGTCCTGATCCGGTGTCGTCATCTGCAACGCCTATGACCTCGTACTCAAAGACGACCCCTTCGGGATCGTTCACCACGAACCACTCATCGGCAAGGTCCGAGTTTGCAAATACCTTGAGATGGTCACGGTCGCCGACCTGTTTCTTTGTATCGACGTAAATCCAGACCGTTTTCATCGATCTCGCGCCAGCTTGCGGCGCCCCCAGTGGGGTTCCTTGCGAGATGGTTTAAACTCCCGAACGTGGTCCCGGTTCAATGCTTTCATGACGCCGATCCGGGCAAACATCGTCGGGCCCGCTGGTATCGAAGAACATTGCCCGGCGGCACTGTGTCGTCAACTCAAGGGCGTGCGGCGCGAGAAGAATAGCTTAAAGGAAACAGGGACCTCGCGACTATGGGAGTTCAGATGAATACACAAGGCCAGCAGCCCGGCATCGATATGGCCAACAATTTTATGCTGATGACACTGTTCAGCATCTTGGCGGATATGGCAGAGGATCCTGATGGGTTTCGGTCCGATGTGAGAAAGGCATTGCTTGATTTGACCGACGACTACAAGCTGCCAGGAATTTCGCCAGAGACGGCGCAAGAGGCCCGCGATACCGCAAAACAGATCATCAACGGTATCCTAGCAAACGCAAAACCGATCAAGGCGCAATAGTTCAGGCCGCCGCCTGATCTTCTTTCTCCGCACCACGCAGCACAATCTTTAAGGCATCATCCAGCAACGGCCTTTGCAGCGCCTTAGCTTCATCCCATGGCGCGCGCATCCAAACGTCACGCTCTTCATCGGTCGTCAGTATCACCGGCATCGCCTTAGGATGGATCGGCTTGACAGTTGCGCTCGGCGCCGTGGTCAGGAAGCCGTAGACCTCGTGCGGTCCCGGTATCGGCTTCGACTTGGTGCCGCGATCCCCGTTGTAGGTCGTCCACATGCCTGCGAAGGCGAACAATGATCGGTCCTCGTTGAGCGCGAACCAGACGACGTCCTTCTTCTTGGTTTCCGGGTTCGGCTCGGGCGCGTATTCGGCGAAGCTGTTAGCCGGTACCAAGCAGCGGTTCTCCGGTTTGAGCCACATACGCCAGTGCGGCGATGACGTATTGCGGATGTTGGTGACTGGTGCGCCGCCAGTCCGCGGCGGTGGCGGCATGCCCCAGCGCATCATCACCAACTCTCGGCCAGTCTCGGTGTTGCGCACCACGGGAGCCGGGTAGTCGGGAAACACGCCCGGCATCGGCGGCAGGTTGCCGACGTAGCGGTTGATGACGCGGAAGAGCGCGCGGATGGCTTCTTGATTGGTGGTGATGCTGTAGAGATTGCACATCGAAGGCCGCCGCGAAGGATCGTGCTTGCGCTAGTCTCTATTACTATGCAGGTCCCTTAGCTTTCGCATGTAGTAGCCCTGCCTCTGGAGCGCGGAGCTGATCTCGTCGCTGACTTTTGTGACCCTCTTTTTGCTTTTACGCCATTTTCCCTGCGCCGCAGCGGGCGGCATTGGATATCCCGTCTTCACAACGAGCAGATCACGTTTGGTGTTGAAATACACGTCCATATGCCTCTCTCCCAAAGCGATGAACTTATCGCTTGCGAGCAAAATAATGGGTTACCAAAGTGCAACACCGAGCCCTATTGTGCGCTTGCGATTTACCACCAGCAAGAGTGCGCACGGCAGTGGCGCGCGGATCAACGGCTATTCTAATACCTCACTATAAGCGCGGCGAGTTGGATTGGTCGAGACGTTGGTGATGGACGAGCTTATAGCCCTCTGCCATGGGCGCATGACGTGCTTTGCAATGCGCAGCCGCTCGGCACGAGGCATGACCCGCTGCGCACTATCGCGGGCATAGGAACAGACATGAAAGCCGTAAGTTGATCACTGAATGGCAGAAGTCGATCCTGACAGGGCTATTCGGCTATGAGAAACATCGTGAACGAGACCGGTGAGATCATCGCCAAGGCAACGCATGACGGCACGTTGGTCGGCGGGCACCACCGCATCGCGGTGGCAGCTAGCCTCGGTCAAAAGCTGCTTTGGCAAGACAGCGGCGAACCTGTGAGCCTTGATGCCTTCTTCAGGCATCCGAGTAGTTCTCAGCGGCACATAGCTTGAGGCGCTCGCTACGTAGCGCCAACCGGACCAGCCCTCACTGAGTATGACGAGGAGCACATCATCACGTACATGCGGGTGCTTGATGCTGATCAACAAGGCGCCGATTGGCGTGATGTCTCTCGTATCGTCCTGCACATTGACCCAGACACCGAGGCCGACCGCGCGCGAATCGCATTCGAAAGCCATCTATCGCGTGCCAGATGGATGAGCGAGCAAGGTTATCGCCATCTGTTGCGAAGCGGCGCCTGGTCATCGCGACGCCTGCCTCTGACACGCTCGATCTAGACGTTGCCCTAGGAGTTGTCCCGGCGCTCCAGCGAGCAAACAGATTCACGATTACCTGCGGCGACGTTCGCTTTGATCGCTCGGTTCCTATGACGAAATCGTTCGAACTAGGCTGTGACGCGCTGCGCAAATCGTCGAGCGCTGATCGAAGCTCCGTGTGCATCGGAATTATTCTTCCGGACTGACCCTTGCTGGCATTGTCATGGAGGTAGATGGTCCGGCCAATTTGACCTTCGGCATCCGTGACCACGGCCCACGTGAGCGAGGCAATTTCTTTCGCTCTGAGCCCGGCTCTCACGGACAGCAGGAGGATGACACGATTTCTGGTCGGATATCTCGTTCTTACGATTGAGCCTAAGGCGGCATCGATTTGCCCCTTGGTCAGTGTTTTAGCCTGTTTTCCCAATGACACGTGAACCTCCTGAAGCTCATCAGGACGTTGGATAGTAATCGGTCAGAGGCACAATCGTACAGGATTGGCACGTCCGACCCGGGGATGTCTGTTGTTGGAAGTAAAGCGGACCTGCGCTGGTAGCTCGGTGAGCTCCGTTAATGACCCAGAACGGACATCATCCTGCTCGCCGACTCAAAGACCAGCGTCCGCCGATCGATCGAATGGAGTTTCGACCGTTCCGTCAGGCCAAAGTCATCAAAAGATCGCGTGCTCCAGTGAGGTTACCTCCGCTCAACGGACAAGCTCACGTGCGACATCAAGTCCACGTCAGCTCCGGCGCGGTCCCTTGGTGCTCAACCCTAACGATACGCTTTGGCGACCGCGGCTGAGTCCATGTACTCGTGGAAGGCCACGATCTGACCGCCGCGGACGGTGAAGACGTGCGCGAAGTCGCCCTCGATGGTGCGCCCGTTGGCTTTGACCTGCCAGACGTAGTGACCGAGCACGACGACCTTGTCGCCCTGTGCAATGAATTCACGCTCCTCGAATGAACGCGCATCCTGTAGGCTTGCGAGGGTCGAAAAGAACTCGCCGACAGCGCCGCGCCCCTGTCGCTTGCCAGCAAAAGGCACGTTCTCAATCTCTGGCAACTGCCACGTCACGTCATCTGACATGGATTGCAACAGCGCCGGGATGTCACCGGCCTTGAAGGTGGCATAAGCCTGCTCGACAAGTTGTCGGTTCTCATGTTCGCTCATCTGCACCCTCCTAACGCATTTGGGGTGAAAACGCGGTCATTTCATAACTCGTATGTGAACCTGTCAATGCGCGGACGGTGCATTTGGGTTGGCATTTGATGGGATTCCGACTTGCAGGAATCCACCTAGCTTCCGTCGAAGTCGGCAGAATGCAGGCGCAGGAGCTGGCAAGTTATTTCTGCGATTTGCTGCACGACGCAAGTCTGCTCTCCCGCCACGCAACTTTCGGTCTTGGCACCTTTGAGACATGGCGACCGACCCTGACGATGTCCGTTTCCAGGGGAAGACCGGAAAATAGTCGGCCGACGACCAAAATGACGCGATTGACCATTTTCTGAAGTGCTGCGAGGGCGCGACGAGGCTCGCAATTGATGAAGAAGCAGAGGTCTGGGCGGCCTCCAGCTTAGGGCCGCGGCTCATTGCGGGACATCAACCTCGTGGGTGTGATCTTCATGGGCATGTGGCTCGAGGCCCGGCACGGGCGCGCCCGTGAAATAACCTATAGCGCCAGGATGCAGCGGGATGCGCGAGTCGGGTGGCTCGGAGGACGAACCGCTCGGCAGCAGCAATTCGGGAAGGGCGCTGCGGCTCTTGTCCAACGCTTCGGCGATCAACCAGGCATGGCGTGCTGCAAAGTCGTCGCGGCAGACGAACAAATACTCTCCGATGCCGACGACGGTGAACAGCTTGACTGGTCCGTGGTCGGCGAAGGGGGGCCTCCCTTGTCGAAGGGCTGCCGCATCGTCGCGCCGCATCAGCGCGACGTCCAACTGCTGCGAGCTGATCAGACTGGCGATGCGCTCCTTGTGCGGCGCCCTGCTCACCTGAGCCTTGCTGCTCGGCAAGCGATCCGCGAGGACCTCAGCTACCCGCTTGCCGAGCTCGAACGAGGGAGGATCGGCGCGCGAAGTCAGGATCAGCAGGTGACGCCGGCGGTAGACGCCCCACTGGCCATAGGGTGCGTGGCCACAAAGGAACATGGCTGCGGCGCCGGCCCCCGCCGTTCGGAGGAATTCCCGGCGGCTCGGCCTCCCGCCAACCTCAGGACCTTCGGTCTTATGCCACACGCTACTACTTGCGGAATATGGTAGTTGGCAGGATGGCGGAGACTGCGTAGTTCGGCACGTCGACGACATTGCCGATACGCAGGTCGGCGGCCACGCTCGCCACGACATATGCCTGCTCCGGCGTGAGGCCCCTCTCGCCAACCATCCAGTCGATCAGCTCGATCAGGGCGTTGCGCGCCGCCAGCATGAGATCCTCCGAGAGGTTCTCGAGCGGGCCGATTTTCTGGCTGTCGAGGTAGGTATGGTAAGGCGGGATCTGGCCCTTGGCTTTCAGCGGGAAGCCGGTGGTGGCGTAGAACTCGGTCGGCGCCAACCGGATGAGCTGATCGCCGCCTTCGAAGTGCGGGACTTTGACTTTCGCGGCTTGCGCTTTGCGGATCTCGGTGACCAGCGTGACCGTCGCCCCCATCTCGATCGCCGTGCCGGAGACCTCGCCATCGCCTTGCGCGAAATGGACGTCGCCGACGAACAACCCGCACCCGTCCACGAAGCAGGGCAGCAGCAGCGTCGTGCCTACCACCATCTGCTTGATATCCATGTTGCCACCGTTCTCGCGCGGCGGAATGGTGCGCAGGCACTCATTCTTGCTGCTTCCGTTCTGACCGCAGACATCGCTCGGCAGCGCACCGAGCGGCTGCGGAGTCAGCACGACGCCGCCCGCGCTCTGCAGCGTCGCCTCGCGAGTGAGGATCGTGGCCACCTCGGGCTGGCCCGGCAGCACCCCGACCGTGCCCATAAATCCGTTAAAGGGGATGACGACGCCCGGGATCTGGTCGGAGACCGCCTCCTTGCGGTTGAGTTTCCAATTGGCGATGAAAGGCTTGGTGAAGCGATCGCGCAGGAAACCGAAGCCCGGGACGATCACAGTGTAACCGTAGTCGTCCGGCTGTACGTCGAGGAGTGTCACCGCCAGTACGTCGCCGCGCTGGGCACCCTCGATGAAGACCGGGCCGGTCAGCGGATGGACGAGATTGAGATCGGCCGCCGACACATCCTCGGGCTTGGAGCCGAGGTTGAAATCGGAGTCGAAGGCGTCGCGCGTTTCAAAGACGATATGCTGACCGGGGTTGGCGCGACTCACCGGCTTGATGGCCGGGTGCATGCGATTCATGCAGTTCTTGTCGTCGACGCAGTGCGCGCCGGTCTTCGCGACGCGCACAATCTGCCACGCCTTAACGGACGTCGTATCCGCATGCGCTGCGGTTGCGCTGAGCAGCAATGTCGCGGCCGCAGTGATGATCCAGAATTGCCCAGATTGCATCATTCGCTCCTCCCTCAGCAGAATCGTGGCCCTATTCTGGTCGGGACGACGATCGGCAACGCCTTGGGCGCCCGGCGGCACGATGAGGAGATCAAGATCTCGTCCTGACGACCGTCCGGCGAAGCTACTCCCCTTTGGGGTAAGTGCCAACCACCATGGGTCGAAAGGGCGGAAAAACAACGGCCTCTTCACCGCCATGGCGTTCTTGTCGGTCCAGCATTTCCTTGTCCTCAAAGTGCAGCGTTTTCAGTGTCGGCGCTGATACGACGGACATATCCTTCGCGGTCAGATCACCGAAACGAACGGCGCGAGACCGATCAGCAACAGGGCGACGCCCGTGGCACCTTCCAGGAGACGGGACAGATGGGCTAGGGTTGCCATGCCGGGTTCAGCTGCGCACGCGCCATTCGCGTGCGAAGATTGTCAGCAACGCAACAACGCAGGGCGTCAGGGCGCCGCCCAGCAGCATCGCGGCGGCGAAAGCAATGCCGGCCGGTGGGACACCGTTGCCAGGACGTAGACCATCGCGAACAACGTGAGGCGGGCACGGTACGAGACCCGCCACAAGTCCCACGGACAAGCATCGTGACGGTGTGGCTCACCGCGGATTGCGCGAAAGAGCAGCCATGCGCCGATGGCCGCCAGAAGACCGCGGCTCAGCAGTTCGAGGGCGGGGGCGCCCGGCGCCTCTGGTCGAGTGTGAACGCATGAAGCCGCCGGCGCCAACTCATAGCGACGTCCGCTTCTGGCCCCATAGCCGCCGTGCCCCTTTTTGTCGCCCATGACGGCTTTCAAAGGTAGAGCTGACCACGCGCCGATAGGTCCGCGAAGTCGCCTTTTGACCCTGCCAAGACCCAGAGCTGGGAATCGGCGCGCCGGCGGCACGCGTCGTTCCTAGTCAACGTAAGCCTGGCACTCGATCTCGACCTTCATTCGCGAATCGACCAATCCCTTCACCTCGACGAGCGTGGAGGCCGGCAGATTTTCGCCGAAATACGCTATGCGGCGCGGGTTGATTTTCGGTCGTTCCGTGACGTCCGTCATGAAAACTTGCACCTTGACGACATGCTCGGGCCCGGCGCCAGCCGCCTTCAGGCACTTGTCCATCACGGCGATGGCGATGTCGAATTGGGCAACAACGTCGGACGGTATGCTGCCGTCCTGCGCCTGGCCAACGACGCCAGCAACCCAGACGTGGGGGCCTGCGCGGGTCACGTGGCAATAGTGGCTGACTGGCTGTGGGATGTCGGGAACGATGATGCGCTGGATTTTTGGCATGCCTAGCTCCTGAATTGGGATCGACGTCCAGAGGCTAGTTGCAGTTGGCCCTGTCGGCCAGCACATCCTCTGCCCCGTGGTTTCGCGGTTTCGCAAGCGTTGGCTTCAATACTCACTAGCGCCAACAAGGTAATCGACGAAATGGGTACCAGGTCCGTTTGTGGCACAAACCGGCGGTTAGAGGGTGGGCAGAGCATGTCCGCTCTGCCCGGGTACTTCAGACATCAACTTGTTCCGCAATAGCCAGGGCGTCATCTACTTCGATCCCGAGATATCTGACCGTGCTTTCGATCTTGGTATGTCCGAGCAAAAGCTGGACGGTCCTGAGATTTCCCGTCCGCCGGGGCCGCAGTCAGTTGATCCTGCATGGTCATACTCCTCTGTTACGGGGGTCGAGGAGTCTGTGCCAGCGGCTAGGGGATTGGAATCAGGTCTGCTTTCGGACCACGACCGAACTGGCGTCTAATTTGGCTATGAGCGACCGGTAGCGATTGACCCATCTGAGACATGGGCCGCAACCCTTGTTCGTCTGCTATATCATACAAGCGAGGGGGCCGATTACCGACGCCTCTGCGACATGGAAAGGAGATGCGGAGCATGATGCATAGAGTATTCGTTTACGGCACCCTCAAGAGCGGCCTCTTTAACCATCGCTTGCTTGGTGGTTGCGAGTTCTTCGGCGGCGCGGTTACCGTGCCGACCTACAAGATGATTGAGACCGGCCACAAGATGATTGAGACCGGCTTCCCAGTGATCCTGCCCGATCCAGAAGGCAAGCCATTAGCCGGCGAAATCTATACCGTCGATGATGAGACGCTAGCGCGGCTCGACCAACTTGAGCGCGAAGGCAGCTCCTACGACCGTGAGCTGATCGACGTCACCTTAGCGCTCGCCGCTGGCGAGCGCCTGCCGACCAAGGCGTTCATATACGTTGGCCGCGAAGATCGCTTTGGCAAAGCATTCGCTCGCGGCCCGCTCTATGAGACCGTGAATGAGCGAGGTGAACTGGATTGGAAGGTAGGCGCATGACGAGAAGGCAATGGCAGTTGGCCGACGGCAGCTTTCAGCACCATTCGGACTTAATCTGTCCGCCTGACGATGTCGGCTCACCGGGGTAAAGCGGAAGTAACGTGGACATGCTCAACCGTCGCTTTTTGACCGATTGTGTTGAAAAAGTCCTTTTTCGCTGATGACTGAAAATTCTCAGGACCGCTGGTGCGTCTCTCTCGCAGCGAAGTGAGGGACCACATCAATTACCGCAAAAAC
>NZ_LLXX01000142.1:72638-86569 GCF_001440405.1 Bradyrhizobium valentinum
TTAGATGGCGAAAGGGTACTGGGTTGTTTTCGCGGACGTTACTGATCCTGAAGGCTACAAAGGTTACATGGCAGCGAATGCGAAGGCGCTTTCCAAGTACGGTGGGCGCTTCCTCGCGCGCGGCGGTAAAGTCGAGCCGAAAGAAGGTAAACCTAGGTCGCGCGTTGTGGTCGTCGAATTCCCAACCTACAGCGCAGCATTGGAGTGCTACAGATCGCCTGAATACGTAACAGCGATGAAGGAACGCGAAGGCCGTTCGGTTTGGGACATGGCGATTACCGAGGGGTATGAAGGCCCGCAGCCCACATAGCGCTTAGGAGACCGCCTTCGAGTTGCCTTGATCACTTTTTTGTCGAGCCCCAGTGTCAGCTGATGGCACTTTTCGAACATGATGGACCCGCCCGATGATGTCTGTTCTTGAAGGTCAAGCGGACTGCCGAGTTGAACGCCCGGACTTCCGAATTTGACCCCGAACGGACATTGACCAATCCTTCACGAGCCATGCTCAAAAGTGTCCGCAGCCCTGCTGGATGCACGGGAGGTGCGCTCTTTACAGGGCACGGCGGAAGGTCCTATGGTCGCCACGACATGATCCACGTTCTCGACATCGATCCGCGCATTGCGCGGCATTGCTTGCACGCTGGACGGCTCCAAGCAGGAGCTTAGCCGGACGGTAGTTGTGCCGTCCGGATACCCCTTCCTTCATCAGCTAGATTTGGTGTGTGGCTTTTCCGCGAGGGAAGCCAAACAAGGAGGCATGTCGTGAACAACCCCTTTTTCCCGGACGTCACTCTTCCGGCGTCTGACCATCGCCGCTTGGAACGGCTCGCGCAGGTGGGCGCAGATCAAGGCGACGTGGACGCACGTTTTCTGTTGAGTGAGATCAACCGTGCCGAAGTCGTCCCTGATCGCGCAGCCAGATTGGACAGCATCGTCACCATGGGTTCGTGGGTGACGTTCTGGATCACCTGGGGCTTCCCCCGCGAGACGAGGCAACTGGTGTACCCTGAAGACTACACGTCCGAGCGAACCCAAATTCCCGTGATGTCACCGTTGGGCGCAGCGTTGGTGGGGCTGAAGGTCGGAAGCGAAATCCCCTTCTTCACCGCTGGGCGCACCAACGTCGTCAAGATCGAACGCGTCGATCGAGGTGATCCGAATGATGTTGTCAGGGTTCTGTTTAGCAATCCGATGGTCAAGGGCAAGAAGCTCTTTGATGACGATGATCCGGGACCATCAGCCGCTTAGGAAAGGAGAGAAGGTAATGAGCAAGACCAATCGCAAGCCCGAAATCGTGTTGCCGCCCATCACCGTGACAGAGGATGAGGCGAGGCGTCTCAACGCTCTGGCCAGTTCGAGCGCGGTGCTCTTCCCGCGTGTTGCCCATTTCCTTGCACAGGAGATGGAGCGTGCAAGGATCGTGGCGGACAATTCCGATCTACGCGGCGTGGTCCGCATGGGCTCGCAGGTCCGGTACTGCGATGACAAGACCGGTGATGTCCGGGACGTGGTGTTGGTGTATCCGCACGAAGCGGACATAACGCTAAAGCGCGTCTCGGTTCTAACGCCGGTCGGAGCTGCGTTGATCGGCCTGTCGGCTGGTCAGGCCATCGAGTTTCAAACGCCGGGCCACAACAAGCGGTCCTTGACGGTCCTAGGCGTGTCCAACTGAAGGGAGGCGTTACCTTCTTCAACGCTTGACTGTCCAACCTCTAACGTGGCCGTGCCCCTCTCGGTCTACGATCGAGCTGGGGCACCTCCACTACTGCGGGGACTGCTCAACCGCGCGGATGCGTCATCTAATGAACCAGCATGACTGCACGGTCGTAGTCCGCGAAGTCCACTGACCATTCGCCGACGAGGTTGATCGAATGGTGGTTGTTGCTGCACTGCATGAGTCCGGTTGTGGCACGAAACGTACATGCCGCAGTAGTCGCCGCATGTCCGCGATCAGGGGTGAAACGGACCCTTTGGCTGCATCACGGAATCGACGCGAATGACCCGCAGCTGACATTGGCTGACTGCTAACGCTCTCTCTGCAAGCGGGATAGCGGTCGGTCGGGCCGAAACGCCCTCATATAGCATCGTCCGATTCAACTCCTGAGACGCGCCACCGCGCGAGATCGGGCATATTGATCGAGATGATCTCCTCGACTTCGAGACGCATGGTATCGTGGCATTCGCACGCTGCCGCCGCCAGCCGCAATCGGTCGACCTCGATTCGGCCTCGTTGAACAGATCTAATCGCCCCACGCGCGCGCAGATTGCGCACCAAGAGCGTCACCGTCGTTCGCCGTACACCGAGTATTTGCGAAAGCGCCTGCTGGGTGAGCGGGAGTATGTCGTGGTCGATGCGATCGCGAAGCTGGAGTAGCCAGCGAGCCATGCGAGCTTCGACCGGGTGCAGCGCATTGCAGGCCGAGCCGAGCTGGAACTGTATCAGCATCGCCCTGACGTGATTCTGGACCAAGTTCCGGATCGCCGGACTGCGGTTGAAAGCGGCGTGAAATCGCGACGCAGAGATCCGCGCGGCGGTGCCCGCCGCATGGACGACTGCGGTAGCGGCCGACGGTGACGGCCCGAGCACCGAGAGCATACCTACGGCCCCCTCGCGTCCGACTGCGGCTGTGGCAACCGTCTGCCCGTCCGCCATGTCGATCATCAGCGAGATAGCCCCGCCATGAGGGAAGAAGACATACTCTATCGGCTCACCCGCGCGCGAAAGGACCGCGTCCTGATCGAGCGCGACCATCGCTAGCTCGGGCCTCAGAAAATCGAGGTCCGTCGCCGGCAGCGCTGCAAGAAGGCTGTTAGAAATTCCGCCGGGAGCCGTCACCGCGGCGAACCAGCGGTGAGGCATCCGCAGCCTGCTCCATTTGGAGCGTTACACGACATCGCGGAGAGCCTAAAGAGCGCGTGCAATTAATGCCGCCACCCGCCTCTGGAAGCTACCGATCTGTCTGAACGCATCCTGCCGCTCTGATCCCTCAGGAAGGCGTTGCGCGGCTTCCCATAAGCTCGCTAACAACCTCTTCATGTCTTTCAATTCATCGGCCTCGGACATTCCAACTGTGTGTCGGCTCAAGGTTAAATCCTCATTGTACGAACGGACAAATATGAGTGCGGGCGGCGGCCGCGCGGCGAGTAAAAGAAGAGAGTAAGTGCAAATAGTAGTATCGATGAAGTTGCCGCGCGGAAGGACTGACGCAGCAAAAGGTCCTCTCTTCACAAACGTCGCGTAGCACCGATAGCTATCTCGCACTTATGTTGAATATGACGATCAGCCACCGGTTGCGGCATACATCCAAGGGAGTTCCGTGCGTCATTGGGAATAGCTGTCCTTTATGACGCGTTCCGCCAAAAACCGAGGGCCCCTATGAAAGAGACGCAACTCAATCCGCAAGTCGCTGATCTCGCGCCTGCCGGCCCAACGCCTACCGCATGCGACGAGGATCATGTCGCCACCTACGTTTGCCTGATTTGATGTTGGTGCGGAAGGTGCCTAGGTAACGCTAGTGGGACAGCGCGTGCTCACGATTTTCCGCTGCACCATGCGTTCTTAGTTACCTGTAAGAACGCCATCAATCCGCGCGTCACGAATGGCGTGATAACCGTTGCGGCTGGAATGCGTTCCCCGCGCTGGTTCGTCTGGTTCTGGCCCTTTTCCTCATCTGGGATTTCGGGAGTCGCCTTTCTCGAGTGGCTGACGACAGGACAGCTTCGCGTCTGGTCCTTCTTCGGAAATCTCGATCACTACGTGATCTTTTCGCAGAAGCCGGTTTTCTTCGTGTTTGAGTTTGTCACGATGTCGGTCATGATGGGGGCTACACTGATCGCCATCGTGGTCTTAAATGTCGAGGACTGAGCAGGCAGCCTTGGCGCAACGCTACTAATGCGATGTCTCCTGTTGGCAGATAGTGTTGCAAAACCCCGGTTGAGACGACTCGCGAACCGTAATTCCGTGAGCTTGAGACGGCATTTGCGAGGGCGGCGGATGTTAGGGCGGCAGGAGAGTGGTCAGGGCCAGTTTTTTTTGCTCCTTTGATCTCGACAAGGTCGTGCCGCCGGATCAGCTGGTACGGCAAATCGATGGCTTGCTTGATCTGAGTTGGGTGCATAACGAGCTGGCGCCGTTCTACTCGCACACTGGCCAGCCTTCGATTGATCCGGTGCTGATGATCCGGATGCTGATCGTCGGCTACGTATTTGCGCTCCGTTCGGAACGGCGGCTCTGCGCTGAGGTCCAGGTCAACCTGGCCTACAGGTGGTTTTGCAAGCTCGGGATCGAAGACAAGATCCCTGATCATTCGGTGTTCTGCCGGGCGCGGCGCGAACGCTTCCGTGAGAGCGATGCCTTGCGCCGGGTATTCGAGGGCGTGGTGGCAATGTGCATTTCGACGGGGCTCGTCGGAGGCGAAGCGTTCTCGATCGACGCGAGCCTGATCAAGGCGGATGTGGACAAGATGAAGCGGCTCCCCGGCGACCAGCCGATCGCATGGCCCAAGGCGGAAGAGGCCTCCAATGCGGTTCGCGAGTACATCGCTGCCCTAGATGCAAGTGGCGATGAGCGCGGTGGTGAACACGGCGGCGGTTCAAATGAAGGCGGCCATCGACGCAAGCCTCCCAAAGAAGTCTCGCTCACCGATCCGCAAGCAACATGGGTAACCAGGCCGGGCGTGGACCCATTCTTTGCTTATGATGCGAACTATCTGATCGACAACAAGGCCGGGATCATCCTCGATGCGGTAGGCACGCGCGCGAACCAGGCAGTGGAGATTGCTGTCACCCAGACCATGGTGGACCGTGTTGAACGTCGCTTCGATCTGCCGACCCAAAGGCTCGCAGGTGACACGGCTTACGGCGCGGTCAGGCTGCTCAAATGGCTGGTGGATCGCAACATCACGCCGCACGTTCCGGTGGCCGCGACGCAATGACTCAATTGTGATCAGCTGCTCATTTTCCACGCCGCCAATTGACGCCTTAGCCGACTGTGCTCGCTTCACCGCTAGACTCCGAATCTGGGGGTAGGAGTTCGAATCTCTTCGGGCGCGCCATTCAAATCAAAGTACTTAGAGAAGAATACCGTTTGAGTCCGGGAGATTAAAACGGTTTTTCAAACGGCGCGGAATTTTCCTTGACCGTGCTCAGTGGGAAGATTGCGCGACCAGTCGTCGACGTCACCAGTGACAATCCTAGGAAATTTCGCTGTCTCCCTGAGACTTTCACCCGGAGAAGGGGTCGTCAGCCCCAGTGGGAGCCAAGCCCTGGGGCAGCTCGCTGCCATCGTGGGGACTCCCGGCCTTCAGCGGCGCCGATCAGGCAATGAATGGCCACTTACCATTCGGGCCGGTTCTGCTCGGCCACTGGCGGCTTCGTGATGGCAGCATCCTTCAAGATGACGAGGGATCGTCCCCGAGGAAGCGGAATCAGATCGTCAAACGGGGTGGCCAGGGCAATAAAATACTCGGCAATATTTTTGTGTTTTCCGGCCCGCACAGCCTATTCCTAGTGGCTTGCCAACTCGTTCACGTTTTGTACTATAGCCGCATCATGAAAAGCGATCGTGAAATAGAGATCCTGTTCAGGCGGCTTCGCCTCTACGACCAGCTTGAGCGCAGGGCGGAAGGGCTCGTCCGCACAATTCAGAGGGTAATAAAGGAGCGCTATGGGCCTAGATCACTTCCGTTCCAAAATCGAGCACATGCGCATCCAAGTCGGAAAACAGCGTAGGGAAATCCTCCAGCTTCAGCGCGCCGGCATATCGACTGCATCGGCGGAGCTTTTGCTGCAGCGGATGCTGGCAAAGATCGATGGCCTTTGTGACGAGCGGGACCGACTAAAGAAGGAGGACGGGAGTCCAATGAAAGGGCGCGTGTTGGGCGGCCGGAGCTGGTGATGACAGAGCCCTTGAAATAGTACGACGAGAAGGCCAACAACTCGCCATGGATTAACGCGCTTGCCGAAGTGCGGCAGCGGGCAACAGGAGAAGGCTACTGCTACCAACACGTCCAAGCGATCACAGTGGCGATCAATCAATACGCTGAAAAGGCGCTGGGCAACCGGGACTATTTCCTCAACAAGCCATACAGCATTGGTGGTGGCAGGAGCGATCACGTCCCCTGATTGTTCGAGATTTCTGAGAACTGCGCAAGAATGCCCGCTTTCCCGGCGGGCTTTTTTGTGAGTTGAGTTATTGCCAAAGCGTATTCAGATGCCGGGCTTCATTAAGCCCCAGCTTGCGACGCTGAGGTCGAAGGCGCCGAACGGCGACCGGTGGCTCCATGAAATCAAGTTTGACGGCTACCGCGTGCAGGTTCACGTAAATAGCGGACGGAAGAAGGTATACACCCGCACCGGGCTGGACTGGACCAAACGGTTCTCTGTCATTGCTGGCGCCTTCGATATTCCGGGTCAAGCCATCGTCGATGGTGAGGTGGTCGTCGTCCATGAGGGTCGCACGAACTTCTCGGAACTGCAGGCAGAGCTAGCCGCGGGCAGACAGGATCGACTGGTCTTTTATGCGTTCGACCTCCTCTGGCGCGATGGAGATCTCCGCAAGTTGCCGCAGATCGAACGCAAGAAACTCCTGTTAGACTTGCTTGGTGAAAACGACATCGGACTTCCGGTCCTGTTTTCCGAACATCTCGTGGGCGACGGGCAGAAAATGTTCGAGCACGCTGCGAAGCTCAATTGGGAAGGCATCATCTCAAAGCGTGCCGATGCTCCTTACCGGTCGGAGCGGGGCGAAGCATGGGTGAAGGTCAAGACCGTCCAGCGGGAGAAGTTTCCCGTCGTCGGTTTTGTCAAAGACCCATCAGGCGTTGCCGCGTTGTATCTCGGCAAGCAGGAAGGCAAGGAGCTGCGCTACATCGGGAAGGTGGGCACGGGCTGGTCCCGCACCGTCTCAAGCCAAATCAGGAAACAGCTCGATACGGTAGTCAGCCCGAAGTCCAAACTCACCAAGCCAATCAGGAAGCCGAAGGCCACATGGGTTGAGCCAACCTTCGTCGCTGACGTCGAATATCGCGACATCACCTCTGAAGGTCTTTTGCGTGCGAGTTCGTTTAAGGGGCTGTTTCGGAAATAGGAGTCACAGCAAACAAAGCCCCCAGCCGGAGGGCGCGAATGGGCTAGGACGAGCCCCATGGCGACCCCGGTGCTAAAACTTGGGTCTGCTCTATTTGGCCAAGGACAAGCTAATCCGCGTGACGGTAGCATCCCATTGGCGTTCCTCCGCCGCTGGATAATTGATTAGGACGCAGTTCATGAAGCGGGTCGCGCGGTTGCACCGATTGTACCAAGTATAGCCGTCCCGAACGCCGGAAACGGCGAAAAACTTAGGAGTCACTCTTCTGTATTGTATATCGGCTGGCGGTCGCATCTTTTCCAGAAAAGCGGCAGGGGAAACGTTATCGGGATTAGGAAACGACTTGATCGTGAGGTTGGCCCGGTAATCCTTCGTAAAAAGATGACGCTCAAGTGCTCCCTCCTCTGTTGCGCCCCTGTCCTCCTCGAAAATCGATATTGGAACATCGACGCTCAGTCCGGTGGCGGGAATTGCGTACCTTCGCCATTCCAAGCTAGCCGCAGTAGCCTCCGCTAAGGCCATAAAGCTGAGAAGAACAATAGCAGCGAGCCGCCGACCTGAGCACATGGTCGAGATGATCCTTCATCCTTAACTCAAGCACCAGCCGCCCGCGTCGCGCGGTTCTAAACGACTGGCAAATTGGTCAACGATCTGAAGGCGTTCACGTTCCTCGCTCGCGCACTCGGCATCCCTGCGGCAAGGCGGCTGGAGGATGACCATGCCGGGTTGGCATGACACCGCCGCGCTGATCTCGATGGCCATCGCAGTCGGTGTTCTGATCGGCGCGTTGATTGCTGAAGTTGCACTTTGGATTAAGGATTGACCAGAATGTCAAATTACTTTCGAGGCATTCGATCGTGATCGGGACGGGCGCGAGTCATATTGGCACTTGCTGCAAGACGTCCCCGATCGGGCCGGGAGGAACGAAGACCGGCGGCTGGAACGGTGCCTCGTGAATCGCCAGCAAACCGAGAACCGATACTGCGGCCAGCGTGAAGATGAACAGCGCAGCTATCTGTGGTCGCGGTCTTTCCAGATGCACGACGGAAATTGCCAATTGGGTGACGAGCGCAAGCATCAGGACCGCTGCCCACTTCGACACAGCGGTGCGATCATCGCTGAGCTCGACGCGGTCTTCGTGAGCATTCCGTATCCTCAGCACCATGTCCAGCAGCGCCTTTCGGACATCGGCGTCCTTCGAGACGCCGGTCTGCGCCACTTCTCGCAGCAGGGCGTTCATCGCCGCATCTGTCGTTGCGGACCTCTGCTGCTGCGCCAGTCGAGGCCACTCGTCTTCGACAACGGCGGTCACATAAGCGCGAATCGCAGAGCGCAAGCGACTGTTATCGGCTCCGCTTGCGGCACTTAGGCTGTAAAGTGCGACAAGCGTGTTGCTTTCGATGCGGACGATACGATCGGCCTGCTTGTTGCGATCCCATATGTCGTTCGACAGGAACGCGAGCAGCAGTCCGAAGATGATAGCAGTCGACCCAAAGAACGGGGCAACCACCCCTTTGAAGCTCTGGATGCGTCCGCTGAGCGGTGACCGGAAAGTCAGCCATACCATCAGGGCTGCCGTCGCGAGGTAGAACGCGAACAGGCTCAGGAAGAGCACGGCGACAGGAAGTGCGAGCCACGCTATGAACCAGCTTTGCATCACGGCTCCTGGGAACGCTTGCCCCTTAGCACACTAGCGCGTCGGCGGCTTACAGCAATTGCCCAGCGAAGCGCTCTCGATTGCTTTCGTCACCACGAGACCGGCAAGCTCTGCGCCGTTCTTGATTGGTGGTAATAGAATAGAGATTGCACATGCCAAAGCCGTAGTGGGATCACGCCGCTGAATGCCGCTAATCCTAGTGGCGTTGCGTTCGGTCGCAAGGGCCGCTGTAATCTTGACCATGAGCAACAAGTCTCGAGAGGTAATCTGGGGAGGTCAAATCTTGGGCGCTGACATCCGCGCCAAGAGTGCCAGGGAAGCTGCAAAGGCCGCCCGTGAGCTGATCGTGCCGAGGCTCACGCGTGGTCGCTGCGGATGGAAGGCTATGGTGGTCCAGCCCAGCCGTCCCCAACGATAGGCCAATGCCTGAACGGCGGTTACGGCTGGCTGGAGATCGAGTGTTGTCGATGCAAGACACGAGCAAGCCTGCCGCTGGAAGCAATCCGCAGGGCGCGTGATACGCCGATCTGGAAGCTAGAACCGTCCTTCCGATGCCGGTCCTGCGGCACACGCCGCTACAAGCCGCCTGTCCGCATGATCAAGTTGACAGAGCAGCGGGAAATTACGCCGTATAAATGGGTCCATCCTGATGAGGAGTCGGTAAGGCCAATCCTCTATATGTCCTTTAATGACCCTGGCTGTGTGAAAACGCGGTGCTGCTGTTATGATTCTCCCGTGATTCTAGGGGGGATCGATGAGGCGCTTCGTTGAGGAGGTCGATCGTGGGCAATGGACGCTACTGCCCGAGTGCCTCGATGATTTCATTGACGAGGGCAACCCCGTCCGCGTCATCGACGTGTTTGTCGGTGCGCTCGATTTGGCTGAGATGAACTTTGAAGGCGTGGAGCCGGCGGCAACTGGTCGGCCCTCGTACCATCCCTCGGTTCTGCTTAAGCTTTACATTTACGGCTACCTAAACCAGGTGCAGTCGAGCCGCCGGCTCGAACGAGAAGCCGGACGCAATGTCGAGGTGATGTGGCTGCTGGGCCGGCTCGCTCCCGATCACAAGACGATCGCGGACTTCCGGAAGGATAACGGCTTGGCGCTTCGCAAGGTCTGTGCGCGCTTCGTCGAACTTTGCCGCGAAATGGGGCTTCTTGCGACGGCGAGCGTCGCCATCGATGGCAGCAAGTTCAAGGCCGTGAACAATCGGGACAGGAACTTCACAAAGGCGAAGGTGCAACGGCGGCGTGCTCAGCTTGAGGAGAGCGTCGCTCGCTATCTGAGCCAGCTTGACACGGCCGATCGACAGGAGCCGAGCGAGGCGCTGGCCGCAAAGGTAACAAGGCTCACCGAGAAGCTGACGAAGCTGAAGGAGGAAATGGGCAAGCTTGCGGTTCGAGAAGCAGATGCTGGATTCGCCGGACCAGCAAATCTCCCTGACCGATCCGGACAGCCGCTCGATGGCGACGAGCGACCGCGGTTCCGGCGTTGTCGGCTACAACGTGCAGGTCGCCGTGGATACCAAGCACCACCTGATTGTGACGCATGAGGTAACGAACAGCGGTTCAGATCGGGCACAACTTGCCAATATGGGCAAGCAGGCGAAGGCTGTTCTACAGACCGAGACGCTCGAGGCCGTTGCCGATCGCGGCTACTTCAGCAGCGCGGAGATCCTCGCCTGCCACGAGGCCGGCATCACAGTAACTCTGCCCAAGCCGCAGACGTCGGGCGCCAAATCGGATGGGCGCTTCGGCAAGCAGGACTTTGTCTATTTGCCGGAGGGGGACGCCTATCGCTGTCCGGCTGGAGAGCAACTGCCATATCGTTTTACGAGCGAGGAAGATGGCAAGCGGATAAGGCGTTACTGGACCAACGCCTGCCAAAATTGTTCGCTCAAGTCCCAGTGCACGACAGGGCCAGAGCGGCGGATTCCACGATGGGAGCATGAGCACCTGCTCGATGCCGTGCAGCAGCGCCTTGATGCGAACCCGCTCGCCATGCGTCAGCGTCGCGAGACGGTCGAGCATCCGTTCGGCACGATGAAGGCCCGCATGGGAGCGACACACTTCCTCACCAAAACGCTTCCAAAAGTAGCCGCCGAGATGGCTCTCTCGGTTCTGGCCTACAATCTGACACGGGTCATGAACATCATCGGAACCAAGCGCCTAATCGCTGCAATCGCGGCCTGAGACTTCCTCTGCGCCTGGCTCTCAGAATTGACCTCCCGTAAGACCGTTTTTACACGGCCAAGACCCAAAGCCGACCTTGGCTGCCGTCGGCGCAATATTGCTAGTGCCCTCTTCGCATTTGACTAAAAGTCTAGCGTTTCGGATTTTCCCAAGCGCTACTTGAACGTGATAGACCGGCATAATGCAACGGCTTGGCAGCGTGCTGATCTCGTATACTCTTCCCATTGGCCTTTCCCTGTGGGGGGCGGCTTTGACGCCACTGTGCTGCTGTTCATCTTTGGACGCCCGGATATGGGGTTCGGCGACGCATTCTCACGGCGCTGATGTCGGCAATTATGGCTGCAGCAGTGTTCTGCTACACCGGCTCTCAACTTCTTCGAGAGTTTGGATTGCCTTCCGACACGACCATGCGTGAGCTTCACAAATTCATGGCGGGCCGCTGACTCGAAGCAGACATCGATGGCAAAGCGACCGACCATGGAAGACAGGGAAGTCAGAATTACACGCAGAACAAACACTACGATGCGCACGTTCAAGGCACTGGCGATTTTCGCTCCGCTAGGCGTATTGTGGCTAATTGCTTTCACTCAAGTATTGTTCGCCATTTTTGCGGAAAGAGTATTTTACGCCGGACGTTTTACGCCGCTTCATTCGGTTACTTACCGCGAAGAACCGACCCTGTTCGTCTTCGTTGTTGTGACATCGTTTGTGATCGTGGGTTTCTTCGGCTGGGTTATTCTGGGCCTGATCCCCAAGCAGGACCAGCAAGGTTAGAAAAGGCGCAAGTTGGTAGTGGCCGATGATCATAGCAACAATCTATCTTTGTCTTTCTGTTCTTGGGGGGATTGGTTCGCTCTATCTCACTGCCCGTGTGTTTCATTCAGCGGTCCGAGCGGGGACAGTCGAAGCGGCAGCAAGGCGGTGTATGACCGAGTGGAACATCCCGAAGCGTTCTATGGCGTGCTCATTGCGTGGGTGTTGATCGACACGATGATGATTCTATCCTCGTTTGCCTTGCTACAGATCTGGATCGAACATTTTCAAACGATGAGGGCGCTATCCCCTCATTGATTGCTGCCAGTCCTGACGACGGCTTTTGGCACCTTTGAGACATGCCATCCTATCCTGAGAATGTCCGTTCACCGGGGTAGAGCGGAAGTCGCTGTGGTCAAGTCAAAGCGACACGAATGACCCTTTGAGACGTGCCGACGGGCGCTGATGATATTTGCTAATTGGGGTGGACCGGACTTCACCATCAGGTAGTCGAACCGACGCGATTGACCCGGAAGGGGGCCAGCTTGTTCGGTCCGGCGAGCTGGTCCTAACCATTGATAGGCCGTTGCATGGCGTCGGTTGGCGACAAGAGTTAGTTCGTTGGAGGTATATTAAACGCCGACCCAAACATTGTATGCTCGAAAAAGTGGAGCGGCAATTACTTACAGTTTAAGATCGTTGGGCTGGCGAAGTAACCGGCTTTGGCGATCCGAGAGGAACCCCGGCGCGGTGCAGCGTCGGGGCTTTTCCACTCAAGCCATGGTTTAAGGCATCCTCACCTGGTCTAGAGCCCCTAGATCGCTCTGGAGCCCCTATTACTGCCGCGAGTTACATCCGGCCAGCGACCGCTGTTCGCACTCTGGCGCGCACTTCGCGCATCATCGTATCCAGCGCGTAGACAACAAAAAAAATAGCGCCCGATTACCCCGGTACTTGGCCGCTGGTCGGGTGTTCTCAAACCCGCCGATAATCGTGGCCCCGTAGCGGTCACAGACCCGCCATTCCCACTTGGTCGAGCTTCGCTTGGTAACCAACACTTCCAACACGGCCGCGCCCCGCCATCGCCAGTTGCGTAACGTCAAGATACCAACGGGCTTTAAATGTGTCGGTTCGCTTTTAGACTCTCAGATGTAGTTTGATGAAAGTGAATGTTTGAAACAGTGTTTGAAACACCGCGTCTAGCGATGTCTTAGTTTGGGGGCTTCCTCTTCTTGGCAACTGGCCGTGCTACCGGCTGCTAGTTCAGCCTGCAGTTCGAAGAAGTTCGTGTGGCCCTCGTGGACGACGACCACCTCTCCGTCGATGGGCAAGAGCTCTATTGATGCCCGAAGCGGGTCGGGAGCGTGTATGCACATCAATGATCGGTTCACGAAGCGGCGCCTGATCGTCGCGACACCTGCCTTTGCTTATAACTCTCGATCATCACAGACGTCACATCGCTAGGGTAGCAAAGCCGTGCCGCGCCGCCCGGTCGAGAATAGGCGCTCCGAGAGCCGCACGCTCCGCCGTTGCGCATGGTGTCATTCGGGCAGGCGCATGGCCTGCCGGTTGCGTGATACTGGTCTCGACTTGCCTTGACTAGGATCGCAGCGATTGCCGCGGCCGTCAGTGCGATCTCAGCCTTGCGCTGTATCTCAGGCGGTGCAGGCTTCTCGGAGGCGCGGGTGGCCGTAGGCTTCTCGGGTGCCGCCTTGGTGGGGCGTGGACCGGATTGAAAGTAGCGTTTGAGGTCGTAGCCGCTGCAATAGGAGGTGATACAGGGGCCGCGAAGGCAAGGGGTTTGGCCATGGAAGGCTGCGGCTGCGCGACTGGCGCGTTGTTAACGGGACTGCTGTGGCGGCCTACCGTGTAAGCCGCTAGTGCCGTGACACTCAGCAGAATGAGTAGCGATTTTACCCGCATACTCGCACCGCTACCTTTAGCCGGTCTTTCGAGCATTTATGGCCCGCTCAACCTTGTCGGCTAGTTGATCCAGATGCCCGTAAGCCGGTCGAACATTTCACGCTTCGCTTTGTCGGTCGCGGACAAGCGAACATTCGGCCGCGTCTTTACGCAGCTTCTCCAGATGGTTTTGATAATCGTTCATCGTCCCCTGCGTGTCTTAATTTTCCATGACGGTGTCACGGCGAGCAGGGAGCTGAGCTAACAAAATGTTTCGGCTATCCAACCAGATATGCGCGCGACATCTGGGACCGACCACCTACTCCAGATGAGTGTGCCA
>NZ_LLXX01000142.1:86579-93929 GCF_001440405.1 Bradyrhizobium valentinum
AGGATCACGACTCGGTTTCGCCCCCAGCCCGTACAGTAGTCGATTTTGTCATTCCCCCACCGCGGAAGAGATAGCATTTGAAAGCGGGTGCCAGCCTGGACATTGGCGATGGCACAAGGACAAGCCGGAGGCACTAGTTCCGATGAAGCTGAGACTTAGATTATCACCAAGATGCAGAAACGGCGCTGTTGCCAGCGCCGTTTTGGTGCACCACACGCGTGGAATCGGCCCACTTCGACTGGCGCTGGCGGGAGCGACCCGCTCTGGCTCTGCTGGCGTGGGAAGCCTTGGTCGCGATCCGATGATGAGGCTATGCCGCAACGAACCGGAGTCAATTGGAATAAACACTTAAATTTAGGGCAGCAGCTTTGACAGGCTGCGCCGTTGTCGCCAGAAAAGAAACAGGTCACTAGCTACGAAGTTGCAAACCCGACTCACTCAGCCCTGTCTGGCTCAGTTACAGACCCCCTCAGATTGGCGCCAAGCCGCAGTCTTCAAGACTGCCAAAACGCCACCGCATCGACGCGATTGATCCGCAACGGACATAGGTGGAAATTTCGGTCGAGAACATTGGGTCCTCGGGCCTGGGAATTGTCGTCCCTATCGCCTGCCCGGGGAAACTTAGCATCAGCGGGAACCGCGGCGCCAGATGCGGCTCGCGCGGGACGCCCGGACTGGTCGCGGGCGAGGCTTGACTGCAACTCCACGAGATCCGTGAAGACGTCGGCCTGGCGCCGCAGTTCGTCGGCGATCATCGGTGGCTGGCTCGAAATCGTGGAAATCACCGTAACGCGGACGCCGCGTCGCTGAACTGCCTCGACAAGGGCGCGGAAATCTCCGTCGCCGGAGAACAGAACCATCTGGTCGATTTGATCGGCGAGATCCATGGCGTCCACGGCCAGTTCGACGTGCATACTTCCTTTGACCTTGCGGCGACCGCCGGCGTCCGTGAACTCCTTCACCGCCTTGGTGACTACGGTGTAGCCGTTGTAACTGAGCCAATCTGTTAACGGGCGGAGCGAGGAATATTCCTGATCTTCGATGACTGCCGTGTAGTAGAACGCGCGCAGCAAAGAATCACGTCCTTCAAATTCTTTGAGGAGGCGCTTGAAGTCGATGTCGAAGCCGAGCGTCCTCGCGGTCGCGTGCAGGTTGGCGCCATCGATAAAAAGCGCGATGCGATTTGATTTGGACGACATCGATGTTGACCAGCGCACTATTTGCAAACAGCGGCGAAGCGCGTTCTCGCCTCAAGCTCTGGTTGGCTTGAATTGGACAATAAAATTTAGATTGTGGCGGCATTCTACCAGAATTGAGCAGCAAGTTATGCCCCATTACTTTAAGGTTCAAATTGTTTTTTGTAAGGTTTCTGCCGACTTACCGAAGATGAGGATATGAAGGGCCGGAATGCCACCGCATCAATTGCCTATCTTTGGAACTCTGTTGCAAAAGCGTGGTCGTGTATGGAGATGGAGCGCGCCGAGCCTCTGCCAGATACAAAGCTAACAGAGCGCTCTTCCTGATGTTACTCTGCGCTCCTTACTCATGCGCTCCTTACTCATATGTCCATCTGCGTAACGGCGACAGTAGAGCGGACAGCCATTCTGGTCGCTCACATTCCAGCATTTTGCCCACGTGCGCGAGTATCTCAGGCCGACTAGGATGTCTGATCGTGGCCCCTTTTGAGACATGCCCGCCTATCCTGAGAATGTCCGTTCACCGGGGTAGACCGGAAGTCGCCGTAGTCCGGCCAAACCGACGCGAATGACCCAAATCGGAAGTTAGCCCTCCGTACCGCGGCAATACGCATACCATCAGTGGGGCGCTCGCGTCCCTGGAGGTAGGTTGGATTGGCTTTGTCGCTGAGCAGCGGATAATTCGCACGGCCGCCCTGGCCTCGTCAAATCTTCCAAGAAGGGTCAGGGCAGCAGCAAGAGCGAAATGCGAATTGGAATTTGGGTTGGCCTTGATACCACGACGTAGCCAAGCAACAGTTTCCGCATCGGCTCAAAGCCGCAATTTGGTAAGAGCAGTATGGTGCATTGCCACATAAGCATATATATATATGCATATCACGAGGAGAGCACCGAAAATCCGGGCTATCTGTTCAGCGAGCAAAGAAGCCCTACGCTCGCTGATTGTTTTGTGCGATGCGCGGACTTCAAGGGTAAGCCCATGAACATTCCATCGAGTGCATCAAATATTTCGCTGAACGGTGAATTTCCGGATTTGTCGGACGAGTCCATTAGCGAGTTAGTCAGCTCGATTAATCGCGTCGGATATGGAGTTGTTTCGGGTTATTTGGAGCAGCGCGAGCTTGATCAGCTTCGCACCTTCGTGGAAGATTCAGTTCGGGGCGTGGGCAACCGGTATGTCTGCTTCACAGGATGTGCAGATTTGCCAGGCACCCCGCTTGAGCGAATGGCCAAATCCCAGGTATTCCGACGGCTTTGCACCCGCGTTTATGAACGCGCGACAGGAAATCAGGCCCCCGATCAGCCGTACCACCAGATTCTGCGTTGTCTGACCGGCTCCTCGGGCCAGCAACACTCACTCCGGTTTCACTATGATTCCTATGTCCTAACCGTCTTGCTTCCGATCTGTGTTCCGGAAGGACGGCGCTCCGGCGAACTCGTCATGGCTCCAAACGTTCGCCTTGTCAGAACATGGTATGCACAAAACCTGATTGATAAATTACTGATCGACAATCCGATCACACAGTTTCTGCTGAAGCGTTTGACGGAAGCGCGTTCTTCGCATCTGGTCCGACTTAAGATGAAGCCGGGTAACCTCTATCTTTTCTGGGGCTATCGCTCCATCCACACCAACGAGCCTTGCGACCCCGACAAGATCCGCGCGACCGCTCTATTCCACTATGTCGATCCGCACGCTGGCAGCCGTCTAAAGCGTGCCTTACGTGGGTCCGGGCCTTTTTGAGTCGCCCGTATTGCTGCCTGGACAGAACCGTATGCCGCCGCCAAGGCAAAAGCTGCTCAGCGGCTCATCACAGTTATTTCACCGTAATTGTTTCGCGTTACGTGTGGTGGCTTCGTCCGCGGCGCGAGACGCGAGCGTGCTTCGGCGGAGTATGGATCTTGGCGGCAAGCAAGGCGCTTGTGGGACACCCTGAGCAAGCACGAGCGGCGGTTGACCGGCTTCTTCAGGTCGATCCCGCGGTGAGATTTCAAATCTCAAGGACCGTATCTCACCCTTCCCGGTAGATTTTGCCAAATACCGCAGATGATCTGCGTAAAGCCGGACTGCCTGAGTAATCGATCCGCGTGTCGCCTATTGGCACCTTTGAGACATGCTCGCCTATCCTGAGAATGTCCGTTCACCAGGGCAGACCGGAAGTCACCGTGGTCCGGCCAAACCGACGCGAATGACCCCTAGCCGACTGCGGGTTCCAACGTAGGTTGGGCAACACTCTTGTTGGAAGGGCGCTGATTTTCCGACGAAATCATACGCCTCTTAATCAACGGCTCTGTCGGAACTGCATCCTCACTTAGGGCACTCACCCAATGCATGTGGAGCGACTGTCTTTGAGCCGAGCACCAATCACTGCGAGCGAGCTGTCAGGGCGCCCGCACCTTGATGCCGCCGAGGGCCTTAGCGGCTCTGGCGAAATCCTGGTCAAAGCTGACGAAGGCCTCACAGCCTTCCGCCTTGGCCAGATGCAGTCCATCCGCAAAGTCCACGCCCTGCCGCATCCAGCCCAATGCCTTCGCCGCGGCGGTAGCATCTTCCAGACTCGCGCGCGGCAGCCCCGCGAAATCGGAGAGGGCCTTGGCGCACTGGGCAGCGGAAAACCCATAGACGCTCCGCAGCACCCACTCGGTCTCTAGCAGGACTGTGGTGCAGACGAAGACGTCATTGTTGTCGATTAGTCGGCGTGCCCGGGCAGCCTGTCCGGGATCGTCGCCCACCAGATAGCGGACGATGAGATTAGTATCGATTGCGAGCATGCCGCCGTTTCGCCTCGGCGGCGATCCCTGCCTCCATATCCGCGATCGACTTTGCCGGCCCCTTGTAGGATAGGGAGCCGAATACGTCTTTCGGCCGGGTGGACGCAAAAGCGGGCTTCGCCTTCAGCAATACGCCCTCGGGGGTATCCTCCACCATCAGTTCCGTTCCGGCAGGCCAGTGCCGCTGTTCTCGGATCGCCTTGGGCAATATCACCTGGCCCTTGGTCGAGACGGTGGTGGTCATCTTCTGCTTGGCGGACATGGCAGCTTCATCCGGTAAGACAAAAGTAAGATAATCGGGCTTGGGCCGGATGGCAAGGTCTATCCATGTCACTTGATCACGATAGCCGACTGGCGCTGTTCGCTCACTGCGTTGTCCTGACCGTCAATGCAGTTAGATTGCTGTGGGACCGTAGGCCCCGGGGCGATTGCGACCGCGGATCGTCTGGCGGAAGCCGTCTCGCTCGACATGAACGGGCATTGGCGGTCCGCGCAGACCTATCTCGGACGCGTCACCAAGGCACGCATTCTGGAAGCCGCGCGGAAAGGCGTAAGCTACGAGGCGGATAGCAAGAGGTTCGACATGGCGCGGCCGAGCAATTGCTGGTCCCGACGGATTGGCTGCCTGCCTTGCTAAGGACGGCTAAGCCTGCCGCTGAATAGGCCGATATGCCGACAGTAGAAGGCAGCGATACTTACTCGCAGGCTGCAGAGTGAATTCCAGCCGGAGCCGCGTTAGCGGCCCCGGCTGACTGCCAAGAAATTCGGCCGCGCCTGTCCGGCGCGCGCCGATCCAACGGGCGGCAAGGCTGCACTTCGCTTAAGCCCTCCCGGTGAAGCAGGCGCAATCCCTCGGAGATGCCCCGTTTGTCGCTGGCATTGGTGTGATCACCGCGTTGCCGACCTCTGATCGGCGAGGCGAGGTTTTCGCAAATGCTCCATTGTCGGACGATTACGAACCCTTGGATTGTCTTTCGGCGGGATTTGCCTCGGGTTGCTTTCGATTCCCTGCGATAGAATACGAAAGCGTTTGCTTGCGTTTGCCCCGACGCGCCGTCATGGCCGATGACGCGCATCAGTCAGCATATACTCGACCGGTCAAGCTGCGTCCTTGTGCTGAGGCGCTACCGGCAGCCATGGTAGTCTCCGTCAGTTCGTTCATGGCTCGCGACCAACGCAACCTCGAATGGGCTGATCAGGCCCGAGGGCCGGCCAAAGGCCTCGATCGCCTTCCCGCAACGGCTCCGCCTGCTTTTTTCCCCTGCCGCGAAGCGGCATTCCTCGCGGGAAGTAAAAAAAGCAGGCTCACGCCGTTCTCCGCTGACGCTGCGAGCCCAAGGGCTGCGGGCCGATCGCTCCCCGGGCCAAGGATCGCCATCGAGGCCGCGATGGGCGCAGCCCGAGCAACAAACGGAGACTACCATGGCTACCATCGGCACCTTCACCGCGTCGGACAACGGTTTCATCGGTTCGATCAAAACGCTGACGCTGAACATCAAGGCAAGGTTCGCCCCGTCCGAGAGGGACAACGACAAGGCGCCCGACTATCGCATCTTCGCCGGCGTCACCGAGTTCGGCGCCGCCTGGAAGAAGACTGCCCGCGACAGCGATCGCGAGTATCTCTCGGTCAAGCTCGACGATCCGACCTTTCCGGCACCGATCTACGCCTCGCTGGTAAAGATCGAGGGCGACGAAGGCTTCACCCTGATCTGGTCCCGCCGTAACGGCGACTGATCCCTACGGGGTCACTAGCCCCGTCTCTCCGGAGGCGGGGCTTCTTTGTGTCTCTGGCTGCTCTGCGTTGAAGCAAAAGGGAGCATTTCTTATTTGAAGGGCAGCTAAGGGCTCCGCCCTCGCGCGGGCAAGGGTGAAGCACGCCGTGCGTGCCGGCCGGACGGGTTTCCCCGGTCTTCCGCGCCGCAAAAGGATCTTCATGGATGATGTGATTATCAGGCGCGTGCAGACGCGCGCGTAGTCGCGCGCCCTTGTCAGGCGGGTGATCCCCCTCCGCGTCCAGCCGCCCTTGCCCTTGCACCCCAGGTCTCGCCGACGGGCAGGGTTGCAGCGCAGCGCTGCGCTTCAACCTCAGCCCAAAGGAGAAAGACCATGAACATGATGACCCTGTCACAAAGCAACCAGCCTGTTTCCGGTGGCTTCCGTGTGGACGTATCGCGTGGCCAGCGCATTGGCCGTGTTTCCTCGGAATGGTTTACGCGCCCCGATGACGAACGCTTTCTGAACCTTTCCGATCTGTACGAAGCCGTGCGGGGCAGGGCGGAACGCGCGCAGGCGCGGACGGTGGAAAGCCGGACCATTCGGGTGGAAGCGAGCCGGGATAGTTCAGAACGGCTTGCCTTGATGGTGCCGGGACGTGACGAACAGGTCATGCCAACGCATTGGAGTTTCGGCCAGTTGTGCACGCTGGTCGGCGCGCCAACCTCCTATTTGCGGCAGCTTCCCGCGGCCTTGTCGGCCATCAACCTGCAACACGGCTTGCTTTCCCATCGCGCCGAACTGGTGAAAACCCTGGAAGGCGATAACGGGCGCGTCGAGCTTCGCGCCGTGACCGGACCGGATTACGGCCGCATCTGGGATCATGAACTGGTCGCCGCCGTTATGAAGATCGCAGGCAATGGCACTGGCGATACACGGTGGAAAGTCCCGGGTGTGATGGATTGGAGCACGATGACTCACAATCCGTTTGTGGATGTCACCAAGGACACGACGACCCTCTACGCCAGCGACCGCGATGTCTTCCTGTTTCTGGTCGATGACACACATCCGATCGAGGCGGGCCGGTTGTCGGACGGTTCGCCGGATTTGTATTTTCGGGGATTTTACTGCTGGAACAGCGAAGTCGGCAGCAAGACGCTCGGAATTGCCAGTTTCTACCTTCGCGCCGTCTGCATGAACCGCAATCTATGGGGCGTCGAGAATTTCGAAGAGATCACCATCCGGCATTCGAAGTTCGCAGCCCAACGCTTTGCGCACGAAGCCGCCCCGGCGTTGACCAGCTTTGCCAATTCTTCCCCCGCACCATTCGTTGCCGGTATCAAGGCCGCGCGGGCACGGATCGTTGCGCGGAACGACGAGGACCGTGAGAGCTTTTTGCGCAAAGGCGGGTTTTCCAAATCGGAAACGGCGAAGATTATCGAAACAGTCCTCGGCGAAGAAAACCGGAAACCCGAAAGCGTCTTTGACTTCGTGCAAGGCATCACAGCCTTGGCCCGGACCAAGTCCCATCAAGATGCGCGGCTGGAACTGGAGGGTAAGGCCAAGCGCTTGATGGAACGCGCTATCTAGAAAGCGGGCCGCGCAATCGGAGTCAATTGCGCGGCCACTTTCCATTTGCGCAGGCGCCCCAAGTGCGCCGCCGCCGATCCGG
>NZ_LLXX01000143.1:0-12459 GCF_001440405.1 Bradyrhizobium valentinum
CTGCTGCGCCAACCCAAGGTCGGCGTTACAGACAACTTCTTCGAACTCGGCGGCGACTCTCTCACCGCGGTCCAGCTCGTCAGCCGTATCAAGCGCGATCTCGGCCATGATCTGCCGCTGAACCGCCTGTTCGAAATGACGACCGTCGAAACGATGGCGGCGGCGCTCGCCCCGGAGATTCAGGTCGACAAGCGCAGCGACGACATCGCCGCAATGCTCGACATGTTGAAGGAAGTCGAACTTTCCGATGAGTGATACCGCCACTACGCAGAAGCAGCAGCTTCGCGACATCTCGCGGCGATTGATGCGCCTTGATTCGAACAAGCAGCATGCGTTCCTGACGCAGCTCGCGGCGAAGGGCGTCAATCTCGCCATGCTGCCGATTGCGCGACAGGAGCGAACACGGGCGCCGCTGTCCTTTGCGCAGTCGCGCCTGTGGTTCTTGTGGCGCATGGATCCGGGCAGCGCCGCCTATAACATCTCGGCGACTGTACGGGTCCGAGGTAAACTTCAGCCGGATGCGCTGCAACAGGCCTTCGATGCGCTGGTCGCCCGTCACAGCGCTCTTCGCACGGTGTTTCGGCAAGAGGGCAAGGAAGCCGAGCAGATCGTGCTCGATCCGCAACCGGTCGAGCTGCGGCATGTAGCGCTTGATGGCGATGACCACGAACAGCGGGCGCGTTTGCTCGCGCGGCAGGAAGCATCGCTACCGTTCGATCTCGAAGCCGGCCCGCTGATGCGCGCCATATTGCTGATGCTGGAAGAGGACGACCATTTTCTTGTCGTGAGCCTGCATCACATCGTGGCCGACGGCTGGTCGATGAGGGTGCTGGTCGACGAGTTCTGGCGCTTGTACGCGGCATTTGCTTGCGGCGAAGAGCCGGCGCTGCCGGAGCCTGACATCGAATATACCGACTATGCCTGTTGGCAGCGGCTCTGGATGAGCGCGGTCGATGGCGAGCGTCAGGTCAAGTACTGGACGGCGCGGCTCGAAGCTCCCGCCGTGCTGCAGCTTCCGATCGACCGGGCGCGACCGGCGGTTCCTGACCTTGCTGGATCAGCGCTTCGTTTGGCACTTGACCCGACGCTTGCCGATGACTTGCGCGCGCTGGCGCGCCGGCACCAGACGACGCTGTTCGTCGTCCTGCTGGCGAGCTTCAAGCTGCTGCTTTATCGCTACACCGGCCAGTCCGACATCTGCGTCGGCGTGCCCGTCGCCAATCGCCACCGCGACGAAACCTGCGGCGTGATCGGGTTGTTCGTCAACACCCAGGTGCTTCGCACAGATATCGACGGGCGCGCATCGATCGATGACTTCATCGCAGCCGTCCATTCGGCCACGATCGAAGCGCAGGAGAACCAGGACCTTCCGTTCGAGCGGTTGCTCGAGATCCTGCAGCCCAAGCGCAGCCTGAGCCAGAACCCGCTGTTTCAAGTTCTCTACAACCACCAGCGCAGGGTGTCTGGCAATCCGCCCGACCGGACCGGCCTGCAGATCGAAAAGATCGAAACTGAGGTCGACACCGTCAAGTTCGACCTGGCGCTCGACAGCGAAGAGAAACCGTCAGGCGATATCCGAGCGATCTTCACCTACGCGACCGCGTTGTTCGAGGCGGCGACGATCGAACGCCTTGCGTCGCATTGGGTCACGGTCCTGAATACGATGGTTGAAGGCCGCGCGCAATCGATCGCCGGCATGGCACTTCTTTCCGAGCAGGAACTGGCCACGGTACGCCAATGGAACGGCGTGGAGGCCGGCGCAACCGCTCCGTTCACGCCGGTGTATCAGACGGTCGCTCGGCTGGCCGTGGAAACCCCTGATGCCCCGGCGCTCATCTTCGGCGAGGATGTGATCCCTTATGCCGAGCTTGATCGCCGTGCTAATCGGCTCGCGCATAGACTGATTCGTCTTGGTGTCAGGCGTTCAGACCTCGTTGGCATCTCTGCAAGGCGCTCGCCGTCGCTTGTCGTGGCGCTGTTGGCCATATTGAAGACGGGCGCAGCCTATTTGCCGCTCGATCCCCAGCACCCAGCGAAGCGACAGGTCGGCACTATGCATGACGCCGGCGTGCGTTTCGTGCTGGTTGATGAAGGCTCGGCACTGACTCCGCCACCGTTCGGGATCGAAGCTGTCCCGCTCGGCGCGATCGATTCCGATCAGGAGCCGGAGAACGATGCGCGAATCGCGGTCGGGCCGACAAGCCTTGCCTATGTGATCTACACGTCGGGCTCCACCGGCATCCCGAAGGGTGTCGCAGTCGAGCACGGGCCATTCGCGATGCATTGCGAGGTGACCGCCGGGCTCTACGATATGGACCGGCACTCCCGCGAACTGCACTTCCTGTCGTTTACCTTCGACGGAGCCCATGAGCGACTCTGGACGGCGCTGACCTGCGGCGCCGCGCTCGTGATGCGCGACGAGAATCTGTGGTCGGCAGAACAGACGCTCGGCATTCTGCGCCGGCAGCGCGTTACCAACGCCGGCTTCCCGCCTGCCTATCTGCAGCAGCTCGCCGAATTTGCGGTGTGGCGCGGCGATCCGCCGCCGGTCGGGCTTTATTCGTTCGGCGGCGAGGCCATGCCCAAGGCAGGCTTCGACAAGGTCAAGCGCGCGCTCAAGCCGCGGACATTGATCAACGGCTATGGGCCGACCGAAACGGTGGTGACGCCGCTGGTCTGGAAGGTCGACGCCAGTGAAGAGATCGATGGCAATTATGCGCCGATCGGTCGTCCCGTGGGACGCCGCTCGGCCTTTATTCTCGACAGCGACCTGAACATCGTCCCGGTCGGGGTAACAGGCGAATTGTTTATCGGCGGCGAAGGCCTGGCGCGCGGCTATTGGCAGCGCGCTGCACTAACGGCCGAGCGATTCCTTCCTGATCCCTTCGGTGCGCCCGGCGCGCGGCTATACCGCACCGGCGATCTGGCGCGATGGCGTGCGGATGGCGTGATCGAGTATGTCGGCCGCTCCGATCATCAGGTCAAAATCCGCGGCTTCCGGATCGAGCTTGGTGAGATCGAGGCGTGGCTGATGCGCCAGCCCGGCGTGCGCTCGGCGGTCGTGGTTGCCCGTGAGGCCGGCGTCACCCGCCAACTGGTCGGCTATGTCGCCGGCGAGGGCGCGTTCGATGAAGCGGCGATGCGTGCCGCTCTTTCGGACGAACTGCCCGACTATATGGTGCCGGCCCGGATCGTGAAACTAGAGCGGCTGCCGCTCACCGCGCACGGCAAGGTGGATCGCGAAGCCCTGCCGGCGCCCGATATGCAAGCCGCAACGGCAGCACATGTCGCGCCACGCACCGCGACCGAGACGGCGCTTGCTGCGATCTGGGCCGATCTCCTTGGCCAGCCCGTCATTGGAGTTGACGACAACTTCTTCGAACTCGGCGGCGATTCGATCATCTCGCTGCAACTGGTCGGCCGCGCCCGTCAGGCGGGCCTGCTGATCGAACCGCGCGACGTTTTCCGGCACCAGACATTGCAGGAACTGGCGCGGGCCGCGCGCATCGAACGGACCGTGGAAGACGCCGCGCCTGGGAGAGATCTTGAAGGAAGTGAGCATCCGCTGTTGCCGATCCAGGCGCGGTTCTTCAGCGAGGATGCCGGTGAGCGCCACCACTGGAACCAGGCCGTCGTGCTGATGCCGAAGGCGCGGCTGGATTGGGGGATCGTGAAACGCGCGGTCGCCGCCGTCGTCGCGCATCACGATGCCTTGCATCTTCGTTTTGAGGCGATCGATGGTGGCTGGCGGGCGACCTATGGCGCCGCGCCTGCAGCTTCGGACATGATGTGGATTCGAAGCGGCATTCGCGATGCAGCCGAGGTGACGGCAGTCGCTTCTGCAGCCCAGGCGAGCCTATCACTGGCAGGATCGTTGTTGCGCGTAGTCGGCATGGATCTCGCCGACGGCAGCCAACGGCTCCTCGTAGTCGTGCACCATCTCGTTATCGACGGCGTGTCGTGGCGCGTGCTGCTCGAAGATTTTGCGACAGCTTACGGACAGATTCAGCAAGGTGCGGCGTCAGTCGCGCTGGCGAGGAGCCAGTCCTACGCATCGTGGGCCGCGCGGTTGCAGGCGTATGGCGGCAGCGAGGAACTGTCTGCCGAGTTGCCCTATTGGCTCGAACGGGGATCGCGCGCCGATCTGCCGTGCGACGACGATCATGGCGGTATCGACCGGGTTGCCGAGGGCGAGGAAATCCTGCTCGCATTCGATGCAAGGCTGACCACGCGGCTGCTGAAGGAAGCGCCGTCGGCCTACCGGACTCAAGTCAATGATCTGCTGCTGGCGGCATTGGCGCGGGCGGTATCACGCTGGAGCGGAACTGAGGATGTTGTCGTCGAACTCGAGGGGCACGGTCGCGAGGATATCTTCTCTGGCGTAGATATTTCCCGCACGGTGGGCTGGTTCACCACTGCTTTCCCCGTGCGCTTACCGGGCGGCTCCGGCGATAACGGTTCGCTGATCAAATCCGTCAAGGAGGAGCTTCGAGCGATCCCCGCCCGCGGGTTGGGTTACGGCGTATTGCGCTATCTCGGCAGCGAGGCGCAGCGCAGCGCGCTGGCCGCGCTCTCCGAGCCGCGTATCGTTTTCAACTATCTCGGCCAGTTCGATTCCAGCGTAGGTGAGGGCACACCGTTCAAGGTCGCCCCCGAGAGTGCCGGGCCGGCGCGTAGCGACAGCGCGCCGCTTGGCCGTTGGCTGAGCATCAACGGTCAGGTGCGGGAAGGCCAATTGCGGCTGTCGCTCAGCTATGGCCGCAGGCGCTACCGGCGGGAGACGATCGAACGCCTCGCAGAGCATTATGCGGCGGCTCTGAGAGAGCTCGTTGATCATTGCACGGGTGGCGCCCGCGGCATGACGCCTTCGGATTTCGCACTATCGGGATTGAGCCAGGCCGATCTCGACCTCTTGGCCGCAACGATCGATTGCCGCGAGATCGAAGACATTTATCCGCTGTCGCCGATGCAGCAGGGCATGCTGTTCCATGCGCTGCGCGATGGAGAAAGCGGCAATTATGTCAACCAGGTCGGCCTCGACGTGCGCGGTCTCAATTCCGGCAGGTTGCGTGCGGCCTGGCACGAGGTAAGCTTGCGCCACTCGGTTCTGCGAACGGGCTTTGCCTGGCGCGAACTGTCGGGCGCGGCGCAGCAAGTCGTGTATCGCCATGTGACGCTGCCATTCGTGGAGGAAGACTGGCGCGAGCAGGCCGCAGCCATGGACCGCGGCGAACTCGAGGCGGCGCTGACGCGCGCGTCACAGGCCGAGCGTGCCAGGGGATTCGACCTGTCGCAGGCGCCGTTGCAACGTGTGCGGCTGATCCGGCTTGATGAAAGCCGTCACTGGCTGATCTGGACGCATCATCATATCCTGCTGGATGGCTGGAGTTCGGCGCGTCTGGTGGCCGAGATACTGCAGCATGAACGCGGCAACCGGTTGCCTGCCGTACAGGGCCGCTACCGCGACTACATCGGTTGGCTGCAAAGACAGGACCGCGATGCGTCGGCAGCTTTCTGGCGTTCGGCATTGGTGGAGCTGGAAGAGCCGGGCTTTCTCGCGGATACCCTGGGAGAACCTGCAGCGACCGGTGTATCCGGCCATGGTTCGTTCGACCTGCTTCTCAATGCCGATCTGACTGCGAAACTGCAGGCGTTTGCCAAGCGTGAGCGCGTCACGCTGAACACGCTGTTGCAGGGCGCGTGGGCGCAACTGTTGCGTCGTCATACCGGCCAGCGTGTCGTCTGCTTTGGGGCAACAGTGTCAGGCAGGCCCGCGGACATCAGCGGGTCCGAGGACATGGTTGGCCTGTTCATCAACACCCTCCCGGTCGTGGATCACGCAAGCCCGCAAATCGATGTGGGTGCGTGGCTTCGCGACCTGCAGGAACGCAATATCGATTTGCGCGATCACGGCTGGATGCCGCTTTACGAAATCCAGCGTCTCGCCGGCCGATCCGGCCGGCCGCTGTTCGACAACATTCTGGTGTTCGAGAACTACCCGATCGATCAGGCGTTGCGCGGTGAGAACGAAAGCGGCCGCTTTGGAAGGGTCGAGCAGGTCTCGATCACCAACTATGCGCTGACGGTGGCGGTATTCGCCAAGACCGACGGCATCAATCTCGGCTTCCGGTATGACCGCGGCCGGTTCGATGAGGACCAGATAAAGTATTTGCAGGCCTGCCTGTCGCGGCTGCTTGTTGCGATCGTCGCGGATGCTTCCAGACCGCTTGGTGAACTCAGCGGCCTCGATGCCGATGAGACGCGGAAGGTGCTCGGCTGGAGCGGCGGCTTCGCCAGGGCTCCGCATTTCGGCAACAGCATCGTCGCCCGGATCGAGGCGCGTGCTGCGGCTTCGCCGTCCGCGATTGCGTTGGTGTTCGGCGACCAGCAGATTAGCTACGGCGACCTGAACGCACGCGCCAATCGTCTGGCGCGAAAGTTACAGGGGGACGGCATCGGGCGCGACCGGCTGGTCGGCCTCGCGCTGGAGCGCAGCGTTGGGCTGATTGTCGGTGTTCTCGCCGTGCTGAAGGCAGGTGGGGCCTATCTGCCGCTCGATCCGGATTATCCGGCGGACCGCCTTCTGCATATGCTGCGCGACAGCGGAGCAACTCTTGTGTTGACGCAGAGCCGGCTGCTGGAACGCCTCGCGCCTGTGATTGCGGGAGCGGCCGTCGAGGCCTGGACCGTCGAAGGAGAGGGTGAGGCTCGAACAGAGGAGGCGGCCTGCAATCTTGGCGTGGCGCTGCATCCGGACAGCCTGGCCTATGTGATGTACACGTCGGGATCGACGGGCATGCCCAAGGGCGTGGCCTGCTCGCATGGCGCCCTGGCCGCCCGGCTTGGCTGGATGCAGGCGGAGTATCGCCTCGATGCCGGCGAGACATTGCTGCAGAAGACGCCGTTCAGCTTCGACGTCTCGGTCTGGGAAATCCTGTGGCCGCTCGCAACCGGCGCGCGGCTTGCGATCGCGGCTCCCGGTGCACATCGCGAACCGCGGCTCCTGGTTGATGCCATCATCGCCCATGACGTGACAACGCTGCACTTCGTGCCGCAGATGCTCGAACACTTTGTTGCCGAGCCAGAAGCGGCGCGCTGCGTAACGCTCAAGCGCCTGTTTGCAGGCGGCGAAGCCTTGTCGGCGGAGTTGAAGGCGCGTGTGCTCGCAGCCTTCCCCAAAGTGCGTTTCGACAATCGCTATGGTCCGACCGAAGCGTTGATCAACGCTACGTTCTGGACCTGTCGCGACGATGGCGCGGCGCGGGTGCCGATCGGGCGGCCGATTCCGGGGACAGTAATTCGCATCCTCGATGCTGATCTGAACATGGTCCCGGCCGGCGTGACGGGTGAATTGTTCATAGGCGGAGACGGGCTGGCGCGCGGCTACTGGCGGCGCGAGAAACTGACAGCGGAACGGTTCATTCCCGATCCCTTCGGCGTTCCTGGCGAGCGGCTATATCGAACGGGAGACCTGGTGCGCTGGCGCGCCGATGGCGCGATCGAGTATGTCGGACGCTCCGATCATCAAATAAAAATTCGCGGATTCCGCATCGAACTCGGAGAGATCGAGGCGCGCCTGCTCGAGCAATCTGGCGTCCGCTCCGCGGTTGTGGTGGCGCGCGAGGTCGGAGCCGGCCGCCAGCTCATCGGTTACGTCAGTGGAGTCGACGAGCTCAAGGAGTCGGCCTTGCGGACGACGCTGTCGTCGGTTCTGCCTGACTACATGGTGCCGTCGCGGATCGTAGTGCTGGCGCGGCTGCCGCTGGCACCGAACGGCAAGGTCGATCGCCAGGCACTCCCGGCGCCTGACGCGGCGTACATCGACGCGGAGTATCAAGCGCCGCGCACGCCGGCCGAGATGGCGTTCGCGGCAATCTGGGCTGAACTGCTCGGCCGGTCTGCGGTCGGGCTCGCCGATAATTTCTTCGAACTCGGCGGCGATTCGATCATCTCGCTGCAGATGGTGAGCCGGGCCCGCCGCGCCGGTTATCTGATCGAACCGCGCGATGTGTTCCAGCATCAGACGCTCGAAGCGCTCGCGCTTGCCGCGCGCACCGAGCAGCGCAGCGAAGCGCTCGTCGATCAGGGACCGGTCTCCGGCGCACATTCGTTGTTGCCGATCCAGGTCCGGTTCTTGGCGGAGGACACAGCAAGGCGCGATCACTGGAATCAGGCGGTGCTGTTGCTGCCGAAGGACCGCCTCGATTGGCAGGTAATGAGGCGCGTGATCGCGGCCGTGGTCGATCATCACGATGCGCTGCGGCTTCGCTTCGAAAAAAGCGAAGGAGTTTGGCGCGCGGAGCACGGTGCTGCGCCGGCCGCCGCGGATTTGCTTTGGGTCCGAAGCGCAGCCGATGGAGCAGCGGTTACGGCGCTGGCATCGTCGGCGCAGGCAAGTCTCTCTATTTCTCAGGGGCCGTTGCTGCGTGCGGTGGGAATCGATGTCGCCGATGGCAGCCAGCGTTTCCTGATCGCGATTCATCATCTGGTGGTCGACGGCGTGTCATGGCGGGTTCTGCTGGAAGACATCGCCGCCGCATATGCGCAACTTGCGAAGGGCGACGCGACAGTTGCGCTTCCGCCGAAGAGCCATGCCTACGCATTGTGGGGTGAGCGGCTGCATGCCCATGCGACATCGCCCGGATTGGCGACCGAACTGAACTACTGGCTCGATCGCCGTGCGGATGCGGATATTCCCTGCGATGACGACCATGGCGGCACTGATCGTGTCGCCGATGCCGATGAAGTCCTGCTGACGTTCGAGCGGGAAATGACGCAGCGCCTGCTGACGGATGCTCCGTCCGCCTATCGCACGCAGATCAACGATCTTCTTCTCGCCGGCCTCGCGCGCGCTGTCTGGCGGTGGAGCGGACAGGACGATGTACTGGTCGAGCTGGAAGGCCACGGCCGGGAGGATCTGTTCGGCGATCTCGATATTTCGCGCACGGTCGGCTGGTTCACGACGGCGTTTCCCGTGCGGCTTGCCGGGGGATCGCGGGACGCTTCGTCATTGATCAAGACCGTGAAGGAGGAGCTTCGCGGCATTCCGGGCCGCGGGCTGGGTTATGGTGTTTTGCGATATCTCGGCTCTGAAGAGCAGCGCGCGGCGCTGTCGAGTGTTGCCGAGCCGAAGATTGCCTTCAATTATCTCGGCCAGATCGACGGTGGCGTTGACGAAGCGATGTTGTTCGCCATGGCGGCGGAAAGCGCGGGCCCCTCGCGTGACGCATCGAGCCCGTTGCGGCGCTGGCTAAGCGTGAACGGCACGGTGCGCGAGGGCCGGTTGCGGCTGTCATTCGGCTTCGGTCGCAAGCGCTATCGGCGCGAGACGATCCAGCGACTGGCGGCTTTGTACGAGGCGGCGCTGCGCGAGCTGGTCGATCACTGCACCAGCGGTGCTTGCGGCCTGACGCCATCGGATGTGGCACTGTCCGGCCTTGGCCAGGCTGATCTCGACCGGCTGGGGCCCGATTGGCGAGAGATTGAGGACATCTATCCTCTGTCACCGATGCAGCAGGGCATGCTGTTCCATGCGATGCACGACGGTGAAAGTGGACTTTACGTTAACCAGGTCGCCGCGGAAGTGCGCGGCCTCGATGCCGGAAAGCTCCGTGGCGCCTGGCAGACGGTCAGCGATCGCCATGCGGTGCTGAGGACCGGTTTTGTCTGGCGCGATCTCTCAGGTTCGCCGCAACAAATCGTCTATCGTCGTGCCGAAGTGCCGTTTGTCGAAGAGGACTGGCGTGCGCGGGTTGCGGCATGGAAGCAGCCCCAGTTGGAGGCCGCGCTGGCCGATGTTTCGCGGCGCGAGCGGGTCGAAGGATTTGACCTATCGAAGCCGCCCTTGCAGCGGGTGCGGCTGATCCGATTGGGTGAAGATCGCTATTGGTTGATCTGGACGCACCATCACATCCTTCTCGACGGATGGAGCTCGGCGCGGCTGATCGCCGAGGTGATGCAACATGACGGCGAGGGCCGCCTGCCGGCATTGCAGTACCGCTATCGCGACTATATCGCGTGGCTGCAGAGCCGGGACAGCAGCGCTTCGGCGGCGTTCTGGCGCAATGCGATGGCGAAGCTGGATGAACCGAGCTTCCTGGCAGGGGGGCTGGCCGAACACGCAGACGCGGAATCGTCCGGCCACGGCATGCTCGCGCTGGAGCTGGACGCTGCACTGACCGGACGGCTACAACAATTTGCGGCGCGCGAACGTGTCACGATGAACACGCTGGTGCAGGCCGCATGGGCGCAACTGCTGCGCCAGCATACCGGGCAAAGCACGGTTTGCTTCGGCGTCACCGTGTCGGGTAGGCCGCCGGAACTCTCCGGTGCCGAAGACATGGTGGGCCTGTTCATCAATACGTTGCCGGTCGTCGACGATGTCAGTCCGCAGCAGAAAGTCGGCGCATGGCTGCGTCACTTGCAGGATCGCAATCTGAGCCTGCGGGAATATGGCTGGACGCCGCTCTATGAAATCCAGCGCCTGGCGGGACGTCCCGGACGGCCGTTGTTCGACAGCATCCTGGTGTTCGAGAATTATCCAGTTGATCGGGCGTTGATGGGAAAAAATCGGCAGATACGTGCCGGTGAGACCAGGATCGTCGAGACCAGCAATTATCCGCTGTTCGCGAGCGTCGGCATCGATGAGCGACTGCGGCTGGTCTTCAACTATCAGCGCAAGCATTTTGACGAGGTGCAGATCGCGCGGTTGCAGCGCGCCTTTGTGCGGCTGATGGAAGCGTTGAGCGCCGATGCCGATCGGCCAGTCGGCATGATCGCGGCCAGCGATCCGGCCGATGATACGCTGCTCGCACGGGCGAACAGCACGCGACGAGATGAGTCGCGCCTTGGAATTGTCGAACAGTTCGAGGCGCAGGTCCGCCAATCACCTAACGCCGTGGCGCTGGTGTTTGGCGATGAGGAGCTGAGCTACGGCGCGTTGAACGGCCGGGCCAACCGGCTGGCGCGGCGGCTTCGCGATCGCGGCGTCGGAGCCGACGTGGTGGTGGGGCTGGCGCTCGACCGCGGCGTCGAGATGATGGTTGCGCTGCTGGCGGTGTTGAAGGCGGGCGGGGCGTATCTGCCGCTCGATCCAGATTACCCGCCGGAGCGGCTGGCACACATGCTGCGCGACAGCGGTTCGGCGCTGGTGCTGACGCAACGGACGCTGCTCGATCAGTTCTCTCCCGTGCTGGAGGAGACCGGCGCCGAGGCGTGGCTGCTCGACGAGCAGGAAGGCGGCGAGGGCGGCGATGCCGACAATCTCGGGATCGCAATCCATCCCGAGAGCCTGGCCTATGTGATCTACACCTCAGGCTCGACCGGCCTGCCCAAGGGCGTGATGGTCCGCCACGACGCGGTGACGAATTTCTTGGCGACGATGGCGGAACAGCCGGGCCTCACGTCGCAGGACCGCGTGCTCGGCCTGACCTCGCTGTCCTTTGACATCGCGGTGCTGGAGCTGTGGCTGCCGCTGACGATCGGCGCGCGCGTGGTGCTGGCGGATCGTGCGGCCGCGCATGATCCAGCGCGGCTCAAGGCGATGGTGGCCGCACAAGGCGTAACCGTGATCCAGGCCACGCCGTCGACCTGGCGGATGCTGCTCGATCATGACGGGTCATCGCTGCCGGCAAGCTGCCGCGTGCTGTGCGGCGGCGAGGCGCTGGCGCCGGACCTGGCCCGGCGGCTGGTGGCGCAGGCCGGCGAAGTTTGGAATCTGTACGGCCCGACCGAGACCACGGTGTGGTCGGCCCGCCATCGCCTTGATGCGCGGGATGACCGCCCGGTCCTGGGCGGCCCGATCGGCAACACCACGCTGCATATTCTGGACAACGATCTTAATTTGGCGCCTGTGGGCGTGGCCGGTGAGCTTTATATCGGCGGCGAGGGGTTGGCGCGCGGCTACTGGCGGCGCGGGGCGCTGACGGCGGAACGCTTCATCCCCGACCCGTTCGGCCCCTCGGGGGCGCGACTGTACCGCACCGGCGACGTGGCGCGATGGCGCGCCGACGGGGTGATCGAATATATCGGCCGCTCCGATCATCAGGTGAAGATCCGTGGTTTCCGCATCGAGCTCGGCGAGATCGAGGCGCGGCTATTGGAGCAGGATGCCGTGCGCTCCGCAGTGGTGGTGGCGCGCGAGGTTGGCGCTGCCCGCCAGCTCGTCGGCTATGTCAGCGGCGAGGCGTCACTCGATGGCGCGGCTCTCAAGACGGCGCTGTCGTCGGTGCTGCCGGACTACATGGTGCCGGCGCGGATCGTGGTGCTGGACCGGCTGCCGCTGACGCCGAACGGCAAGATCGACCGCAAGGCGCTGCCGGCGCCGGATCAGCTCGCAGCACTGGCCGAGCATGTCGCGCCGCGCACGCCGGTCGAGACGGCGCTCGCCGCGATCTGGGCCGATCTGCTGCGCCAACCCAAGGTCGGCGTTACAGACAACTTCTTCGAACTCGGCGGCGA
>NZ_LLXX01000143.1:12469-35327 GCF_001440405.1 Bradyrhizobium valentinum
ACCGCGCACGCCGGTCGAGACGGCGCTCGCGGCAATCTGGGCCGACCTGCTGCGCCAACCCAAGGTCGGCGTTACAGACAACTTCTTCGAACTCGGCGGCGACTCGATCATCTCGCTGCAGATGGTCAGCCGCGCGCGCCGCGAAGGCGTGTTGATCGGGCCGCGCGACGTCTTCCGGCACCAAACGATTGAAGCGCTGGCGGCATTGTCCCGCGACGTCAGCCCGAGCAAGGATACGCCGGCATCAGCGCGCGGCGCGCTCTCGGGGCTAACCAGCGAACAGCTCGCGCGGCTTGACCTGGACTGGAGCCGTATCGAGGACATCTACCCGCTGTCGCCGATGCAGCAGGGCATGCTGTTCCACAGCCTGCGCGATGCCGGCAGCGGCGTTTACGTCAATCAGGTCAGCGTTGAAATCCGCGGGCTTGACGCGGAACGCCTCGGGCGAGCATGGCGCGAGGTGAGCGCACGCCATCAGATGCTTCGGACCGGCTTCCTGTGGCGCGAGCTTGCCGGTTCTCCGCTGCAGGCCGTCTATCGCGATGCCATCGCGCCGTTTGAGCAGGAAGACTGGCGCGGGCAAGCCATCGATGACGAACGGATCGCGGCGGCGCTGGCCGGCGAACGCGCTGCCGAGTTCGATCTGTCGACGCCACCGCTGCAGCGCGTGCGGTTGCTGCACCTTGAGGACAATCTCTACCGGCTGATCTGGACCTATCATCACATCCTGATGGACGGATGGAGTTCGGCGCGGTTCGTCGGCGAAGTTCTGGAGTGCTATTACGGTGGCACGCCTGCGGCGAATCCGACGCGTTACCGCGACTACATTGCCTGGCTGCTGGCGCAGGACACCCAGGCCGCCGAAGGTTTCTGGCGCGAACAGCTCAAGGCCTTCGACGAGCCGACGCAACTGGCCGATGCCTTCGGCTCGCGCCGCCATCAGGCATCCGGCCATGAGCGCTGCTACACCCGGCTCGGAGAGGTGGCGACCGCGGAACTGAAGGCATTCGCGCGCCGTGAGCGGATCACGCTCAACACTATCGTTCAAGGCGTATGGGCTCAGCTGCTGCAACGCTATACCGGCAAGCAGACGGTGACGTTTGGCGTTACGGTTGCCGGACGCCCGGCAAGCCTCGACGGATCGCAGCAGATGCTCGGGCTCTTCATCAACACCCTGCCTGTGATCGAAACGCTGCCGTCCGCCAGCACAATTGGGGAATGGCTGCGCGCGCTTCAGGATCGCAATTCGGCGATCCGGGATTACGAGCATACGCCGCTCTACGATATCCAGAGCTGGGCCGGCCGCGCCGGTCAGGCCATGTTCGACAGCATCATCGTGTTCGAGAACTATCCGATCGAGCGCAGCATGCACCGCCGTGACGGTTCGCTGCAGTTCGGCGGCCTTAGGAATGTCGACGTGACGAACTATCCGATGGACCTGTCGGTGCTCGTCGAGGACACGCTTCAGATCGAATACACCTATATGCCGAGCCATTTCACGGCGGCGCAGGCGGCGCAGATCAAGGGACAGTTCGAGCATCTGTTGGCCACGCTGACGCGGGACGCATCGGTGGTGCTTGGCAGCATCGATCCGGTCACGGCGGTCGACGCCGGTCTCGCCGAAACTTGCAATCGCCACGCCACGTCAGCCGGCCCCCTGCCGCTGGTACATGAGGCGATCAGCGCTCATGCGAAGCGTCATCCGGAACGGACGGCGCTTATCATCGGCGGCAAGGTGCTCTCGTTCGGAGCGCTCGACACGAGGGCCAATCGTCTTGCCCATCACCTGATCTCCCGTGGACTCAAGCCCGAGCAGCGCGTCGGTGTCGTGGTCGAACGAACCGAAGCCACGATGGTCGCGCTGCTGGCCGTCCTGAAGGCGGGCGGTGCGTACGTTCCGCTCGATCCGGAGCTTCCGCCCGAGCGGCGTGCGTTTGTCATGCGCGATGCCGGGATCTCGTTCCTGCTGACGGGGCAGTTCGACGTTGGAGAGGGCCTGGATCGGGCTGAAAGAATCTCTCTTTCCACATTCGATTTCGACACGGGAGCGGACCACGCGCCGCGACCGGACTTGCACCCGGAAAACCTCGCTTATCTGATCTACACGTCCGGTTCGACAGGGACGCCAAAAGGCGTGGCGGTCGCCCATGGGCCGCTCGCCATGCATTGTCACGTCACGGGCGGCCTTTACGAAATTGACGAGAGCTCGTGCGAACTGCATTTCCTGTCGCTGGCCTTTGATGGCGCGCATGAACGCTGGTTGACGGTACTGTCGCATGGCGCGCGGCTCTTGATGCGAGACACTGAGGTGTGGACGCCGGAGCAGACAGTCGAAAACCTGCACGCGCACCGCGTCAGCCATATCGGGTTGCCGCCGGCCTATCTGCAGCAGGTTGCGGAGTCCGTCGAGCAGGTGGGCAATCCGCCGCCGGTCAAGCTGTACTCGTTCGGTGGCGAGGCGATGCCGAAGGCGGGCTTCGACAAGGTCAGGCGCGTCCTGAAGCCGCGCATCCTGATCAACGGCTACGGCCCGACGGAAACCGTCGTCACGCCGCTGGTCTGGAAGGTCGACGGCGCCTCCGAATGCGACACGCCGTACGCGCCGATTGGCGTGCCGGTCGGTGACCGCCGCGCCTACGTTCTCGATAGTTCGCTCAATATCATTCCCGCTGGTGTCGCAGGCGAACTCTATCTTGGAGGATTTGGGCTGGCGCGCGGCTATCACGGCAAGGCGGGCATGACGGCCGAGCGTTTCGTGCCTGATCCATTCTCTGCGGTGCCGGGGGGCCGGCTATACCGTACCGGCGACCTCGCGCGATGGCGCGAAGACGGTACCGTCGAATATCTCGGCCGCAGCGACGACCAGGTCAAGGTCAACGGCTTCCGGATTGAGCTTGGAGAAATTCAGACCTCGCTGCTTCGTCACGTGGAGATCGAGCAGGCGGCCGTGGTGGCGCTGGCCGGCGCTGCTGGAAACCAGCTCGTTGCCTATGTCGCGCCGAAGGCGGCAAAGGACGCATCGGGAGCCGCTGCCGAGGCTCTGGTCGAGAGATTGACCGGTTTCCTGAAGCAGACGCTGCCGGTTTACATGGTACCGGCGCGGATCATGGTGCTTGAGCGACTGCCGGTATTGTCGAGCGGCAAGATTGACCGGCGTGCGCTGCCGGCTCCCGACTCGGCCGCACGAAGCTTCGTGACCCCGCAAGGACCTGCGGAAACCGCAATGGCGCGCCTGTGGGCCGACATCCTCAAGCTGCCGCAGGTCGGCGTCACCGATAATTTCTTCGAGTTGGGTGGCAATTCGATCCTCAGCCTCAAGGTCGTGGCCCGGCTCCGGCAGGACAAGACGTTTGGCATCGAGATCAAGCTTCGCGATCTCCTGCAGAAGCCGACGATCCGCGCGCTGCTCGCCGATAGCGCCGCCGCGGCTCCCGCCGCTGCGTCGGCGCCGTCGGCGCTGCTGCCGCTGAATGGCGTGGTTCGTGGCGTGCATCCGGTGTTCTGCGTGCATGGCGGCTTCGGCACCGTCTTCGACTACGGGCCGCTGGCGCGCCGCCTCGAAGGACGCCGGCAGGTGATCGGGCTGCAGTCCAGGATGCTTGTCGATCGTTCGTGGAGCGACCGGTCGCTCGAGGCAATGGCCGCGGACTATGCGAACGAGATCAGGCAAGTTCAGCCGCGCGGCCCTTACAGCCTGGTTGGCTGGTCGCTCGGCGGCCTTCTCGTCACCCTTGTCGCCGCCGAACTCGAACGCTGCGGTGAACGCGTGGATTGTCTCGCCATGGTCGATAGCTTCGTGCTGCGGCAGCATGGCGGATCGAACCGCCAGGAGGTGACCGCCCACTGGACCGATGACCTCGCAGGATTGATGTCGGCCGTTCTTCCGCACGCTGCGGTCGGTGGTATCCAGCCGCATGTCGAAGCAGCGAAGCGCGCTGACCTGCCGGAGACATCCAAGAATGTCCGGCATCTGATCGAGCGGATCTCAGAAGAGATGCAGGGAACCACGACAGACGACACCTTGCTCGGCGTCGACGACCTGTCAGGCGCCTTTGCAGTCGGGCGGCACCTCAAAACCCTGACGCAGAAGGCTGCGCCGCCGCGCCGTCTTGCGGTCGTGCCGCTCTGCTGGTGGACGTCAGGCCGCCTGACGCAGCGCGATCGGCTGGAGAAGCAACTGCCTGATGCCGTTGATCGCGGTGTGATCGGGGACAACCATTTCACGATCCTGAAGGACGCCGGCTTGCTCGACGAGATCTGCGGTCTGCTCGTGCCGGAGACGGCATCGACGGCTTCGCAGGACTCCGTTCCGGAACCGGCGGAGTGAGCAATTGCATGAGCCTTGATCCCGATATCGCAGCGCTGCTCGAGATGGTGCAGGCGGGGACCGAAAGCGGCGTACGCATTCCGTTTCCGCAACTGACGGCCGCGCAGGCGCGGGCCGATTTCGATGCATCCTCGCCGCTGCTCGATGTCGATCCGCCGGCGCTCGCGTATGAGCGCCAACTCTCGCTGCCGACGCGCGATGGAGCCATGATCGACGCGCGGCTTTACGCGCAGAAGGAGCCGAGCGGTCGCGATCCGGCACCGGTTCTTCTCTATATGCACGGCGGCGGCTTTGTCGTCGGAAGCCTCGATTCGCATCAGCCCTTGTGCCGCGGTCTCGTCGAGGACAGCGGCGCGGCCGTGCTGTCGGTTGGCTACCGGCTTGCACCCGAGCACAAGTTTCCGACCGCCTTTGAGGATGCCGTCGATGCGCTGGCCTGGATCGGCCGCGAGGGGTTCGCGGCGGGAATGGACGCCGGCCGCATCGCCGTCGGCGGCGATAGCGCCGGCGGCACCCTTGCCGCAGCCCTCGCCATTGAGGCAAAGGCGGACAGCAGCCTGCCGCAACCTGTGCTTCAAGTTCTCGCCTATCCTGGCCTGAGCTCCCGGCAAACGTCCGATTCCTACGAGCGATATAGTTCCGGCTATCTCCTGGAGCGCAGCACCGTCGACTGGTTCTTTCACCAGTATCTCCGCGACGATTCCGACCGCGACGATTGGCGCTTTGCGCCACTCGCCGCACCCGATCTCGCAGGGCTGCCCCCCGCGCTCATCGTGCTTGCCGAATTTGATCCCCTGGTGGATGAGGGGCGCGACTATGCAGCAAAACTCCGCGCGGCCGGCGTTCCCGTCGATCTGCAGATCTATCCGGGCATGATCCATGAATTCCTGCGCATGGGAAACGTGGTGGCCGATGCCTTGCATGCGCGGGTGGCGATCGGGCAGGCGCTGACCAAGGCTTTTCGCGCCGCAGGCGAAAGGGCAGCCTGATGTGGAAATGCAGCGCGAATGAAGGTATGTCATGACTGTCACCCTCCGCGGCCTTGCTGCAAGGCTTTCTTGAGCCGGATTCCATGAGCACGTTTGTCCCCGACTACAGGCTGTCCCGTCGCGCGCTTCTGAGAGCGGGTCTCGGTGGCGCGGCGCTTGCAGGCGGCCTGCCGATGGCATTTGCGCAAACCGGCGGATCGCAATCCGGCCCCCGCGTTGCCGCGCTCGGATGGGCCTGCGCGCAGACGATACTGGCGCTCGGCGTAGTGCCGCTGGTTGTCCCGGAGATCGAGCGTTACGGCAGGCTCGTCGTTGAGCCGGCCGTCCCGCCAAGCGTTCAGGAAATCGGTCTGCGGTCGGAGCCAAATCTCGAACTGCTGCAGAGCTTCGCGCCTGACATTATCATCGTCGATCCCAGTATCACTGCCGCAATTCCCCGGCTCAAGCTGATCGCGCCGGTCGAGGTCTTCACGATTTTCAAGCCCGGCCGGCATCCGCTGGAAACGGCGCGTAGCTCGACGATGGAGCTTGCGCAGCGTCTCGGCGTGAAGGCGGCATGCGATGCCTATCTGGCGCGTTTCGATATCGCCATGGCCGGCTATCGTGAACAGCTTCGGGACCGCGGAGGCAAGCCGCTCTATCTCGTCAGCGAGATCGCGCGCAACCGTGCGCTCGTATTCGGCCCGAACAGCCTCTATCAGGAGGTGCTCAGTCAATTCGGATTGAAGAATGCCTGGACCGGACAGAGCGGTCCATGGGGACACACCAGCGTCGGCCTCGAAGTTCTTGCTGCAGTTCCGGATGCGCGACTGGTTCTGCTTAGTTCGCGTGTTGCCGATATCGAGGCCCTGCTCAAGGCAAGTCCGGTGCTGCGGACGCTGCCTTTCCTCCGCTCGGGGCGGCTGACGGTGCTGGGAAATCAATTCTTCTATGGTGGTGTGCCGGCAGCCGAACGCTTCGCACGTCTTCTCGCCGAACGTCTGCCGCAGGAAAACAATGAGCAAGGTTGATGCGCTGCCCGCCCGGTCCGGGATCGAGACGCATCCGGCGATGCTGATGGCGTTGCTGTTTGCGGCAGCTTCTGCACTGACGTGGCGGCATCTGTCGGGATATTTGCCGGCTAATGCATGGTTGCCGGTGCTGTGGCGGCCCGAGATCAACGACCCGCAGCAGATGCTCGTGCATTACACGGTGTTTCCGCGCATCGCAGTGGCGCTTCTGGCTGGCGCGGCCCTCGGCCTGGCCGGCACCGTCTGCCAGCAGGTGCTGCGCAATCCGCTTGCCGAGCCGAGCACCCTCGGTGTCTTGAATGGCGCCTATCTCGCGCTGGCCGTGACAACCTTGTGGGCGCCGTCGCTGCTCGCCTTCGGCCGCGAGTGGATTGCGCTGGCGGGAGGGTTCTTTGCGTTTCTTTGCGTGTTCGGCCTCACTTGGCGCCGTGCGTTATCGCCGGTCGTGCTGGTGCTTGCCGGGCTGATCGTCGCCTATTACTGCGCCGTGACGACCCAGGCGCTGGTGCTGATCAACCATGAATATCTGATCGGCCTGTTCATCTGGGGCGCGGGATTCCTCAATCAGCAGGACTGGAACAACGTCGCATTCCTCGCACCGCGTTTCATCATTTCGTTCGTGCTCATCGCGGCGATGGTCCGCCCGCTGACCTTGCTCGGCTTCGATGACGAGACCGCGCGCAATCTCGGCCTCGGATTGACGGGCGCGCGGCTCTGCGCGCTTGGCATCGCGATCGCGCTCAGCTCTTCGGTTGTCAGCGTGGTAGGCGTAATGGGCTTTGTGGGTCTTTCGGCGCCGGCCATCGTCATGCTGTCGGGAGCGCGCCGGTTTCGCGACCGGCTGATTTGGGCGCCGCTTTGCGGCGCCCTGCTGCTATGGCTGACAGATGAGCTTGTGCTGCTGATTCCTCCCGGCTATCGGGAAATGCCGGCTGGCGCCGCCACAGCCCTGATCGGGGCGCCGATGTTGCTTGTGTTGCTGCCGCGGCTACGGGCCACCGCGCCGGTGGGGAATCTGACGCCATCCATTCCATTACGTCTTGACCATCCCTGGCGGGTGATCCTGTTCGCTCTCGCCTTGCTGTTGCTCGTGGTCTGGATCGCGCTTGCCGTCGGGGTCGGTTCAGAGGGCTGGAGCTGGAGCGGTCTGACCGGCATTCAGGAATTTCTGCCATGGCGCTGGCCGCGCGTGGTGTCGGCCTTGGCTGCGGGGGCCACGCTGGCGGTGGCCGGCACGCTGCTGCAACGCATGACCGGAAATCCAATGGCTGCGCCGGAGGTGATGGGCATCAGCTATGGCGCCGCGATGGGCGTGATCGTTCTTCTGTATCTCTTTCCTGCTCACACGCGCCTGGCGCAGATTGCAGGCGGCGGGATCGGGGCGTTCCTCGTGCTGGCGCTGGTTCTGCTGTTCAGCCGGCGATCCGAGTTCAGCCCGGAGCGTGTGCTGCTGGCTGGCGTCGCCATGAGTGCGGCGTTCGGCGCGATTATCGCCATGGCGCTGGCGACCGGTGATCCCCGCATCGGCATGCTGCTGTCGTTGCTGACGGGATCGCTGTATCAGATCGGTCCGGCCGAGGCCGCGGTACTGGCCGCGGCTGCACTCGTCTTGCTGGTGCTGGTGCCGATGCTGTCACGCTGGCTCGACATTCTGCCGCTCGGCGCGGCAGCGTCGCGCTCGATGGGCGTATCGATGGCGAGAAGCCGCATCATCATCATGCTGCTGACGGCACTGCTGACGGCGACGGCGACGCTGATGGTGGGGCTTCTGAGCCTGGTCGGTTTCATCGCCCCGCACATGGCGCGGATGATGGGCGCGCAGCGCGCGCTTCACCAGGCAGCGCTGGCCGCGCTGATTGGAGCCATCCTGATGGTATCAGCGGATTGGGCCGGGCGAATGGTGATATTTCCGTTTCAGATGCCGGCCGGCATCTTCGCGATGATGCTCGCCGGGCCCTATCTTGTCTGGCTATTGCGCCCGCAGCGCGGATGATGTGACGCGGTGAAGCGCGGATGTCTTACGTGCTCACCGCGCGAAGCTGATGAGATGACTGTGATCCGGAGACGGCATCACGCCCATCGGAATGCCGTAGATGGTTTCGAGTTCGGCCGGCGACATGATCTTGTCCGGGCTGCCGCGGGAAATCAGCTTGCCCGAATGCAAGGCGATAATCTCGTTGCAGAAGCGCGCCGCCATGTTGACGTCATGGAGCACGACGACCACGCCGAGATTGCGCTCGCGGGCGAGCTGCTTCACGAGCGACAGAACCTCGATCTGATGGGCGATGTCGAGCGCCGAAGTCGGCTCGTCGAGCAGCAGGCATTCGGCGTCCTGCGCAACCAGCATCGCGATCCAGACCCGCTGGCGCTCGCCGCCTGACAATGTATCGACCAGCCGGTCCGCAAATGGCTCGATGTGGGTCAGCGCCATGGCTTCCGCGACCTTGTCGCGGTCGGTGTCGCCAAACCGCCCGAGCGCGCCATGCCAGGGATAGCGGCCGAGCGCGACCAGCTCCTTGACCAGCATGCCGGCGGCGGGCGGCGTCTGCTGCGGCAGGTAGGCCACCTTGCGCGCGTATTCCCGATCGCTCCATTCGCGTAGAGCGCGCCCTTCGAAGCGGATCGTGCCGGATGAACTTGGCTGCTGCCGCGCCAGCAGCTTCAGCAAGGTCGATTTGCCGGAGCCATTGTGCCCGATCAGTCCCACGACGCTGCGCGCGGGAAGGGAGAGGGTGAGCGGTTCGAGCAACGCGCGCCCCGCCACCGCGAAGCCGACCTCGTCGAGCTCGAACAAGGGTGCGGGCGCATCGGGCGAGGCCTGCGCGATCCCGGTCGGCCGAACTACCTGCATGGGAATGTACCTGCGGCAACGATGCGGTGCGAGGCGAATGCCGTCCCGCCGGCCTGCGCGTGTCGGGGCCTCATGGCTGACGCTGGCTCCAATACGCGACCGCAAGATGCTGCTCGCGAGAGAGTTTTCGCTCGTCGCGCAAATGGTTTCGCAGCGCCTTCAGCGCCTGTGCTTCGCACGCGACCCATGCGAAGATTTCGCGATGATCAGGCCATCGCGCGGCCTTGACGGCGTCGACCAGCAACTGCGTGGTCCCGGCCGGGCTGTCGCCGCGATGCAGCCAGCGGATCGATACACCGCTGGGCGCGACCAGCGGAACTTCCTCGAACCGGTCGGCGACTTCGATGAAGGCCTCACCCAGGGCCGTTGCCGGCAGCGTCTCGAGAATCCGTGCAATGGCCGGCAGGGCGGTTTCGTCACCCGCCAGCAGCAACCAGCGCGCCGGACGAATGCCTCGCCCGAGCGGGCCGGCCATGCCGCAAATGGCGCCAGCTTGCGCATTGAGCGCGAATGCCGAGCCGGGGCCGGCATGATCATGGACTACGAAATCGATATCGATCTCGCGGCTCTGCAGATCGATGCGGCGGATCGTGTAGTAGCGGGTGACAGGCCGGCGGTCCGGTTCCGGCCAAACGATACGGCCATCCGGGGCAGGCCACGGCCATTCGGGCTTGGCGAGGCCTTCGGGGGGGAAATACAGGCGCACATGCAGGTCGTCATCGTTCACGAAGCGGGCGATGTCGTCTCCGGTGAAAGTCAGCCGGCGCATGCGCGGCGTCAGGTCGATCGCTGCCTTCAGCCGCACTTCGCGAAAATTGGCCAGCGTGCCGCCATTGGACTCATGGCCGGACCAAACGATGGTCGGTGCGTCGTCGCCGGCGAACTCGATCACGTGCGAGGCGACGACCGAGCGCAGCATTTCGAGGTTGCCCTTGTCGTTGGCTTCGACGCGGATCTTGAGCGCCTTGGCCTCGACGGCAAGCGAACTGGTTCCAAACGGCAGTTTCGCCACCATCAGACCGTCCTGGTTCTCGAAGGCGATGTCATGCTCGGCCAGATGATCGATCATCCGGGCGGCGAGGCCGGCGGCATCGGGAAGCGGGATGCGGGTTTCGGAGATAAGCGAATCCAAAGTCATTTCTCCAGTCGGGCCTGTCCGATGCTGGCCTGCAAGCGCTTCGATTTTCCGGATAGCGCCCGACACAGCGGCTGGATCCAGGTCCTACTCGCTCATCGGCTGCAATGCAAAGGCGGTACTAGTCTCATTTTATTAAACGCGTTGCCGATCACAAATTAGAATCGATCGAAAAAGGCTGAAAAATAAGCTCTGGAAGAGTGGTGCCGCCATCATGTATTCGCATCACGGCGGCAAGGCTGTTCGTATCACGACGGGCCGTGTAGGTTCGCTTCAGCTCTACTCCAGCGCGCGGCACTCATGATGAATCCACGAAGCGGCCTGACGGCGCAGATCCTGTATCTCCTGCGGCCCTACTGGCAGATCGTGCTCGGCGGCACTGTTCTCGGCGTCGTCGGTGGCGCCAGCGTTGCGGGGTTGCTCGCGGTCGTCAATCGCGGGCTCTACGCGACGCAAGGCGACGTCGTAACGCTGCTGTTCGCGTTCGCAGGCCTGTGTCTGCTGATCCTGATCGGATCGATCGGCGCCGACATCAGCGCCAACTATGTTGGGCAACGGATCATCGCCGAGCTTCGCAAGTCGCTTGCCGCCAAAATTCTGGCGGCCCCGATTGACCAGCTCGAAATCTATCGGACCCATCGCCTGATCCCGGTCCTCACGCAGGATGTCGATACGATCAGCGATTTCGCGTTCTTCTTCTCTTCCTTCTTCGTGTCGCTCGTCATCACGCTCGGCTGCATGGTCTACCTGGCAGTACTGTCGTGGCCGCTGTTTCTGATTACGGGGCTGGTCATCATCCTTGGTTCTCTCGCGCATGCCTTTGCGCGAACGCGGGGCGTTAAGGGCTTCAATGCCGCTCGCGATTCCGAAGACGAATTGCAGAAGCATTATCGCTCGATTGCCGAGGGCGCGAAGGAGCTGCGGCTGAATCGGATGCGTCGTCAGCGCGTCTATGTCGAGCAGCTTCAGCGCACCGTCGACCGGATCAGCGCGGTGCAGATCAAATCGATCAATCTCTTTGTGACCGCGCGGGCGCTGGGCACGATGCTGTTCTTCGTCGTGATTGGTGTGGCGCTGACCTTGCGTCCGTTCCTCTGGCCCGACAGCCCTGCCGCGGTCTCCAGCGGGTTCGTCCTGGTGCTGCTCTATATGCGCGGGCCCATCGACCAGGTCATCGGAATCCTGCCGTCGCTGGGGCGCGCGCAGGTGGCAATGCGGCGGATCGCCGAGCTTTCGGAGCAGTTCTCGACGCCTGAACGGGACTTGCTGGCTGCGCCGTCAACCGCGCCCGATGGATCAGGCAGGATCGAATCGATTGAACTTCGCGGCGTATCGTACGGTTTTCGCGCCGTGCCCGGCAGCAATCCGTTCGTGCTTGGACCGATCGACCTGCATGTCCGCAGGGGGGACGTTGTCTTTATCGTCGGTGAGAACGGAAGCGGAAAGACCACGCTGATCAAGGTGCTGCTCGGCCTCTACGCACCGCAAAGCGGTACGCTGCTTCGCGATGGCCTGCCCGTCGAGACGGAAACGCGAGATGATTACCGGCAGCTCTTCACCACCATCTTTTCAGACTATTACCTGTTTGAAGATCTCTTGCAGGGAGCGGGAATGGTGCCGGATGCCGCGGAGCGTTATCTGCAGCGATTGGAGGTCGCGCACAAGGTATCGGTCGAGAACGGGGTGTTTACCACGACTGACCTGTCGACCGGTCAACGCAAGCGGCTGGCGCTGATGAATGCCTGGCTTGAGGAGAGGCCGGTCCTCGTATTCGATGAGTGGGCCGCGGACCAGGATCCCGCCTTCCGGCATATCTTCTATACGGAACTGCTGCCTGACCTGAAGCGCATGGGCAAGACGATCATCGTGATCTCGCATGACGACCGCTATTTCGGCGTGGCGGATCACCTTGTGCGACTTCGCCATGGCAAGATCGTCGCCGGCGAAGCGATGGCGCATGACGTCATCAAGCCGTCATCGGTTCCAACCGGCGCCTCTCTTTAGAGCTATTTTATTCTCGGAAAGAATTTGAGTCGAAGTCCAGGCTCTTCCGAGATGTATGCCACTGACAGCATATGATGCTCGTCGCGACGCCGTTTTGTCAGATTTGTAAGGAATCTAAACTGCGTGTGTTGGCATTTCTTGTCATCCTGCGCGGGAGTGCTTTAGATCGCAAGCGCGAGTGAAGATCGCGTTCTGTTTTGAGCAATCATGGTTGCGATGCGAGGGCCGGATGAACAAAGCTTCGAGCTCCGCGACAGGGCCTCGCGCGTTCCCGATCGGACCGCACTCTGCGATGACAGTCGTTCAAGACGGCGGAGGAGACGTTCGCGTTGCTGCGGGCCCCGCGACGGTGATGCGCCTGCGTCTCGATGAGCGGCTGGATCGTCTGAAAGTATTGGACGCTCCCGACGACCTGCAACTCGCGATGCGAGCGGTTTCGGCGGCAGCAGAAGCAATGTTCGGGTGGCGGCCGAGCCTTGACCGGCTTGCCCTGGATTCAGCCGGCAGGGAATCCATTGCGCGCGAGCTGATCGACCATGGCGTCGCTGTCATGGCGGGAGCGGACGTCGCGCTGCTTCCCGAACTGGTCATGCAGCGCCGGGATAATTGGCTGGTCAATGCCGAACGGCCGCCGATGCCGCAACTCCATGTGATGACGGACGGCAAGCGCCATCCGCGACGCTCGCCAAAGCCGAAGGGCAAGGTGTATGCCCGTTTCATACCCTGGCTCGCGGAGGTGATCTCCTTTCGCGTCGCCGATGTGGACGGTGACCTGCACCTGCTGCACCGGTGGATGAACGATCCCCGCGTTGACGCGTTCTGGAACGAAGCGGGCGATCTCGAAAAGCATCGACGCTATCTGTCCGGCATCCTGGCGGACCCGCATATGCTGCCGCTCATCGGCTGCTTCGATGACGAGCCGTTCGGCTATTTCGAACTCTACTGGGCCAAGGAAAATCGTATCGCACCGTTCTACGATGCCGACGATTACGATCGCGGCTGGCATGTTGTCGTTGGTGAGGATGCCTATCGCGGGCGCCGCTACATCAGCGCCTGGCTGCCATCGCTGATGCACTATATGTTCCTGGACGATTGCCGAACGCAGCGAATCGTCGGCGAGCCAGCGGCGGCGCATTCGCAGCAGCTCCGCAATCTGGAACTTTCGGGATTCGCGAAGATCAAGAATTTCGATTTTCCGCACAAGCGGGCCACGCTCGTGATGCTGCTGCGCGAACGCTTCTTTGGTGACCGGTTGTGGCTGCCGGCAGCCACCGCGCCGACGGCCACGTCCTAACGCCCGAACGGAGCGCAGCTTTATGTCTCACCAGCTTGCGATCGAGCACGACGTCATCGGCGTCGGATTCGGGCCTTCCAATCTCGCGCTTGCAATCGCATTGGACGAGTGCGCCAGAAGGTCACGTCTGAAATGCGCTCCTCTGTTCGTCGAGAAGCAGCCGCATTTCACCTGGCACGGCGGCATGCTGCTGCCGGGCAGCGACATGCAGATCTCGTTTCTCAAGGATCTCGTTTCGTTGCGCGATCCGACCAGTCCGTTCACCTTCGTGAACTATCTGCACAAGCGCGGCCGGTTGCAGGATTTCATCAACTGCCGGACGTTTTATCCGAGCCGGCTCGAATTCAACGACTATCTCCGGTGGGTTGCCGCCCAGTTCAAGTCTCAGGCGGCCTATGGCGAAACCATTGTTGCCATCGAGCCGGTGACGGCTGGGCAAACCGTGACGTCCTTGCGGGTTCATTCGCGGACGCTCGCCGGAGGAGAGACTGTGCGGCTTGCAAGGAACCTGGTGGTCGCGGTGGGAGGGCGACCATACGTCCCGCAAGTATTCGCGAAGACCGCCGATGATCCCAGATTATTTCACTCCAGCCGCTACCTCGATAAGGTCGAGCGCGCCGGCTTCGGCGCAAGAGCTGCACGGGTGGCCGTGATCGGCGGAGGACAGAGCGCGGCTGAGGTGACGGTGGATCTTCACGGCCGCTTTCCGGACGCGAGCATTGATCTTATCCTTCGAGGCCATGCCTTGAAACCGTCCGACAGCAGCCCGTTCGTCAACGAGATATTCAATCCGAACTACACCGATTTCATCTATGCGCAGCCCACTGAACGGCGAGATGCGATCGTTCGCAACTTCCGCAACACGAACTATGCGGTTGTCGATTCAGACCTCCTCGATCAACTATATCGATTGCTCTACCAGCAGCGTGTTAGCGGCGAGACAAGGATCACGTTGCACCCGCGAAGCGAGATAATGGCTGTGGATGCTAGACCTGAGGGCATCGAGATCAGCCTGGTTGACAAGTTCGGGAGCGGAAATCGCCGATCGACCTATGATGCCGTCGTCCTGGCCACCGGATACGACAGGGAAACACCGCATGCGTTTCTGGAGCCGATCCAGCGCTACATTCGCGACACCGCGCTGGACCGCAACTACAGGCTCGTCACCAGCCCGGCATTTCGGCCGCAAATCCATCTCCAGGGATATTCGGAAGCCTCTCACGGCTTGAGCGATACGTTGCTCTCCGTTCTTGCCACGCGTTCGCAGGAAATCGCAGAGTCGCTGCTCTCGACGATTTCGCGCCGCGAACTGATCGCGTAGGGAGGTTAGACGGCGGGAGCGATCAGCCGCCATTGTGCGGCGGATCCAAGCGCATCAGGCACCGAGAGCACGGCAGGGGAGGCGCCAGCATCGATGATCACCGTATTCGGAGGTATCGTGAATCCGACAGAAGCGGCCTTGAGCAGTGCTTCCTTGAGAGTCCAGTAGCGAAGAAACAGCCGGAGCCGCAGTGCTACGGGAGCGTTCCGCAGGACCTTCCGCTCTTCTGCAGCCAGGACGATTTCGCTGATGGAATCCATATCGGCGATTTCTCGCAGCGGTTCGATATCGACTCCGATCGGCATGCAGGCCGCCGCAACGGCTACCGCGCCCCGGGCGTGACTCAGACTGAAGTCGAGATTCGCTGGACCGCCAACGAGCACAGGCTTGCCATGTGCCGACGGCTCGAACCGCAGTGCGTCAGCGGGTCGGTCCACAAGCCTTCCAAGCAGCAGGCGAGCGCCTGCATGCGCGGCCAGATAGCTCATGCGGTCCTCAATATGGAGGAACCGCGCCATACGATCGGTCTCTTCGGCATCAAGCACTTTCGCGGCTTGCTCGATACTGAGTGTGTCGTGTTCGCCGGCCGCGACGTCCCGCGACGGAAATACCGTTGCCAGCCAGAAAACGATCTCTTCCGGTTCCAGGGGCTCGATCGCGCTTGCGGTGGCTACGCCAGTCAGCCATCGCACATGCAATTGCGCCGTTGGAGCTGCGCATCTGACGGCGATCGCCCACCCGAGGGACGCGCTTGCATGTCCCATTGAGAGCGTTGCGGCAAACGGCCCGTGTTGAGCCTTGCGGGAATTCGTCATGTTTGTTGGCTAGGCGACCAGTGCACAACCGATTGCAACTCTGACGCGTATGGATGCATATGTGAAAACGATCTGACTTAGAATCCATCTAACTGAGGCCGGTCGAGACAATGTGTGGTTGCGACAAACGTCGATGGTGCTGATAGATTCATTCTTAAGCGCATCTACCGCAATTGGCAGAATCAATCTGGAACCGTCCATGAGAAAATCCGTCCCTGTCGAGCAGCATATCGATAGCTATTTGCCGGAGCGAATTGCGACCATATTGGTTCGCAGCCAGCACGCAGGTCTCGTCAGCAAGGAGCTATCCACGCGCATCAACTACCTCCTCGAGATTGCATCGCTTCATACCAGAAACGAACTTCTTGGGCAGCCGGGCCTGGGACGCTTGAGTGTGCAGCGGGTCGAGAAGTGGATGACATTTCATGGCCGGCGTCTTCGCCGCAGCGAAGAGAGTCTCGATAGTGTGATCTGCCGCTTCGGTTTTCGGCAGGCATTTATCGAAGAAAGGGCTGGCCGGGCCGCGCCCGCGTCGGTGATCTCGCCGGAGGACAGAGACAAGGTCTTGCGCGGGCTCGGTTCATACGGCACGCGCGACCAACAGCGATCGGACCGGCGAATGGCGATGAGCCAGAGTGGCTAAACTGAAGTTGCCGCAGTCTTCGCATTGAAGGCCTTGCGTAGGATGACGCCGTCGCAATCGTCACGATCGACCGGCCCGGAAGTGTCCAACGCCATCGACGGCCCGGCGGCCGCGGCCCTCGCCGAGGCGTTCCGGCGTTTCGATGCCGAGAACTCGCTGTCGGTGGCGGATGGTCGGCGGGTTGCAGCGCTTCGCGTCGGGAGCTTGGCGCCCGAGGCCGCTCACCTGACCCAGCTTCGCGCCCGGTCGCCAGAACGGTGGTATCGGTGGTTGCGCCTCCTGGATGATCTGAACCTACTGCGCTTCGCGTAGAAGACTAGCGCCTTAAGTCCGGAGTGACGTTCGCCTGTCCACCGCGTCAGTTTTGCACGACGGGTGCCCGTTCACCTCGCTCAGCGCCTGCCGCATGGCTTCCACCAGGTCCAATGCCACCGGCGAGGGACTGCGCTGCGGCGGAAAAACCGCAGCGAACTCGAAATCGATCCGCGGCAAGAAAGGGCGCACGACGACACCTCGGCCTTCGAATTCCCGCGCCGTGAATGGATCGCAGATCGCCACGCCGAGTCCGGATGACACCAACCCGCACATGATTTCGGACAGGCTGGTCTCGACCCGAAGAACCCGGCGGACATCGTCGCGATTGAAGGCCTGGTCAATCAGATGACGGCCGGTCGATCCTGCCGTCAGGGACACGAAGGTCTCTCCTTCGAAATCGCGTGGCTGCAGCGTTTCCTTGGCCGCGAGTCGGTGTTCGGCAGGAAGGATCGCAACGCGAGCGGGCGCCGGCAGTCGCACGCACGGTAGACCGGAATGGGCGATCGGCACCTCGGCAAAGCCGATGTCACACTGGTGGTTCAAAACCCAATCGACCACGATCGGTGAGATGACGCCGAAAAATGACAGGTTGAGGTTTGGCCGTTCCTTCAGGAACCCGCCAGCCAATCGCGGCAGGTAGCCGTTGGACAGCGCCGGCAGGGCCGCAATCCGCAGCGTACCGGTCCGGCGACTGCGGATTTCTTCGGCGGCGGCGGTGATGCGTTCGAGCCCGACGAAGGACCGCTCGACTTCCATATAGAGTGCTGTTGCGGCTGCGGTTGGTACAAGGCCGCTGCCGCGTCTTTCGAACAGCTTCATCTTGAGCAGCGCCTGAAAGTCGCGCAACAGCCGGCTTACCGCCGGCTGGGTCACAGCTATAAGCTTTGCCGCCTCCGTCACGCTGCCGGTCAGCATCATCGCGCGGAAGGCTTCGACCTGCCGCGAATTGATCCGCGCCATCTCTGCCCCGTCCATAACATTTCGGCATGTAGATGGTGCCATTATTAATTGGACGGCGAAAGCGGGGATTGCGATCTTTTTCATCAGGATTGGACAAAGCCAGTTTTTTGGGCAGCGACCCGGACGCCCAAGGGGACTTGAGCTGGTCAAATGGGATTGCGCCGGGTGGCACCTCGCACGGTACTGGAGATCGATCCAAATGAAGCAACTCGGCCTCGTGACAGCGACCCTCGCGACCCTCGCCTTGGCCCCATCGGGGGTTCTGGCTCAGCAGAAGACGCTCTATGTCGCGGGCTACGGCGGCTCCTTCGAGAAGACGATCCGCGACGAAGTCATCCCCGGCTTCGAGCAGAGCAACGGCGTGAAGGTCGAATACGTCGCCGGCAATTCGACCGATACGCTTGCCAAGCTGCAGGCGCAGAAGGGCAACCAGCAGATCGACGTGGCCATCGTCGACGACGGTCCGATGTATCAGGCGATTCAGCTTGGCTTCTGCGGCAAGATCGAAGGCCTGCCTGCGGATCTCTACGAGGCCGCACGTTTCAAGGACGACCGCGCGGTCGGCATTGGTCTGGTCGCAACTGGCTTGATGTACAACACCAAGGTCTTCGCGGAGAAAGGCTGGGCGCCGCCGACCTCCTGGAACGATCTCAAGGATCCGAAGTACCAGAAGCAAATAGTCATCCCGCCGATCAACAACACTTATGGTCTGCACACGTTGTTGATGCTTGCCAGGATGAACGGCGGCAGCGAAGCCAATGTCGACACCGGCTTCAAGATTATCAAGACTGACATCAATTCCAATGTGCTGGCCTATGAGCCGTCGCCGGGCAAGATGACCGAGCTGTTCCAGTCCGGCCAGGCCGTGCTGGCCGTGTGGGGGACGGGCCGGGTCCAGAGCTTCGCCAACACCGGCTTCCCCGTCGACTTCGTCTATCCGAAGGAAGGCGCGGCCACGCTGCTGACGAGCGCCTGTCCAATCACCAAGCCCAACGCGTCACCGCTCGCTTCGGCATTCATCAAGATGCTGCTTGAGCCGAAGACACAGCTCGTGTTGCTGAAGGACTACGGCTACGGCCCGGTGCTGAAGTCGGTCGTGGTGCCGCCGGAACTCGGCAAGATGGCGCCGATCGGCGAGCGTGCCGCAAAGCTCTATACGCCTGACTGGGTGATCATCAACGACAAGCGCGAGGAATGGACCAAGCGGTGGAATCGCGAGGTCGAGCGCTGAGCCCGGGTTCGGCGCCGGCGGACAGGATTCGGCGATAGCTCCGCGCAATGCCGCGGGCCCACCATCTGCCATAGCAGCACCTGGAAGCATCCATGTCCTTTCTTGAACTCGACCGAGTCGCAAAACAGTTCGGCCCGCAGACTGTCGTCGATGATTTCAGTCTCACGGTTGGCAAGGGCGAGTTCGTGTCCTTCCTCGGTCCGTCGGGCTGCGGAAAGACCACGACGCTGCAGATGATCGCGGGGTTTCTCGATCCCTCGCGCGGTGCGATCCGGCTGGAGGGACGCGACCTGACTGCGATGCAGCCGGCTAAGCGCGGGCTCGGCGTCGTATTTCAGAGCTATGCGCTGTTCCCGCACATGACAGCGGCCGAGAACGTCGCCTTTGGCCTCGAGATGCGGCGAGTGCCGCGGGCCGAGTGCCGCGAGCGCGTCCGCGCCGCGCTCGAGATGGTCGGGCTCGCCGGCTATGAGGAGCGGTATCCGCGGCGGATGTCGGGTGGCCAGCAGCAGCGCGTGGCGCTTGCCCGTGCGCTCGTAATCCGGCCGAGTGTGCTGCTCCTCGACGAGCCGCTATCAAATCTGGACGCCAAGCTGCGCGAGGACATGCAGATCGAGCTGCGCCAGATCCAGCGAAATCTCGGCACCACCACTATCCTGGTCACCCACGACCAGAACGAGGCGATGTCGCTGTCTGACCGGATCGTGGTGATGAACCAGGGCTGCATCGAACAGATCGGCACACCGCAGGAGACCTACGAGCGGCCGGCTTCCGCCTTTGTGTCCCAGTTCCTCGGCAAGACGAATGATTTAGCCGCGACGATTGACCTTAGCGCCACTCCACGGCGGTTGGCCGCCGGCTCCTGGAGCGTGCCGGCGCCGGCCGGCATCGCGGGTCCGGTGACGGTCAGCATCCGCCCCGAGCGGATCGGCTTCGGTGATGCAGGGATCGCGGCGAAGATCGTCACCCGCATCTTCCAGGGCAATCACTGGCTGTTCCAGTGCGAGAGCGAATGCGGCCCTGTGATTGTGATCCGGCAAAATGACGGCCAGCCGCAGCCGGCGGAGGGTGAGGCCGTTCGGCTCGCCTGGCGGCCGGAAGACATGAGCTTGCGTGGCGCTGGAGGTGTCGCATGAGCGCAGCCGTCGACACTGCCCCCGCGAATATTGCGGCGACGGCGGATACGCGTGACGGCCGCGCGCCGTGGGCGCTGACCGCACCGGCGCTGATGTTGTTCGTCGGTGTCCTGGTGATCCCGCTCGCCATGACGGTGATGCTCTCGTTCCACGACTGGGGCCAGTACAAAGGCATCGAGCCGGTCTTCATCCTGAAGAACTGGCGCGAGATCGCGACCGATCCCTATTATGCCGAGATGTTCTGGCGGACCTTCCGCATCGCGCTGCTGACGACGCTGATAACGGCCATGTTCGGTGCGCCGGAGGCCTACATCCTCAACCGCATGAGCGGACGCTGGAAGAGCTTCTTCCTGCTCGTGATCCTTGGTCCGTTACTCATCTCCGTGGTGGCGCGCACGCTCGGCTGGGCGCTCTTGTTCGGCGGCAATAATGGTCTCGTCAACAAGCTTCTGATGTCGCTTGGGCTGATCGGTTCGCCGCTGCCCTTCATGTTCACCGAGACCGGCATGGTCATCGCACTCGCGCACGTGATGATGCCGTTCATGGTGCTGTCGGTCTGGACCGCGCTGCAGCGCCTCGACCCGCAGATTGAGAACGCCGCCTTGTCGCTCGGCGCCGGCTCGTTCACGATCATCCGCCGCATCGTCCTGCCGCAGATCATGCCGGGCGTGTTGTCGGGCGCGATCATCGTCTTCTCGTTGTCCGCCAGCGCTTTTGCGACGCCCGCCATCATCGGCGGCCGCCGGCTCAAGGTCGCGGCGACGCTCGCCTATGACGAGTTTCTCAACACCCTGGACTGGCCGCTCGGCGCAGCCGTAGCGGTCCTGCTCCTGGTGGCGCTTGTGCTGATCGTGGTCGGTAGCAACGCGCTGATCGAGCGACGCTATGCCGAGGTGTTCCGATGAGGACGAACGGCCCGCTCGCGCTCATCTTCCATACGATCTTCGTCGTCGCCATGCTGGCGCCGATCGTGGTGGTCTGCCTTGTCGCTTTCACGCCGGAGGGCTACCTGTCGCTGCCAACGACCAGTTTCTCACTACGCTGGTTCAGGAAGATCGCGAGCTATCCCGAGTTCGTCCATGCCTTCTGGGTAAGCCTCGGCTTAGGTGCGCTGTCCTCGCTGGTGGCGCTCCTGTTCGCGGTGCCGGCCGCGCTTGCCATCGCCCGCTATAGTTTCCGAGGCCGCGACGCCATCGCAGCGTTGTTCCTGTCGCCGCTGATGATCCCGCATGTCGTGCTCGGCATCGCCTTCCTGCGCTTCTTCACGGCGATCGGCATGGGCGGCAGTTTCACAGGCCTGCTGGTCGCTCATGTGGTGGTGGTGTTCCCGTTCGCATTGCGGCTGACGCTGGCCGCAGCAACCGGCATGGACCGCTCTGTCGAGATGGCGGCGGTCTCGCTCGGCGCCGGCGGTTGGACGTTGTTCCGCCGCGTGACCCTGCCTCTGATCCTGCCGGGCGTCATTAGCGGCTGGGCGCTTGCCTTCATTCAATCCTTTGACGATCTGACCATGACGGTCTTCCTGGCCACGCCCGGCACCGAGACGCTGCCCGTTCGCATGTTCCTTTATATCCAGGACAACATCGATCCGCTGGTGACCTCTGTCTCGGCCAGCGTGATCGCGATCACCATGACCGCCCTTATCCTGCTCGACCGCTTCTACGGGCTCGACCGCGTGCTCGCCGGCAAGAGCGACCCGGGGCGCTAGGAGAACCCAAGGAAAATCCATGTCAAAGGAATATGACGTCGCTGTCGTGGGCGGCGGCCTGCTCGGCTCCGCTATTGCCTGGGGTCTTGGCCGGCTCGGCAAGAAGGCCGTCGTCCTCGACGAGGGCGATATCGCCAAGCGCGCCTCGCGGGCAAATTTCGCGCTGGTCTGGGTGCAGAGCAAGGGACTCGGTATGCCGGCCTATACCGGCTGGACGGTGCGGGCGTCCGAAAGCTGGGGCAAGCTCGCCGCCGAATTGAAAGATCAGACCGGGCTCGACGTCGCCCTGCAGCAGAATGGCGGCTTTCACCTGACCCTCGGCGAGGACGAGTTCGCGCAGCGCGCTCAGCTTGTCACGCGCATGCACAACCAGGTGGGCGCGGCAGATTACAAGATGGAGATGCTGTCGGCGTCGGAGGTCAGAAAGATGCTGCCGCTGATTGGTCCAGAGGTCTCCGGCGGCAGCTTCTGTCCGCTGGACGGGCACGTGAACTCGCTGCGCACGTTCCGCGCCTTCCACACCGGGCTGAAGCTGTTCGGCGTCGACTATTTTCCCGAGCGTCCGGTCTCGGCGATCGCCCGGAGTGGCGGCGAATTCCGGCTGGCGACGCCGCAGGGCGAGATCCGCGCCGGCAAGGTCGTGCTCTCCGCCGGCAACGCCAACCAGTCGCTCGCACCGATGGTGGGCCTGTCTGCGCCGATGGGCCCGACGCGCGGCCAGATCGTGGTGACCGAGCGCACCATGCCGTTCCTGCCGCATCCGCTGACCACCATTCGCCAGACCGACGAGGGCACGGTGATGATTGGAGACAGCAAGGAAGATCAACTTGACGATCGCACGCTGAACCATTCGGTGAGCGCCGTGATGGCGGATCGCGCGCAGCGCATGTTTCCTCATTTGGCACGCCTGAACGTCGTGCGTACCTGGTCCGGCATCCGCGTGATGCCGCAGGACGGCTTCCCGATCTACGATCAGTCGGAGAGTGCGCCCGGCGCCTTCGTCACCTGCTGTCATTCCGGCGTCACGCTCGCCTCCAATCACGCCTTCGAGATTGCCCGGATGGTGGCGGCGGGTGCGCTCGAGCCGGAATTCGTCGGCGCGTTCTCGGCCCGCCGCTT